>CALGNK010000028.1 GCA_937958695.1 uncultured bacterium
AGATTTTGCAGGGTTATGGGTCTTATACAGGGGTAAAAATTTATAGAAATTTTTGATGTAAGATGCCCTGGTAGGGTATTTTCATATACCCGGTGTGAGCATAGAGACATAGGATGTCCGAACTCCTGTCCGAATTTCAGCCCTAATCGGGGACTTGCAAAAGGTCAAATTTATATGTATAATCTTATTAAAATAAAAATGAAAGGGGATGAGAATGGAAGTAAGAGAGGGGACCTTCTATAAAAATAGGCAAATTTCCGTCAAGTTACACTGAAAGGGTAGTCTATTAGAGAGTTTTAAAATCAAAAATTGTAAGCGGAGGTGTAAGTTTATGAGAAGAATATTAGTAAGCTTACTCGTCGTAAGTCTTTTGATGAGTCTATTTTTAGGTTTTGTCTCTATTTCATTTGCTCAGAAGAAGTACAACGAAGCCCCAATGCTAGCTGAATTAGTAAAAGCTGGAAAACTTCCACCAGTTGAGCAAAGGTTACCTAAAAATCCTATGGTTATGCCCCTATATTTCCAAAAACAGATCGGTAGGTATGGTGGAACTTTGAAACTTATTCAGGTTCTTTGGCGTGCTGATTTAAGCTTTGTAATGACAGAAAGATTTGTAACAGCAGATCCAATGCTATCGGACAACTTTATACCAGAGATACTAGAGAGTTTTGATGTTAGCTCTGATTCTAGAATATTCACATTCAAGATAAGAGAAGGATTAAAATGGTCTGATGGGGTAGCAGTTACTACTGAAGACGTTTTATTTACTTGGGAAGACGTATTGCTAAATAAGCAGATTACTCCGGTTTTTCCTCCAGACCTAACAGTGAGTGGAGAGGTACCAGCATTAGAAATTGTTGATAAATATACTTTTAAGATAAAATTCCCTAAATCTTACGGAACCTTTATTGAGAGATTATCTATGTGGCATAGTGCTGGTGACTATAGTACCCTATTTCTCTTACCTAAACATTATCTAAAACAATTCCATATTAAATATACACCACAAAGCGAGTTGGAAAAGGTATTAAAAGAAGAAGGTTATGGTAAAGATGAGTGGTGGAAGTTATTTAACAGAAAGGTTGCCGGAACTAGACCCTGGGATAATGAACCGGATATAGGAGCTCCTGGGCTTTATCCATGGATAGCTGAAAAGAAGCTTACTCCAACTATGTATTCTTACGTTAGAAATCCTTATTATTATAAAGTAGATCCGCAAGGGAATCAGCTTCCTTATATAGATAGAGTATATCATGACTTGTTAAAGGAAACTAAGCTTGTTCTACCTAAAGTTATAGCTGGAGAGGTAGATTATGAGAGAGGATTCCTCAAGTTTAGTGACATACCGGTACTAAAGCAGTATGCAAAGAATAGAGGATATAGAATAATGATCACAACACGTGACTTAGGTACATGGGTCCAGTTTTTCTTTAATCTTACCTATGATAAAGACCCTGTCCTTGCAAAGATTATTCATGACGAAAGATTTAGAAAAGCTATGTCTTTAGCGATAGATCGTAAAGCTATATCATCTTCTATATTTTTTGGATATGCAGAGCCATATCAAGCATCTTTATTCCCAGATTCTAGATATATGGTGCCTGGAGCTTTAGAGGCTTATGCAAAATATGATGTAAGAACCGCTAACAAACTCTTAGATGAAATGGGATTAAAGCGTGGCCCAGATGGATTTAGATTAAGGCCAGATGGAAAGAAACTTAGTATACCACTAGAATACTTTGAGGTAAACTCCTATCAGGCACCTGTGACAGAGATGGTCGTTAAATATTGGCGTAACATTGGAGTAGAAGTTGTTCCAAAGATGATAACCGGATCTTTGTGGACTCAGAGAAATGAGGCTAATGAAACAGTTATGACTTCTTGGCATCAGTGTTCTTCAACAGACCCAGAATTCACAGGGAACGCTGGTGGATGGTTTACTATTGGTGCACCCACTTTCTATGGTAATGCAGTTGCTCCTTTATGGAGCAGATGGTTCAGAACAGAAGGAAAGGAAGGGAAAGAACCCCCTAAAGAAATAAAAGAGATTGTAGGATGGGGAGAAATATTAAGATACTCCCCTAACCCTAAAGAAAGGGTTGAAGCAGGCAAAAAGTTAGTCCAGTCTCAGGCAGAAAAGGTTTGGAGAATTGGAGTATGTTCTGCTCCTTTTGTAGCTATAATTAATGATAAGCTAAGAAATGTTCCAGAAAAGGGACCAGATGTACATTCTTGCTTTGTTCTTTTTGCTGCAGAGCAGATATTCTTTAGTAAATAGCTAAGAAGAGAAATAAAATACAGGCTGAGCGTCTGTTTTAAATAGTAGAGGCCCAGCCTGTATTTTATCTAGAATATGGATCAGCGGCATCTCTTAGACCATCGCCTAAGAAATTAAACATTAGGACAGTTATAAAGACAAAAAGACAAGGGATAAGAACCCAAGGATGATTAGTCATTACGTTTAGATCTTGAGCTTGTTGTAAGAGTATTCCCCAACTTATAGCTGGAGGTTGCAAACCTAAGCCAAGAAAGCTCAGAGCTGTTTCTCCTAATATCATATTTGGAATAGATAGTGTCACAGAGACTATTATATAACTAAGAAACGAAGGAAGAAAATGTTTAAATATAATCCTTAAATTGCTACAACCTACTAACCTAGCTGCTGTAATAAAGTCTTCTTCTTTTAAAGAGAGAAATTTCCCTCTTGTTACTCTAGCTAATCCGCACCATCCAACAGCTGAAAGTATTATGGTAATGGCAAAATACGTCTTTGTTATAGGCCAATTTCTTGGCAATGCGGCAGATAGAGACATCCAAAGAGGAATAGTAGGTATAGAAACAAGAAAATCAACTCCTCTCATTATAACTTCATCAACTGTTCCACCTAAATATCCAGCCAAACCTCCCAATAGTAATCCTAGAATAAGGCTTAAGGCAATTCCTACTAATCCTATAGTTAGAGATATACGGGCTCCATATAGAATCCTAGAAAAGATATCCCTACCTAAATTATCCGTCCCAAATAGAAATATTACACCATCCTCTACACCAAAAAGGTGAATATCACTTTCAAACAATCCCCAGAGCTTATATGGCTCTCCTCTATAGAAGAATCTTATTGGATATTTCTTTTCTGGATCCGGGACGACCTCTCTAAGGAATGTCTCAAAATTCATCCTTACATTAAATCCATAAACAAAGGGTCTAGTAAGTTTGCCATCATCTATAATATGTATTGGAGTTGGAGGAATAAATATATGTTCGTCAAAGCTAGTTTCTGGGGTATAAGGAGCAAGAAATTCGCAGAACGCAGCTATAAAATACAAAATACCTAATATCCATAAAGCTATAATCGCTAATTTATGTCTCTTAAACTTCCACCAAATTAGTTGCCACTGAGATGCTAGATATATCTTTTCTTCTAGAGATATTTCTACTTTTTCATACATCTCTTCCATCTTTTCCTCCTACCCATATCTGATTCTAGGATCTATCCAAGCTAATATAATATCAGAAATTAAAGAACCTATTATTACTAATGTACTAATTATTAATAAAAAACTTCCAGCTAAAAACATATCTTGAGCCATCAATGCTTCTAAAAAGAGTGGTCCAGTGGTAGGTATATTTAAAACGATCGAAGCCAAAGCTTCTCCAGAGAAGATACCTGGTAAAAGCCACCCAATAGTGCTAAGTAGTGGATTAATAGCCATTCTTATAGGATATTTAAACAACAACTTCCTTTCTGAAAGTCCCTTAGCCCTAGCGGTAATGACATATGCCTTTCTCAGCTCATCTAGAAGACATCCTCTTATAATACGAATGATGCTAGCTGTTCCACCTATGCCCAAAGCTAAAACTGCAACCATTATATGTTTCATCATATCCAAAAACTTCCAAATATTCCAAGATACTGATAGATATTCATATGAGAATAGTCCCATCGGGTTATAGTTAAAATATGTCAGACTTATAAATATAACTATAAGAGCGATGAAAAATCCAGGTAGAGACATGCCTATAAATCCCAAGAAAGTAAAGAAATAATCACCAAAAGAGTATTGATGAGTGGCTGAATAAACTCCAATAAAGAAACCTACTCCCCAACTAAATAGTAAAGATAAAATAGCGATGAAAGAGGACAACATTATTCTTTCTCTTATAAGCTCTCCCACAGGTTTATCATAGGCAAAAGACCTTCCTAAGTCTCCGTATCTAATTATATTCCAAATCCAAATAAAATACTGTAAATACAAAGGTCTATCCAATCCATAACGAGCCCTTAATCTTACCACTTCTTCTTGAGCGATTTTATAACCTCTACTTTGTAACTGTAATACATACATAGTTAAAAAATCTCCAGGAGGAAGCTGAATGATAACAAAAGAGACTACTGATATTAGTATTAGAAGAGGTATCATAAATAAAAACCTACGGATTAAATATGTTTTAAATGACATATCTACCCTCCAACGCATATAGTTTTAAATATCTAAAACCCATTTTTAAATTAATCTTACCCTGATTGCCAACTTTTTTATACTATTATACCATAGTTTTAAAAAGATCATTTAGTGTTGATAGATGATAATAAGAATCTAATACCTGTTCAATATAAGGCATATTCATTTTTCCTAGAGGTACTTAGATCTACTTTTCCGGATGAGAATATTCCAGAAGAGGGATATGTTTTTCAAGGTGGACTAAGAATAGTTTTCACAGCCGAGGATGTCCCTGGTTATGGATATAAGACGTACTATCTAAAACATTTTGGAGGTGAAGAGGTTACCCCCTCAGTAAAGGTAGAAGATATGTACAAAGGACAGGTAACAGAGAGTGGAGTAAGGGCTAGCTCTATACATACACTAGAGAATCAATTTTATAAGGTTACAGTAAATGCAGGGATAGGTTGGAGTAAATCCTCAAATAAGCAGATACCACCTCAGGGTCGTATAGCTTACCGCTATTCATTCTTAGTTCCTCGATGACATCCTCTATCGAAGAGGCAGGCCTATAGGGTCTATGTGATGTCATAGCCTCTACCACATCAGCTACCGCTAAGATTCTTGCCGGCAATAGAATCTCACCCTGTTTTAGGCCATTTGGATATCCTGACCCATCAAGTCTCTCATGATGTTGTAGTATTATCTCTGCTACATCAGATAGAAAATTAACCTTTTTAAGGATCTCATAACCAACTTTAGGATGTATTTTTACCATCTCAAACTCTAAAGCGTTTAGTCTTGCCGGTTTATTAAGTATCTCTCCCGGTATGGCAATCTTTCCTATATCATGCAAGAGCCCTGCAATCCTTATCTTTTCTATCTCTTTTTGAGGTAGATTTAGTTCTTCTGCTATTAAAGATGCTATCTCAGAAACCTTCTTCTGATGCCCAAATGTGTATGGGTCCTTTATCTCTACAATAGATGATAGGAGTTCAATTGTCTCTTGAAATGTCCTTTTCAGCTCTTCTATACTTCCCTTTAAAGAGTTAGTAAGCCTTTTAATCTCTGTAATATCTATAAGCGCAACAATTATTCTATCACTGTTCATCTCATCCCTCCTCGGGGGGGGGTAATCCATTTTAAATAAAGATATTGCTCATTTTCACCTTTATTACATCTTAT
>CALGNK010000029.1 GCA_937958695.1 uncultured bacterium
GGAACACCACTTCCTCATGTTAGAGTAGGAGCTATAGCTGGATTTGTAGAGCTTGTTGCAGAGTTAGAAAGAAAAGAAGATATATATAAAATAGCAGAAGACTTAAGTATGGACTTAGCAGATATTCAACCAGTTATAGAAGCATCAGAATTACTAAAGTTTGTAGATACTACAGGTGGAGATATATCAGTGACAGAGATAGGGAAAGTCTTTGCAGAAGCAGATGTCCTAGAAAAAAAAGAGATATTCAGAAAACAGATATTGACTAATGTTCCATTTATCCAACAGATAATTCAGGTTTTAAAGAATAAATCTAATCATAGAATGCCAATAGAGTTCTTTATTGAATTGTTAGAGACAAAATTCAGCACTAGTGAGGCTCAAGCCCAAATGGAGATAGCAATAGACTGGGGAAGATATGCTGAATTGTTTGTTTATGACGAAGATAGTAAAGAGATATACTTAGAAGAAGAAATTCCAGAAGGCGAAAAGGTTTAAACTGGGGAAATGTCCTTTTTAGATGAATTAAACCCACAACAGAGAGAAGCGGTCTTATATACAGAGGCTCCGCTTTTGGTTCTTGCTGGAGCTGGAAGTGGTAAGACTAGAGTTATAACTTATAAGATTGTTTATCTCGTCAGAGAATTAGATGTATCTGAAGATAATATATTAGGAGTAACATTTACCAACAAAGCAGCTAACGAGATGAGATCTAGGGTTGCAAGATTACTACAAAAAGAGGTAAGTGATGTCTGGCTAGGGACATTTCACGCTACTGCAGTAAAGATATTAAGGAAATATGGTCCATATGTAGGGATAAATAATAACTTCTCCATCCTTGATGAAGATGACCAAACTACCCTTATAAAAGAAGTGATATCAGAATTAAACCTCGATATAAAAAGATATCCACCTGGGGGTTTTATAGAGAGAATTAGTAGAGCTAAAGAAAGTCTTATAGATCCTGTAACTTATGGAGAATTTGTAGAAAGCTACTATGAAAGTATAGTAGCTAAGGTTTATCAGAAGTACCAAGAAAAACTAATACAAAATCAAGCATTAGATTTTGATGACCTCCTTATGTATCTAGTTAAATTATTCAGAGAAAACGAAAAGATCTTATCTTACTACCAAAATAAGTTTAGATATATACTTGTTGACGAATATCAAGATACAAATTATGCTCAATATGTAATAGTATTCCTTTTAGCTCAAGCACATCGAAGACTTACAGTTGTAGGAGATGATGATCAAGCTATATATAGTTGGAGAGGAGCGGATATAAGAAACATCTTAGAATTTGAAAAGGACTTCCCTGGGGCAAAAGTAATTCGTCTAGAACAGAATTACAGGTCAACCCAAAATATATTGGATGCAGCAAATAAAGTCATAGCCCACAATAAATTTAGAAAGGGTAAAAATCTTTGGACAGATAATGAAATTGGGAGTAAGATAAAGCTCTATATAGCTAAAGATGAGATAGCGGAAGCAAATTTTGTAGCAAGAGAGATTATCCTTTTACAAAAGAGAGAGAATCTAAATTTTGGAGATTTCGCTGTTTTTTATAGAACACATGCACAGTCTAGAGCTCTTGAAGAAGCAATGGTAAAAAACGGTATACCTTATAGAATCATTGGTGGTATAAAATTCTATCAAAGAAAAGAGATAAAAGATATCTTAGCCTATTTAAGATTCCTTGTAAATCAATATGACGGAATAAGCCTAAAAAGGATAATAAACACTCCTAGAAGGGGGATAGGGGACGCAACTATCTCTAAGATTATGGACTATGCAAACGAAAAAGGTATAGATTATCTAGAAGCAATGAAGCATCTAATTGAAAAAGGAGACCTTGGGAAAAAGGTAAGTAAAGAAGTAGAGAAATTTATAGAACTTATAGATTCACTAATAGCCTATTCTAAATTGCACCCCGTAGAAGACCTCATTATAGAAGTGCTAGATAAGACAGGTTACATAAAGGAGCTATCAGAATTGCAAACAGCAACTGCTCAGATGAGAATAGAAAACGTGGAAGAATTGATATCTGTAGCAAAGGAGTACTCTAGGCAAACCGAAGATACAACTCTAGAAAGTTTTCTAAACTATGTGTCATTGATGTCAGATATAGATACGTTAGAAGAGGAGAATTCTTCCGTAGTCCTTATGACGATCCATAGCGCAAAAGGCTTAGAATTTCCAGTTGTATTTATGACTGGTATGGAAGAAGGAGTATTTCCACATAGCCTCTCTATGGGGGAAAGAGAGGAGTTGGAGGAAGAAAGGAGACTATGTTATGTGGGTATGACTAGGGCAAAAAAGTATCTTTATCTCACATCTGCAGAGATAAGGACTCTTTATGGACATACCAACAGTAATGAATTATCTAGATTTGTAAAAGAGATACCTGAAGAATATATAGAACCTGTGACAAAGGCAGATATTATCTTTGAAAGAGGTGAAAAGGTTTGGCACT
This sequence comes from uncultured bacterium, assembly GCA_937958695.1. Taxonomy (GTDB): domain Bacteria; phylum DUMJ01; class DUMJ01; order DUMJ01; family DUMJ01; genus DUMJ01. The sequence goes on from CALGNK010000029.1 coordinate 2,474, forward strand.
CTAGATGGGGGGAAGGTATTATCCAAGAGGTCCGTCCTCTAGAGGATGGGGAGATAGAATTAGTAGTAATGTTTAATGATATTGGTAAAAAGCATCTTTTGGCAAAATACGCCGGTCTAGAAAAATTATAACAAATTCTATATTCTAACCAGCTCAATTGCCTTTCTAGGACAAACCTCTACACAAAGTCCACATCCTATACAGTTTTTGTTTACATAAAATTTTCCATCACCATCTCTTTCAATAGCAGAAGAGTAGCAGACTTTATAGCAAGTAGCGCATTGATTACACTTCTCTTGATTTATATAAGCTACATATAATTTTCTTCTATCCACCTCTTTATATGATAGAATCTTTCCAACAACATTACCTCTTATATCATCTAAAGATGAATAGCCTTTCTCTTCGAGAAAGTCTATAATCTCTTTGTTGATTTTTTCTATAACTTCATAACCTTTCAGTATAACAACAGTACATATCTGAACTGAGGTTGCCCCTGCAAGTATACATTTAATAGCATCTTTCCCATTAGTTACACCACCGCTAGCAGAGATTGGTATGTGTATGTGGGGATACAAGGCAGATATCCATCTAAGGACATAATGAATAGCCCAAGCTCCTCCATGCCCTGCATATCCTCCATGAAGTATAGGTATTTCTGTTTCTAGGTCTATATCTAATCCAGTAAATCTATTAAATACAACTATCCCGTTTCCCCCATTTCTTTCTACTTCGCTTGCCTCTATCATTGGATCACTAGTTTGAGGACTTAACTTTACAATCCTAGGAATCTTCACATCCTTAGTAGCATCTAAAGCCTTTCTTATCTCGTCCTTTAATGTTCTACCTTCCATTATATGAACACCGTGGGGACAACTTACATTCAGTTCTATTCCATCCGCACCTGCAGACTCAACTAGAAGTGCCATTTTATTCCACATCTCTGGAGTAATACAATTCAAACTAGCAAAGATAGGAATCTTTACAATACTTTTGGCTTTAGAAACTTCCTCTGCATATTCCTCTGGACCGAGCTCACTAGCCTGTTCATAAGAATAAAGGGTAAGAGATGTATGCCCATTATACCCTCTTCTTATTAGCTTAAATCTAGGAGTAGGAGCCTTCCTACAAACTTCTTCTTCAAAGAATGATTTCATAACTACAGCCCCTGCACCATAATCCTCAGCCTTCTTAATCTGATGGGCATATCCAACTATACCTGCAGAAGAGACAATAATAGGGGTTTTAAGTTTTAGACCAGCATAAGTTACATCTATATTTGGCAAGTTATTCATCCTCCTTTGATAGATACTTTAACTTCTCAGAAATAGCATCTCTTGTCTGAAGAAGAATTGGAATAAGCTCTTGTAACCTCTCATCATCTAGTCTAAAAGCTGGAATGGAAATACTTATTGAGCATATAACTTTACCCTTTCTATTAATGATGGGGGCTCCTATACATTTTATCCAAGGCTCAAATTCCTCTCTATCTAAGGCATATCCTTGTTCTCTAATCTTCTTCAATTCTTCCGCTAACTCATTTCCATCCTTTATAGTATTTGGAGTCCTCTGAGGAAGAGTATCTTTAGATGTCCACTTTTTAACTAATTCTTCAGGTCCAAAGGCAAGTAGACATTTACCTAGCGCAGTACAATAAAGAGGAGCTCTAGCGCCTATTCTAGAATACATCCTGATAGTATGCTTACTTTCGACCTTATCTATGTATACAATCTCATCTCCTTCTCTAACAGCCAGATGTACAGTTTCACCTGTCTTATCCGCGAGTTCTTCTAAGTAAGGATGAATCATATTTTTTATATCAAGCCTTTCATTTATAATGCTAGAAAGTTCCAAGGGTTTTAAGCCAAGGAAATATTTCTCTGTCTCCTCATCCTGATCTACATAACCAAACTGCCTTAATGTACTAACAAGTCTATAAGCAGTACTTTTGTGGACTCCAATAAGCTTACCTATCTCAGTAACCCCCATAGGTTTACTAGAGTGAGCTAAGAGGTCTATTATCTTTAATGCCCTCTCTAAACTCTGTACATTATCTAACATTTTGGCATCATCCTTCTTTGTTCTCATAAAAGCAACTCCATTTTATAATTTTTATAGATTATAGTAGCTACAAATCAATAAGTCAAGTTGATATTACTTCTGCCCCAGATTCATAGAGCCTTCTATATATTCCATTCTTGACCAAAAGTTCCTTATGCGTTCCTCTCTCTACTATCTCACCATTTTCAATCACTAATATATGATCAGCTTCCTTAACAAAACCTAAGCGATGAGATATGATAAAGGTGGTTCTTCCCTTCATTAATCTAAGAATTGCATCTTTCACTAAAGATTCTGACTCAGGGTCTAAAGCAGATGTAGCCTCATCTAGGATAAGGATCTTAGGATTATGTAAGAAGGCTCTTGCAATAGCTATACGTTGTCTCTGTCCACCAGAGAGTCTTATACCCGAATCCTCCCCAATGACCGTGTCATAGCCATTAGGTAGTTGCATTATAAAATCGTGAGCATTGGCAGATTTAGCAGCTTGTATAACCTCTTCTTTTGTAGCATACGGTGTTCCATATCTTATATTCTCTAAGATTGTATCAGAAAATAATATAGTATCTTGAGGGACTATACTCATCTGCTGTCTGAGAGAATATATCTTGAAATCCCTTATATCAATCTTATCAATCAGTATTAAACCCTCTTGAGGGTCGTAGAATCTCATAAGCAGATTTACTATAGTAGTTTTACCAGCCCCACTCCTACCTACTAATGCAACTATTTCTCCAGGCTTTACATAGAATGAGACGTTTTTTACAACAGGTTCTCCATCGCTATACCCAAATGTTACATTTTTAAATTCTATCTCTCCTTTTATAGGAATAACAATAGCGTTAAGCTTTTCCTTCACCAAAGGTTCTGCTTCGAAAAACTCAAATATTCTTCCTATAGCCCCTGCGCTCTGGCTTATTATGCTAAAACTTCGAGATATAGAATATATCGGGTCTACCATCATAAGTAAAGCGGTAAAGAAAGCCATTAAACTACCAGAAGTCATATTCCGATTCAAAACTTGAAGTCCTCCAAACCATAAGACCCCTAATAGACCTATAGTCTGAAGTAAGGTGATTATTGGTGTTTGTGTGGCTATAATTTTAGCGCTTTTTAGGGATATCTCTAAACTTTCCTTACTCACCTTTTGGAATTTGAATATCTCAGATTCTTCCATACCAAAGGATTTTATTAGATGAACTCCGCTTATTCTCTCTTCTAAGAGTTTTACCAATTCAGCAAATCTTTGTTGAACTTGTCTGGTAACTCTTACCATCTGATTCCCAAGATACGAGACTACAGAAGCTATAAATGGAAGTATAGCTAAGGTAAATAGAGTAAGCCTCCAGTTAAGATACATCATATAACCTAAGGCTCCAACAAGCATAAGACCACTCAAAGGTATATCTATAAGTATAGAATTAAGAGCTTGAGGTATTAATGTTATGTCATTGGATAGACGAGATATTATCTCCCCTGTATGCCATCTCTGATAAAACTCCATAGATAGCTTCTGTAAATGAGCATACACCTTTACCCTTAAGTCGTTCATTACCCTTTGAGTTATCACAGATTGTATATATATCTGCCAATACTGTATTATACTCTGAATTATAGTAATACCAACGATGACAAATATAGCTGTATGTAAATTTCTTAGCGCTATATTATAAGCTCTCTGTGCATTGAAGACCTCATCGAATAAAAACTTCAAAATTGGAGAGAAGATAAGTCTAGCTGGGGCTAAAAGAGCAGTAAATAGAAAAAGAAGAAAAATAAGTAACTTATATGGTTTTACATAAAAATACAGCTCTCTATAAGCCTTTACTATAGAACTCTTCATCATCAACCCCCTCACATATTTTATTAAGTGGACATCCGATATGGATAGGGCTCTTTTTGCAATACCTTTTACACAATTCTACTATAAGAGCGTGAAACTCATTATAAAAATACTCTTCTCTTGGGGTATTACTCATTACTAAACTTTGAATTTCATCGTAACTCTCATTACCTTTTATTATCCCTAATCTAGAAAATAATCTTCTAGTATAAGCATCGACAACGAAAATAGGATACTTACCTGCGTACAATATTATAGAATCTGCTGTTTCTTTACCAATACCCTTTATGCTCAGTAACTCCTCCCTAAGTTTCTCCAGAGGTAAACTTAAAAATCTTTCTAAGGAACCGTATTCTCTAATCTTGCTCATAAGATTTATAAGTCTATCTGTCTTTATTCTATAGTATCCAACACTTTTTATCAACTCTGGTATTCTATCTTTGTTTTCTAAAATACCATCAATACTCATAATTCCACTTTTTTTAAGACTATCTATAGCCCTTTCTACATTCTTCCAATTAGTATTCTGGGTAAGAACAGCCCCAACTAATATCTCGAACTTAGTCTCTGCTGGCCACCAGTGTTGTGGACCAAAAGCTTCATACAGTGCTAAGTATATACTAAGAAGAAACGTATCTAGGGACAAATCTTTTGAGTCTTTCTGGTAGCTTACAGTTTTCATCTATCTTACACGTCTTTATAGCCTCTTTATCTATGCTCTCTTTAATAAAACAGTCCCCAGCTATTTTATCATTATAGATTATTATAAATTTATCACACTTTACCTTGTAAGCAACTATCCTCATCTAGTTATAGTCACCTTCTTTAAAAATCTAGGGCTATCAGGGTTAAACCCTTTATCTAATGCCAAATTATTGGCAAACATCTGAAAGGCAGGGGTAAATATTATAGGACTCAAGATTTCATCTACTTTATAAGGTATAACAAAACCATACTTTTCTATCTCTGATTCATCGAAACTAAATACAAATATATCTTCAGTCTTTTCTTTAAGAGTATCTATAACTTCTTTTAGATGCTTATAGGTTGGCCCTAGGGGAAGAAAAACAAAAATAGGCAACTGATAAGAAACTAAAGCTAACGGACCATGTAAGAAGTCGGCGGAACTATAAGCTTCAGCAAATATATATGAAGTTTCTTTAAGTTTTAAAGAAAATTCCATCGCTGTGGAATAGTTAAAGCCTCTTCCAATACATATACATTTGTCCATAAAATGAAATCTACTTACATCTATCTTGGATGCCTTCTCTATAATATCATCTATAAATCTAGGTATCTCTCTCAAGAAACTTAGTATATCATTTCTCCCCCTTATAACTGAACAGAACAGATATAAGTTAAATATCTCAGCTAGGTATGTCTTAGTAGCTGGAACACTTCTCTCTTCACCCGCTAAACATGGTAGAACCTCATCAGCTAGACTTGCTAAAGGACTGTCTTGATGATTTGTTATAGCTATACAGAAAGCACCCTCTTTTTTACCCCACTCTACTACCTCACATACATCTTCACTTTTACCAGACTGAGATACCCCTATTACAATCTTATTCTTCAAAGAAGGAGGGGTCTCATATATCGTAAATAGAGATGGGGCGGAAAGAGAAGTAACGTAGCCAAGTATAGATTCTATAAGATACTTTCCTAATGTACTGGCATTATCAGAAGTGCCTCTAGCAGATATATATACACCATCTATGTTCTTATTCTTCAGGAACTCTTTAATACCCATCAATATAGAAATATTATTTTCCAAAATATTAAAGAGTATTTCTGGTTCTTCTCTAATCTCTTTCTCCATAGTTGTAACGTCAGTCAAAATTATACACCCCTTTACCAAAAATCTCCCTTCTATTTTACCATAATAAAAAATATGTTATAATGAACTGTAATTAAATCTATAGCCTAGTGGCTAAAAAGAAATGGAGGTTTTTGAAATGAGCTACAATAAGGTCTTAGTCGGTTTAATGTTAATCTTTCTAGTCCTTTTCTCTGCAGTTCCTGTAATGGCACAAGAAGCAGGCGCTCAAGAGCTAAAAAACACTTATACAGATTCGGAAGTAGGGTTTAGTATCTCATATCCTGAAGGATGGGTGGAAGGAGAGTTAGAAGGCGCTCTAGCCTGGTTTTATGATGAAGAATCTTCCTCTGAATTAATTGTAATGATGGAGGAGATCCCTGAGGGATTTACTGCTAAACAGTATGCGGAAGAGGTTGGTAACTGGTTAAAGGAGAATCTTCCTGACTATGCCGAGGATTCTATAGTAGAATATACCTTAGCAGGATCGCCTGGTATGCTAAGAGTGTACTCATTCACCTTTAAGGGGCAAAATGTTAGTATTCCTGTAAAAACCATAGAAGCTTATACTGTAAAGGATAATTATGGTATAGCTGTCCTCTGTGATACACTTTCTGAAAGCTTTCAGGATATGGAAGCTACATTTAGAAAGATAATAGAAAGCTTCAAGTTTTTAGAGTAAATAGACACTTTAAATAGGGGTTCAAGATCTTGAACCCCTACGAAACCTTAAGCCTACCTCGAGATATTTAAGAAAAGTTTCATCAGGTTATTCATGATCGAATAGAGCCAATATCCCACCTATAATGTGTTAAGTTAAGTAATTGTTGACACCAAGATTATACAAACATATAATCTCGGTAAAGTTTTTAAAAATAAGACATAATTTTTATATGCATAAAAAGGCGAGGTGATAAGAGATGACCATAGAAGACTTCAAAACCAAATTCCTATTAGGAACTCAATACTATAGACCTCCTACCCCACCCGAAAAAGAATGGGAAAATGACTTTAAGCATATAAAAGACTTAAATATAGACTTTGTAAAAATATGGGCTATGTGGACCTATTTAGAAAGAGAAAGAGGTAAATTTGACTGGACAAAACTAGATAAACTTTTAGAATTAGCAGAGAAATATGATTTAAAAGTGATGATAAATATTGTACTTGACCATATTCCATATTGGGCTCAGGTTGAAGCATCTGCATGGATTATTAAGCCAGATGGAACTAAAAGATCTCCTACTAGGATATATGGTGGAGATACCTCATGTTGGGATAATCTTAAGCTGAGAGAACTAGTAATTCCATTTTTGAAAGAGTTAGTAAGAAGGTATAGAAATAGTATCAGTCTGTCTAGTTGGGACGTATGGAACGAACCAGATAATTTTGAATGTTACTGTAAGTATACGATAGAAAAATATATAAACTGGCTAAAGTATAAATTTTCTAGTTTAGAAGAGTTAAATGAAAATTTTGGTGAGGCTTATAGCAGTTGGGAAGATATTCAACCACCAAATCATCAGGAGATGATAACTCCTTACATATTCTATACAAAGTTCAGAATGGAGTCCTTAGCAGAACAGATAAAGTGGATTTATTCTTTAGTAAAAACTGAAGATCCTAGTCATCCAGTTATTACTCATTCTCACAGCTGGGGAACACCTAATGTAGATTTAGGTGTTGCTAGATTAGGAGCTGGATGGGACGATTGGTTATTGGTAAAAGAAGTAGATTATTATGGGACTTCACTGCATAGTATGTATTATGAATCCCAGCATAGAAATCCAAAGGACTTTATAAGAACAATAGTAAATTTAGAGACGAAAAGATCTATAACCAAAGGAGAATATATAGTCTCTGAACTTACATCTGGTATAACAAGACATAAAAATATGAATGTTCAAATAAAGGAAAAAGAAATGCTTTATAATCTATGGCTATGTATTGCTCACAATACAAAAGGAATAATTATGTGGCAATTTAAACCTGAGAGGTATACAGTTGAAGCAGGTGGCTGTGGCCTTATAAATATGGATGGGACAGAAAACTATAGAACTGAAGAATTCAGGTCTTTTGTAAAGGCATTTAAAGAAAATGAGGATATCTTTACTAGCTTAAGACCCATCAAGAGTAAAGTTGGTATCTTCTACAGTATGCACTCTAGTATAGTGGCAAGCGTAAACAGGATGCTAAACTATCAGGATGCTTTTCATGGGGCTAGCTATATGTTATGGATGAACAATATAGCATTCGATATAGTTAGGTCGGGAGATGATTTAGAAAATTATTCTCTTATTTATCTTCCAATGCCAATATGCATTTCTCAAAGTGGAGCTAAAGACCTTTTAAGGTTTGTAGAAAAGGGAGGCACTTTAATCTCAGAGGCAGGTTTGTGCAGTTATGAAGAGAACGGATTCTTCTCTGTAAGAGTCCCTGGTTATGGATTCTCTGAAGCGGTAGGGATCGTAGAACGAGAGATAATCCCTGAAGACACCTTGAAAATAAAGACTAATTTTGGAGATATCTATGGTTTAGGGGAGAGAAGATTTATAGAATTTCTAAAGGATTGCGAAATTATTGGAGAATTCGAAGACAAAAAGCCTGCAATAATAAACTGTAGATATGGCTTAGGAAGGATAATCTATATATTAACTTATCCTTCTCTATTTTACGAAAAGACAGGAGATACAGAATCTCTTAACACATTAAGTAGAATTTTAGAGTTAGAATCAGAGATTGTTGTAGATCCACAAACAGGAATAACCTGTAGAATCTTATACGCTCTAGATAATAAGAAGATCCTTTTCATATTTAATAATATAGAAAAAGAGACAGAAAATTATATAATTTTAAAGGATAAATTTAGAAAGATGCGTCCAATATTTAAGAATTTTTCGGACTTCGAGATGATTTCCTTTGATTCCATAAAGGTCCATATGGGACCTAAAGAGGTATTGGTATTAGAGTTACAATGAGGAGAATGTTATGACTTCAAGAGAAAGAGTTATAAGGGCTTTGAGATTTGAGAATCCTGATAGAGTTCCAAGAGATCTATGGTATCTTCCAGGGGTAGAGATGTTTAGAAAAAAGGAACTAGAAGAGGTTTTAAATAAATATCCATCTGATTTTACAACACCAAAGTATAGATATGGCATTAGTAGGAGAGCAAAAGGTAAACCAAATGTAGCTGGAGAATATGTAGATGCTTGGGGTTGTGTTTGGAGAGTTGCTGAATCAGGAGTGGTGGGTGAGGTAAAAGATCCGCCTTTAAAAGACTGGTCAGCATTAAAAAATTATCAGCCACCGTGGGAATTGTTAGAAGAGGCAGACCTTTCAGAAGTCAATAGAAGCTGTACAGAGACAGATAAATTTGTAAGAATTGGAACTGAAGTAAGACCTTTTGAAAGGATGCAATTTTTAAGAGGGACGGAGAATTTGTTTCTAGATTTAGCTTATGGAGTAAAAGAGGTGTTTATACTGCTTGATATACTACACGAATTCTATATCAAAGAATTAGAAATGTGGGCAAAGACAGACGTAGATGGTGTATCTTTTATGGATGATTGGGGTACTCAAAATTCACTCCTCATTTCTCCAAAACTATGGAGAGAAATATTTAAGCCCCTATATAAAGACTACTGTGAAATTTTAAAATCCCATAACAAGTTTGTCTTCTTTCATTCAGATGGACATATAGAGGCAATCTATTCGGACTTAATAGAGATAGGAATAGATGCCATAAACTCACAGCTTTTCTGTATGAATATAGAGGAGTTAGGAAAGAGATATAGGGGTAAAGTTACATTCTGGGGAGAGATAGATAGACAGTACATACTTCCTTTTGGAACAGTAGAAGAGGTCAAGTTAGCAGTAAGGAGGGTAAGGAGGGCTCTCGATACAGGTAGAGGCGGTGTAATTGCTCAATGCGAGTGGGGCTTAAAAGATCCAAAAGAAAATATAGAAGCAGTTTTCGAAGAATGGAATAAACCATTGGAAGTTTGATTTTAAATCCAATCTTACAGTTCTAGCTTTATATATCATTTACTTTATTTTTTATTAAAAAATATTCCACTTTAACATTTTACATTTTAATATAACCCTATTGACAAAACAAAAAAATTTGCTATTATATTTATTAAGTGGTAAGAAATATGTAATTATAAAATATAAGGAAAAGGAGGTGAAGTTTATAGAAGTAAAAGAGAGGAAGATACATAAGATTGATAAGTTAATTTTATAGTCTAGTAACCCTAAAAAGGGAAATTAAGTAACTTAAGGTTAAGAGAAATTATGATAAAAGGAGGTAAAAGGTATGAAAAGTTACATGAGAATACTAATTTTGGGTGTATTATTTGTTTTTTCGCTAGTAAGCTTTTCTATCGTTTCTTCCGCAGCTAAAAAAACCTTGGAGGTTTGGGCTCCAGGGGGGAAGATATGGGAAGACACATATCAAGAGTTCCAAAGAACCCATCCTGATATTGAGCTGAAATTTGTTCCTTTAACAGGCGGATTTGATGAAAGGAAGCAAAAGTTACTTAGTGCAGTAGCTGGTGGAGTTCCGCCAGATGTTATGTGGGTAGATAGATTTGAAGTTTCTCAATGGGCCGCTTTCGATGCACTAACTCCTCTTAATAAATATATACCGAAATATAAACTTTCTCCATCTCAATATATTAGGCAAACATGGGATGAAGCTATTTTCCCTTGGGACAATCAACTTTACGCTCTTCCATGGCAAACTGATAACAGAATTATTTTTTGGAACAAAGATATATTTAAAGAAGTTGGGGTAAATCCAGATAAATTCCCTATAACTTGGGAAGAACAGTTAGAAGTTAATAAAAAGCTTACCAAATTTGATGATAAGGGAAATGTTACTAGGATAGGCTTTGCTGTAGTTGAAGGTTTAGGAGCAAACGGTAGTGAATGGGTACTTGGTTGGGCTAACGGTGGAGAATATATGACAGCTAGAAGTACCAAAGTAACACTTAATCATCCTAAATTAGTAGAAACCTTAGATTGGCTAGTAAAAATGACAGATGTTAGCGGAGGGGTAGAGAAAGCAGCAGCTTTTAAAGGAACTTGGGGGATTGAAGTTCAAGCTCCATTTTTTGTAGGAAAGATAGCAGCTATGATAAATGGTAATTGGACATTTGAAAATATCGCTAGATATGCTCCTAACCTCAACTTTGGAGTATCTCCAATATATAGAAGAGATGTATATCTGAAGGAGAAAAAGCTTGTTCCGATAACTTTTTCTGGTGGGCATGCTTTTGCTATTCCTAAGGGAGCGAAGAATCCAGAAGATGCATTTGAGTTTATTAGGTGGATTACTGGAATTAACGGAACAAGAGCATATAGAAATGCAAGCATTGCATTTAGTAAATCTATGAATAGGCCATGGGCGCCTATAATATTTGCTTATCAAGCAGCTAACAAGGAATCTCTTGAAGCTCTGGCAGAGCAACCTGTCACACAAGCGATAAAAGATGGAGTAAAGTTATCTTTTGATCTTATGGCATATACAAGGTTTAGAGATAGGTCACCAGCGGCTCTACTTATGCAAAGAGAATTCCTGGGGCATGCAAGAGATGAAGCCCTTTATCATAAAAAGACACCTAAACAGGCATTAGACGATGCTACTAGGACTATACAAGCTGAATTAGACAGATTACTGGATGAGTGGGAAAAAAGAACGGGGAAAAAGCTTAGATAAATATCTTATATTCAGCTAGGTAGGGAAAGGGATCCCTTTCCCTACCTAAAAATTTAGGAAGGAGAAACTTCTATGACAAAATTTAAAAGGAATAAAGAAGAAATAATTACTGCTTATATTATTATTTTACCATGGCTGTTAGGTTTAAGTATTTTTATAGTAGGTCCCATTATATCATCATTAATGTTTAGTTTTATGGATTATTCAGTAGTATTACCCCCAAAATTTATTGGATTAGGAAATTATAAAAGAATGTTTCTTAATGATCCTTTATTTTGGAAATCTCTATACAACACATTATATATGACAGTTATAGGAGTACCCTTAAATATATTATTAGCTTTATCTGTAGCTTTACTACTAAATCAAAAACTTAAAGGAGAGGCTCTTTTTAGGACAATCTTCTATCTTCCTTCTGTCGTGCCTCAGGTAGCAATATCATTATTATGGATGTGGATTTTAAATCCTCAAGTAGGACTCATAAATTATCTCCTGTCTCTCTTTGGAATAAAGGGACCCATGTGGTTAGCTAGCGAACAATGGGCTAAACCCGCATTTATAATAATGGGACTTTGGGGCATAGGAGGAAATATGGTTATATTTTTGGCAGGCTTACAAAATGTACCACAACACTTATATGATGCTGCTATTGTAGATGGCGCAAATATATGGCAGAGGTTTAGATATGTGACTTTTCCAATGCTAAGCCCTACAATCTTCTTTTTGCTAGTAATGGGAATTATAGGCACCTTACAGATATTCACTCAAGCTTATATAATGACAGCAGGGGGTCCAATGGATGCCACTTTATTTTATGTATATCATCTATTTAATAAAGCCTTTAGAGATTTTCATATGGGATATGCAAGTGCAATGGCTTGGTTTTTGTTTATAATAATCTTTATAGCAACAATAATTAATTTAAAATTAGCTCCTAAGTGGGTATATTACGAATCAGAATAGGAGGTTCTGCTTATTTTATGAATACAAAAAGAATATTTCTCAGAATTATAGCCTATATTTTAGTAATTATAGGAGGTATTTCTTTTATTATTCCATTTATCTGGACGGTTTCTACCGCTTTTAAACCTGATGAGCAGATATTCCTTTTTCCTCCTAAATGGATACCAGAACCACCTACCATAAAACACTTCAAAGAAGTATTCGAATTTATACCATTTGGACTTTTATATAAAAATACAGTATTATTAGCTCTACTTAATATAGCAGGAACACTATTTTCTTGCCCTTTAGCTGCATATGCCTTCGCTAAACTAAAATGGCCAGGAAGAGATATGTTATTTATCATAACTTTAGCCACAATGATGTTGCCTCCACAAGTAACTATGATTCCTCAATTCTTGATTTTTAGAAGATTAGGATGGCTAAATACTATGTTACCACTTTGGATGCCTTCTTTTTTTGGAAATGCATTCAATATTTTTCTTTTAAGACAGTTTTTCTTGACTCTCCCAAAAGAACTAGATGATGCAGCTAGAATAGATGGCTGTTCCTTCTTTGACATATTCTGGAGAATAAATTTACCCCTAATAATACCAGCAATCACAGCTGTTACAATATTTACCTTTATGGGAACTTGGAATAATTTTATTGGTCCTTTAATTTATGTAAGATCTTATAATGCTATGCCTTTATCCTTAGGACTTCGGATGTTTCAAGAAGCCTACAGTGCTGAATGGGGCGCTCTTATGGCCGCTTCTTTAATGATGATATTACCTGTTATTATAGTTTTCTTCTTCTTGCAAAAATATTTTGTTCAAGGAATATCCTTAACCGGATTAAAGGGCTAATATAAGAAATGCTTTCAATTTCTCTCTCAGGTACCTGGAATCTATACTTTGGGCCTCAAGGGGAAGTAAATGGCATAGATGAGGTTAAAAAGAAATTTCAGTGTATTAAAGCTACCGTACCTGGAGATGTATATCTAGATCTATTAAATGCTGGCTTGATAGAGGATCCTTTCTTTGGAAAGAATTATCTAGACCTAAGAAAGTATGAGTTTTTCGAATGGTGGTATGAGAAAGAATTTGAGATAGGAAAAGAATCTCTTGATAAAAAGTTTAAACTCATATTCTATGGCATTGACACTATTGCTACCATCTTACTAAATGGAAGATTTCTAGGCAAAGTTAATAATATGTTTATTGAACATGAATTTGATGTGACTGGACTATTAAAAGAGAAAAATCAAATCATTATAAGGATAGAATCTCCAATCATCTGGGCTAAGGATAAAAGTTACGAAGCAATTAATATTTCTTGGGAAGGAAGAGATGAAGCATTATGGCTTAGAAAGGCTCAGCATTCATTTGGATGGGATATAGCTCCAAGGATAGTATCTTCTGGAATATGGAAGGAAATAAAGTTAAAAGAGATTAAAGATAATTACATAGAAGAACTCTACTATGCTACATCAAAGATAGAAGATAACAATGCTACTTTAGATGTGTTTTTTAAATTTAGGACTAACATACAATACTTTGAAGAGTTTACTTTAAGATTTACATTTACTGATAAAGATGGTAAAAGGCAAACTTTTGAGTTCCCTGTGGAGTTTATCACAGGACACATTAATATAAACCTGAAAAATCCACTACTATGGTGGCCCAAAGGATATGGAGAACCAAATCTATATGAGGTACGATGTGAACTTCTCTATAATAGAGAAGTATTAGATGAAAGAATAGACAAGATCGGCATAAGGACTGTTCATCTAGAAAGAACTGAAACCGCTGAACAAGATGGAACCTTTAGATTCATAATAAATGGCATTCCAGTAAGATTAAGGGGTTCTAACTGGGTTCCACTAGATGCATTTCACTCAAGGGATAGGGAGAGAACTATTCCCGTATTAGACCTCTTTGATGACCTTGGTTGTAACATAATAAGATGTTGGGGTGGAGGTGTTTATGAAACAGAAGACTTCTTTGACTTCTGCGATTCCCACGGAATAGTAGTTTGGCAAGATTTTGCTTTAGCCTGTGCTAGATACCCTCAGACAGAGGAGTTTCAGAAGATAATAGAAGAAGAGGCTATAAAGGTAGTAAAACGATTAAGAAATCACGCAAGTTTAATACTCTGGGCTGGGGATAATGAATGTGATTATGTCTATAACTTAGAGAATCTTCTTCCTTCTGATAATGTCTTAACTAGGGAGATCTTACCATCTGTCTGTAAGAGACTAGACCCATATAGGCCATATTTACCTTCATCACCCTATATCTCTGACATAGTAGTTAAATCAAATGGAAAGTTGACTCCACCTGAGCAACATCTTTGGGGACCTAGAGATTACTATAAGAGTAGGTTTTATACCGAGAATAAGGCAAAGTTTATAAGTGAGATAGGATACCATGGATGTCCAAATTTAGAGAGTTTAAAAAAATTTATACCTGAAAATTGTCTGTGGCCATGGAATAATGACTACTGGAGATTACATTCAGTAGAACATTGGAGGTCAAAAAGAAGAAGCTACAATAGAAATGAACTTATGGCTAATCAGATAAAAGAACTATTTGGATCTATCCCAGAAGATATCGAAGAATTTATCTTAGCTAGTCAAATTACACAGGCTGAAGCAAAGAAATTCTTCATAGAAAGGGCTAGGCTCTCTAACGATATATGGGGTATTATATGGTGGAATGTGATAGACTGTTGGCCTCAGATTTCAGATGCCATAGTTGATTACTATTTTGGTAAGAAACTTGCCTATTATTATATAAAGAGGGTCCAAGAGCCATTCTGCATAATGATGACAGAACCAGAAAACTGGTATATAAAGATAGTCGGAATAAATGATACATTAATAGAAAAAAGAGGAAGTTATAGGGTTTATGAAGCTGATACCAAAGAAGATTTAAGTTCTGGAGAATTTCTGGTTTCTCCTCTAGATAAGAAGATACTTGGCAAAATTAGAGTGAGTAAAGGGGAACAGAGATTATTTATTATAGAATGGGAACTTAATAACAGTAAACACCTAAATCATTATATGTTGGGATATCCACCTTTCAGTCTAGAAAGATATAAAGAATGGTTAAAGATAATTATGGAAGAGGTGAAATAGATTAAAGTGAAAAGGAAACAAGGCAGGAATCTACCTGAAGTAAGAAATTACAATAGGAGTCTAGTACTACAAACCATAAGAACATACTCACCAATCTCCCGAATAGAGTTAACAGAGATTACCTCTCTAACCCCAACTACCATAACAAGTTTAGTAGATGAATTTATAAGAAAGGGTCTTGTGAAAGAGATAGGAAATGTAAAAGGGGAAATAGGTAGAAGTAGAACATTAATAAGTATTAACAATGATGCCTATTATGTGTTAGGGATAGATTTAGCAAGAACTTCTATATCTTGCGGCCTAGTAGATCTAGGTGGTAATATAATAACATCTAAGAGAGTTAGCTCTGACTTATATCAGAATTTTCCTATAACATTAAATAATCTTAAAGAAGTTATTCACTCTCTCTTCAAAGAGATAGAACCTCAAGTAAGAGAAAAGATTGTTGCTATAGGGATAGGTTCTCCTGGGCCATTAAGCCCAAGTAAAGGGATCATCATATCCCCTCCAAATTTTAAAGGCTGGAAAAATGTCCCTTTAAAAGAGATAATAGAAAGAGAGTTTCATTTACCCACATTTATAGAAAATGATGCCAAAGCATGTGCACTAGGAGAAAAATGGTTCGGCTCTTGTAAAGATATAGATAACTTTGTCTACCTTGCCATAGGTACAGGAGTTGGAGCTGGAATAATTATCAACGGAGAGATATATAGAGGTGCAGGGGAATTAGCAGGGGAATTAGGACATACCACTGTAGACACAGACGGTCCTAAATGTAGTTGTGGAAATTATGGATGTTTAGAACTCTATACTTCCACAGGTTCTCTTATAGAGAGAATAAAAGAGAATCTAAGTCATCTGGTAACAGAAGACCCGCTTGAAACACTTTTTATCTTTTATAGAACTGCAAGAGAGGGAAATATTAAAGCAATAGAAATCCTTAACGATTACTGCTTTTGGCTTGGCATTGGAGTAGTGAATGCTATAAATATATTTAGCCCCCAGGCCGTAGTGTTAGGTAGAGAAGCTATTATGCATGGAGCAGACCTTATTATCCCTAGGGTAGAAAAATTGGTAAGAGAAAGGAGTTTCTCGATATCTTCTGACCAAACTAAAATACTAGCTTCAAGTATAGGAAAAGATACAGGTATTATTGGAGCAGCAACAATTGCCCTCTATGAATTTTATAAAAATCCTTATAAATTGATAAAGAAGGAGGGAGTATGAATAAGAAGTTTACACTTCATATGATTGGTAATGCCCATATAGATCCAGTCTGGTTATGGAAATGGGATGAAGGACTAGTAACTACCAGGGCAACCTTCAAGTCAGCTATAGAAAGGATAGAAGAATACCCAGAGTTTATATTTACTGCATCTAGCGCCTGTTTATACAAATGGGTAGAGGAAACAGACCCTGAGCTTTTTGAGAAGATTAAAGAAAAAGTAAGAGAAGGCCGTTGGTGTATAGTAGGGGGCTGGTGGATAGAGCCGGATTGCAATATCCCATCTGGTGAGGCATTGGTAAGGCAAGGATTATACGGACAAAAATATTTCGAAGGGAAATTTGGTATAAAAGCAAAAGTAGGTTACAATCCTGACTCTTTTGGACATAATTGGATAATTCCTCAGATTTTAAAGAAGATGGAAATAGATTTCTATGTCTTTATGAGGCCAGGGCCTCACGAAAAGGATTTACCTGGAGATATATTCTGGTGGGAAGGTCCAGATGGTTCACGAGTTCTAACATACAGAATTCCGTTCTCATATACCACTTGGGGTAAAGAGGTAGAGAATCAAGTAAAGAGGGTAGCAGAGAAACTTAATGAAAAGATAGATACACTTATGTGCTTCTATGGGGTGGGGGACCATGGAGGAGGACCAACAAAAGAGAACATAGAAAATATAATAGAACTAAATAAAAGAGAGGATATACCAAGACTTATTTTTAGTTCGCCAGAAAAGTTCTTTGAAGAAATATGCAATAGAGGAATAGAACTTCCTGTGGTAAAGGATGATCTTCAACATCATGCAAGTGGATGCTACTCTGTACTATCTTGGATAAAAAAGAGTAACAGAAAACTAGAGCATCTCTTGTTGAATGGAGAGAAGATTGCAGTGCTGGGAAAAGAGATAAAGGATCTTGCCTACCCCAAGGATAAATTTAACTCTAGCTGGGAGACATTATTATTTACTCAATTTCATGACATTTTAGCTGGCACAAGTATAAAAGAAGCGTATGAAGAGATAAAGGCTATGCATGGAGGTATAGAAGCTACAGTCAATAAGATAATGGTCTATACTACACAGAGCATAGCTAGGGATATTGATACTCAGGGTAAAGGAGAACCATTGGTAGTGTTTAATACTACTTCATTTGAGAGGACTATCCCTATTGAAACTGACATTCCTTGGCGAGATAAAGAGTTAACTATCCTAGATCCCCAAAATAGTCCAATCCTTACACAGATATCTAAGCCCTCTGCCACTACTCCAGGTGGAAGAGTAAAGGTTATCTTTACCGATAAGCTTCCTCCATACGGCTATAAAGTTTATAGAATAGTTCCAGAAAAGTATAATACACCTCTTCCCTACTCTCTAGTTGTAAAAGAAAATACTTTAGAAAATGACTGGTTATACTTAGAGATAGACAGTAAGACAGGATATATAAAGAGATTGTACGACAAAGAAAATAAAAAAGAGACTTTTTTAGGGGATTCAGCGGTACCTGTAATTATAGATGACCAAAGTGATACCTGGAGCCATAATGTTTTTAGATTTCAGAATGAGATAGGAAGATTCTCAGATGCCAAGGTTAAGGTATTAGAAAGAGGCCCTGTTAAAGGAACAATTAGGGTAGAAAGCTACTATAACAGATCCAAAATTATACAAGAATTTACCTTGTACAGAGGATTAAGATTTGTAGAGGTAAAAGTAACTGTGGATTGGCATGAACAGTTAAAGATGTTAAAACTCAGATTCTCAGCTGATTTAAATAATCCTATTGCTACTTACCAAATTCCATACGGTTTTATAACTAGACCTTGTGATGGAGAGGAAGAGCCAGGAGGAGAATGGATAGACTTAGGAGATAGAGACTATGGCTTAAGTGTTATGAATAATGCTAAATACAGCTACGATGTAAATGGTAATTTCCTATCCCTAACTGTTTTAAGAAGCCCAGTATACGCCCATCATATACCAAGAGAGCTAGACCCAAATGAAGACTATAGATACATAGACCAAGGAGAACAGGAGTTTACATATATAATCTATCCCCATAGAGGCAATTGGAAAGAGAGTGATACTATAAAATTAGCAGAAAGCTTAAATAATCCTCCTATAACTTTTGTAGAGCATAAGCACCAAGGATCTTTACCTCAAGAGAAAAGCTTTATCTCTGTAGATAAAGAGAACATAATAGTAACTGTAATAAAAGAGACTGAAGATAGAAATGATATTATTTTAAGAGCATATGAGACTATAGGAAGAGAAACAATAGCAAACTTTAAGCTATTTGGTAGAACTTGGTCTGCTACCTTTAAGCCTTGCGAGATAAAAAGCTTCTTAATCCCAACAGATAAGAATCTACCAGTAAAAGAAGTAAATCTACTAGAAGAATAACTATATATCTGATATACTTTTCTAAAAACTATAAAAGGGGGCAATAAGATGCTACCAGAACTTGATTATGTATTAGAACTGTTACAACCAGATTTAGAAAGGATAGAATTGGGAAGGAAGAGACAGGCTAGCGTATGGAGAGGAGAAGAACCTGACTATATACCAATTATTCCTCCACCAGTTTATGTTTCAGAAAAAGGGAATTACCCTTCTTATAATCTTAAGGAACAGTTTTATGATCCTGAGAAGATGTTAGTTATGCATCTATGGGATTTAGTGGGGAGGGCAAGACTCCCTGGAGATGCCCAACTTTCTATGAGAGCTAATCTTGGTACTGGCTTTATACCTTCTGTCTTTGGCCTTAATCAGATGATATTTGATGACATTATGCCATGGCTAAAGGACCATCTAACAAAGGATCAGATTCTTTCTATAAACCCTGAAGAAATTAATGAAGATTTTGTCAGGAATAGGGGACTTGTTACAACCGCTATAGAGTATATAAGCTTTTTTAAAGATAAACTAAATGGCAAGGCCCATGTATATCTATCTGATACCCAGGGACCTTTAGATATAGCACATCTGATATATGGAGATACTTTCTTTACAGATATATATGACGATCCTGAATTCATTCATCATCTGCTAAGGATTACTACTAATGCCTACATAAGTGTATCTAAAGTACTTAAAGAAGTCATTGGAGAACCTCTAGATTCTGGATATCATGGGGTTCTTTATATGGAAAATGGTGGGGTAAGATGCTGTGAAGATACGACAACATTGCTTTCCCCAAAGACATTCAAAAAGTTTGCCGCTCCCTATATAGCAGAAGCTCTTAAGCCATTTGGTGGCGGATGGGTCCATTTCTGTGGTAGTGGACATCAATTTCTAGAGGATTTATTAGCTATGCCAGAGGTAAAGGGGATAAACTTTGGAAATCCAGAGAGATACGATTATTACGCTACTATGAATCTAATTTTGGACTACAAGAAATTCTATTTCGGTATCTTTAATAGAGAGGAGACAGAGACATTAAAAGACTACTTTGAGAGGATACTAAGGCCTTTCAGCGAGAGAGGAACAAGGTGCGGATTAATATTTATGCCCTCTAGTTCTGACTTACCAGAATGGTATGAAAATCCTGAAAAAGTTTTAGACATCTGGTATTCTCTTCAAGATAAAATGATAAAATAAAAAGGGCTGGCAAAATGCCAGCCCTTTTTACTAAAATTACTTCTTTATAAAGAACTGTACCGGGAATCCATTACCGGGAGAGTTAAATATTACATCTGATACTGCACCATGTGTTTCATCTGGGACATTTCTAAAGTAATTCTTTACTACCCCTACACACATAGTACTAGGAACAAGTCCTACCGTCCCAATTACAAATACATTCTTAGCATGGAGACGTAAAATCTCTTTAGCAAGACGAACTCTTACTGTTGCATCTGTAGTAACTTTCATCTTGTTATATAGATCTATTATCTTCTTCAATTCAGGACTTGTAGGCTCCTCTCCTCCTTTTCCACCAGTAGTATACCATACACCAGTAAGAGGGGCATAGAAACAATCAGTGGTCATTGGAACCCACCAACAAGGATAAGACCAGGGTTGAGAAGACCTATCAACACTCCAAGCCATTATCTCAAATTCACCAGAATATGCCCTTGAGAAAAGTAGAGCCCTTTCCATAGTGTTTACTGCAGTCTTTATTCCAAGTTTTTCCCAGTATCCTTTAACCATCTCACATACATCTATCCAAGGGCCAAATACTGGAGCTACGTTTATTGTTACAGAAAAAGTCTTACCATCTGGTCTAAGTCTATAACCATCTGGTCCTCTCTTTTTAAGGCCAAGTTCATCCAAAAGTTTGTTGGCTAGTGAAGGGTTATACTCAGCATAAAGTTTTTCTACCTCTGGAGTATAGTAGATAGACTGTGGGATGACTGTTGCTGCACGAGGCTTCCCTACACCATGATAAATGAGTTGATTTATCTCATCTCTATTTATACCTACCGAAAGCGCCTGACGGAACTTAGGATTGGTAAAGAACTTCTTTAATACTGGGTCTTTTACGTTTTGGTTTATAAATATTCCCACATCTGCACCAAGTGCAGGTAACCACCTTATTACCCTATAATCTCCCTTTTTCTCGTTTTCTTTCAGTAGAGAATAATCCATAAAGTTTATGTGCCTTAACTGCATATCTAATTCTCCGGCCACAGCTTTCATAGTGACCATTTCAGCATTAGATACTAAGTCATGGGTAATTCTATCTATGTAGGGCAGTTGATTTCCTGCAGTATCTATCTTCCAATAATACGGATTACGCTCCATTATCCATATCTTAGAATCAGGTGGGTTTGAAGGCTTCCAAGCTCTTATAGTTGGCAGGTCTGGATTCTGAATCCAGTTATTCATATTCTGGAAATATTTATACCAAGCATCGAACCCTGCTTTTTTGTAAGCTTCCTCTAGGATCTTTTGGTCTGTATACTTTGGATGAAATTGTTTTAGATAATGCTTTGGAGCAAATATCCAGTTCGCTGCAAGGAATTCTAATATCAAGCCATTAGGATGCTCGAATTGAATCTGAACAGTATAATCATCAATCTTTTTGATCTTTCCAGGAACTCCCCCAGCAGTTAGCCAGACTGGAAAAGTAGGGGTTATCTCTTTGTTTGAAACTATATCTTCAAACCAAAAGATAACATCATCTGCTGTAAATGGTGCGCCATCAGACCACTTCATACCCTTCCTTAGAGATAAGGTAATTGTTTTCCCATCTCTAGATATCTTCCAACTCTTAGCAACATTAGGCATAATCTTAGTTCCTGTAAGGTCCCATCTAAGAGTATTATCGTAAGTAATTCTACCTGGGCCAGGACTATCTGAAGGTCCGAGCCATGCCCTTTTCCAAGTTCCACCATACTGACCTATCTCTTCTAATGGCTGAATTACAGCCGGTTCCTCTGGTAATCTCTTTTCAACCGGAGGAAGTTTTCCCTGTTTAACAAGTTCAGCTAAAATTGGAGCTTCACTAAATTTTGTAATCTTTTTACCAGTAGCCTTCTCATACTCTGCTATAGTAGCATATTGAGTCAAAGAAACCTCTTTCTGCCCAAAAACAAACTGAATCGTGCCTAACAACAAACTTACGCATAGTAATAAAATCGACAAAAATTTTACCACCTTCATTACTTTAACCTCCTTTAAAAAGTTTTTAAATAAAACTAAAACCTCAGATCCCCTCCCTTAGACTCAATTCTACATAATTACAAACAATTTCCTCTATATCTCACCACCTTTCATTAATGTTATTAAAACACTTCAATATTATACATTAATACACTTACAAAAATCAACCGATTGTAAATTTTTATGGCCATAATAATTACACGTTTTATAATAGAAAGGTAAATACTGCCTCTTCTACTAGAAGAAAAATCAATTGATTCTACTTCCAGTCTAATTCTGCCTTTCTAATAAGTTCTTTGGCTGGCTCCAAGTCCATTGTAGGAAATAGAAGATATAACCCATCAGAACCGTAGCGTTTTACTATTCTATCTGCTTTTCTTACTATTTCATCAAAATCACCATCACTTATGCTTATCCATAAAGATTTACCAGCCTTTTTTACCATATCATATATAGGATACCAATCCTCGCTACCACCATCTGGCTTACCTGCTCCTGGAGTCCACTGTAAAGCATCTAGGTCTTTTACACTCATTATAGCTGGAAGATGCTTTATAGCATCTGGACCATCTAGATGATACAACGTATAATCAAGTTTACTACAGAGGTAACTCAAAGATGGTATAAAGAACTCTTGAAATTGTCTTGGGGACATAACTGCAGAAAAATCGCACTGAATCTTAGCGGTCTTTCCTGGACCCCATATAGAAAAGACTGTATAGATGCTTCCACCGTCTTTATCCTTTACTATCTCATAGATAGCATCATAGTATATAAAATAAAGCCTATCTATTTGATTTATGTACTCCTTTATTAAATCAGGTGTGTCTATTAGATCATAGATAAGGTTTTGAGCTCCTCTTAGTGAGGCAAGAATATCAATGCTTTCTATTATATCTGGGATACTTACTGGAAAATCATCTTTAGCTAACTCTTTTGCTCTTCTAACCAAACTTAAATGACGCTTCCACCAGTAATTATTCTCATCATATCTTAATGTTCCCCATTCTTCCCAATTTGTCTTGACACATGGTGTATACCATACTGTATCCCAAGAAAAAATTGGCTCAGAACCAAGATAAGTCGCCATCGATCCTGGGCCTATATTTACATTAAGCACAGGAAAGGACTCAGCAAGGAAAAGATGAGTCCTACAGTAGTTTCTAAGCTCTTTTACTTTTCTTTCTACATCCAAGTGAAATTCTTCAGGAGTTTTGGGAGGGTCAACAGGCTCTAAAGGCTCTATTGGTTCTTCTAACTTTGCTACAATCCTCATCATAGGTCTATCTATCTTTGAATGGTTCCACCAAGCTATAAAGCGACTCTTTGTTTCTTCCCAATTAGATTTATACTTCATAATATTCACCTCTTATTAAAAAGATTTTATATCTAACCTCTTCTTAATCCTTCCAAAATAATATCGCATATATTCTCTGGAACAATTCCATAATATCTTAAAATCTCTTTCTGTGAACCGGTAATAGAGAACTCATCTGGAATCCCTAACATAACCACTTTTACTGGAAATCTTCGAGTAATAACTTCTGCTACTGCAGAACCTAACCCACCTCTTATATTATGTTCTTCAACAGTAACAATAAGTTTAGTCTTCTTGGCAGATTCGAAAATAATCTCTTCATCTATAGGCTTGATAGTATGCATATCTATAACTCTAGCATAGATACCCTTATATCCTAAAAGAACTCCAGTATTATAAGCCGTCTTTACTACTTCTCCAGTAGCAATTATAGTTACATCTTCGCCATCTAATAGAATATTTCCCTTCCCTATCTCAAATGGGACATCTTCATTACTGTATACATTCTCTATTGGGTTTCTACCTATTCTTACATATACAGGACCGATATAAGATACGAGCTTTTTAACCAAGATTCTTATCTGGTTCACATCTGACGGAAGGATAACAGTCATATTTGGGATAGCTCTCATAAAAGCAATATCCTCAAGTGCATGGTGAGTAGAACCTAAAGGTCCGTAACTAACACCTCCACTAACACCTATAAGTTTTACATTTCTACCCGTATAGGCAATATCTATTTTTATCTGTTCTATACTTCTTGTAGTTAAAAAGCAAGCTGGAGAAAAAATGAAAGGTTTCTTTCCACAGCTAGCTAATCCACTAGCAATACTTACGAGATTCTGTTCTGCAATTCCTACATCTATAAATTGCTCAGGTAGATATTTAGCGAAATTTTCCACACTAGCAGAACCTCTAGAATCAGAAGTCAAAACGATAATATCTCTATCCTCCTTAGCTAACTCAAACAATGTATCACTAAAAACTTTTCTACTTGGTAATAGTATTTTTTGATCCATTATTCCTCCTAAGCAAGTTCTTCCATTATTCTAGCAAATTCTTCCTCAGTTGGAACTTTATGATGCCATTCAGCTTTATTCTCAATGAACGATACCCCTCTACCTTTTATTGTATGAGCTATTATTAGGGTAGGTTTATTTCGAGTAATAGGAGTATTCTCAAATACATTAATAAGCTCTTTTATATCATGCCCATTTACCTCTATTACACTCCAGCCAAAAGCTTTCCATTTATCTGACAAATCTTCTAGGCTCATAACACTTTCGGTAGGACCTCCAATCTGTAGTCTATTCCTATCAACTATACCAACCAAATTATCAAGTCTATAATGACTAGCAGACATTCCAGCTTCCCATATAGAACCTTCTGCCTGTTCTCCATCACCCATAAGAACATATACTTTATAGTCTCTATTATCCACCTTTCCAGCTAAAGCCATCCCTACACCAATAGATAATCCATGTCCAAGAGAACCTGTATTTGCTTCCACTCCAGGGATCTTAACTGTTGGATGTCCAGTTAAGCGAGAGTTAAATTTACAATAAGTCTCAAGCTCCTCTCTATCTATAAAACCTAGATCTGCCAAAATAGCATAATATCCCTCAACACTATGCCCCTTACTAAGGATAAATCTATCTCTATCAGGCCAATCAGGGTTCTTAGGATCTATCCTGAGTATTCTATAGTATAATGTAACAAGTATCTCTACAGATGAAAGAGAACCACCTATATGTCCAGACTTCGCCTGATAGATCATTCTCACAATAGTTCTTCTTATATCCTTCGCTTTATCTTTTAGGTATTCTACATCTCTCTCCATAAGAATCTCCTTTTTTAAGATATTCTATATGTAAAAGCTAACACTTTCAAGTTTCGTATGGTAAAATTATAGATATTAATATTATACAAGGAGGGAAGACTTATGCCAGATACAGTTGAAAAGTGGGGAATCTTTGAATTAACTTTGAATGGTCCGTCGGATGGAAACCCTTTCTTAGATGTAAAAATCAGTGCAGAATTCAGATTCAAAAATAAAGAAGTATTTGTAGAAGGATTCTATGATGGAGAAGGAATCTATAAGGTAAGATTTATGCCTGATTCCGAAGGGGAGTGGAGTTTTGTAACTTCAAGTAATTGTAGTGAATTGGATAGTATAAAAGGTAAATTTACATGTATACCTCCATCTTCTAATAACCATGGGCCAGTAAGGGTAGTAAATACCTATCACTTTGCATACGAAGATG
Organism: uncultured bacterium; assembly: GCA_937958695.1. GTDB lineage: Bacteria > DUMJ01 > DUMJ01 > DUMJ01 > DUMJ01 > DUMJ01. The sequence goes on from CALGNK010000029.1 coordinate 28,406, forward strand.
GGACTCCTTACTATCCTATAGGTACAACCTGTTATGCATGGATACATCAAGGAGATGAATTGGAAAGACAAACACTAGAGACACTAAAAAATTCTCCATTCAATAAGCTTAGGATGTGTATATTTCCAAAACATTACGAATTTAACAAGAATGAACCAGTATATTATCCATTTGAAGGATCATTAGAGAAAGGCTGGGATTTTACAAGATTTAACATAAAATTCTTTAGACACTTAGAACAGAGGATAAAAGACCTGCAAGAGCTTAATATAGAAGCAGATCTTATTCTCTTTCATCCGTATGATAGATGGGGATTTTCAGATATGGGACAAGAGGCAGATGATAGATATCTTAAATATGTTATAGCAAGACTATCTGCTTTTAGAAATGTATGGTGGTCCCTAGCAAATGAGTATGATATTATGAAAACCAAGACTCTCTTAGACTGGGAAAGATTTGCTAAGATCATAGTAGAAAATGACCCTTATCAGCACTTAAGATCAATTCATAATTGTAGAACTATATATGATTTTACAAAACCATGGGTAACACACTGCAGTATCCAAAGAGTCGATTGGTATAAGACTGCTGAAAATACAGAGCTTTGGAGAGAAATGTATAAAAAACCAGTAGTTATAGATGAATGTGCCTATGAAGGAAATATACATCGTGGATGGGGAAGTATAACTGCTGAAGAGATGGTACGTAGATTCTGGGAAGGATATGTTCGTGGTGGTTATGTTGGTCATGGAGAAACATATGTTCACCCAGAGGATATACTCTGGTGGTCAAAGGGTGGAAAACTTTATGGTAAGAGCCCTGAAAGGATAGCATTCTTAAAAAAGATAATAGAAGAAGGTCCTCCGTACGGAATTAATCCTATAAGGATCGACTCTGATATACCCTGTGGCGGGGTAGAAAACAAATATTACATAGTATACCTAGGCTTTAATCAACCGGTCTATAGAATCTTTAAAATGCCCCCTGGAATAAAATATAAGGTGGATATTATAGATACATGGAATATGACCATAGAAGAGGTTCCAGGGATATTTGAAGGGACATTCAGAATAGATCTTCCAGGTAGACCATATATAGCAGTAAGAATGAGAGCAATAGAGGGATAGTTCTATGAACAATAGGTATATTCTGACAATAGATCAGAGCACATCAGCAACAAAGGCTATAATATTTGATAATAAAGGTAGATTAATACATAGATATAATATCTCCCATAAGCAGTACTATCCAAAACCTGGATGGGTTGAGCATGATCCAGAAGAGATATTTGATAATACTTTAAAGGCTATAAAAGGGGTAACTAAAGAGAGTGGAGTAAGTCTAAGTGAAGTTATAGCCATCTCTATAACGAACCAGAGAGAAACCGCACTGGTATGGGATAGGAAAACTGGTAAACCCATATATAATGCCATTGTATGGCAATGTAAGAGAAGTGCTAATATCTGTGAAAGATTGGAAAAAGAAGGTTTAGGATTAATGATAAAGGAGAAGAGTGGGCTTAACCTCTCTCCTTACTTCTCCGCATCAAAGATTAGATGGATTTTAGAAAATGTAGAATCTGCTAAGGAGAAAGCTAGAAGAGGAGAACTTCTCTTCGGAACAATCGATTCATGGCTTATCTGGAAGTTCACAGAGGGTAAGAATCACTTTACAGATTATACCAATGCAAGTAGAACACAATTATTAAATATTAAAGATTTAAAATGGGACAGAGAACTTCTTGAAATATTTGAAATTCCAGAGTCTATGCTTCCTGAATTAAAGCCTTCTGATGAAATATTTGGATGTTTAGAGATAGAGGGCATAGGAAATAAGCTTCCAATAACAGGAGTCATCGGGGATTCACATGGAGCATTATTCGGACAGACTTGTTTTGAAAAAGGAACAGCGAAGGCAACTTATGGAACAGGTTCTTCTGTTATGATGAACATTGGAAAAGAGGCACTTATCCCTTCAAGTGGAATAGTAAGCTCCTTAGGGTGGGTTCTCAAAAAAGATATAAGTTACGTTTTGGAGGGTAATATAAATTACACAGGGGCAACGATAAAGTGGCTAGTAGAGAATCTAGAATTAATTTCTGACCCTAGAGAATCAGGTATTATAGCAAGTTCTGTTGAAGATAATGGAGGGGTCTATCTTGTTCCTGCATTTGTAGGACTTGGTGCTCCATACTGGGATAGTGAAGCTAGAGCTATAATAACTGGAATCTCATCAAGTACAAAGAAGGCGCATATAGTAAGGGCAGCGGAAAAATCTATAGCCTATCAAATAAAAGATATTATAGAGTTAATGATAGAAGAATCTAAAATACCATTGAAAGAACTTCGAGTTGATGGAGGACCAACAAGAGATAACTTTCTAATGCAATTTCAGTCAGACATTCTAAATGTTCCGGTAATAAAAGTAAAGATAGAAGAATTATCTGCACTTGGTTCTGTATTCATAGTGGGACTAGCCCTAGGTTTATGGGATGGATTTAGAGAGTTAATAGCACTTAGAGATATAGATACAATATTCAGTCCTAAGATGTCGAAAGAGGAAATAGATAGGTTATACAGAGGATGGAAGCAAGCTGTGAAACGTAGTCTAAGTAAGATAATTACCTAATTTGATGAGTCAATTTAGAGAAACGTTGCATACTTGATTGTTTTAGAATAAAACTATAGAATATTAGATAGCTAAATAAAAAACTACTATAAATAGGTGATTGATATGAAATATTTAATTAGATTGATAAAGATTGCTAAGCCTTACTGGAAGTATCTAATAATCTCTGGCATCAGCACTATAGCAATAACTGGAATAAATCTACTTGGACCTTGGTTAGCTAGACAACTCATTAATATCATTACAAATTTAGAGAAATATCCAGATCCAAAGGGATATATAATAAAACTTTCTCTTATTTTGATAGTTTCTTACATAGCAAGGATAGTATTTCAATTCCTAGCTAGTTATCTATCACATTACGCTGCATGGAATTTGGTAGCCTATATGAGAGGACTAGTCTACAACAAACTCCAACAGTTATCATTTAGATTCTTTCAAGATAAACAGACTGGACAACTCATGTCAAGAGTAGTAAACGATACCGCTAACTTCGAAGCCCTCATTGCTCATGCAGTCCCTGACTTATTTACAAACGCCCTTATAATTTTGGGAGTCGTAGTTATACTATTTATAGTAAATCCGACTTTAGCTCTCTTATCTCTATTTCCTATTCCGTTTTTAGTATATACAGGAGCAAGATTCGCCAAACGTGTCCTTCCAAACTTTAGAGAAGCGCAGAGAGCCCTTGCAGATCTAAATGCAGACTTGCAGGATAATATATCTGGTATAAGAGAGATACAACTATTTAATCAGCAAAAGAAGGAATTATCTAAGATTCAAAATAAAGCCTACAGACATATACAAGCTTTGCTAAATGCATTGAGATTAAGTGCTGTCTTTCATCCAACGGTAACCTTCTTAAGTTCTATTGGAACAGTAGTCGTCTCTTCTATTGGTGGAATAATGGCTCTAAGCGGAAAAGTCTCTGCAGGAGATATTGTAGGGTTTATGCTCTACTTGAATATGTTCTATCAACCTATAACAGCTCTTAGCCACGTAATAGAAAACATCCAGCAGGCATTAGCAGGAGCAGAAAGGGTATTTGAGATATTAGAGACTGAGTCAGAGATAAAAGAAAAACCAAATGCCATCGAGCTTAAAGATGTAAAGGGTAAGGTTACGTTTGAAAATGTAAGCTTTTCGTATGATAAGAAGGTTCCAGTGTTAAAGAATATCTCGTTTAACATAGAACCAGGACAAATGGTTGCCTTTGTAGGACCTACTGGTGTAGGAAAGACAACTATAATGTATCTTCTAGTCAGATTCTTTGATCCCGATTCTGGAAATATAAAGATAGATGACATAGATGTTAGAGACGTCACTCTAAAATCATTACACGACAATATAAGTATGGTAATGCAAGATGTTTTTCTATTTAATGGAACTATAGCAGAAAATATTGCATATGGGAAAGAAAATGCTACCATGGAAGAGATAATAAATGCTGCAAAGATCGCCTGTGCCCATGATTTCATTATAGAACTTCCTGATGGATACAATACTTATATAGGCGAAAGAGGAGTAAAACTTTCAGGTGGGCAGAAACAAAGGTTAGCCATTGCTAGAGCGGTCCTTAAAAATGCCCCCATATTAATATTTGATGAGGCAACTTCTTCGGTTGATACCGAAACTGAGAATAAGATTCAAGAGGCTATAAATAACCTCGCAGGGACAAGGACTATTCTTATAATAGCCCATAGGTTATCAACGGTTAAAAAAGCAGATAAGATTATTGTGTTGAAAGATGGAGAAATAATAGAGGAAGGAACACACGAAGAACTTTTAGCCCTAAGAGGCCTCTATTATCATCTAAGTTCTGCACAGTTTGTAGAGCAGGAGTTGTATAACTTCAAAGGGATAAGAGTCCTAGAAAACAGGTAATATCAATTTCTCACTATACTATAGCCTCTACCACTCTCTCCACTACAAGCTGGTTAAATGGACTTGGTACTATAATGCCCTTTTCTAGTTCTTCCTCTGTAACTATATCTGCTATAGCCTCAGACGCTCTTATCTTTATCTTACTATCTAATTTCTTTCTAGACCTAAGTAATCCCTTTATTAATCCTGGAAAAACTAGAAGATTGTTTATTTGATTAGGATAATCCGATCTGCCAGTAGCAACAACTTTAGTTCCTAAAGATACAGCCTCATCATAACTTATCTCTGGTATGGGATTAGCCATAGCAAAAACTACTCTATCAGTTGCCATACTTAGTATCATCTCTTTAGAAACAATATTGGGAGCTGATAAGCCTATGAATATATCTGCTCCTTTCACCGCATCTTCTAATCTTCCAGATAGCTTCTCTGGATTAGTTGCCTGAGCTAACTTAAATTTATACTCATTTAGATCATTTCTATCGACACTTATAATTCCCTTACTATCACAGACTATTATATTTCTAAATCCATAGTCTAGTAAAAGATAAGTCACTGCTGTCCCAGCAGCTCCTGCTCCAGATATCACTACTTTACAACTCCCTTTATCTTTTCCTACTATCTTCAGTGCATTTATTAACCCTGCAAGAACAGCAACTGCAGTTCCATGCTGGTCGTCATGAAAAAAGGGTATGTCTAATATCTTCTCTAAAGCCTCTTCTACCCTAAAACATTCAGGTGCTTTTATATCTTCAAGAAGAATAAGCCCAAATGTTGGAGATATAGAATATACTATTTCTACCAATTCTTCCCAGGATTTAGTTCTTATACATATGGGAATTGCATTTATCCCGGCAAATTGTTTTATAAGGAGAGCTTTCCCCTCCATAACGGGAAGTGCAGATTCTGGTCCTATATTTCCCAGCCCCAGCACTGCACTTCCATCACTCACTACTGCAACTGTATTACTCTTCCAAGTATAATCATAAACACTATCTTTATCTTTAGCTATTTCCTGAGATACAAATCCTACCCCTGGCGTATATACTAAACTCAAGTCCTTTTTGTCTAAGACATCTACTTTAGGTTCAATAGATAATTTCCCTTTTAAGTATCTATGTAATTCTATAGCAGATTCTCTATTCAATGCAATCCTCCAATGTCAGAGAAAAGTCTAAAGCCTTTGCAGAATGTGTAATAGCTCCAATAGATATAAAATCAATAGGTAAACCTACAAGTTGTTCTATGTTATCACTATTTATACCACCAGAAACTTCAATCTGAGCTCTGCCATCTATTATCTTGATAGCCTCTTTAATCTCATCAGTACTCATATTATCAAGTAATATTATATCTGCACCACCTTCCACTGCTTCCCTTACATCGTCTAGTGTAGCTGTCTCTATCTCTATCTTCATATAATGAGGAGCATTCTTTTTAGCTATTTCCAAGGCCCTTCTTACTCCTCCCACCGCTATTATATGATTATCCTTAATTAATATGCCATCATATAGACCAAATCTATGATTTTTCCCTCCCCCTACCTTTACTGCATACTTTTCCAGAATTCTTAAACCAGGCAATGTCTTTCTTGTATCAAGAATCTTTACCGATGGAGAGAGTAATTTGACAAATTTGTTAGTAGCGGTAGCTACTCCAGAAAGATGGGAGAGAAAGTTAAGAGCAACCCTTTCCCCTTTTAAAATACTCTTTATCTTCCCCTCTATAAAAATAACCTTCTCTCCAGGAGATATCTCTTCACCGTCAGATTTTGAAAATTTTAAGACGAGTGTCTCATCTATATTTTTAAAGACCTCTTTCACTACTTCACATCCACAAAGTATACCTTTCTCTTTTGCCTTTATATAAGCCTTACCTTTAAGCTCCTCATCTATAATTATATCTGTAGTTATATCCCCAATCCCTATATCTTCTTCTAAAGCAAGTAATACTATCTTAGATATACTATTCATATTCACCCTTTCTTCTTTATGATATGTTTCTGCCAATATATATCATCCCTATATGGATAATCTATCCTAAAGTGCGCACCTCTACTTTCTTTCCTCTCCAATGCACTTTCAGCTATTAACCTTGATAAAAGTAACATATTTTTAGTCTCAACATCTTGGAAATTATTAACTGGCATATTTTTTACATCTTGTTGCATCTTTTCTAGCTCCTCTAACAAGATCTTTAAACCTTTCTCTTCTCTTCTAATTCCACAGTACCTCCACATAAGATTCTGCATCTTAACTCTAAATTCCTTCAAAGATCCTTCCTTACACACCTTTTTCTCTATAGCTTCTATATCTAAGATACTAATATCTCCATTATTTAGCACATAACTAGAGACTTCTTGAGCTATAATTTTACCAAAAACTAGTCCTTCTAGCAAAGAGTTACTTGCCATCCTATTAGCACCATGAATACCAGTTCCTGCACATTCTCCACAGGCATAAAGCCCTTTTATACAAGTCTCACCTTTAAGATTAGTCCTTATGCCTCCCATCATATAATGAGCCCCAGGAGCTACTGGAATATAATCTTTAGTTATATCTATACCATACTTGAGACATTCATTATATATCATAGGAAAATGAGATAGAATAAATTCCTTTGAAAGATGAGTTATATCTAGATATACATAATCAGAATTTGTCCTTTCCATCTCTTCAGTAATTATCCTTGATACAACATCCCTAGGGGCAAGTTCTCCCATCTCATGATATTTAGGAACAAATCTCTCACCATAGATATTCCTTAAAATTCCTCCTTCCCCTCTAATAGATTCTGTAATTAAAAGCGAAGGGGCGGATGGATGTCTTAAGACAGTTGGATGGAACTGAACAAACTCCATATCGCATAATTCTGCTCCTGCATTATATGCAACAACTAACCCATCACCACATGCTACACTGGGATTGGTTGTAAAGGGATATACTTGACCCATCCCACCAGTTGCCAGAATAACTGCTTTAGAGTATAGGGGATAAATCATCTCTCTCTTCTTATCCCATACTAAGACCCCTTTACAAATATGGTCATCTATAATTAATTCTAAAACCATAGTTTGGTCTCTAACCGGGATTTCTCTCTCCAGTATATGTCTGATTAGTACTTCCATAATAGCTTTTCCAGTAGAGTCTCCTCTGCTATGTAAGACCCTTCTTTTAGAATGAGCCCCCTCTCTTCCTAACTCTAACTTACCACTCTTGTCCCTATCAAACTCTACACCCAATCTAATAAGTTCTTCAACTATACTAGGGGCATTATATACTAATATCTTTACAGCCTCTGGATTACACAATCCGTCTCCTGCGACTATGGTATCCCGGAAATGAATATCAGGACCATCATCTTCCCCAATAGCAGCAGCTATACCCCCCTGAGCATTATAGGAGTTGCTCTCTTTTATATCACTCTTAGTTATTACAAGAGTTCTACTATTTTCATCTACATTTAGGGCAGTGTACAGCCCAGCAATGCCACTCCCTACAATTATTACATCCCAAACATTATTCAATCCAAACATTTGACGCTCCAAATATAGTTTGTAATTCTCCCAAAAGTCTCCCAGATTCCTTTACTTTAAATTCACTACCAAGAGCTATCTTACAGATCTCTATATCATTAACAAGATGAACTATGACAGGAAGGTCTCCTGGATATTCAGATAAAACACCTTTAAGCCTAAAGAGGATAGAATCATCACACTTCTCTTCTTTTATATTTATATGCAGACTTCTTATCTTATTACTATATGAAGACTTTCCCAAAAGGTACACCTTATCAGCTATGACCTTTATATCCTCCTCTTTTTTATCAACCTTCCCTTCTACTATAAATATGTTTGTAGAATTACCTATATCTCTGTTTATCTCTTTAAAAGTTTTTGGGAAAACGACAACCTCTATACTACCTGAAAGGTCTTCTATCTGTAGAAAACCCATCCTGCCATTCTTAGTATCTAAAGATTTTACTCCAGAAACTATACCACCAATAGTTACTAAGGATTCATCTTCTAACTCTTCTAGGTCCTCTATATTATGAGATATCTTTTCTTTTAACTCTTCTGTATAATGTAAAAGAGGATTATCAGAAATGTATAAACCTATAAGTTCTTTCTCCATAGCTAAAATCTTCTCTATAGGAAATTCTTCAATGTTAGGGATAGAATCTACCTTAAACTTTTCTGTTTCAAAGAGATTTTTTCTTCTTCTATCCTTAGTCTTCTTTTCTTGATATTGTTCAAATATGGCTAAAAGTTCAGCCCTACTTCTGCCCAAAGAATCAAATGCTCCTGCCTTTATAAGACTCTCGATAACCTTTTTATTAATCTTTCTTGTATCTATCCTATTAAGAAAATCCTCTAAATCCTCAAATTTACCATCTTTGTGTCTTACCTCTAGAATAGATTCTACCGCTCCTTCTCCTACGTTTTTTATTGCTGCCAATCCGAATCTTATACTGTTTCCTACTGGTGTAAAATGGACTCTACTTTCATTAATATCTGGCGGTAATATCTTTATCCCTATCCTTCGTGCCTCTTGAATATACTTAGCTACCTTATCAGTATTCCCTTCTACACTCATAAGGAGTGCAGTCATATATGCTAAGGGATAATGCGCCTTTAAATATGCTGATTGGTATGCTAATAATCCATAGGCTACAGTATGGGATTTGTTAAATCCATAGCCAGCAAAGTACTCCATAAGGTCAAATACATGATTAGCCACATCCTCAGGAATACCTCGTTCTTGTGCTCCATTCAAGAATCGACTCCTCTGTTGAGACAAGACATCTGGTAATTTCTTACCCATAGCCCTTCTAAGTAAGTCTGCTTCTCCTAAAGTGAAACCTGCCATTACATTTGCTATCTGCATTACCTGTTCCTGATAGACTATTACTCCATAGGTATCCTTAAGAATAGGCTCTAGAAGCGGATGAGGATACTTTACTGGTTCCTCACCCCTTTTACGCCTAACAAAATCACTAACCATACCACTTCCTAATGGGCCAGGTCGATATAGAGCAAGAACAGAGCTTATATCTTCAAAACATTCCGGTTTCATATCCCTTAATAATTTCCTCATCCCAGAACTTTCAAGTTGGAATACACCAACAGTCTCTCCTTCTTGCAACAACTTATAGGTCTTTTTGTCATCAAGAGGTATATTATTGAGATTTATCTCTTCTCCTGTAGTCTCCTTAATGATCTTTACAGTGTTCTCCAAAAGGGTAAGAGTCCTTAAACCGAGGAAGTCCATCTTAAGCAATCCCAACTCTTCTAAGTCTCCCATTTCAAATTGGGTCATTACATCACCTTCTGGGCCTCTCTGTAGAGGGACTAAGTCCATAATTGGAAACTTAGAGATAACTACTCCAGCTGCATGGGTAGAAGCATGTCTTGGCATTCCTTCTAGTATCTTAGCAAAATCAATAATATTTCTCGCCCACTCCTCTCTTTCATAAATTTCCTTAAGTTCAATAGAGGATTCCAGCGCCTCGGGTATAGAACTTCCAAAAGGGATAAGTTTCGCCAGTCTATCAACATCAGAATATGGTATGTTTAATACTCTTCCAACATCTCTAATCGCTCCTCTAGCTGCCATAGTTCCAAAGGTGATAATCTGACATACCTTATCCGAACCATACTTCTCTGTAACATATCTTATAATCTCCTGCCTTTTCTCATCAGCAAAATCTATATCTATGTCTGGCATACTTATTCGCTCAGGATTTAAGAATCTTTCAAACAAAAGTCCCATACTCAAAGGCTCAACATCTGTTATTTCTAAGCAGTAAGAAACCATACTCCCAGCAGCGCTACCTCTTCCAGGTCCCACCATAATATTGTGAGTCTTTGCGAAATGGACAACATCCCATACTATAAGAAAATATCCAGGAAAGCCCATCATCTCTATAACAGATAATTCCTTCTCAAGCCTCTCTCGTGCTTCTTGAGAAGGATTATCCCCATATCTTCTTCTAAATCCTTCTTCTACTAATTTTCTAAAATAGCTAACAGTAGTCTCCCCTTCAGGGACAGGATAATCAGGTATATGATATTTCCCAAATGTCAACTCTATATTGCATCTCTCTGCTATTTCTAAAGTATTATCTAATGCTTCTGGGACATCTTGAAAGATCCTTTCTAACTCTTCTCTAGTCTTAAGATAGAACTCGTTAGTGGGGAATCTCATCTTATCAGGATCATCTATCTTTTTATTAGTCTGAACTCCTAAGAGGATATCATGGTATAGGGCATCATCTCTCTTGAGATAATGGACATCATTTGTAACTACAAGAGGAATACTCATTTCCCTAGCTAGCTTCTTCATTACTTCATTAACTTGTAACTCTTCCTCCATACCATGGTTCTGGAGTTCCAGATAGAACCTATCCTTAAAGATATTCTTATACCAATCTATAGCAGACTTAGCTCCTTTGATATCGCCTTTAAGTATAAGCTTAGATATCTCTCCTTGTATACAAGAAGAAAGAGCTATTATCCCTTCGTTATATTTCTCTAGTAGAGATTTATCTGCCCTAGGTTTATAATAAAAACCGTTGAGATAAGCAATACTAACTATTCTTGAGAGATTTTTATATCCTATCTCATTCATAGCAAGAAGAACCAAATGGTGGTTTTCTTCCTGTGGATTTTTTTCACTCATAGAACCAGGGGATACATAGATCTCACAACCAATTATAGGTTTTATACCTCTCGATTTAGTAGCTTTATAAAATTTTATCACTCCATACATATTGCCATGATCGGTAATAGCACAGGCTGGCGATTCTAATCTCTCTAACTCCTTAACCAAATCATCTATCCTACATGCTCCATCTAACAGGCTATATTCAGAATGTAAATGAAGATGAACAAAATTCATATTTTATTTACCTCCTCTCTAAAACAGCCACATATTCTATGTGGGCAGTTTGAGGAAAGAGATCAAACCCCCTCAATTTCTTTAGAATAAAATTACCACCCTCTAATACTTTTATATCTCTAGCTAAAGTACTAGGATTGCAGGATATATAAACAATCAGCCCTATATCTATCTGAGAAAGGAAAGATGAAAACTCCTTATCTAATCCTTTTCTAGGAGGATCCACCAAAAGATAATTAAAAATTTCATTTTTTAAAATCTTCCTTATCTCAAACTCTGTCTTGCCCATCCTTATTCTTACGTTTGATATCTTATTTAGTCTAACATTATCTATAGCATCCTTTACCGCTATAGGATTTTCTTCTATACTATACCCATATCTTGAAAACCTAGAAAGGGGTAAGCTGAAAGTTCCAACTCCAGCATAACCATCTACAAAGATTCCACCCTTATAAGGAATAACAGTATCTAATATATAATCTATAATAGATTTTAAAAGTTGGACATTCACTTGAAAGAAAGATCCAGGAGAAACCATAAAGACAGTATCACCCAACATCTGCTCTAACTTTTCTTTTCCTTCCATAAGATAAAATTTATCTCCAAGGATAACGTTACTATGAGATTTATTTATGTTCTCATAGACGCTAGTTACCTCAGGAAAAGTCCTGATCAGCTCTCTTACTATCTCCTTACCATTTTTTAGTCTATCTCTTACAACAAATGTTACCATAATGTCTCCAGATGTTCCTTGTCTAATATAAAGATATCTAAGGTCAAGATCTCCTCTACGAACCCTATCTTTTGTCCACTGAAGTATATTTACAAAAACTGAAGGATGCAGTGGGCACTCTAAAAGGTCCACTATCTCATGAGTCCCTTTCTTATAAAAACCTCCCAATACTCTTCCCTTCTCTCTAGATATAGGAAACTGTGCCTTATTTCTATAATACCAAGGATTATATGATCTTACTGGTCCTTCACTATAGACTTCTCTACCTAGGATACGAGATATTACTTCTAAGGACGCTAATTTCTTTAGCCTTAACTGATATTCATAACTAGTATGCTGAAAGCTACATCCTCCACATTGATAATAGTGCCTACATCTGGGAGTTATCCTCTCTTTTGAAGGTTCTATAACGTCTATTAGGTTACCAATAATATAATCCTTCTTTACTTCTCTTACTGATAGCTTTACCTTTTCTCCAGGAAGAACATAATCAACCATTACAACCTGTCCATTATAGTGTCCTAAACCTCTACCCTCCCATATTATCTTTTCTATCTCTAAAGTTATCTTATCTCCTATTTTCATCCTGAATAATCCTTTATAAATTGGGCTATTTTAGGTATGGCTCCTCGTTCCCCCATTCTAAATCTTCCTACTTCTCCTCTTCTTTGCAGTTCACTAGGATTAGATAGGAGACTATTTATAGACTCACTTGTAAAATCTCTATCAAGAAGAATAAGGGCATCGCCAAGTAATCGTTTCTGTTCCATTATAAACTTTCTATTAAACTGTATCCCTTCTATGAAGAAGCTAATGACTGGTTTACCTAACCCAGCAGACTGTTCATTACCGCTCCCAGAAAGTCCTATTACCAATATGCTAGAGGATACCATCTCTGAAAAGATTCCTCTGCCTAAATATACATTAAAAGGTTCTTCAATCTTATATCCATAATCCCATAGCAATAACTTATAGCCTTTTTCTCTTAATGACTCTAGAATAAACCGCTCGGAATTAGCATTTATAGGGACATAGTATCTAAAAGGTCTATCTATCTTCTCTATCATCTCTAGAAGGAATAAAAGATTATCTCCACAATCTCTTCTAGTCCCGGGTAACAGAGTTATCCCTTCTTCTAACAAAAATCTTGGCTCGTCTACACAATCCATAAGAGGATTACCCAAATAACTAACATTATTTAAACCCTTACTTCTCAAAAACTCTTCGGTCTTTTTATCTCTAGTAAAGATCCAAGAGGTAAATCGTTTAATAATATTTAATTCCAAGTTACTAAAACCATTTACCCAAGCAGAATGTCCTTGATCAGTAGAAACAAAGAAGACCCTCCTACGAACTCCTAGATAGGTGAATATAAGATTAAATGGGTCACCTATAGATATAACAATATTAGGTTTTACTTTTCTAAGAGTCCTATACATATACATAAGATCTCTAAATAATCCATTTTTTATATCTTCCTTAAAGAGAGAAGGACCAACTCTAAAGCCAAAACCTCCACTAGGTATAGTAGAGCCTTTAGATAGAACTGGGAAATTATAATTTTTAAATCTATTCCCCTCTCCAACCATAGGGAATAGAGCAATCTCATTAGTATGGTAATAGGTACTTAAAGAGAGCGCTAGCCTCAACGCTATATCATCTTCACAGTATCCATTACTGACGATTAATATCTTTACCCCAATGCCTTCCTTAACAATTCATTTACAAGTTTAGGATTAGCTTTACCCTTAGTCAACCTCATTACCTGTCCTACGAGGAACATAAATGATTTCTCTTTACCCTTCTTGTATTCTTCAACCACATTAGCATTCTCTTTTAGAACCTGTTCTATGACTGAAGATAATTCAGAGGTATCAGTAATCTGAAGTAAATTTCTCTCTTCTATCACCTTTCTTGGAGAAATACCCTTATCTATAAGTTCTGGCAGAATATCTTTAGCTATCCTACCACTTATCTTCTCTTCGTCTATAAGTGTCAAAAGTTCAACTAGCATTCTTGGGGTGAGTAAGGTTTGATTTATTGCTTTATTTCTATCCTTAAGTTCTTTGGTAACATCAACCAGTAACCAATTGGCAATATTCTTAGGGTTATTATAAAGCTTTATTGTTTCATCAAAAAATGTGGACATCTCAAGATCATGCGCTAACAATTTTGCCTCATAAGGAGTTAATCCTAGTTTCTTATATCTCTCATATTTTTCTTCTGGTAATTCTGGTATCTGAGCCCTTATTTTCTCTATCCATCCATCATCTATCTCTAAAGGAACAAGGTCCGGTTCTGGGAAGTATCTATAATCGTGTGCCTCTTCTTTACTTCTCATGCTTATTGTTTTTTCATTCTTCTCATCCCAATGCCTAGTCTCTTGTATAATCTCTCTTCCTTTAGAAACTATATCTATCTGTCTTTCAATCTCATACTGTAGAGCTCTCTCGACCGCCCTAAATGAGTTTATATTTTTTAATTCTGTCTTAGTTCCTAACCTTTCTGAGCCCTTTGGCCTTATTGAAACGTTAGCCTCGCATCTCATACTCCCCTCTTCCATCTTACCATCGCATACACCAAGGAAGACGAGGATATCTCTTATGTTTGTAAGATACTCCTTAGCCTCTTCAGGACTCGATATATCCGGCTCAGAGACTATCTCAAGTAGAGGAACACCACTCCTATTAAAGTCTACGAAAGACATATCAGAACCAGTAATACGTCCTCCACTATGGATTAATTTCCCAGTATCTTCCTCAAGATGGACCCTTCTTATCCTTATTCGCTTCCTTCCGCTAGATGTTTCTATCTCTAGATATCCCTGTATCCCTATAGGCGTATCATACTGTGAGATCTGATAGTTTTTTGGCAGGTCAGGATAAAAGTAATTCTTACGATGGAATATGGCATTTCTATTTATCTTACAATTAAGAGCTAATGCAGTAAGAATAGCATACTCTACAGCCTTCTTGTTTAATACTGGTAAAGCCCCTGGTAAACCTAAACATACAGGACAAGTTAAAGTATTAGGAGGGGCTCCAAACTGGACAGGACAACTGCAAAATACTTTAGACTTAGTCAAAAGTTCTGCGTGGATTTCAATCCCTATATTAACTTCATACTCCATAGGTATTCCCTCCCAATTGAGGTCTTCTCTTATGAAAAGGTGTAGCCTGCTCAAACGCATATGCTACTTCAAAGAGTTTTGCTTCGCTAAATACAGGTCCTATAATTTGTAAGCCAACTGGTAAATTATTAACAAAACCACAAGGGATAGATATTGCTGGTAATCCGGCAAGGTTAATCGGAATCGTGCATATATCTGCCAGATACATCTCTAAAGGATTCTCAACCTTCTCACCTAGTTTAAATGGCAAGATTGGAGACGTAGGAGAGATAAGGACATCAAAACTCTCAAAAGCCTTCTTAAAGTCGCTGGCTATCAGATTTCTAAACTTTAGAGCTTTTAGATAAAATGCCTCATAGTACCCTGCACTAAGAACGTATGTACCTAACATTATTCTCCTCTTTACCTCAGGCCCAAACCCTTCTCCTCTTGTATTACTCATCATCTCTTCTGCCGTCTTTCCATTAGCTCTAAAACCATATCTCACTCCGTCAAACCTAGCTAGATTAGAGCTCGCTTCTGCAGGAGCAAGTATATAGTAAGTTGGAACAGAATAACTTATATGTGGGAGAGATACCTCTTCAACGATAGCTCCTAAGTCTTGAAAGGTCTCTATAGCCTCTCTTATACATCTTTCGACTAAAGGATCTACGCCTTCAGCTAAAAGTTCTTTAATTATCCCTATCTTCATACCTTTTATATCTCCAGTAAGAGGAGAGTACCGATAAGGCTCCACATTAAGGGAAGTAGAATCATTAGGATCATGGCCATTTATAAAGCTATACAATAATGCACAATCAGTTACATCTTTTGTAATTGGACCTATCTGGTCTAAGGAAGAGGCAAAAGCAACTAAACCATATCTAGACACAGTGCCATAAGTAGGCTTTAACCCTACAACTCCGCAAAAAGAAGCAGGCTGTCTGATGGATCCACCGGTATCAGATCCTAAAGCCCATATTGAAAAACCAATTGCCACACTAGCAGCTGAACCTCCACTAGACCCTCCAGGGACTCTTTCTAAATCCCATGGATTTTTAGTTGGGCCAAAGGCAGAATTCTCGGTAGAAGACCCCATAGCAAATTCATCCAAATTAGTTTTACCAATAATATTAAAAGATCTCTCTTTTAACTTTTCTATCACGGTAGCATCATATGGAGCTATAAAGTTTGAAAGTATCTTTGATGCGCAAGTATTTGGTAGACCTTTTACCAGTATATTGTCCTTTATGGCTATAGGAAGCGCCGAATATGAAGCACCTTCTCTTATTGAATTAATAACCTCTTCAGGGTCTCTAATATTAAGATAAGCTTTAATCAAAGGCTCATACTTTTCTATCCTCTCTATGCAACTTTTTACTATATCTTTTGGAGCAATCTCTCTTTTAGATATGAGCTCTAAGAGTTCATGAGCAGTTAAGTCTGCTAACTCCATTCTACTCCTCACCTCCTAATATAGGAGGTATAACAAAAAAGCCTCCTTCTTTTAAAGGAGCATTACTCAAAGCATCTTCTAATGAAAAGTTATTTTGGGGAATATCTTCTCTTAAGACATTAGTTACTGGTAAGATGTGATACATAGGAGGGACGTTAGATGTATCAATCTCGTCTAACTTAGCAGCATAATTCAACACATCATTTAGCTGACTTCTATACATCTCTCTTTCCTTATCAGTAAGCTTTAATCTTGCCAATCTCTCTATATGAATAACTTCTTCTACAGAAAGCATCTTACAGCCTCCTTTTTTTACATCTTGGTAGCAACAAAAGCTACTAGACGGGCACAAGGAACTATTAATAACTGAGCTAGTATAGTACCCATAAGTCTCGCTACAGTTAAAATTATAACTATATTTCTCACATCCTTCTGCGGTCTTACTTGTCTTAAAGCTTGGTCGGTTATAACCGCAATAGAAGGATCAACAAAAACCATAAATAATACTGTAGCTACACCATTTATTATACCAGAAAGTTGACTAGCGGTAACTCTATACTGAGGGACTATGGCTCCAGCATAGAGTGAACTTAAGACGCCTATAGTATAGAATCCAGTAATAAGTAACTGAAAAAAGAAGAATTTCTTTGGAATACCTTCAAAGATATCCCTTCCAATAATCTCTCTTTTGGGAATGACAATATCATCAAAAGAGTTTACAAAACTTTTAGGGTTAAATATCTTGAGAAATAATCTTAAGAGGGAACCTTCCTTTTCAAAGATTATAATGAGCCTTCCAAATATATTTATAAATGTCGGCATAAGAAGTATGCCAGCTACCGTTCCAAGCGTGGTAGAAAGTATTATAATTCTAAAATTAATTAGAAGTGGTAAGGTCTGATGATTTCTAACAGAGATATCAACCATCTTTC
>CALGNK010000030.1 GCA_937958695.1 uncultured bacterium
AGAAAAGATTCTCTTTCTAAAGTCTTCTGCATCTCTACAAAATTAGGAAAAGAGGCAATCGTAAATGGTATAGAATTAGCAACACTTAAAAATCTAAGGTTAGACTTTTTTGCTGTTCTATCTATATCTAAGGATGGAAGACCTAAAGATATGCAGGTAGCTTTCCTTAATGGAGAAAGGTTAGATAGCTTCGAGTTAGTGGGACCTTATCCATATGACTACTTTTTCAACTTTGATTTTCTTGAAAAGATATCTGAAATAGAAAAGAAAAGCGACACTATAGCATATGAGACAGGAGAAGAGAAAGAGAGAGTAGTTTTAGTTGATATAAGAAATGGAAAAGACAAAGCACTAGAAGATTACCTCTTTGAGGAGTTAGAAAGATTAACTATTACTGCAGGTGGAGACGTTGTATATAAGTTGTCTCAAAGAAAAGATTCTCCTGATCCTAAATACTATATAGGCGAAGGAAAGTTAAGAGAACTTGCTGATATAGTTCAACGGGTATCAGGAAATCTTGTTATATTCAATGGAGAACTCTCACCATCTCAGGTGGCGAATTTAGAATCTGTTCTTGGAGTTAGAGTGATTGATAGGACAGATTTAATCCTCGATATCTTTGCCAAACATGCAAAGACAAAAGAAGGTAAGTTACAGGTAGAATTAGCTCAGTTAAAACATATATTACCTAGACTCGTGGGGAAAGGTAAAGAGCTTTCTAGACTTGGTGGAGGAATAGGGACAAGGGGTCCAGGAGAAAGAAAGTTGGAAACTGATAGAAGACACATAGAACGAAGGATAGAATTTCTAGAAAAGGAGATAGAGAAAGTTAAGCGCCATAGAGCACTTATACGTTCAAATAGAGAGAGAAATAGTATACCTGTAGTAACGCTTGTTGGGTATACGAATGCAGGTAAGTCTACCCTTATGAATGCTCTTACTCATTCAAATGTATTGGTAGAAGATAAACTCTTTGCTACTTTAGACCCAACAACTAGGATATTATGGCTTGGAGACACAAAAGCACTCTTAACCGATACGGTAGGATTTATTCATAAACTTCCTCATCATTTAGTAGAAGCTTTCTCTGCAACCCTAGAGGAAATAAAATATGCAAATATTATACTAAATGTAATAGATGCGAGTGATCCCTTCTTCTACGAGCATATAAGGGTTGTAGATGAGATGCTGAAATATCTAGAGGTATATAATAAACCTATAATAAGGGTTTATAATAAGATAGACTTAATAGAGGATAGAAGTGATCTTATTCCTCTTACAGGAGATAGGAGTGTATTCGTTTCTGCCATAACAGGAGAAAATCTTGATGAACTTAGATCTCTCCTGAGTTCGGAAATTGAGGGGCTCTTGACAAATGCAAATTTTTAGAGTATCATCTATAATAGAAGACGCGGGGTGGAGCAGTCCGGTAGCTCGTCGGGCTCATAACCCGAAGGTCGCTGGTTCAAATCCAGCCCCCGCTACCATTTTTTATGGCGGCATAGCTCAGGTGGCAGAGCAGGCGGCTCATACCCGCTATGTCCGAGGTTCGAATCCTCGTGCCGCTACCAATGTTTAATGAATTTTACAGAAAAAGTCAAAAATTTTATTCTAAAACATAAGCTTATCTCTCCTAAAGATACAATTCTAATAGGTGTATCTGGTGGATCAGATTCTATGGCTCTTCTTTTTGCATTGTCTTCTCTAAGAGAAGAATTGGCCTTTTCCATGTTTGTCTGTTATGTTGACCATAAACTTCGACCAGAAAGTAAAGATGAAGCAGTCTTTGTCTCTCAAACATCCAAAAAGTTAGGCTTGCCATTTATATTAAAGGAATTAGATATGGAAAAGATGAAAAAACAGGGAAGTTTAGAGGAGATTGCTAGAATTGCTAGATACAGAGCCTTAGAAGAGGCAAGGATAGAGAGTAATAGCAACAAGATAGCTGTTGCCCATCACCTAGATGACCAAATAGAAACTGTTATTATGCGTATTATAAGAGGAACTAGTATAAAAGGATTAAGAGGAATCCCGATAAAGAATAAAAATATTATTAGACCATTAATGTGTGTATGGAGAGAGGAGATATTAGATTTTTGTAGAGAGAATAATATAAGCTATGTCATTGATAGCTCAAACTTAAGTACTACTTTTACAAGAAATAGAATAAGACTAGAGCTTTTACCAAAGCTTGCAGAATATAATCCAAGGATAAAGGAGGCTATACTAAAAATAGCTGTTCAGGCGGAGGAGTTAGACGAGTTTCTGTCTTATCTAGAGAATAGTTTTCTAGAAAAGTATAGAGGTTCTGAGAGAGAATTTTACGTTCCTATAGAAGATATAAAACCTTTGCCTAATCTCTTAAAAAGAAGAATATTTATGAAGATACTCATTGATATTAGTCCGAAGCCAAATGAGGTAAGAGAAAAGTCCTATGAAATGATCGAATATCTTTTAGAGAGCTCTACTGGTAAAGAGTTAAACCTTCCAGGAGGCGCTATAGCCTATAGAGATCATAGTGGAATAAGGATATTAAGAGAAGAGCTTGAATCCCTACCTATATACGAACTTAATGTGCCAGGAGTAACTATTATAGATAGGCTAAATAAAAAAGTATGTATAGAAATAATCGACAATGACAGATATTTAAGGGAAAAACTATCTAATAATCTATATACTTTTTATTTAGATTTTGATAAAATAAAATTGCCAATATACCTTAGAAGTCCTAAAGAGGGTGAAAGATTCTCTCCTTTAGGTCTTGAAGGTAAGAGTAAAAAACTGCAGGACATAATGGTTGATAGAAAGATACCGAGGGAGTATAGAGGTCTATACCCTGTTATAGTTGATAGTAATGGAGAGATTATATGTATCCCTGAATATACCATTAGTGAAAAGGTAAAGGTGACCGATAACACAAGAGAGATACTTTTAGTAAGGATTGAAAGCTATGAGTAGCATAAAGATTCTTTATTCGCAGGAAGAGATACAGAAAAGAGTGAGAGAGCTGGGAGAAGAGATTACAAAGGCTTATATGGGAAGGATGCCACACCTAGTATGTATCCTTAGAGGAGCAGTAATATTTTTATCCGATTTAATAAGATATATAAACCTTCCACTTACTATAGACTTTATGGCTGTTTCCAGTTACGGAAGAGGTACTAAGTCTAGTGGTGTTGTAAAGATTATAAAGGATCTAGATGAATCTATAGAGAATAGAGACGTACTTATAGTAGAGGATATTATAGATACAGGACTCACCCTTGAACATCTTACTAAGATATTTAAGGCTAGGAACCCTAGAGATTTAAAGGTATGTGTTCTCTTAGATAAAGAATCTAGGAGGATAGTAAATATAGATGTGGATTTTATAGGATTTAAAGTCCCAGATGAGTTTATAATAGGATACGGATTAGATTATAATGGCCTTTACCGAAATTTGCCATTTCTTGGTATCTTAGATAATTTAGAAGTTGGAGGCGAAAGTTTTGAGAAGACAACTTAATGGAGCTATAATATACTTTATTATATTTATTATTCTAGCTATCTTTTTCTGGAGGTCTATGTTTAACATAGGTTCTTCCCCTATAGAGATAAGTTACTCAGACTTTCTTGACTATGTAAGGCAGGGAAGAGTAGCAGAAGTTACCATTGGAGAAACTATAAAGGGGAAATTTTTAGATGGAATCGAGTTTGTTACCTACAAAATTGACGATCCGAACCTTGTAGAAGAGTTAAGGAAGGCTAATGTAAAATTTGCAGGTGTTCCACCTTCTCAACCTTCATGGTGGCTTGGATTAGTTTCACCACTTATAACAGTAATACTTATAGGTCTACTCTGGTATTTTATGTTTAGGCAAGCTCAGGGTGCAAATAATCAAGCAATGTCTTTTGGGAAGAGTAGAGCAAGGCTGGCTTCGGAGAGTAAAGTCAAAGTAACATTTGCTGATGTAGCAGGCGTAGAGGAGGCTAAAGAAGAGCTAAGGGAAGTTGTAGAATTCCTGAAAAACCCAAAGAAATTCCAATCGTTAGGAGCAAAAATTCCCAAAGGAGTACTTTTAGTTGGACCTCCTGGGTCTGGTAAGACACTACTGGCAAGAGCGGTAGCTGGAGAGGCAGGAGTTCCTTTCTTTAGCATAAGTGGTTCAGAATTCGTTGAGATGTTTGTAGGTGTAGGAGCATCTAGAGTGCGAGATCTCTTTAATCAAGCTAAAAGACATGCTCCATGTATAGTGTTTATAGATGAGATAGATGCTGTAGGAAGGCATAGAGGAGCTGGCTTAGGTGGAGGACACGACGAGAGAGAACAGACTCTAAACCAGCTTCTAGTTGAGATGGATGGATTCGATGCTAATACTGGTATTATAGTTATAGCTGCTACCAATAGGCCAGATATACTTGACCCTGCTCTTTTAAGACCTGGAAGGATAGATAGAAAGGTAGTGGTAGATAATCCTGATGTAGAAGGAAGATTGGAGATATTAAAAATACATGCCCGAGGTAAGCCTTTAGCAGAAGATATAAACTTACAGATAATAGCTCAGAGGACTCCTGGTTTTTCAGGAGCAGACTTAGCAAACCTTATGAATGAAGCAGCTTTACTTGCAGCTAGAAGAAACAAAAGCAAGATTACAATGCAAGAACTTGAAGAAGCAATAGACAAGGTTATTGCAGGTCCAGAAAGAAAGAGTAGGGTCTTGTCTGAGAAAGAAAAAGAACTAATTGCTTATCATGAAGTAGGTCACGCTCTGGTAACGAAGTTTCTGCCAAATGCTGATAAAGTCCATAGGATTTCAATAATACCAAGAGGGATGGCTTTGGGATATACTCTACATCTTCCTACCGAAGACAAGCATATACTAACAAAAGAAGAACTGTTAGATAAGATAGTCACAGCTCTAGGTGGAAGGGCGGCTGAGGAGATAATATTTAATGAAAGTACTACAGGAGCTCAAAATGACCTAGAGGTAGCCACAGAGATAGCTAGGAGGATGGTAACTGAGTTTGGTATGAGTGAGGAGTTAGGGCCATTAACATTTGGCAAGAAGCAAGGTCAGGTCTTCTTAGGTAGGGATCTTATAGAGAGTAGAAACTACAGTGAACAGGTAGCCTTTATGATAGATAAAGAGGTCAGGAAGATAGTAGAGTCCTGTTATGAAAGAGCTAAGGAGATTCTTTTGAGCAATAAAGAGATCCTTATAAAGATTGCCAATATACTTAAAGAGAAGGAAACTATTGAGGCAGAAGAGTTTGAAAGGCTCGTGGCGGAAAATCTTGCGGTGACTTAAAAAAGAAAGAGGGAAGATTAATTACTTCCCTCTTTTTATTATTATACTTAGGGTATACTCTCTAAGGAGTATCACCTCGTAAATTCAAAATCTTAGAATTTAAATAAGTTCTTTATATAATTGCTTCGCCTGTATTTGGATCAAACAGGTGCATCTTATCCATATCAAAGTATACTCTCCACTCTAGCCCTGTCTGTGCCTTGGTTGCAGGATCTACTGTAGCTACTATAACATGTTCTCCTGTTGTTAAATACAGGTTGACCTCTGAACCTAAAGGTTCTGTAACATCTACGGTAGCCTTTATGGTCCACTCAGGCTTTGTATCGGCCTCTCTCATAAGTTCTGCATCATAGATGTCTTGAGGCCTTATACCAAAGATAACTTCTTTCGTAGCGTATGGTTCAACTAGAGAATTTAGAGATTCCGGTATCTTTACCTCAAAACTTCCAGCATTTAGCCAATAACCACCATTTTTTCTTTCTAATACTGCGTTTATAAAGTTCATCGCTGGGCTGCCTATAAATCCTGCTACAAATAGATTTCTAGGTTTGTTAAAGAGATTCAATGGTGAGTCTATCTGCTGAATCACTCCATTGTTCATAACAACAATCTTGTCACCCATAGTCATAGCCTCTACTTGGTCATGAGTTACATAGATTGTTGTAACTTGGAGCCTGTTGTGGAGTCTCTTCAATTCCGCCCTAGTTTGGACTCTTAGTTTGGCATCTAGGTTAGATAGAGGCTCGTCCATAAGGAAGACTTGAGGTGTTCTAACAATAGCCCTACCTAATGCAACTCTCTGTCTCTGCCCGCCGGACAGCTCCTTTGGTTTTCTCTTAAGAAGGTCCTGGATACCAAGCATCTCTGCTACTTCTCTCACCTTTTGTTCAATCTCCTTCTTAGGGACCTTCCTAAGCTTAAGCCCAAATGCCATATTATCAAAGACTGTCATATGAGGATAAAGCGCATAATTCTGAAAGACCATAGCAATGTCTCTGTCCTTAGGGGCAACATCATTAACTAACCTATCTCCAATATAGATGTTACCTTCGGTTACTTCCTCAAGGCCCGCAATCATTCTTAATGTTGTCGTTTTACCACAGCCTGAGGGACCTACTAGGATGCAAAATTCCTTGTCTTCAATAACAAGGTTTGCATCCTTTACCGCTTCTACCGTACCAAATCTTTTCGTCACATGTTCAAGTACTACTCGCGCCATACTTTTTTAACGCCTCCTCTTTATAAGATTTTTTACTCTTATTAATAATTATACCTTTATATATGAACAAATGTTCACCCCCTCTTTAGGTATTCTTTAAGCTTTTCTATACTATCGACAGGGGTTGGATCTACCCCTCTCTTGATTGCTAGATAGAAGGAGACAAAATCTCCAATGTATATAAGAGATAAAAATCTTTCTAGCAGAGACTCTCCTCTACTCCAGACCTCCTCTATACCTGCAGATATTGAGGAGATAAATTCTTTCATATACTGAATTCTAAGCTTTATTCTTTCTGTCTCTGTCTTATCTCTAAGAAAGACAACAAAAGTCTTCTTTAGGAATTCATCCTTACCTTCCCATCCCATAATCTCATTATGGTTTAATTCGGGGAAGCTATTCCATATTGCAAAAAGTTTACTATTCTCATTAAGCTGACACTTCCACCTGTAAGCAATCACTCCAAAATACTCATCAGGTGCGTATATAATCGGTAAATATCCATCAATCTTATTAGCTAATCTCTTAGCAATATTAGACTCTTCTGAAATCTCTTCCCTTAATTCACTGTCCCTCATATCGTGCATCAAACTTACAGCCTTTTTGATATCTTCATCGGTAATATTAATCAGTCCTAATCTTGATAGAACGCTTAAAACTGGTATAAAGGTATAGCCTAGAGCAGCTCTAGGAGGAAACCCTTTAGGAATAGTAATAGAAGTTATACCTTTCCCTTTTGATATACACTCTATCTCTCCACCAGAAGCCACTGTTATAACGTTAGCTCCTTTTTCTAGGCCCTCTTTACAGGCACTTACAGATTCTTCTGTATTTCCGGAATAGCTAACAACTATAAGTAATGTATTCTTATCGACAAAGCCAGGGAGAGAGTAATCTCTAACTATAGAGAAAGGTATCTTAAGCTCCCAATATCCAAGAGACTTTATTATGTCTCCTCCTATGGCAGACCCACCCATACCTACAAGAACTATGTTATTCCAAGGTCCAGTTAAATGAGAAATGTCGACATTCTTTCCAACTTCCCAGGCAGATAGAATCTGTTCTGGAAGATTATATATCTTTTGGTACATACCAGATGAGTCTTTCCCAGAAAAGACTTCCCTTTCCACTTCTAGATTCTCCTTTCATTGAAGTCTAAATAATATGTATTCCTTTTTCTAATTTTTCCATAACAAGAACACAGGCACCTATCATACCAGCAGAATCGCCCAACTCAGCAGGTATAATCTCTACAACATCTCTAGAGCCAGGGAAACTCCTAGTTTTCACCATCTGTATAGCCGGAGGCATAAGTATATCCCAAGATTTAGCGATTCCTCCACCAACAATTATACATTCTGGATTAAATACAGTAGTAAGAGTTACAAGTCCTAACCCAAGATAATAACTTGTTTCTTTAAATACTTCCAATGCCACTTTATCTCCCATCTTTGCTGCCTTGTATATTAACGCAGGAGTTATCTTATTTATATCTCTGTCTGCCAATTCAAATATCTTTGTCTCTATCCCACTTTTAATAGCTTTTTCCGCCCTAGCAACCATAGAAGGGCCAGCAGCAAGTGCTTCAAAGCAACCATAATTACCACAGTTACACTTTGGTCCGTTACTATCTATCACCATATGCCCTATTTCTCCACCGCCTCCAATGCTTCCACGGAATAATTCTCCATTAATGATAATTCCTGAGCCGATTCCAGTTCCAAGGGCTATAAATATCATATATTTTCTGCCTTTTCCAGCCCCAAATCTCCTCTCTCCTAGAGCAGCTACACGGACATCATTCTCTATGAATACTGGAGCGTTTAAATGATTCTTTATAGGACTGACCATATCTACATTATGCCACTTTAGATTTGGAGAGAATATATTAATTCCCTTATCAACATCTAAGATGCCAGGAGCACCCAAACCTACCCCAATGATGTCCTTTTCTGTAAGTTCTGCCTTTTCTATAGCTATATCTATATATTCAACAATCTTATTCATCACAGCATTAGGGCCGTCTTCTACCGGAGTCTCCGTATCTACTCTAGAAAGGACATTCCCGTCAAAGTCCATAACCCCAACTGTAAAGGTTGTTCCACCTAAATCTACTCCAATGACTTTTTTGGTCTTGTCAATGCTCATACCCTTCCTGCACTCCCTAATATATCTATATTATTTAAGACTTCTTTTTTTACACTCTCTATTCCCTCTGTTAGGTAGTCTCTAGGCTCTATAGTTCCATTGCTTAATGCCCTTTTTATTCCATCTGCCATAGCCATCTTTAATTCAGTAGCGATATTAACCTTCTTTATTCCAAGCTGAATAGCTTTTTTGATATCCTCTTTTGGAACACCAGAGGAGCCGTGAAGAACTAGAGGAACATCTGGAAGTCTAGAATGTATCTCCTCTAGTCGCTGAAAGTTTATCTTAGCATTTTTCTTTTGCATTCCATGAGCGGTTCCTATAGCTATTGCTAGAGAAGTAACTCCAGTAAGTTCATAAAACTTTACTGCATCTTCTACCTCTGTATATATAGCCTCGTCCTCCCTCACTTTAATATGCTCTTCTACCCCACCAATCCTACCTATCTCTCCTTCTACCGGTATCCCTACCGCCTTAGCTATTTTCACAATCTCTTTTGTAGTAGCTACATTCTCATCAAAGGGTAGATGAGATCCATCATACATTATAGAGGTAAAGCCAGCCTTTATAGCTCCTACAATAGTCTCTAGCTTTCTAGAGTGGTCTAGGTGAAATACGATAGGAATATTTTCGGAGAACTTATCAGCAAATTTAATAAGATGGGCTAAGTAGTCAAATCCCAAAAACTTTACAGTACTTTCGCTAGCCTGAATAATAAGTGGAGAATTAGCCTCCTTAGCAGCAAGGATAATTGCAACTAAAAATTCTCTATTGGAGATATTGAATGCTCCAATAGCATAATCACTATTAACAGCTTCTCTTAGTAGTAAATCTGCAGTAACTAACAACTTTATAACTCCTTTCTATCTATATTTATTTAATAGGTCTTTTACCTCTTGATCTTCTGGCTCTAATACCAGATAACTGTTAAGAATATCTTTTGCATCCTCCAATTTCCCTTGAGATATGAGAAAATTAGAATAATTCTTTACTATCTCCTTGTTACTGGGGCTCAATATATATCCTTTAGAGAAGTACTGTTCCGCAGTCTTTACCTCACCTAACTTCCAGTAAATAATTCCAGCGACATTATATGTATAGGGTAATTGATAGTTAGGAATAATCCTATCTATAGTCTTTTTAGCTCTTTCTAAGTCTCCAAGCTGTAAAAGGATATAGGCATATGCATTTAATCCCATAGGATTATCAGGATATATTTTTAAATACTTCTCTATTTCATTCTTAGCAGAATTCCAGTCAGAATTAGATACGTATCTCCTAGTATTAGAATAAAAGAGCAATGCATTTTTAATCGTACTATTCTCTACTATACTTAATCTCTTGTCTTTAGGAAGAACTATAACAGTAATATTAGGAGCTTCTCTTACCCATAACGATTTAAATTTATCTTCATCTAGGATATAATTACTCCTAATAATAGGATCATTAGTTACCAATCCCTTCTGATCATCAAACCCTATAACTAGCCTCCAATAGAGATAATCATAAGGCTTTCTGAAAGACTGTCCAACTATAACCGGTATCTCTGAATAATTTATTATGTTTCTAATCTCCCTTATCTGAAGCTGAGTTATATAAACCCTATAACCTTTACTTTCTAAATAACTTATTGCAGAGAATAAATCTTCCCAGCCTAAAGAAGCTATTTTTGACTTTAATTCTTCTCCGTCAAATCTCTCTCCATAGTATCCTAAAATCATAGAGAGGCAACTAGTAAGCGGATAGCCTGCTATATTATAGTAAGGAACAGAGACTAAAGAAAAAGAATCTGCTATTACCCTATAAGGTAATAAAAGAAAAAGCAATATTAATGCTGATAATCTATACAAAACCTTACCTCTTTCTCTTTCTGGAAGCCTCTCTCTTCCTCTTTTCGCTTGGTTTTTCGTAGTGTTCATGTCTACGGATCTCTGAAAGTATTCCCGATTTCTGGATCTCTCTCCTAAACCTCTTTAAAGCACTATCTATAGACTCATTTTCTTGAACCTGAATTTCAGGCATTACATAGCCCCTCCTTTCAAAATTTCATTATATTTTTAACAGTTGAATTATAAACTTCCTATGCAAAATTTTCAATAGGGTTATCTCCCCCTAATAATATCTTTTATCCTCATTAATCTAGTAATAGTTTCTAGTTGTAGCTCTTCTAACTTCATTGAAATAAATCTTATTGCCGATTCCATCTGTGGAATAAGTTCATACTCTAAGGCGTTAACCCTTCTCCTTGTACTCTCTAAAGCGATACCAAGATTTATAACTGAAACTTCTAACTCCATAAGCCGTATAAGCTTATCTAGAGAGTCTAAAAGCTGTTTATAAGCAGAGTCTAACTCAACAGAAACACCTAAGAATCCATAGAGTAAAGGTCCAGGATATACCACTTCAAGGACTGGTATTGGAACGTTGATTAAAGATCTCCACCTTACATTTATTTCCATCTTACTAAGTGGTTCTACTAATGTTCTATCAAACAAAAAAGGGTCTCCTAAGGCGCTTGCTAATTGGAAGGCCATATTTACATCCTCTAGGGAAGTTATAAGTTCTGTAAGGATAACCTCCAACTCAGTTAGATAACTTAAGAATTGTCTCATTAATTCTTCCTGTTTATCTTTTAAGAGCTTATGTCCTCTTCTAGCTACATTTAAACGTCTAGTTAGCTTTAATAGCTCCATCCTATTTGGACGAACTTTAATTTCTGGCATCGAAATACACCTCTAGATATTTATCCCTTATACGTTTTAACTCCTCTCTAGGAAGCATCCTAAGTAATTCCCATGCTATATTTAAAGAATCTTCTATAGATCTATCCTCATACTCTCCTTGCTTGACTAGCCTATCCTCAAACTGATTGGCAAATTCTATATATTTTCTGTCTATGTCAGTAAGGGCACCTTCACCAAGTATTACTGCTAATTCCTTTAGTTCCTGTCCTCTAGCGTAAGCGGCGAAAAGTTGATTTGATACATCAGCATGGTCCTCCCTAGTTTTACCAGCACCTATACCTTTATCTTTCAATCTAGACAGGGATGGAAGGACATTTACGGGTGGATAGATTCCTTTTCTATGAAGCCCTCTATCTAGAATAATCTGACCCTCTGTTATATACCCTGTCAAGTCTGGTATCGGATGAGTAATATCGTCTTCAGGCATAGTAAGTATAGGCATTTGGGTTATAGAACCTTTCTTGCCTCTAATTCTTCCTGCTCTTTCGTAAATACTGGCAAGGTCTGTATAGAGATAACCAGGATATCCTCTTCTACCTGGCACCTCCTTTCTAGCAGCAGAGATCTCTCTCAATGCCTCACAGTAATTTGTCATATCTGTGAGTATTACTAACACATGCATATCTTTTTCAAAAGCCAAATATTCAGCTGCTGTCAGAGCCAACCTAGGGGTAGCTATCCTTTCTATAGCAGGGTCATTGGCTAGATTTATAAAGAGGACTGCCCTTTCGAGAGCTCCAGTCCTTCTAAAGTCATCTATAAAGAATTCTGCCTCTTCAAAGGTTATACCCATAGCGGCAAACACTATAGCAAAACTCTCCTCTGCAGTTAATATCCTAGCCTGTCTAGCTATCTGAGCGGCTACTCTATTATGTGGAAGCCCAGATGCTGAAAATATTGGAAGTTTCTGCCCTCTTACTAGAGGATTCATAAGGTCTATAGATGAAATTCCTGTCTGTATAAATTCAGAGGGGTAATCCCTATTATATGGATTTATTGGATTTCCATTTATATCAAGTCGCTCTTCTGGTATATATGGAGGGCTTCCGTCTATAGGTCTTCCGAAACCGCTCATTATCCTACCAAGCATATCTAAAGAAACACCTAATTCTATACCTCTGCCAGTAAACCTAACCTTGCTTCTTGCTAGTTCTAATCCTGTAGCCCCTTCAAAAAGCTGAACTAAAGCCTTGTCTTCATTTATCTCTAGGACTCTACCTCTTCTTATATTTCCATCAGGAAGTTCGACTTCAACCATCTCATCGTATTTTGCTCCTTCTACCCCTTCTACCAGCATAAGAGGACCAGCTATTTCTCTAATAGTAAGATATTCCTTTATCATTTCTACGCCTTTACCCCCATAAGTCTAGAAAATTCTCTCTTTACCATATCTTCAAGCTCAAAGAATTTTACCTTTTCTTGTTCAGGTATATATTTCATACGAGAGATCTCTTCTCTTACAGGTAGATTAAGTATATCCTCTAATGAAGCACCATTGTCAAGAGCAGACAAACCTTGATGATAAAAATCTAAGATTATACTTAACATATGTAGCTGTTTCTCTAGAGATGTATATGTATCTAACTCATTAAACGCATTCTGAAGTAAAAAGTCATCTCTTATAGACCTGGCGACTTCTAAAAGGAATCTTTCTTTTAGAGAGATTGCCTCTATCCCTACCAATCTAGTAATCTCTCTAAGCTCTGCCTCTCTACTCAATATACCTAATGCCTCATTTCTTAGTGATACATAATCTCTACCTGTAATTGTCTTTATATAATCACCAACTGACTCTACATAGAGGGAATAACTTGTTAGCCAGTTTATAGCTGGAAAGTGCCTTTCATAAGCTAGAGAAGCATCTAAACCCCAGAAGCATCTCACTACCCTTAGCGTATTCTGGACTACTGGTTCTGAGAGGTCTCCTCCCGGAGGAGATACTGCACCTACAATCGTCAAGGTACTCTCCTTATCCTCACTTCCTAATACCCTTACCTTTCCTGCTCTTTCATAGAATTCTGCTAATCTGGTCCCTAGATAGGCAGGATATCCTTCTTCTCCGGGCATTTCCTCTAATCTTGCAGACATCTCTCTTAAAGCTTCTGCCCATCTAGAGGTAGAATCTGCCATAAGAGCTACATTATATCCCATATCTCTAAAATACTCTGCAATAGTTATACCAGTATATATGGATGCCTCTCTTGCCGAGACAGGCATATTTGATGTGTTGGCTATAAGAACAGTCCTCTCCATTAATGGGCGTCCAGTCCTAGGATCAGTAAGGTGAGGAAATTCTAGAAGCACATCTGTCATTTCGTTTCCTCTCTCTCCACAGCCTACATATACTACTATATCTGCATCTGCCCACTTTGCTAACTGATGTTGTACTACTGTTTTGCCACTTCCAAATGGACCCGGGATACAAGCAGTTCCACCTTTTGCTACAGGGAAGAATGTATCTATAACTCTTTGACCTGTAACAAGAATCTCTTTAGGTGGAAGTTTCTCTTTTACAGGTCTAGGCTTTCTTACCGGCCATCTCTGTAGCATAGTAATGTCATATATTCTTTCTTTATCCTTTACCTTAGCAACAACTTCATCTACAGTGAACTCTCCCTCTTTTATCTCTTCTATGATGCCTTTAATCCCTGGTGGGATCATAATTCTATGGGTTATAGTCTCAGTCTCTTTTACCTCTCCTATAACATCTCCACCTTCTACTTTAACACCTTTTTTAACTATTGGCTTAAAATGCCAACGTATATCCCTATCTAGAGATGGGACCTCTATCCCTCTAGTAATGTAATCTCCTACTCTTTCAGCTATAGCCTTCAAGGGCCTCTGTATTCCATCGAATATGGTACCTATAAGTCCAGGACCAAGCTCTACACTAAGAGGAGAACCTGTTGTCTCTACTGGTTCTCCAGGACCTATACCCGAAGTATTTTCGTAAACCTGTATATAGATGTTTTCTCTCCTTAGCTCTATTATCTCGCCAATCAGTCCTAACTCTCCAACTCTTACCACATCAAACATTCTAGCTCCAGGTAAACCTCTAGCTACTACTAGAGGACCTGAAACCCTTACCACATAACCTTTACTATTTTCCATTACTATTTCCCTCCGTAAAGATCTTAGTGCCTACCGCTCTTATAACAAAGTTTGAGAAGAAGCCTTTTATCTTTTCCCCACCTTGGGTAGGGACTACTCCAAGAATTGGTAGCTTTTCTTCCCTCTCTATTTCTAATATGTTTGAAAACTCTTCATCTATTAAAACTAGACCATAATCTTTTAATTTTCTTATAGTGTTTAAAACCTCTTCTTTTGTCCTAGCATCAAATATGTCTATACCTAATACCTCGTATATGGAGAGGAATTCTTTCCTTCCAACAACTGCAACCTTATAAGCCACGGATACCACTCCTTAAGATCTGGATAGGAAGTCTGTATTCTAATCCAGAAAAGATAAAAAGGATATTCTTATGCTCTATCTCTTTTCTAAAGAAATAATCTAATATGGGCTCATAACCAAAGGCGGTATATTTACTTACACTTAGGAGTTCAATAAGACTTTCCTCTATCTTCTTCTCTAAAACTATAGGTTTATCTAAGTAATCCCCCATACCTAGCTTTTCTACTACTTCACTGTCTTTCCAAGTTTCAAAGGCGGTATCTAGCAATCTTAGGTATTCTTTTATTTCTATCGTCCCTCCACTATAGAAGAATAATCTATACCTGTCTGGATAATTTACTGTCTTTATCCTCAGAGCTATCTTAATGTTTTCGAGATCTATCTGTTTAACCAAGAGAGATTCTAGAAGAGTATATCTATTTTTCTTACTGAGTTCAATAAGGCCCTTGAAGTAAGCCTGTTCTAGGTAGTATGTCCAGAGGACAGGTTCCTCTTTAATCTCTCTTAAAATATCCCAAGGGTATGGCAGATTTCTTAATGACTCTAAATCTTTACTATTCTTTATCCCTTCTAGGATTTCTAAAGGAATTAAACCTCCACTATATAGAGTTACATCTTTCTCACTTAATATGCCATAGAGAACCCTTTTTATATTTCCCAGATCGATCTTATATCTAAAGTAGTACAAAAATTCTCTCTCGGGTAAGAGCTTCTCCACCTCATTCATCTCTGAAAGGAGATGATAGACTAATTTATGCTGGATGTCATCGAAACTATCCGTATCACTTATAACTCTTCCATAAGGGGTTTCAATAAGGAGCCTAGCTAAGTCTTTAACAGTTTTTGCAGTCAGAAGTCTTTCCCAATCAGCAGGTGTAAATAATCTTGCAGATAAAGCCCTTATTTTGCCTACTGCAGTGGCAAAATTTAAGTTTTCCTTAAATACTATTGACATTTTTCTCAGCCTCTTTAAGAACCTTGCCTACTTGTTGCTCTATCTCTGGCCTTATATTCTGAAAGGTAAGCTCTAAAGTGTTATTTATGTCAAAATCTGTACCTCTAACTATAAATCCACCCTTAATATCGCCACTAGCAATCTTAAGAGTAATATCACCCTTAACTCTCTTTAATTCTTTGAGTAAGAATTCCCCAAATCTTTGAGCGTCATAATCGGAAAGCACAATCTCTTCGTTACCTTTAAAATCTATCTCTAATAACCCTTTTAAAAGATAATCAAAATATTTAGGGCTTTCTAAGATTTCTTGAAAAGCTTTAGAAATAATCTCCTCAATGGTGTTCTGAACCTCCATAAGGATACTTTTCTGCATCTCTAGACGAATGTTAGCAAGACTCTGCCGTTTTAGAACAGCCATGTCTCTTTCTATATTTCTCAAGCCCAATGTTTTTATATTTTCCGCCTCTATATTAGCCTCTTCTAATATGCTCTCAGCCTTTTTATTAGCCTCTTTTATTATATATTCTGCATTCTTGCTGGCTTCAGATAGTATTCTATCTTTAAGTTCTTGGAAACCCATATATCCTCATCCTTATATCTTTATACCATTTAAAAGAAGAATAGTTGCTAAAAGGCCTAAAATAGCGTATGTCTCTACAAGAACCGCTAGGATCAAAGCTCTTCCAGCTTCTTCTGCCCTCTTAGCCACCATACCTACACCAGCAGCTGAAACCTTCCCTTGATAAATTCCAGATACAAGACCACTTATAGCTACTGGAAGACAGGCAAATAGAATCTGAAGTCCCTGAAATATCTCTGGTGTTGCAGGTGTTCCTCCTAGTAATCCTAATTTAGAGATTACTAGGAATCCTGCTAAGAAGCCATATATCCCCTGTGTCCCTGGAAGAGCTGCTAATAATAAAAGGTTACCAAACTTTTCTGGTTGTTCGCTTAATAATCCTGCACAAGCCTGACCAGCTATTCCTACACCTAGGCTAGACCCTATACCTCCACCAAATACAGCTAATGCAGATCCAAGTATTGCTAGAGCAGTTCCTAACATCTATTTCATTACCTCCTTCTCTATTGTATATGTCCTTATCTTTCTTAATGGATTGAATTCCCTTCCTCCACCTTCAAAGAATTTACCAAAGAATTCGACAAATTGTAATCTACTTGAATGGACAAATGCACCAAAGGCATTTATAACCATATTAAACAAGTGTCCTCCAATAAAGACTATTATCCCTATTATAGTTCCAAGTATTGGTATACCACTAAAGGTTTTTACCAATTCATTTACTACGGTTGCTATAACACCAGTAGCTAACCCTAAAGCTAGTAATCGTGAGTAAGACAAAACGTCGCTTAAGTAACTTATTACTGAGTAGAGACTACCCAATCCACTAGTAATCTTAAGGAATATGGACTTCTGATGTCTACCCTGTGTGGCAACCAATGCTATAGCCATAATTAAAGTAAAATATATAGCTGGTTTGCTGATAGACTTTAACCCTTCTACCATAAACGTTCCACCGGTAAGTATTATAGATAGAAGAAAGATTATCCAGAAGAGCTGATCAAAGATAGCTTCTTTATACTGTTTTCTCTTAAGGTTTAATAGCATCTTTACAAATAATCCAAATATTATCTGTATAAAGCCTAAAGCTAAAGATAAACCTAAAAAGATAATAGGGTCTTTTAATGGGTCAAAAAGAGTCAATCTTTTTCTTATAGGTTCAAAGAAAGCTAAAAATGTAAATGCCTCTGAGACATTACCAAACCATCCACCAGTAATAGCCCCTGCAATAATAGTAAATAATCCACATACAAATAGAAGTTTCAGTAACTTCTTTCTATGTTTTTCAATAACTAAACTTTTATATAGGTACAGAGAAAGAATAGATAGAATTATCCCGTAGAAGGCATCGGTAAGACACAGAGCAAAAAAGACAGCAAAGAAAGGTGCCAATAGTGGGGTGGGATCAAACTCTTTACTGTTAGGATATCCATATATGCCAGTAACGACTTCAAACGGCGAAACAAAAGAGTTGTTTTCTAAAGCTATTGGCGGTTCATCATCAGGTCCTGGCGCAGATGTTTCTATGTATAGATCTTCAAATCTAGCTTCTAATATCTCCTTTATCTTTTTAGCATCTTTCTCTTTGATCCATCCCGTTATAAAGAACATCTTCTTTGTATGCACAATTCTACCAAGATGTTCATATCTGACAAGATCATCCTGATGACTATCATATTGGACATAAAGAGCATTAAGTAATATCTCCCCTTTTTCTTTTATCTCTCTAAGGATATTTTCCCTTCTCTTTATGAGATTATCTATCTTTCTTTCGATAACAGATAACTCTTCCTTAGGGGTTCCAGAAAATTTCTCTAGATTGAATACAGTCACATTATATTTAGAAAATATCCCCCTTATCTCTGTAGTTATATCTCTATGAGCGGTAATAATAAAGAAAGCATATTGAGACGTTTCTTTTACAACAGACACATCTGCTAGATAATTCCTAATTTCTTCAGCAAATTTCTCTAGGTCACCTTTTCTTATCTGGCAGAAGAACACATCTACATATTTCAGTTCTCTTATGATCCTAATAGGAATATTTAGATTTTCAAATGGCATTAGAATCTCTTTATCTTGCAGTAAGGTATTTATTGAATTTCTAATCTCTTCTAATGAGGATTGCCAAGACTCGATAGTATCATGTCCACCGTTATTGTTAAAATTTCCAATAAGATCTTCCTTCTCTTTGCTAGATAAAGGAAGCTTTTGAGGGACAAATAAGTCTATAACACTACCCTTTGTCTCTATAAAGTCTTTTAGAAACAATATATTTGACTTTATTCTATTAAGCTCTCTACTAATATCTGAAATCTTAGATGGTAACCAATCTAAATCAAAGTCATTATCTTTATTAATCTTTTCTATTTCAATAGCGCCTAAGTTCTGTAATAAAGATACAACATTTTCCTCCTCATCTTTATGCCCAACTAGAAAAAGTCTAAGCATTGGGAGGATAGCCATTTATCCAACCACCTTCTCTTTTATCCAATTCACGATAATTTGTCTTCTCTCTTCTAGTAAAGATTTAAATCTTTCCAAGAGAAGATTATTTTCTCTTAATAAAATTTCTCTAATCTCTTCTATTTCTCTTTTAGTCTTTTCAATTGCTAATCTTCTCTCTTCTTCTATATCTAATCTGGCCTGATTAATTATTTCTAAAGCTTCTCTCCTAGCCCTCTCTTCAATCTCTTTGGCTCTAGCTTTAGCTTCCCCTAATATCTTTTCACTATTACTCTCTATATTCTGAATCTGAGTAAGTATATCCTCTGGTTTCATTCACATCGCCTCCGCTTAGGAAGATATTCTAACATACTATTCTACGTATAGTCAAATATTACGCAATTTTTAGTTTAAAGATTTGTCTAAACTTGATTTAGAAACTACTATCCTATACAATTTAATAGGAGGGATACATATGGATGATTTGATAGTATATGAAAAGATCGAGTTAAATAAACCATATTTGGTTATGGGTTTCTATGGCTGGCCTAACGCTGGCGAGGTAGCTACTAACACATTACTCTATCTTATAAAAAATCTTTCCGCAAAGATCTATGCAGAGATAAATCCTGAAGACTTCTATATCCTAACTACATCAGAATATGCAAGGCCTCAGGGAGCTATAGAGAAAGGAACTCTAGTAGCATTTGATCCGCCAAAAACAGTCTTGTACTACTGGAAGAATGAGAAGGGGAATGATATTCTGTTTCTACTAGGAAGAGAGCCAGATATAAGATGGAAAAAGTATTCAGATACTATACTTGATTTTCTGTCAAAATTTGGTCTAAAAAGAGTATTTACTATAGGAGGAGAGTATGCTCTAGTTCCTCATACTAGAGACCCTAGAATATCGGTTGTGGTTAATAACGAGAGATTAAAGGAAGAGATTAAGGGATTAAATATAGATTTCGTTGATTATAGTGGTCCTACTAGTATTCACACATATCTACTATTGGCATGTAAGATTAGAGGGATAGACTGTATAAGCCTCTGGGGAGATGCGCCTAACTATATACAGATGTATAATCCAAAGGTCTCTTATTTCGTGTTAAAAATACTTGTAAAGCTCTTAGGTATAGAGATACCTCTAGAAGATATAAAGAAGGAAGGGGAAAATTTTGAGCAGCAGATTTCTAAAGCTATTGCACAAAAACCTGAGGCTCAAGAGTTCCTAGAGAAGCTAGAAGAAGCTTATGACGAAAGCAAAAAAGCAGACAGTTCTGATAAAGGAGAGATAGAAGAACTTATAAAAGGAGTAGAAGACTTCTTAAGGCGGGATGGGCAAGAAAAATCAGAATGAGAGTATAGACGGGTAATGGGTCAAGTATATGGAGATAAGTTTGCAAAAGTATACAATATAATGTGGGGCAACTTTGCAGAAAATGTAGCTCCAGTCTTACTAGAATTTTATCGTAATAGGTGTAATATCTCTAATAAATATATTTTAGACCTTTGTTGTGGAACTGGTCAATTGGCAAAGTATTTTCTTAAGGAAGATTATTATGTTATAGGGATTGACCTTTCTGAAGGCATGCTCTACTATGCTCAGGAGAACAATAGAGAATTTATTGAAGAAGGTAAGGCAAGATTTATAAAGGCCGATGCTTGCAATTTCACAATTGATGAGGAGGTTGGTCTAGTAGTTTCTACATATGATGCCATAAATCATATAAAGGATATAGAATCATTGAGAAACTGTTTTATTTCGGTTTATAGAGCGCTTATTGAGAGTGGATACTTTATTTTTGATCTAAATACACGGTTTGGACTAAAGAATAGTTGGAATTCATTGAATTTCATAGATAGGGGTAATATAGTACTGTTAAATAGAGGTATATACGATGAAGAGAATAATGTAGCGGTAACAAGAATCACTGGCTTCATTCAAAATGAAGACGAATTGTACGAGAGATTTGATGAAGTAGTATACAATATTGGCTATGACTTAAACGAAGTTAAAAGTCTTTTAGAAGAATCAGGTTTTAGAGATGTATATTTTGCAAAGTTGAGAGACTTAGGTAATCCAATTTTAGAGCCGGAAAAAGAATATAGGGTATTTACAGTTGCAAAAAAGTAGATAGGAGTATTCCTAGACTATGAGGGAGAAACCGTATGACTAAAGGTATGCTAGGTTAGAATATTACTGGGGCAAGAAACCCTAATTACTAGACTTAGGTCATGGGGGAGAATGAACTTAATGTATTTCCTGTATTTTGTAGAAAAAACATTTATACCAAGAGCACTAGACGCTGAAGAATCTACTTTTCAATACAAGTCTAGAGAAATAATGATTTATTATTGGAATTAGGGGGGCTTTACTGTAAAGATTGGAACCTTTTCACATAGGTATTCTCTAATCTAGAGACAATGACCTTAGCGAAAATAGAAGAGATGGCAGATTTAATTATATCCGGGATAATAAATGGGAAAAATCCAAGCCTTAATACTCCAGTTATATCAGTACTCTTTCCTAGATAGAGGTTAAGAATTATATATAGGTATGGTAAGCCTACAAGATATATAGCCAACAAGCCAATAAAAGAAGCTAGAAAGTAATTTTTTAATAGACCTTTATTTTTCTCTAGCACTTTACCTGACAGCCAGCTGGCAAGAATAAATCCTAGAAGGAAGCCAAAAGTAGGTTTTAATATATAAATAAACCCACCATAAGGAGGCGAAGCAAAAACAGGAATGCCTATAAGGCCCAGAAGTATATAAACTAACATACTTATGGCTCCTAGTCTAGGGCCTAAAATCATTCCAGAAAGGAGTGATATCATAGGCAAAAGGCTAAAAGGAACGAGCATTGTTCCTGTTCCTAACCTGACGATGACAGCAGAGACTGCCGCCAAAGCAGTAAAGAGTGAAACCCTGGTTATATCTTTAGAAGAAATGTCTATTTTTCTGTTCATCATAAACTAAATCCCTCCTTAAAAATCTTAAGACAAGCATCAACTGCTTTTGCATCATATAGTATAATTCTATCTCTCTGAACCTGTCAATCATTTTGTTGGAGTTATTTCTTTTTTAAAATATCATTATAAATGACTTAATTAAATCTATGATAAAATAGATTATATTTATAGAGATGAAAGTAAATTTGGAGGATAGAGCGGAAATAGAGAAGACCAATATATTAGAATATAAAAAATTACAGAATACAGTTCTAATCATTTCTATAACAAGTTCTTTTCTTACAGCATTTTTAGGTGCAGCAGCAAATATCGCCTTACCTCTACTTAGTAGAGAATTGCTACTAGATACCGTGTTGCTTACGTGGATAAACACATCGTATCTACTCTCAACTACTATATTTCTAGTTCCATTTGGCAGATTATCTGATATCTATGGTAGAAAGAGGATCTTTCTATATGGAGTTTCTGTTTTCACACTATCTTCTATTCTCTGTGGAATAGTAAACAGATATATCTTTTTAATAATATTTAGGATAATTCAAGGAATTGGTGCAGGTATGTTATTTGCTACTAGTACAGCTTTATTAACCTCTGTATTTTCTGTTGGAGAAAGAGGTAAGGCGTTGGGTGTTAATGTCACCTCAGTGTATCTAGGGCTTTCTCTTGGCCCATTTTTAGGGGGTATATTAACTAAGAATTTTGGGTGGAGGAGTATATTTATATTTAGCGGTACATTAGGAATTATTACTATAACACTTATTCTTACCAATCTAAAGGAGGAGTGGATAGAGGCTAAAGGGGAAACTTTTGATATCTTTGGAACAATAATATATGGAGTTACAATAGCTAGCTTTATGTATGGATTTACTAGATTACCAAGTAAAACAGGATTCTATTGGATATTAATTGGAATCTTAGGATTTATAACATTCTTTTATAATTCCTCTAGAATAAAGACCCCAATATTAGATATACATCTCTTTCTTAATAATAGGGCTTTTTCCCTGTCAAATGTTTCTGCATTGATAAATTATAGTGCAACTTCTGCGGTATCTCTCCTTCTAAGTCTATATCTACAACAGATAAAAGGATTAGATCCTCAGTCCGCTGGTATGGCACTAATCTTTCAACCTTTGACACAGGCATTATTTTCTCCTTTAGCAGGGAGACTCTCTGATAGGATTCAGCCAGGATATATAGCTTCTATAGGAATGTTCTTTACAGCACTGGGATTATTTTTATTAAGATACATAGATGTCCATATACCTATAACATTTATAATTTTCTGTTCTATAATACTAGGCTTTGGCTTTGGTTTATTCTCATCTCCTAATACTAATGCTATTATGAGCTCTGTTGATAGGAAAGTATATGGTATAGCGTCCTCTATGGTTGCCACGATGAGAATGTTAGGGCAGACATTTAGTATGGGTATATCAGCAATAGTATTTACTCTGATTATTGGAAAGGCTCAGATAGGGTCAGAAAACTATTCCTTACTGATCACTAGTATAAAATTACTGTTTACCATCTTTACTATCTTATGTTGCTTTGGCATTTTTACCTCTTTAACCAGAGGAAAGATAATAAGAGATTGATAGCTTATTGTAGTTGGAGGTGAAGATTAATGGATAGTGAATATAAGGACAAGGTTGTAGTTGTAACTGGAGGGGCACAAGGAATAGGTTATGCCATCTCTAAGGCATATCTAAGTGAAGGAGCATATGTCTCTATAATAGATATAGACGAAGAGGCTCTTAATGAGATTAAG
The DNA here is from genome assembly GCA_937958695.1 of uncultured bacterium. Classification (GTDB taxonomy): domain Bacteria; phylum DUMJ01; class DUMJ01; order DUMJ01; family DUMJ01; genus DUMJ01. The sequence goes on from CALGNK010000030.1 coordinate 23,538, forward strand.
GCATTAGATTTTAAAGAATTTGAGGACAGGGTTATGTATATAAGATGTGATCTGGCAAGTGAAGAAGAAATAATAACGGCGTGTAGTATGATAATCAAAAGATTCAAAAAGATAGATATACTTATTAATAATGCTGGAATTGGCTCAACTAAGAGTATCTTTGAAAGGGAGACTTGGGAATGGGATAGGGTAATTAATGTAAACCTTAGAGCACCTTACCTTATGACCAAATATCTAGCCAAGAATATGAATGAAGGAGGGTCCATTATTAATATAGCTTCTACAAGGGCATTTATGTCTGAACCAAATACTGAACCATACTCTGCATCGAAAGGAGGATTAGTAGCGTTAACCCATTCTCTAGCAATATCCCTTTCCCCTTATAAGATTAGAGTAAACTGTATTAGCCCTGGATGGATAGAGACCTCTAGTTATAAGAAGATTTCAAAGAGGACTACTCCACAACTTAGAGATGTAGACCATTCTCAGCACCCAGTAGGAAGAGTAGGAGTTCCTGAAGACATAGCATATGCCTGCCTCTTTTTAACATCAAAAAAGGCAGGCTTTATTACAGGGACAAATCTAATGGTAGACGGTGGGATGACTATAAAAATGATCTACGCAGAATAAGCTACTTGCCAGGCTGTGATCCGAATGGAAATCCAGGAGTCCCTTGAATAGTCCCACCCTTTATTATCTTAGCATCCTTAGGAAAACTCCTTAAGCTAGCGACCTTAAGACCTATATTATGCTTTATATCCAGAAGTTCTATTATCCCAATGGACTGTCCCTTGGTGTCAAACAACTCTATCTTTATGGGGCTCAAGGAATTCTTTTCTAAATAAAAGATTCCCTTACCAAAATCTCCTTTCTGATTCTGCTTTAAAGTAGCGGTCAGAATATAAACATCTTTTTTATCTATCTTCTTTTCCTCTACAGTTAAATCATAAGCCTTTTCCAGTTCTGTAAAGATGGATGTGGGATTAGTAAAATCTATAGTAGATGTGGTGGTCTGTTTCTGTTCTATCTTACTTTGGACTACTTGGTTAGTTATTGGAGAATACATGCTCAGAAGGTTCTTCTCGTTATCAATAAGCATTACAGTTCCCTTAAAGGTGTCTGGTTCTAAGTATGTAATTCTTACTATTGTAGGATTAGTAATAGTTTCTACTTTAAATCTATATGTAAGTTTTGTGGTCTGAGTAGAACCTGAGCTAACGCCTGTGATATTCATACTCATCTTTATATCTACATAAGAATCTTTTACGTCCTTTGTCTCACTCTTTATCTTATCTATAAGTTCTTTAGGTGTAATAGCAAAAGCCAAAGAATTTATAGTGACAATAAAACAGATAAGAACTACAGTTACTAAAATTTTCCTTTGCATCTTCGCCTCCTAATGTCTAGAATGATTCGCCATAGGATATTCCTATAGTATCTGGATTTACTCTAAGAGTTACCCAATTTGTATCTGAAAGTTCAAATACAAGTTTACCTATATATAAGAGATTGTCTTTATAATAGTCAACCCCTAAATTCAGTTTAACTCTGTTAAGCCTTAAATCTCCCTCAAGATTTATACCCCAGGATCCATCGTTAAAACATACATATGGTATAAATCTGCCTCCTATAATAATTCCATTATCTAACCTTTCTCTATAACCTACCCCAAATGGAAGCGAGTTAGAGGGGAAATTAAATATGTCACTTGTAGTGTATATGTAGCCTAATTCAAAATCTATCGCCTGAGTTCCACTTGCAAATCCTAAGGAAGAGTAAGTTCCGAAGCCAAAACTACCCGAAGCATCCAAAGTTATGTAATTTCTATAGTTATAATTTCCTAAAATTGGTCCTAATATCTCTGTTCCCTCTCTCTTATAACCTAACCCCCAAGAATTTCCTAGCCTATATAATCCTATGGTATCATTATAGCCTTCAAATGCTAACTTTACTTCTAATGAAATTGCATCCTTTCTATCTGGAGTTGAACCCCAAATAATAGAATAAGAGTTCATACTTTCATCATTTAAAGAAACTAAGATTCCTCTGGTATTATATCTTATTATAAGTCTATCTCCATCCTCTTGAAGGTTTCCTAAATAGAGTTTCATAGTCTCATAATCCACCCTAGCATCAAATAGTATTCTTCCATCTAAAGATGACCATGAGGCACCTAATTCCCAGCTATTCTGGCAAAGTGCATACCCTGTTATAAGGCTACTTAAAATAATTACCAAAATGTTAATCAGTGCTATTCTTTTCATCGTTCAAAACCTCCTATATATAGAATAGTACTTATAAATATATGGAAGAGTTCGAATTTATCTGAACTCTTTTAGTATATCAGAGTAATCAATACCTGTTATAGGAATCTTAAATAAAGGGCTATCTTTTAACTGTGATAATTGTTCTTCATATGTAGGGCGATTATTTACATATATGACTCCTATTGGGATTCTATCTCCCCATTCTAAAGCCTTTTCAAAAGCAGATATCCTATCTGTTGGGTCATAACTATCATCAAGCTTATATACTCGATCTTTATACCATTTGAAAGTATTTATTCTGTTAAACGTTACACAGGGTTGTAGGATATCCAAAAGGGCAAAACCTTTGTGAGTTATTGCAGACTTCATCATAGCAACTAGGTGTTCAGGTTCTCCGGAAAAACTTCTGGCTACAAAGCTAGCATTTAGAGCTATAGCTACCGCTATAGGGTTAAAAGGAGGGCTTAATACTCCATCTATCTGAACCTTTGTCTTCATCCCAAGGTCTGAGGTTGGAGATGCCTGACCTTTTGTTAGTCCATAAATCTGATTATTATGAACAAAGACCTTTATGTTTACATTTCTCCTTATATTATGTATAAAGTGATTTCCTCCCTCACCATAGGTATTTCCATCACCAGATTCTGCTATAACTATCAAGTTATGATTGGCAATCTTAGCTCCAACAGCTACAGAGATATCTCTTCCATGTAGCCCGTTAAAGAGATTACATCTAAAGTAATGAGGAGCTTTAGCTGCCTGTCCTATACCAGAGACCATAAGAACTCTATCTGGAGGTATATCAAGTTCTGCTAAGGCTTGCTTCAGAGATTTAAGAATAGAGAAATTTCCACATCCAGGACACCAAGCCGGGATTTGATCGTTATCATACGTTTTTATATCTACCATATCTTTTTCACCTCTTTCACAATTTCAGATGGGGTAAATGGTCTTCCGTTATACTTTAAAATCTTCTCTTTTATATCTATGCCTGTCTCCCTTTTTATAAGTAGGGCAAATTGACCTGTAGCATTTCCTTCCACACATATAAGCCTCTTATTCTTATACTTCTCTAACTGTTTATAGGGAAGAGGATATACATCAGAAAAGTGTAATAAACCTACATTAAAACCCTCTTTGATAAGCCTATCTGCCGATTCCTTCATTGCTCCATAAGTGGATCCCCAACCTACTAAGATAACATCCGGATCAGAGACACCAAAATATATAGGTTCTTCTACATCCCCTTTGAGCAATTCTCCCTTCTTTAACCTCTTCTCAACAAGTCTTTTCCTTATACTCAAGTCTTCAGTTATATGTCCTTCTTCATCGTGCTCATCACTATCAGTTATAACTAATATACCCTCTGTTCCTGGAAGAGCCCTTGGGGATATACCAGATTCTGTAATAAGATGCCTCTTATAATCTCTAATAGGATTATATTCGATGTACCTCTCTATCTTAATATTGTTTAACTCAAGGTCTTCTATTGTTACCATAGAGTCCACAAGAAATTGGTCAGTAAGTATTATAGAGGGTATCTGATATTTATCAGCCAGGTTAAATGCCTTTATAGTCTTATAAAATGCATCTCGAGCATCTCTTGGGGCAGTTACATATCTAGGAAATTCTCCATGTCCAGCATTTATTACAAATAATAATTCTCCCTGCTCTGTCCTCGTAGGCAATCCTGTTGCTGGGCCTGGTCTTTGTCCTACATGAATAACACAAGGGGTTTCTGTCATACCTGCAAGGCTGAGTCCTTCAACCATTAAGGCAAATCCGCCACCTGAAGTGGTAACCATAGACCTTACACCAGCAAAGGATGCACCTAACACCATATTTATAGCAGAAATCTCATCCTCCGCCTGTTCTACCACTATATTGTATCTTTTAGAATGTCCAGCTAAATAATTCATTACTGCTGTTCCAGGGGTCATAGGATAGGCAGATAAAAATCTACATCCAGCTACTATAGCCCCAAAACCAACGGCAGAACCTCCATCTATGAGGAGTCTATTATTAACTGTTAGAAAAGGCGTTTTAAAAGAAAAATCTTTTCTACCATTTCCAATTTCATATCCGGCTCTTGCGGTCAAAACATTTTTTTCTCCTATTTCTGGATCTTTAAATTGCTCTCTCATAATTGTTTCTAAGATAGAAAAATCTCCATCTAACAAACCTACCAACACACCACAGGCTGAAGAATTAACGGCAAGTTTCGTTTTGGCATTCTCTAAAGCTATCCTCTGGAGGGGAACACCAAAGAATAATCTATTTACGTCTTCATAATTTATAAGCTCGCTATCATATATAATTACCCCATTTTGAGAAACTTCTTCCTTATGAAGATCTATCGTCTCTCCATTCAAAGCTACCAATATATCTATCCCATCATCTGGACTTAATATAGGATCTGTTGATACCCTTACCTGTGTAAAATTATGCCCACCTCTTATTCTTGACTGATAACTCTGCTCAGTAAAGACATAGTAACCTGAACGGAGGAAAAATTTAGACATAATAGTACTAATAGTTTGAATCCCTTGTCCTGCTTCTCCACCTATAACAATCCTTAGTTCCATAATTACCTCCAAAATGATAAAATTAGAGGGGCGTAAAGTCCCCCTATTCTAGAAAACTTAACTCTTTAAATCTTCTAGCTTTTTTTGAAACTCTTCTTTAGTAATTTCTCCTTCTGCATATTTTCTACGAAGGATATCTATGGCAGTATCTCCTGTAGAAAGTCTAGAGACATTAGATTTACTAATTATGTACAATATAAAAAAGACAGCTATACCCAATAAAATAACATTAAAAATCCACGGTGTTATATTCCAATATCCTCTATACCAAGGAGCTCTACCAAACCACATTGGGCAAGTCCACATATCCTTTTACCTCCTTTCTTATTATACTCCTTTCTTATTATACTAAAAATAACCTAAAATCTCTTCAATCTCACTAATCTTACTTTCTAAATCGCCTGTAACCATAGCTTCTTTGACGCAAGTTTCCATATGAGCCTTTAAAACCTTTTCATTGGCTTTTCTTAAAAGCGCTATAAGTGATAGTAACTGTTTAGATATGTCAATACAGTATCTTCCATCCTCTATCATTTTTATAACTCCTTCTATCTGTCCCCTAGCTGTTTTGAGAAGGTTCAGAGCTTCTTCATGTTTATTGCTCATCAAGTTTAATCCTCCTTAACCTCAAAGAGTTAGATATCACATTTAGAGAGCTAAGCGCCATTGCTATCTCAGCAATGACTGGATGTAATAATCCTAGTCCTGCTATTGGTATAGCGATAACATTATAAAAGAAAGCCCAAAATAGATTTTGCTTTATCTTCTTAAATGTCTCTTTAGAAAGTTTTATAGCTCTTATAATGTTATATAAATCGCTATTAATAAGAACTATATCTCCAGATTCTATAGCAATATCAGTTCCACTACCCATAGCTATCCCTACATTTGCCTGTTTAAGGGCAGGTGCATCATTTATCCCATCTCCAATCATAGCTATAATCTTTCCTTGCTCTTGCAATCCTTTTATTATACTTACCTTATCTTGAGGGAGTACTTCTGCTATTACTTGATCTACCTCTAATTTATCTTTCATCGTAGATGCATTACTTTTGCTATCACCTGTAAGTACTATAACTTTTAGACCGAGATTTTTTAAAGATTTTACTACATACCTTGCATTATCCTTAGGTACATCTGAAACCCCAATAACTCCTACTATATCTTGTTCATCTGCTACAAGAACTACGGTAGCTTTATCCTTCTCCAACATCTCTATCGTCTCATAGTAAAGACTTACATTATAGCGGTTTTCTGTTAAAAGATGCTTATTCCCAACTATATAGTCTTTTCCATCTAAGGTAGCAATTATTCCCTTACCTGGTATATACCTAAAAGACTCAATTTTTATAGGGGTTACTCCCTTTCTCTTGGCATAGTCAACTATAGCTTTCGCTATTGGATGTTCAGAGTTATACTCTATAGAACTTACAATTTTTAGAAACTCTTCTATAGTCAATTTCGACCATACATATGATACCTCTGGTCTTCCTAAGGTCAAAGTTCCAGTCTTATCAAACACTACTGTATCTACATCTTTTAATCTTTCTATCGCTTCTCCCGTTTTAATAAGTATACCTCGCTTTGCCCCAATACCTGTTCCAACCACAAGAGCGGTTGGGGTAGCCAATCCTAAAGCGCAGGGACAGGCTATTACTAGTGTAGCAATCATAGCAGATATTGCCTGAGATAGAACACTATCTCCAAGCCTAACCCATGGAAGTAAAAAAGATACCTTCTCTAATATTGATATCCCAAATTGAGGAAATAGAATCCAGAAGAGAAAAACCCCGATAGATATTATTATTATGGATGGCACAAAGATCCCAGTTATTTTATCTGCTAACTCCTGAACTGGAACCTTACTCTCTTGTACAGATTCTACCAATTTTATTATCTGAGCCAAGAAGGTATCCTTACCCACCTTGGTTATTCTTACTCTTATTGTTCCTAATTGATTTATTGTAGCACCTATTACACTATCTCCTACAGTCTTTCTTACAGGAATAGATTCTCCTGTAACCATAGATTCGTCTACATAGGTATCTCCCTCTATAACAATTCCATCAGAGGGGATCTTTTCTCCTGGTCTTACTATTACAATATCACCCGTTTGAAGCTCTTCTATTGGAACATCTATCTCCTTGCCGTCTCTAATCACTCTAGCATCTTTAGCACCAAGTTGAATAAGTTCTTTTATAGCATTCGTTGCCCTGCCCTTAGCTATCGCTTCTAGATATCTTCCCAGTAAGTGAAATGTCATAATCATTGCTCCTATCAAGGCATAGTTCTCTATGTTAAATCCTGAAATCTTTAGGATGCCTGTGGCAAGAGAAGAGAGAGTTCCTAAAGCTATAAGAACATCCATCCCAAATGCTAAATGCACCATAGATTTTAACGCTGTTTTTATTATATTAAATCCTGCCAAAAGGATTACTGGTAGAGAAAGCGAAATCTGGATGATATCAGAATAGGGAATTATAGTAATCTTAGACATCTCTAAAAGCATAAGTATGATTCCTGGAATAGTAAAAATAAGAGAATAGAAAAATCTTCTTTTGCAAAAATCTATCCGGCTCTCATCATCTGTTTCTTCTTCAAGCAATTTGTACCCAATATTCTCTACTAAATTGGCAATCTCTCTGGTATTGATCTTACTCGAATCATATGTAATTGTTGCCTTCTCTGTAGCTATGTTTACTCTAGCATATAAGATTCCGGTTGTCTTATGTAAGTTTTCTTCTATCCTTCTAGCACAACCTGCGCAGGACATACCTTCCACTTTAAATACCTTAGTTACTGTTTTTTGCTCCATATTCTTCCTCCTTCCTATCCCCCACCCGTATATGGGAGGGATTACAAGAACATTATAACATAGAAGTTTATAAATTTCTAGTCCTCAAAGTGGAGGAAAATAAGATTAGTATTTATTTTTTGGCAATTTTATGGTATAATGGAATCTGCTATGGCAGAGATAAAAAGAGAAACAGATATTATTCCGGAAGATTTTTGGAATGAACTTTTACCTATTTGTTATAAATATCTAGGCTCCAAGGGTGAAACAGTATTAAATGAAACATTAGAAATCTTAGGCAAGGACAAGAGCAATGTCACCTTCGGAGACCTCACAGATATATATAATGCCCTTATAAGCAAGCTGATATACCTTGATAAAAGGGCTGACTTTAGGATGGAGCTGTATGACCTTAGAAGAAGGTACATGGTCCCTCCTGAAGCCATAGAATATAGGCCTAGTAAATTAGAACTATTCTTTAACAGATTGTTCGCTAGGAGAAGCTCAGCCATCTTAATAATATTAACCTTAATTATAGCTATAGGTATAGGGCTTTATTATGGGCTTAAGCCTAAGAGTAGTTCTGGTGTAATAAGTGGAAAGTATGACGTAGTCCTATGGTCTGGTATTTATTCGAAGAGTATGGAAAAGACGATAAATGAAATAATGGAAAAGTTTGATGAACAGTATAAGCCTTATAAATCTAGACTAGACCTTCTACCTAGTGGTGGAGACCCTATGGCGGAGATGGGAACTCAGATGAAGATTATGGCAGTATTTGCTGCAGGAGAACCACCAGACATCATATATGGAACACAGAATCCTCTATATATAAATGGACCATATCTATTAAAGATACCTAAAGACCAGATTCTGTCGCTAGAATATTTCCCTCAGATATTAAATCAAATAACTTCCGATGGAGAATACTTCTATTGTTATCCAGTTATGTTATCTCCCAAATTTATAATGATAGGAAATAAGACCCTGGTAGAGGGATTAGGGTATAATTACAAGAAGATTCAGAAAGAGGGTATAAACTGGGATGATTTTCTAGACCTGGCAAGTAAACTTAAATTAGTCTCCCCTTACCCTATCCTTATAAGTCTAAGAGGAAGTTCTCTCTTTGATATCTTCTGGATGCTAATGGTAAATAATGGGGCAGGAAAAGCAGTAGAGGATGGAAGATTCCTATGGGATGAGGCAAAGATAGAGGAGACTCTGAGGTTTTTTGATAGATTGGTTAAAAATGGTATTATTAACCCTACCTTACTTGGAGGCAAAATTTCTACCAATATAGACATATTTAGTGATGGAAAAGCAGGTATACTTATAGGAAATTATTTAGATTACAAAATGATAGATAACGCTAAAAAAGTAAAACCAGTGATTCTTCCTTTCCCAAATAATCAGGGGAATAAGATATCTTCACTTTGGGAGATTTACGGTTATTTCTGCTTTAGACAGAGGGATAATTATAACTTTGACAAGGCTCAAAAAACGCTTCTTCTAGCTAAGACGTTAGCTGAAAACTCGAGATGGGTCCTAGATATTGGAGGATTACCGGCATCTAGAAATATCTGGAATATTTTAAATCTTCACAAAGAGGAGAATCATAGCTTCTTATATAGTTATATAGAAAGTGCAGTTCCTGTAGATATTGACCCCCTATTTACTCAGATAGCTTTTGAAGCCATAAATCCACAGTTAGAAAATATAGTTACAGGAAAAACAGATATTAATCAGGCTTTGGAAGGTATAAAAGATAGGTTAGATAAAATCCTGTCTCAGAGTAGAAAATGAGAGTAAGATTCTGGCAACTTCTAGTGCCTATGATTCTTGGCGGAGTAACATTTTATTATTTCGTCTATAGGGATAGGAAGATAAACCTTGGAGAGAAAAATTATGTATGGATTATATGGGGAAGTATAGTGATCTTACTCTGGTGGATAAGTGAGGCTGTGAAATTATCTACTCTATCCCGTAACATTGGTGTAAATATAGGATTTCTGAACTCATTAAAGGTTATTTTTACTGGTTTTTTCCTGGGAGGAATTACTGCCTTTTCAATAGGAACATTCCCAGGTGAGTATATGGCTCTTTTAAAGATAGGATTAGATTATGATGATGCACTGTGGATTGTCTCAGTAAGAGGTATTATGAATGGTATAGTTAAAAGTATAATTGCTATAATCTTTGCCGTCTTTTTAAGAACTTATAATAACCATATACTTAGAGAGATATTCTATAAAATCTTTTTGGCATACGGTCTAGGGATCTTTTTAGCGTACTTTATCATCTTTAGTAAAAACATCTATGCTATAAAGATTAGAGAACTCATAATAAGGGGATTGGTATATTTAGAAAAAAGATACGCTAAGATATCTAGACATATTTATAGATTCAGGACAGCGCTAATTGCTCAGTCAGAGAAATTTTACATAGGTTCTCTTTACAGTTGGCTACCTCTATTCTCTATCTATATAGTATCTTGGATCTTATTACTTTCATTTCCGATTTCTATAGTAAAGTTTATAGGAGCTAATATTAGGTTTACCGATGCTATAATGGCACAGGCAATATTTTGCATAACACAATCATATATGCCAACTCCTGGGGGAAGCGGAATAATAGAATTAGGTTACGACTACTTTCTTAGAGGTGTTTCTGGTGTATCCTCAGCAGAGTTCATAATGTTTTTAAGACTTTTTACGTTTTATCTACCACTTTTGATAGGAGGCTTTGTTACATTCTCAATTATAAATAGGAGGGAAATAGCTTGAGCAACAATACGTATAATGCCAAATCTATAACTGTCTTAGAGGGCCTTGAAGCGGTAAGAAAAAGGCCTGCTATGTATATAGGTAGCACAGGAGAGAGAGGGCTTCATCATCTGGTATACGAGGTAGTTGATAATAGTATAGATGAAGCTCTTGCAGGATACTGCTCCTGCATCAATGTGATTATTCACAAAGATAATAGTATCACTGTGATAGACAACGGTAGAGGAATTCCTGTTGATATTCATCCAAAAGAGGGAAGACCAGCCCTAGAGGTAGTAATGACTACCCTACATGCTGGCGGAAAATTTGAAAGTGGAACATATAGAGTATCTGGCGGACTTCATGGCGTTGGGGTTTCTGTGGTATGTGCCCTATCAGAGTGGTTAGAGGTTGAAGTTAAGAGAGACGGCTATGTATGGAAACAGAGATACGAAAGGGGAAAGAAAGTAACTGAGTTGGAGAGAGGGGAACCTACAGAGGAGACAGGAACTAAGATAAGATTTAAACCTGATGCAACAATATTCAGCACTATTGAATGGAACTATGACACAATATCACAGAGGCTTAAGGAATTGGCATATCTTAATAAGGGGCTCCTCATTACGTTAAAAGACGAAAACACTGGTAAAGAGGAAGAATTTATATTTGAAGGTGGAATTGTAGCCTTTGTAGAAAATCTAAATAAGAATAAAAAGGTTTTGCATAATCCTATATATATCTCAAAAGATAGTGAAGGGATAAGCCTTGAGGTATGTATACAGTATAATGAAGGGTATACAGAAAATGTCCTTAGTTTTGCTAACAATATAAACACTATAGAAGGTGGAACACATCTTATAGGTTTTAGATCCAGCCTTACTAAGATCTTTAATGAACAAGCAAGGATACTTAAGCTCTTAAAAGAGAATGAGGCAAATCTAGAAGGAGAAGATATCAGAGAAGGACTTACTGCGGTGATAAGTATAAAGTTAACCAATCCTGAGTTTGAGGGTCAAACAAAGACAAAACTTGGTAATCCTGAAGTAAGGGCATTTGTAGAATCTGCTCTTAGTGAAAGACTTTCCGAATATTTTGCCAAAGAAAAGGATATAGCTAGAACAATACTGCAAAAGGTTATAACCGCTGCTAGAGCAAGAGAAGCAGCTAGAAAGGCGAGAGAGGCGGTAAGGAAAGTAGCCAGTGAAAGTATTATGTTACCCGGAAAACTTGCCGACTGTCAGGAGAAAGACCCGACCAAGAGTGAGCTTTATATAGTAGAGGGTCCTTCTGCTGGAGGATCTGCAAAACAAGGTAGAGACAGGAGGTTCCAGGCAATACTCCCATTAAGGGGAAAAATTTTAAATGTTGAAAAGAGCACCTTGGCAAGAAGCCTCTCTAGTGAGGAAATCTTGGCAATAATTACTGCCTTGGGTACTGGGATTGGGGACAGCTTTGACCTAAGCAAGTTGAGATATCACTATGTGATTATTATGACAGATGCTGACATAGACGGAGCTCATTTAAGGACACTTCTCTTAACATTCTTCTATAGATATATGAAACCTTTAATAGAAAATGGACATATATATATAGCTCAACCTCCACTGTACCTAGTTAAAAAAGGAAATATCGAAAGATACGCCTATAATGATCAAGAACTGAAAAACATAATCTCTGAGATTGGAGAAGACAATATAGTAGTTCAGAGATACAAGGGTCTAGGAGAGATGAATCCAGAGCAGTTATGGCAGACTACTATGAATCCAGAAACTAGGATTATGCTTAAGGTGACATTAGAAGATGCGGAAAGGGCAGAGGCTCTGTTTACTCTACTAATGGGAGAAGATGTTGAACCTAGAAGAAAGTTTATAGAAGAACATGCCATATACGTTAGAAATCTTGACATCTAATTGGAGGGAGATATGGAAGAGAATAAGGGAAGTATTATAGGAGTAAAGATAGAAGAGGAACTACAGGCTTCATATCTGGATTATGCAATGAGCGTAATAATAGGTAGAGCTCTTCCTGACATAAGAGATGGATTAAAGCCAGTTCAAAGAAGGATACTCTATGCTATGTTAGAATTAGGTATGGAGCCAAATAAACCATATAAAAAATCTGCAAGAGTGGTTGGAGAGGTCTTGGGTAAGTATCATCCACATGGAGATGCTCCTGTGTACGATGCTTTAGTTAGAATGGTGCAAGACTTTACTTTAAGACATCCGCTGGTAGATGGGCATGGTAATTTTGGTTCTATCGACGGTGATGAACCTGCTGCTATGAGGTATACGGAGGTAAGATTAGCTCCTATAGCTATGGAGCTTCTAAAGGATATAGATAAGGATACGGTAGATTTTATGCCAAACTTCGATGAATCTTTAAAAGAACCTGTAGTATTACCTGCAGGATTTCCTAACGTCCTAGTGAATGGTAGTTCTGGTATAGCGGTTGGAATGGCTACTAATATCCCTCCTCATAACCTAAAAGAGGTGATAGATGCACTTATCTACCTTATAGATAATCCTTCGGCAACTGTAAATGATTTAATGAAGTATATCCCTGGCCCTGATTTTCCCTCTGGCGGGATAATAAGAGGCAAAAAAGGGATAATAGACACATATACAAAGGGAAGAGGGCATATTGTCTTAGAGGGAAAAGTAGAGATTGAAGAGCATAGAGGGAGACAAAACCTTATAATAACAGAGTTACCATATCAGGTAAATAAGGCTGTTCTTATAGAGAAGATAGCAGGGCTAATAAAAGACCGCAAGATTACAGGTGTTCAAAATATAAGAGATGAGTCAGATAGGGAGGGAATGAGAGTAGTAATAGAACTAAAAAAAGAAGCAATACCACAGGTTGTAATAAATCAGCTTTACAAGCATACCGCTTTAAGAATTACATATGGAAGTATTATGTTAGTTATATCAGACGGGATACCTAGGACAATGCCTCTAGATGAAATGTTAAAGGAGTTCTTAAGTTTTAGAAAAGAGGTGGTTAGAAGAAGAACCATCTATGATCTTAATAAGGCAAAGGCTAGAGCTCACATCCTTGAGGGATTACTTATAGCGTTAGACCACCTAGACGAGGTGATAACCTTGATAAGAAATTCTAGAGATGTAGAGTCAGCAAGAAATGGGCTTATGACTAACTTTAATCTTTCTAGAGAGCAGGCTCAAGCAATACTAGATTTGAGGCTTCAAAGACTAACCGCATTAGAAAGAGAGAAGTTAGAGGAAGAGTATAGAGAAGTTTCAGAAACAATAAAATCTCTAGAGGCAATACTAAACGATGAAAAACTTTTACTAAATGTAATAAAAGAAGAACTGTCAGCAATAGCAAAAAAGTTTGCCCAACCTAGAAGAACAGTAATATCAGAAGATGTAAAAGAGGAAACAACAGAAGAAGACTTGCTACACAATATAGACATACTTATTACACTTACAGATAGAGGATATATAAAGAGGACACCTCTAGCTACGTATAGAAAACAGCGTAGGGGCGGAAAGGGAATTATAGGACTTGAGGCAAAGGAAGATAAGGTGGCTCAAACTATAGTGGCAAAAGAGCTTGATAAGATACTATTCTTCTCCGATAGAGGTATAGTGTACCAACTCAAAGGTTATCAGATTCCAACGGCAAGTAGACAGGCGAAAGGGACATCCATATCCATACTACTTCCAGTAAAAGAGGAGGAAAAGATTACCGCGCTGTTCCCAGTCCCAGAAGACTTAGATACATTTGGTAAGATTGTTATGGTAACAAGTAATGGATTGGTTAAACTCTCTAATCTGAAAGAGTATGTAGACCCACCGTCCAAGGGTAAAATAGCTATATCACTGCAAGAAGGAGATAGACTTGTTGGGGTAAAAGCTCTAATGGGGGATGAAGACCTGATACTTGTAAGTAACAAAGGTTATCTAGCAAGGTTCACAGTAGCCTCTTTGAGAGAGATGGGAAGGACCGCTAGAGGTGTAAAAGGGATAAGACTAGAAGAAGGAGATAAGGTGATCGATGTAGAGACTTACGAACCAGAGAAGTCTCTCCTGTTTATTACAAGAATGGGCTATGGGGTAAAGATAGGACTAGATGAAATACCACAGAAGAAGAGTAGAGGAATTAAAGGGGTGAAGGGATTAAAATTTAGGTCTGGCGATGAGTTGGCTGACGTAATTAAGGTTGGAGAGGATGATGAGATAGTTATTATGACCTCCTTAGGGAAAACAATAAGACTCTTAGTGAAAGGTATAAGACAAGTCGGCAGGAATAATAGTGTAGGCATAAAGTTGATATCTTTAGAAGAGGGTGATTCTGTACAGAGTGTAGCATTGGTGGAGAACGAAGAGGATGAATAAATTTGACCTTATAGAACATACTGCAGATATAGGATTAATAGCCTATGGTAAGACTAAGGAGGAGTTATTTGAAAATGCAGGAGAGGGACTTTTCTCTATCATCACTGATATAGATAGGGTATCCCCTGTAGAAGAATTTGGTATCTCTATCTCTGGAGAAAGCCTGGAAGATCTATTTATCTGCTGGCTTAATGAACTTATATACTTTTGGGAAGTTAATAGGGTTCTTCTATGTAAGTTCAAGGTAATTATAAAAGAAGATACATTTTTAAAGGGAACAATCTCTGGAGAAAGATTTGAACATAGTAAGCATACTATAGAACATGGTGTAAAAGCAGTAACCTATTATGATTTTAAGTTAGAGTATGACCGTAAGAGTAACATATGGACTGCTAAGGTTATAATAGATGTATAAGATGGAAGGTGGTGTAATAGAAAATGCGGAACTTTGAATTTTTAAGTCCAACTAAGATAATATTCGGCAAAGGGGTGGAGGAAAGGGTAGGAGAAGAAGTTAAGCAGTATGGTAAAAGGATATTATTTCATTACGGTAAAAGTAGTATATTTAAAACAGGCTTATACGATAAGATTGTAGCATCCTTAAAAAAGTCAGGGATAGAGTATATAGAATTAGGTGGAGTTCAGCCGAATCCCAGATTGGGTTTAGTAAAAGAAGGTATAGAGCTATGTAGGAGGAGTGGAATAGATTTTATATTAGCAGTTGGCGGTGGTAGCGTAATAGATTCAGCCAAGGCTATTGCAGTTGGAGTTCCATACGAAGGAGATGTATGGGATTTCTATTCTGGGAAGGCAGAGCCTAAAACTGCTTTACCTATAGGGGTAGTATTAACCATACCAGCTGCTGGAAGCGAAGCAAGTAAGAGTTCAGTTATAACAAACGAAGACGGATGGTATAAGAGGTCCTTAAATGTAGATATCATAAGACCAAAGTTTGCAATAATGAATCCAGAAGTTACGTTTACTCTCCCGCCTTACCAAACTGCATGTGGAGTAGCAGATATAATGGCTCATGTCATGGAGAGATACTTTACAAATGAAAAGGGAGTAGATTTTACTGATAGATTATGCGAAGCAACGCTAAAAACTGTTATAGAGAACGTCTTTATAGTCTTAAAGGATCCAACTGACTATGATGCTAGGGCTCAGATTATGTGGGCTAGTACTGTAGCACACAATGACCTCTTGGGGACAGGAAGAATTGGAGACTGGGCATCGCATGCTATAGAGCATGAACTAAGTGGCATATACGATATCCCCCATGGTGCTGGATTAGCGATAGTATTTCCTGCTTGGATGAGATATGTCTATAGACATAATGTAGAGAGGTTTGCCCAGTTTGCAGTAAGAGTATGGAATGTTGACCCTAACTTTGAATCCTTTGAGAGAACTGCTCTAGAAGGGATAGAGAGGCTTAGAAGATTCTTTAGAGATATAGGCCTTCCTACAACTTTGGCAGAAGCAGATATAGGGGAAGATAGATTAGAAGAGATGGCTACTAAATGCACCGAAAAAGGAGAAATAGGGAATTTTGTAAAACTTAATAAAGATGACGTCTTAAATATTTTAAGGTCTGTAGTAAGGTAAACTTTTGAAAGATAAGACTCTCAATTAAAAAGATGACCTATATTTATTACTGGATAAGTCGGCAAGAAATTAAAAGAAGTAAACATGAATTTATTAAAACGCTACTAAGGGAAATTTTTATTTCCCTTAGTAGCGATAAAAAGTAGCCAGAGTAATATTAATCTTCAATAGATGGTTTAATTGTTATCTCTTTTGTAGTAGAGCCATTTTGTTTTCCATAGATATCATACTTAACCATAACCTTAAATGTTATACCATCAGTTGGCAAATCTAAAGTGACAGTTTCTGCTTCCCCATTTTTAGTTGAATTTGGTCCTAGTTCTTTTTTTTCTACGTCTGTTTTATCTACTAATAACTTCCAATCTTCGCCATCTTTTTTCCATATTTTGTAACCTAATCTAAAAGTCTGCTTACTAAATATCTGTTGATTAATATAGGTGTATTTGATGGTAAAGATTAACTTTTTGGCTCTTTTGCTGAGATCATAAGAGGATCCATTATCTGGCATTTTACAGTTAAAGCTTGCAACCCTCCCCAAAGTATCTACGCTTAATAGAACCTCTCCAACAACTACTTTTCCAGTACCCCAGGTTCCACTGTCTGATACCCCAAGGCTATTACCATTAGTCCACTGAGCGGAGACTAGTGTAAAATTTGACAAGACAATAAACCCGATTATAATAACCGCTAATACTTTTGAATACACAGAACCTCACCTCCAAAGCAAAAATTTATTTATTGGAAACTCTAGAGTTCCTTGTAGGTTTATCCCTGAAGATAGATTTATCTTAAAGTCCAACTATCTTGATTTTTATATCCAAATAGATTTTACTAAGCCCAATAAAGTTAGAAAACTTACCAATTGGAACTAAAGAGATAATTTGGACTTAAGATTATACAAATTAACTCCAAGATATAAAGACCACAAGAAATCTCACAGAGATATCCTTCTTCTTTTTACCCCAATATTCAACTATGAAGGTACAGTCCTATTCTTATAATAAACTTTATAGCTTGGGCATAGGACCCTTAGGCTAACTCTCTTTAATATTTATTTTATTCCCCTTATTGTATTTGTCAATAGGCCGAGACTCTCTTGACAGTTCAATATCGACTGTATTATACTTTTGGTAAGATGGTAAGACCAGTTAATCGTATAAAATTAACTGAAAACATAATAGAAGCCATAGTGGATTATGCCTCTTCCAGTAACTTAAAGATAGGGGATAAGCTTCCATCTGAAAGAGAACTTGCTAGTGAATTGAGAGTTAGTAGACCTCTATTGAGAGAAGCGCTGAGGAAGATGGAGAGCCTAAATCTGATAGATGTTTTACCAGGTAAAGGGATATTTATTAAAGCCCCGCTAAAAAATGGTATGTCCTACATAGTTCTTCACATAGAGCAAGAAAGGGACAGAGTAATGGAAATACTAGAAATAAGAAAATTATTGGAAAAATATGGGATGGAAGAGGCTATAAAGAATATAACAGAAGATGAGGTAGCTGAGTTAGAAAGGTGGGTGAATCTTTTGGAAGAAAAACTACGGAGAGGGGATGATAGCAGGGAGGAAAATTGGGCATTTCATAGTATAATCTATCAGTCGGCAAGGAATAAGTTTCTCTTTGATATCCTAGATGCTCTTAAGGAGTACCATTTATACTGGGAAGACCCCTTTAGTTGTCCTTCTTTTGCCGATAAGACTTATTCTTTTCATAGAGAACTCTTTAAGAGCATAAAAGAGAAAGATATAAAAAGGGCTTATTCTGTAATAGACAAATTGATAGATATGATTAAGGATGAGGTAAGAAAGGGTAATATGCCTAAGAATGGGGGGAGAAACTATTAATAAAATTTCAAAAAGGAGGGAGTAAGAATGAAAAAGTCTATTTGGGTAGTTATTCTTAGTTTAATTTTGGTGATTGGTATAACAGTTTCTAGCGCTACCGCTGCAGTAGAACTTATATATACCTACTGGGGTAGTCCACTAGAGAGAGATGCTCAGGCAAAGATGTGTAGAGACTTTGAAAAAGCATATCAGAGTATCTTCCCTGGGATTAAGGTAAAAGATATTTATATACCATCGAACTATGATGAAAAGATAAATGCAATGATTGCTGCTGGAGAGCCTCCCCATGTGGCACAGTTAGGAGAAGCTCTTGCCTTAGAGTGGGCTGAAAAGGGCATACTAATGGACATATTACCTCTAATAAAACAGGATAAAGATCCTTCTGTACAGATTGAAAATCGTCTCTCTATGACCTGGTACTGGTATGACAAAGGAAAGAAAACAATTGGGACAAATCTTGCAGCAGAAGTTATGGTCCTTTGGTATAATAAAGAAATTTTTGATAAAGCAGGAATTCCATATCCAGCATCTAATCCAGAGGCTTGGACATGGGAGAAATTCTTAGATACGGCAATAAAACTTACTACTGATAGAAATGGACGACATCCTGGTGACCCTGGATTTGACCCAAGCAATATAGATACCTTTGGTGTTGCCTTTGGAACTTGGTGGGGACCTATACTTCCATTTATATGGTCTAACGGTGGGGATATCTGTGACTCAGAAGGTAAACGTCCACTGATTAATACTCCTGCTTCAGTTGAGGCTATCCAGAAACTGGCAGACCTTATGCTTAAATATCATGTAGCTCCAACACCTACTCAAATGCAAGCCTTCCCTGCACTTAGGATAGCACTACAGACGAAAAAAGTAGCTATGTATATTGATGGGCAGTGGGCTTTATTAGATCTAGGACAAATGGCAAAAGAGGGTAGAATTAAACTTGGAGTTGCTCCATTACCAAAACTAAGAAAGCCTGTATGCTTAGAGCTAGGGGCTCCAAATGTTATGTTCACCGCTTCTGCTCAGAAGGCCCTTAAAGAGTCTTGGGAATTCTATAAATGGACTACTAATAGTGAAAAAGTTATATCTCTTGTAAGAGGCGGTCTCTGGATGCCTCTACAGAAGTGGTACTACACTAATCCCAAATATATGAACCAGTGGTTAGACCCAGCTGTTCATCCACCAGAATATAAACCTGCGGTTATAGACTATCTATTAAAATATGGTAGGAGAAGTCCTAGTTATTATCTAAGAAATTGGGGTAAAATATCAGATATTATGTATCAAGAGTTAACTAATGTATGGCTTGGTAAAGTATCTGCTAAGGTTGCTTGTGATAATATAGCAGATAAGATTAAGCCATTACTAGTTGGAAGATACGATAAGTGATAAATATAGGAGCCGGGATTTATTCCTGGCTCCTTATTAATTTCAAACAAGGGTGATAAGTAATGAATAGAAACAGGTCTCTTTATAGTAGCGAGGCTAAGTGGGGAATAATATTGGCTCTTCCTGCCATACTAGGTTTTCTCATCTGGACATTGGGACCTATGATAGCAAGCTTTGTCTTAGGTTTTACTGATTGGAATGTAGTATCTACCCCTCACTTCATAGGTATGGGAAACTTTAAAAAGATGTTTGTTGAAGATTTTATATTCAAAAAATCCATCTACGCTACTGTGTATTATTCTTTAGGAAGTGTTATAGCTTCTATAGTGTTTGCATTTCTGGTAGCTTTTCTATTAAATCAAAAAGTGAAAGGTTTACCATTATTTAGGACCATATTCTATCTACCATCTATTACCCCAGCAATTGCAAGTGCAATGCTTTGGATCTGGCTTTTTAATCCTGACTTTGGACTATTAAACCAGATACTAAAGAGATTTGGGTTCCCTAGACTCTTATGGATATACGATGAAAAGCAAGTTATCCCTTCTCTCATATTTATGAGTATCTGGGGAATGGGTGGGATGATGGTAATATTTTTAGCTGGTCTACAAGGTGTCCCACAAGAACTCTATGAAGCGGTAGAGATAGATGGTGGAAATTGGTGGCATAGATTTAGATACGTTACTATACCAATGATGACTCCAACGATATTCTTTAACTTAGTTATGGCAATAATAGGAAGCTTTCAGGTCTTTACTAGTGCTTATATAATGACAAGTGGTGGTCCTAACTATGCAAGTATGTTCTACGTTTACTATATATATCTTTCTGCATTCAGATATGGACAGATGGGTTATGCATGTGCTCTAGCTATAATATTATTCCTGATAATACTCTCATTTACACTTTTAGTTTTTAAATCATCTCCATATTGGGTCTATTATGAAAGTGCTAGAAGGAGGTAATAACAATGGCTCTCAGTAAGTCCCTTTCGATAAAGCTTGGTAAAACGATAACATACATAGTCTTAGTAATAGGTTCGTTAATCTTTATGCTACCATTTATATGGCTTCTTAGAAGCTCATTTATGGAGTTAGGTCAGATATTTATCTTACCTCCAGAGTGGATTCCAAAGCCATTCAGATGGCAGAATTATCCAGAGGCATTAACTGCTGCGCCATTTTTGACATACTTTTTAAATACGCTTAAGATATTGATATTTAACGAATCAGGAGTAATATTGACCTCTATTATCTGTGCGTATAGTTTTGCAAGATTAAGATGGCCTGGTAGGGATCTTATATTTGCAATACTATTAACGTCTTTGATGCTTCCCTATGCGGTTACTCTTATCCCAACATTTATACTTTGGAAGATGCTAGGAGCTCTTAATACATTTGTGCCGTTAACAGTGCCAGCCTGGTTTGGTGGAGGAATGTTCTATATATTTCTCCTAAGGCAGTTTTTCTTAACCATCCCTTATGAATTAGATGAAGCTGCATATATGGATGGTGCCAGTCCATTAAAGGTCCTCTGGAGCGTTGTTGTTCCTCTTTCTAAGCCTGCTATTATAACAGTAGCAATATTCAACTTTATAGGTGTCTGGAATGACCTATTAGGACCAATAATATATCTCA
>CALGNK010000031.1 GCA_937958695.1 uncultured bacterium
GTAATACTTTACAATCCTAAGGATAAATCTACCGAAATTTATAGGACGTCTGTAGAAGAAGCTCAGAGATTTGTTGAGCTCTTAAAGAGCTTGGGAAGAGAAGCTTATTTAAGGATAAGTAAAGGGCTAAAAATCTTTGGTGCTTGTGGCCAATTGAAAGGTGCATATGAGAGATTTGAGTGAAAGATTTATTATTCTTGAGGAGTCTAAAGGAGATAAAGTTAGGGCTTACGATAAGCTATTGACGAGATTTATCTCTTTAAGGCAGATAAAGTCTGGACTTAGCTTAGGAAGAATTTTAGCTATACTAGATAAACTTATGAATCTGGATAATGATTTTTTAAAAGTCATTGGTTATCAAGCATTAGATAATGGGACAGTTTATGTTATAGAAGATCTGCCACCACAGGAGGGTGTGGACTTAAAAAAAGATGTAAGAGAATTACTACAGGTTACAAGATATATAGGTCGGATGTTTGAATATCTTAATAGCCTTGGCTTAAGAATAAGATTGCCTGAAGAAGACAAGATATATAAGGACGATAGAGGGAGATATCTTATATCTCCAATTGATCTGATAGATATGAATAATCCAGATAGAGTTCAAAGTAAAGAGGAGCTGTTAGATGCATTAGCAACCTTCTTTATTTCCTTTGCCCCTAAATCTTTAAAGGATATTTTGTCTTCACTGATGGAGAGAAAAATAATACACAAACTCGATAACACAGATGCCCTAGCTAATATGCTTAATACGTTTATACTTCAGGAGGAAAGGATGAAGTCTAAGTCAGAAAATAGAAAACAAGAAATCGAAACTAGAAGAGAGAGAAAAAAGATAAGCCCTTGGGTTATTATTATACCAATCTTAGTTGTCCTTGCAGGAATTAGTGTGTGGATGTTATATTCAATTGGAGAAAGACTTCTTTTAGGGGAAGGGACAGTTGCAGATGTTATTGTCCCAGATATAATAAATAGGTCTCTCACTGAAGCTTATGGTATATTGAAGTCTTCAGGACTTAATATAGAAGTCTCTGGGTTAGAGTATAGTAGTGCTATCCCTGCAGGGAATATAATCTCTCAGGAGCCTATAGGTGGATCAAAAGTAAAACAGGGAAGAAGTATAAAGGTGACCGTCAGTAAAGGGATAGAACTTATCAATGTACCTAATATTATTGGGCAGGACTTAAATAATGCTAGGAAGACATTAGAATCAGTGGGGTTAAAGATAGGAGATATAAGAGAGACACCTAGTAGAACTTCTCCTGATGGAATAGTAATCTCACAGAATCCTAAGTATGGTAGTATTACAAGTAAGAATTCACTAGTAGCTGTAGAAATATCAAGACACCTTCAGAGTAATATGCCTAGACTAGTAGGCAAGCCATTTGAAGATGTTGAAAAGATCTTAAAGCCATTAGGTCCGTATATACTTATAGTTAAAGAGCAAGAAAGTGATACTCCAGGAATTGTTATATCCCAATCTCCATCAACTAATACCACATTATTACAGGAGATTCCTAGGATAGAGATCGTGGTAGGGATTCCTAAAAGAGTAATCCCCAAACCTGAATTTACTTCTCCAGCTTCTCCTAATAATGAAACGTCTCCATCTGAATCTAACCCTTTGGTTCCTTCCAATACTGAAAATCCTCCGCCGGAATAGACTAATGAGAACACTAAATACGATAATCTTAGCCGATTACATAGAGAAACTTTGTAGAGAGATAAATTATAAATTAAATAAAAGAGTACTATCTTTAATTGAAGAATCAGCCCAAAAAGAGTCTTCTAGTATAGGAAGAGAAGTATTTTCTCAAATGTTTACTAGCTATAAGATAGCAGAAGAGGAAAAAACACCACTATGTCAGGATACTGGGATGGTATCTGTATTCCTAGATATAGGGCAGGAGGTACTTTTAGAAGGAATTCCGATAGAAGAAGCGATAAATATGGGAGTAAGGAGGGCTTATACAAGCTCCTTTTTTAGAAGTTCTATAGTAAGAGATCCCATAGCTAAAAGAGAAAATACTATGGATAATACTCCATCCATTATACATACAAGGTTTGGTAAGGGAGAAGAAGTCAAAATTGATATTTTGATAAAAGGTTTTGGAAGCGAGAATGCCACCGCTCTAAAGATGTTTCCTCCTACTGCAACTCGAAAAGATATAGAAGAGTTCTTACTAGAAGTGGTAAGAGAAAAGGGACCTAATGCCTGCCCCCCACTCTTTATTGGAATGGGAATAGGTGGAACTGCAGATTACGCGCTAAAGCTTGCTAAAGAAGCACTCTTAGATCTCAAACCTATGGATGAGTGGGAGGCTCATTTGCTAGAAAGGGTGAATAGTCTAAATATAGGACCTGCCGGACTTGGTGGAGATATAACTGCTATTTATGTAAAAACAAGAGTATTTCCTACACATATAGCTGGTTTACCGGTAGCTATAAATATCAACTGCCATATACTTAGAATAGGGAGCGCAGTAATTTAAGAGATATGGAATATCATCTTACTTTGCCTTTGAAAGAAGAGGAAAGATTAAAACTTAAGGTTGGGGATAAGGTTTTCCTTACTGGAGAAGTCTATGGAATGAGGGATCAAGCTCATAAAAGGATAGTGGAGCTTATAGAGAAAGGAAAACCTATTCCAATAGAGTTGTCAGATAGCTGTATCTTTTATGTAGGACCTACTGAACCAAAGCCAGGTGAGAAAGTTGGTTCTATAGGTCCTACTACTAGTAGTAGGATGGACCCATTTACCCCTATCTTAATATCAAATGGAGTAAGGGTTATTATAGGTAAGGGAAGAAGAAATAGAGATGTTATTGAAGCTATCAAAAGATATAAAGCTATATACCTTGTAACTCCAGGTGGAATTTCTGCATATTTAAGGAGATTTGTCTTAGAAATAAAGATGATAGCATTTCAGGACCTTGGTCCAGAAGCGATATACAGTTTAAAGTTAAAAGATTTTCCAGCATTTGTAAGTATAGATACAGGAGGTAATTCCTTATGAGCTTTTTTAAGGTTTCTCATCCATTAATAGAGCACAAGTTAACCATTCTTAGAGATAAGAATACAAGTACTAAAGAATTTAGAGAACTTGTTGTAGAACTTTCTATGCTTCTTGCTTATGAGGCGACTAGATATCTACCATTAGAAGAGGTAACGGTGGAGACACCTATAGCAAGAGCTAAAGGATATATGATAATGGGGAAGAAACTTAGTGTGGTTCCAATCTTGAGAGCAGGTTTAATAATGGCAGATGGTATTCTAAAACTGATACCATCTGCTAGAGTGGGACATATAGGTCTCTATAGGGATCCCGAGACGTTAAAACCAATTCCGTATTACTGCAAACTACCAAGTGATATAAAAGATAGAGATGTATTTGTTGTTGATCCTATGTTAGCAACAGGAGGCTCTGCAGTTGCTGCTATAGATATACTAAAAGAGAGAGGTTGTAGAAATATAATCTTTATAAGTCTAATTTCAGCTCCAGAAGGAAGGGACCTTGTCTTGAGTAAACATCCTGATGTAGACTTTTTTGTTGCTAGTATAGATGAAAGATTAAATGATCATGGATATATAATTCCGGGATTAGGTGATGCAGGTGACAGATTATTTGGCACAAAATAACAGGAAGAAGATTATGTTTGTTTTTGGGACTCGCCCAGAGGTTTCTAAGTTAGCTCCAGTTATATTTGAAGCTCGTAAAGAGCCTAGTTTGGAGACTATAATAGTCTCTACTGGACAGCACAGAGAAATGCTAGACCAAATGCTAAAGATATTTAATATTAATCCTGATATAGACTTAGCTATTATGGAGGAGAGACAGAGTTTGAGCAGTATCACAGTAAAGATTATAGAAAGGATAGAGCCAGTACTTCTAGAGTATGAGCCAGATATGGTAGTAGTTCAAGGAGATACTTCTTCTGCATTTTTGGCTAGTCTTGTGAGTTTCTATAATAAGATTCCAGTGGCACATGTAGAAGCAGGATTACGCAGTTTTGACATATACAATCCATTCCCAGAAGAGGCTAATAGGCGATTTATCTCCATAATCTCAAGCCTTAATCTAGCTCCTACTAGGAAGGCTAAGGAGAATCTCTTGAGAGAGGGTATAAAAGAGGAGAGTATAATAGTTACTGGCAATACTATAGTAGATGCAGTTTACTGGATTGCAAAAGACATACCTGAGATCAGTGCAGATAAAAAGATTATTCTAGTAACTGCTCATAGAAGAGAAAACTGGGGAGAGCCAATGAGAGAGCTGAGTTTAGCCATAAAAGAACTTGTAGAGGAATTCCCAGATGTAGTTTTTATAGTTCCACTTCATAAGAATCCTATAGTAAGAGAGATATTCAATGAGATACTTTCAGATACGGAGAGGGTTGAACTTCTAGAGCCGTTAGACTATCCTTCTTTAATAAGGGTGATGAAGAGTGCATATTTAATCCTTACAGACTCTGGAGGTATCCAAGAGGAAGCTCCAACATTTGGGAAACCAGTTCTTGTCCTGAGAGAAACTACAGAGAGACCTGAAGGTATAGAAAAAGGAGTATCAAGACTTATAGGAATGCATAAAGAGACTATTATAGAAAGTGTAAGAGAGCTCCTTACTGATCAAACTCTATACACTTCTATGGGCAAAGCTGGAAATCCTTATGGTGACGGAAGGGCTGGGGAAAGAACGATAAAAGCGATAATGCATTTCTTTGGAATGTGTGATCGACCTGATGAGTTTGAGGCTTAAAAAACCCTATGCGGTATGGAAGTATATAGGTTTGGCATTTTCACTTGGATTTACCATAGTAGCTTCTGTAGCTGTAGGCTTATATATTGGAGGTTACCTAGATAAGAAACTCTCTACCGGCTATTCATTTAGAGTCCTTTTTATGTTCTTAGGAGCCTTTACTGGCTTAAGAAGTATATACAGACAGTATAAAAATGACTAATCCTTTGATTTATATTCTGAAAATCTACTCCTTAATGCTAATCCTACCTGGGATTGTAATGTTATTTAGACCCAATAAACACTATGTTTTAGGCCTTTTACTTGGATTCTTTCTTGTTCTATGTGATGTACTCCTCCTATTAATAAGCTTTAGACAGCATAAACTAACCTATTTTAGGGCTGTAGTATACATGTTTCTCAGAATCTTGCTTCTAGGGTTAGTTATACTCTCTATGTATATTTGTGGTATAATTAGTAGGTTAAATATTATCGGTGTAGTTATAGCGTTATTATTATATCCTTTAGCCTTAATTGTAGGAGGAGTTAGAACTTTAAAATGGAAGAGATAGTACCAAGAGTAGTATTTAGTATATTTGGAATACCGGTGACAGATTCGGTTACTACTACATGGATAGTAATGTTATTTATCCTAATTCTAGGATGGATCCTTTCTAAGGGGTTATCTGAACATCCATCTAAAATTCAATCACTACTAGAGAGTATTATAGATTTCTATGAAAATATTGCAGTTCAGATAATGGGAGAAGAAGGTAAGCAATTTGTTCCCCTAGCGGTATCTATAGGTCTATTCATTCTATTCTCTAACTGGATAGAGATAATACCAGGTTTCAATGCGCCAACTAGAGATTTAAGTACAACTATAGCACTCGCTATAGTTGCAGTCTCTGCTACATATGTAGCTGGTATAAAAAGAAAGGGCTTAAGATACTTTAAAAAGTATATAGAACCTAGCCCGATTTTTCTACCTATAAATATTTTAGAAGAATTAGTAAGGCCAATCTCTCTTAGTTTCCGTCTATTTGGAAACATTCTAGGAGAAGAGATAGTTATAGCGATATTAGTAATGATAGTTCCTTTGATTTTGCCTATCCCTATGATTCTCTTAGGATTGTTTACTGGGTTAATTCAGGCATTTATCTTTTCTCTCTTAACCCTTTTATATATAGCTGGTGCTATAAGCGAAGAAGTTTAATTTGGAGGTGAATAATATTTATGCTAACTAGTAAAGCCTTAGTAATTATAGCATCTGTTATATCAGCCGGATTTGGTATGGGTATAGCGGTGCTAGGGGGTGCATTAGGTGAGGGGAATGCGGTTTCTAAAGCTATGGAATCTCTAGGAAGACAACCAGAAGCTCAGAGTTCTATTATGACAGTACTTCTATTAGGACTTGCCTTTATAGAGTCTTTAGTAATATTTATGCTAGTTGTGGCCCTTGTTCTAATTTTTGTAAATCCTTTTGTGGGGATGGTCTAAAGTATGATAAAGTTTAGTTTTCCCACATTTATCTTTCAGACGATAAACTTTTTAATTACGCTATATTTGATATATAGATTTGTCTATAGACCCTTAGCTAACTATATATCTAAGAGGCAAGAGACTATCCATAATGAACTCGAACAGGCTAGACTTGAGAGAGAGAAGGCAGAGGCTCTAAGAGTAGAATATGAAGAAAAATTAAGAGATGCACAGAAAAAGGCAGAGAGTATTATAGAAGAGGCTAAGCATCAGGCAGAATTAGAAAGATCTCAGATATTAGATAGGGCAAATAGAGAGGCACAAGCACTTTTGCTGAGAGCTCAGAATGAGCTTCTACTTGAGAGGAGTCATGCTATAGAGAAATTTAAGGAAGAGATAGTAGATGTAATACTGAATTTAACAACAAAGCTTATAGTAACTGAGCTGAATAATAGAGATGACCTTAAAGAGAGAATACTAGAGGAATATATAGAGAGGGTAAGAAGTAACTGATGTCGAGAGTAGCTTCTTCTAGTACTATAGAGATTTTAAGTGAAGAATTGCTTAGAATAGCTGTAAGAGAAGATAAGGAAGATATATATAGGGAAATATTTAGAAGATTTTTAGATGAAATCACCTATAATACTAATTTAAATATCGTTTGGTCAGATAAAGATAGGGAGATTAAAAAAAGATTTATCAGGGAGAGCCTCTCTAACTTTCCTAAAAGATTTTTAGATTTTATCATTAAAGTTATAGATCTTCGACTAGAAGAATCTCTTTATAACATATACCTTAGATTTATTGAAATTCTAGAGAGTAATCAATATCTAAAGGTAAGAGTTGAGTTGCCTTTTTTGGTTTCTGAAGAAAAGATAGAGAGCCTTGAGCAGTATATAGCCAACCAGTTGGACAAAAAGGTTATATGTTCTATTCATATAAACGACAACCTTATAAATGGTATCAAGATAGACATAGAAGAAGAAATAATTGACTTTTCAATAAAATCGCAATTAGATATATTGCAAGAAACCTTAGAAGGTATAGAGATAGGAGATTCTTTCTATGATGTGCTTGCTAAGGTAAAAGAGAGGATAAATTCTTTCCATGTTAAGCCTCTCAGACTTTCTTTAGGCAAAGTAGAGAGTATAAGGGACTGTGTAGTAAATGCTTCAGGGCTAAAAAATGTTAAGTATGGAGAATTAGTATTATTTTCTAATAACATCTATGGAATGGTAATGAGTTTGGAGGAGAGTTCTACAGGAATCATCCTCTTAGGACCACCAGATAGAATTTCTGTAGGGGATACCATAAGAGCCACGGGAAGGGTCTTAGAAGTTCCTGTGGGAGAAAGCCTTATAGGTAGAGTAATAGACCCTCTTGGAAGACCGTTAGATGGAGGTCCACCAATCGAAACTGATAAGACTAGAAAGATAGAAGCTCTTGCCCCTACCGTAGTTGAGAGAGAACCAGTAAATACCCCTTTACAGACAGGGTTAAAGATCATAGATGCACTCTTTCCTATAGGAAGAGGTCAAAGAGAACTAATAATAGGTGATAAACAAACAGGTAAGACAGCTATAGCTATTGATACTATTCTTAACCAGAAAGAAGAGAATGTTATATGCATATATGTAGCTATAGGGCAGAAGGCAACATCCGTTGCTGAGATAGTGAAGATACTAAAAGAGAGAGGTGCTATGAATTACACAATTGTTATATCTGCCTTTGCTAGCGAACCAGCCTCTTTATTATATATAGCTCCTTATGCTGGATGTGCTATTGGAGAGGAATTTATGTATCAAGGTAGGGATGTCCTTATAATATATGACGACCTATCTAAGCATGCAAAGGCTTACAGAGAGATATCTTTACTATTGAGGCGTCCTCCAGGTAGAGAAGCTTATCCTGGAGATATCTTTTACCTTCATTCAAGACTATTAGAGCGTTCAGCCAAATTGAATATTTACCTTGGAGGAGGGTCTCTTACTGCTTTACCAATAGTGGAGACACAGCAAGGGGATATCTCTGCATATATTCCAACCAATCTCATTTCTATAACTGATGGACAGATATATTTGGATGCGTCTCTCTTTCATGAAGGAGTAAGACCTGCAGTAGATGTGGGATTATCTGTATCTAGAGTTGGAGGAAATGCTCAGATTAAAGCTATGAGACAGGTAGCTGGAAGGTTAAGGCTAGACCTTGCCCAATTTCGTGAAGTAGAAACTTTTGCACAGATATCTACAGATATAGACCATACTACTAGAAGTTTGTTAGAAAGAGGTAGTAGAATAAGAGAGATACTTAAACAACCTCAATATAGCCCTATGAATGTAATAGACCAAGTTATTATATTATTTACTGTAACTAGGGGATACATAGACGAGATAGCTCTTGATGAGGTGGCTCATTTTCAGGACGAATTGTTAAAATATATAGATAAGAATTATAGCTATTTAAAAGATAAAATAAAGATAGAAGGAATGACAGATGAAAATACTAAGGAGCTTACAAGGGCTATATTTGAGTTTAAAAGGACATTTAGTAGCGAATGATGCTATCGAAGCAAAAGATTAAGAGACAGATAGGTAATATAACTCATATAGCAGAGATGTTATATTCGACAGAACTAGTATCAGCTTCTAGACTTAGAAGAAGTCAGGCTAGGCTTAAAGAGATCGTTCCATACTGTGACACTGTAGAAATTTTACTTAAAGACCTGATAAATAACTTAGATAAAGAGAAGTTATCTAAATATCCTCTATTGCAACTACCTTATAGTGGAAGTACAGACCTTTTATTAGTTGTTGGTGGAGAAAGAGGATTGTGTGGTAGTTATATGGGAGATCTGATAAGGATGTGTGAGAATTATATCAATGAGCATCCTAATAGCGATATAATTGTATATGGTACCAGAGTCGGAAGGATTCTCTATAGGAGAGGTCACAATATAATAGCAGTGCAACCTATTAATCCCCTCTTAAACTTTAATGATATTAGGGTTATACTGGAAGATATAAATAGAAGGGTTGAAACTGGTAGATATAGAAGAGTTATTATAGAGTATATGTCACCTCAATCTGTTTTTTCTTCTGTTCCAAAAGAAATAATTCTATTACCGATAGGGACTAATACTGAAAGTTCAAGAAATATAGAAGAGTATATAATAGAGCCATCTACCGAAGAAATACTAGAAACCCTTTTACCAATGACTCTAGCGGTAAGATTATATAGGATATTCTTAGAATCTATAACTAGTGAGTATTCTGCTAGAAGGCTTACTATGCATCAAGCTTACGAAAATGCAAAGGAGATGCTTAGGAAGCTTAATATTATTTATCAAAAACTTAGGCAGGGAGAAATTACTACAGAAATCACTGAGGTTTCTACAAGTAAGGTAGCATTAGAAGAGGGTGCAGTATGAATAAAGGGGTAGTAGTACAGGTATTGGGATCAGTTATAGATGTGGAGTTTCCATCACAAGAAGTTTTACCAAGAGTAAAGGATATTCTAATATTGGAAAGGGAAATAGGAAGTAATTTACTCCTAGAGACAGAGATAATACTAAGTAATACTAAGGTGAGATGTATAGCCCTAGGCCCTCCGGAGGGTATATCTCGTGGGATGAGCGTAATAAACACAGGGAAGCCTCTTCATATACCTGTAGGAGATAAACTCTTGGGAAGGATTCTGAATTTATTTGGTGAACCTATAGATAATTTGGGGGAGATAGAGGGAGAAGACTACTGGTCTATATATACGGAGTCTCCTCCATTAGAAAGAATTATTCCTCCTAATGAGATCTTTGAAACGGGGATAAAAGCAATAGACCTTTTAGCTCCTTATCCAAGAGGGGGGAAGATAGGTTTATTTGGTGGTGCAGGTGTAGGGAAAACGGTTTTGATTATGGAACTTATCCACAATGTAGCTGTAAAACATGGGGGTATCTCTATATTCGCAGGAGTTGGGGAAAGGACTAGAGAAGGAAATGATCTATGGTTAGAAATGCAGAGGTCTGGAGTTATAAGAAACGCTGTTCTTGTCTTTGGTCAAATGGATGAACCACCTGGAGTTAGATTTAGGGTTCCGCATACCGCCCTTACTATAGCTGAGTACTTTAGAGAGAGAAAATCTACCGAGGTTCTCTTATTTATAGATAATATATTTAGATTCATACAAGCTGGTAGCGAAGTATCTGCTCTTTTAGGAAGACTACCATCAGCTGTAGGTTATCAGCCTACCCTAGCCACAGAGGTAGGAGAATTAGAAGAAAGGATAGTCTCTACAACAAAGGGGGCAATAACCTCTGTCCAGGCTGTCTATATCCCTGCAGATGATCCTACAGATCCTGCTCCAGCTACTGTATTCAGCCATTTGGATGCTACTGTTATGCTTTCTAGGGAGATAGCAGAGCAAGGCATATATCCAGCTATAGACCCATTAAATTCTTCATCTAGACTGCTAAATCCATATTATATTGGAGAAAGACACTACAAGATTGCTAGAGAAGTGCAAAGAATCATAGAACACTACTATAGGCTGAAAGATATTATAGCCATACTAGGCGTAGAGGAACTATCAGAAGAAGAGAAAGAAATAGTAGCTAGGGCAAGACGGATACAGCGATTTTTATCCCAACCGATGTTTACAGCTGAGCAGTTTACAGGAATCCATGGAAAATATCTAAGTATAGAAGAGACTCTGGATAGTTTTGAAGAGTTACTTAGTGGGAATCTAGACAATCTACCAGAACAGGCATTCTATATGGTAGGAAACATAGAAGAGGCAAAGGAGAAGGCTAAGAAGCTAAGATGAAATTAGAAGTTAAAGTTATTACACCTGACAGGATTGTTTATGATGGTCCAGCGGATAGCTTAATGATTCCTGGAAAGGATGGTTATTTTGGTGTTCTGCCTAATCATGCTCCTATGATATCTGCGTTAGATATAGGAGAGCTTAAGATAAAGAACGAGTTTCAGGAGTATTACTATGCTATAGATGGTGGATTTTGTGAGATAAAGAAAAATAGGGTTGTTATTATTACCTTGTCTGCCCAGAGAGCAGATGAAATAGATGATAATGCAATTTTAGCCTCTTTACAAGAGGCTAAAAAAAGGTTAAATTCTAAATTAGAGAGTAAAGAGTTATTACAGTTACAAATAACCATAAGAAGAGCTTCTGTACTATTAGAGGTATCAAGACATAGAAGGAGATAAAAGGATGAAATTAAAGATAGAAGGCGGAGTAAGGTTAACAGGAGAAGTAGATATAATTGGTGCCAAGAATTCAGCACTTCCAATAATGGCTGCCACATTACTTACTAGTGGAAGGAATATTTTACACAATATACCTGATCTTAAAGATGTCCATACTATGATGAGCATGTTAGGGGTTTTGGGGGCTAAATTGAAATTCAGAAAAAATACCCTCCAGATTACTATAGACGAGGTAAATCATGTAGAACCACCAGAGGATCTGGTGAAACAGATGAGAGCATCGTTCCTTGTTGCTGGTCCACTTTTGGCTAGACTTGGTAAAATTCGTATACCTCTTCCAGGAGGCTGTCAAATAGGATCTAGACCAGTAGACCTACATCTGAAAGGTTTCCAAGCCTTAGGAGCCAAAGTATCTAGCGAGCATGGTTATGTTGAGCTAGAAAGTAAAGGATTAAAGGGAACCTCTATATACCTTGACTTACCCACTGTAACTGGTACTGAAAATATCATGATGTCTGCTGTATTAGCCAAAGGTAAAACAGAAATTATTAATGCTGCCAAAGAGCCTGAAGTTGTTGATTTAGCAAATGCATTAAATAAGATGGGGGCAAAGATAGAGGGTGCAGGAACGGATAGGATTGAGATTGAAGGTGTAGACTCTCTATCCCCTATAGAATATACTATAATCCCCGATAGGATAGAGGCTGGAACATTTCTTGTGGCTGGGGCAATTACCGGAGGAGAAGTCACTATTAAAGGGGCAAGAAAGGACCACCTTGGTGCTGTATTAGGAAAACTTGAAGAGATAGGACATAAGATAGAAACAGAAGAAGATAGAATAAGAATCATTGCTAAGAATGTGGGTAAGGCTTGTGATATTACAACAGCTCCCTATCCTGGATTTCCTACAGATATGCAGGCGCTTTTTGCTAGCCTATTAGGGGTATCTAAAGGGGCAAGTATTATAACTGAAACAATATTCGATAGGAGATTCGGTTTTGTTGATGAACTCATTAGAATGGGTGCAAATATGAAAGTGCAAGGGAATACTCTGATAATAGTTGGAGTTAAGAGATATTCTGGAGCTAGCGTTACAGCTGGAGATCTAAGGGCTGGAGCAGCTCTCGTAATGGCAGGGTTAAATGCGGAGGGAATTACAGAGATATCAGGAGTTGAACATATAGAAAGAGGTTATGAGAACATAGATGGAAAACTTAAGTTATTAGGAGCCAAGATTTCTATCGAACTTTAGATATAATTGGTCCATAGAGTTTATATAAACAAAAAGAAGGAGGGCTGAAATTGCTTAGAAGAATAGTATTAGTAGCGATTTTGTTTGTATTTTTTACTTCTACTTTTGTTATTTATGCTATATCTGGTGAAAAGATAAAGATTTCAGGGGTTGAGGTACAGGGAAATTATAACATTTCTAAAGAAAAGATAATAAAAGCCCTAGAACTACCAGAAGAGGTAGATGAAGATGCAATAAGATCAGCTTTACAGAGGGTTTTAAATATGGGTTATTTCTCTAATATTAATGCAGGTATAAGATTAGAGCAGAATAGGTATATACTAGTAATAGAAGTAAGAGAGGCACCTATATTTAAAGGGGTTAAGGTAACAGGAAATAAGGAAGTGACTACTGAAGAAATAGTAAGTATGATCTCACTGAAGGTTGGGAGTGTTATAAATCTTATCACCTTGAATCAAGATTTGGGTAAGGTTGCAGATCTATATAAGAATAAAGGATATGTTGGAGCTAATTTCCAAGTAAACATAGCAGAGGATGGATGGGTGATTATAAATATAAGTGAAGGTCCGACTATCTCTGGCTTCAACTTTAAAGGGAATACAGTATTAACTTCTAAAGTTATAGAGGAGGCTCTAGAGACCTATAAAGGAAGGATTCTTTCTCTCAATCTCTTAAGAGATATGGCTCTTAAGATCCAAGAATTGTATAATAAGAACGGTTATCCTGCCTGTGTTATTCTTAACGCATATAGTGAGGAAGAGGGTATAGTAACATTTGAGATAGGGGAGGGTAGGATCTCAAAGATAATTATCGAAGGTAACCAAAAAACCAAAGATTATGTAATCCTTAGAGAGATGGAAACTAAAGCGGGAGATATCCTTAATAGAGATAAGATACAAAAAGACCTACAAAGGATATTTAATCTCGGCTACTTTTCAGATGTAAATGCAGATATCAAATCTGCGGAAACCCCTGGAGAAATAGTCCTTACAATCAAAGTTTTAGAACAGCTCACTGGACAGGCTGGTGGAGGCTTAGCTTATAGTACCAGGGATGGCATCTCTTTAGTATTAGGTATTAAAGATTCTAACTTGCTTGGAACTGGTAGAAATTTAGGTTTATATCTAAACATAGGGCTAACTGCACATGATATTACTATAAATTATACAGAGCCTTATATCTTTGGAACAAAAGGAACTTTAAATACTTCTCTAATATGGAGGCAAGCAGACACTGTAGATATTATAGAGAATACAAAGGTTAGTTACCATGAAGATAGGAAGACGCTCGAATTAGTTATAGATAAACCAATAAATAATGAACTAAAAGGCTCATTAGGCTTTTCTTACAATGATATATACTATCAGGCTAAAGATGAAGGAACGACTTTGCCAGATATAATAAAATCTGGAGTCTCTAGTGCTATAGTGTTAGGAATAGCAAAAGATACTAGAGATTTAGTGCTAAATCCAACAAAAGGAGATTACTATGGTTTAAGTCTAAAGCAAGGAGGAGGTATACTTGGTGGAGATTTCAATTTTACCAAACTTACTCTTGACTTAAGGTGGTACTTATCAACCTCTGATAAGGATATGTTTGCAGTAAACTATCTCTTTGGCTTAGGTCTTGGCGAATTACCGTATATAGAAAAGTTTAGTGTAGGAGGTGTAAATTCTGTAAGAGGTTTGCCAGAAAATTGGAAGAAGTCTGATTATGTAGAACTATTGAGTCTTGAATATAGGAATAAAATACAGGATAATGTATTTGGTGTAATCTTTTTAGACTTTGGGAATGGATGGAAGAATGGAGAGACAATAAATCCTTTAGATTTATACACTGGGATAGGCCTTGGATTAAGAATAATGATTCCTCCAATGGGTTTATTGAGGTTAGACTATGGCTGGGGTAGTTATGATTGGCAGGGAAGGTTTTACTTTAGTGTAGGACAAAAATTCTAGGTGATAAGGAGTTGATACATAGATGAATAAAGGATTGATAGTGTTAGCATTGATCGTAGGCATAATTGGAATCACCCTTTGGGGATTGAGTATCCCAAGATATGGCTTTGCCTTAGATACTCTTAAGATTGGTTATATAGACATGAATAGAGTTTTAGAAAGTCATCCTAGGTTTGATAAGGCAAAGAAAGACATAAATGATTTTGCTATAAAGGCTAAGGCTGATTATCAAAAGCAGTTAGATGAGGCAGTAAAGAACAAGACAGCTACTGAAGCTCAACAGCTAAAGGTAGAATATGAAGCCAAGTTAAATCAAGCTGTGGCTCAGAAACAGCAGGAGATATTAAAGCCTATACTTGATGATATAAAGTCAGTAGTTAGGGATGTGGCTAAGAAGAAGGGCATAGATATAGTGTTAAGAGGGGAAATAGTAGTAGTTGGTGGTGTAGACCTTACTGAAGATGCCATAAAGGCTATAAAGAAATGAAATATACCCTAGAAGAGATAGCTCAGCTTATAAAAGGAAGATTATCCGGACCATCCCAATTGATGATAACTGGGATAAACTCGCCAGAGTTAGCCAAAGAGACAGATATATGTATTATCTACGACGAAAGGTTTATAGATCTAGTAAAAGATCGTAATGTAGGAGCAGTTGTTATTAGGGAAGGATTATCAATTGATAAGCCTCATATAGTAGTATCAGATCCTAGAGCTATTATGCCAATCCTTCTAAATCTGTTTGTCAAGAAAAAGGAGCTTCGAGGGATAGATAAAACAGCTATTGTTGGGAATAACTGCAATATACCGGAAACTTGTTTTATAGGACCATACGTAGTTATAGGAGACAATGTAAAACTGGGCGAAAGAGTTATTATTATGGCTGGAAGTAAGATAGGAGACGAAGTTATAATTGGGGATGACTCGTTTATAGGATATAATGTAGTAGTAGAGGAAAGAACAGTTATAGGTAAAAGGGTCAAAATACAACATGGTGCAGTTATAGGTAAAGAAGGGTTTGGCTTTTATAAGAGCGAAGAGGGTTATATAAGGATTCCTCACTTGGGTAATGTAATAATAGAGGATGATGTAGAAGTCGGTGCTAATAGTGTAGTAGACAGAGCAACTCTTGGTTCTACAGTTATTAAAAGAGGAACAAAGATCGATAGTTTGGTATTGATTGCTCACAATGTAGATATAGGTGAAGATACTGCTATAGCTGGACAGACCGGTATAGCAGGGAGTTCCGAGATAGGTAGTCACTGCATGTTAGGGGGGCAAGTGGGAATAACAGACCATGTTAAGGTTGGTGATAATACTATAATCTTTGCTAAGTCAGGAGTTATAGGTGATATACCCTCGAATTCTGTTGTATCTGGTACACCTGCTAGACCTCATAAGGAGTGGCTAAGGGCACAGGCCATCTTACTGAAACTCCCTAAAATAATTAAACAGTTGGGGATGAAGGATGTGGCAGACGACAATAAAGAATAGTGTAGAAATAACTGGAGTCGGATTACACACAGGAAGGGAAAGTAGAATTATAATTTCTCCAGCGCCTGCGAATACTGGCATAGTCTTTAATTTTGCCGACAAAAATTCTTTAAAAGTTAAAATAGATGATATGATTATATCTACAAACAGGGGGACTATTTTAGCACACAACGGATATTTCATATATACAGTGGAACATATACTTTCAGCCCTTAATGGGTTAGAGCTAGACAATGTGGAGATAACATTAGAGGGAGAGGAGATACCTTCTTGTGATGGAAGTGCTAAGGTTTTTGTAGATAAATTAAAGGATGCAGGGGTAGAAACTTTAGAAGAAGATAGAAGGATTATACAACTTCCAGAACCTATATGGATATTCAACGGAGATAAAGGGATATTTGCTCTGCCAAGCGATAAGCTTTCTATCTACTATATTATAGAGTTTCCCTGGATAGGAAAACAGTGGATATTCTATGAGCATGATCCTGCTAGATATGAACAGGAGATCGCCCCTGCTAGGACATTTGGATTTGAAGAAGAGATAGAGACTTTAGTAACAGAAGGTCTGGCAAAAGGAGGAAGCTTTTTCAATTCTATAATAGTTGGTAAGAATGGTTATTCATCACCACTTAGATATCCTGATGAATTTGTAAGGCACAAACTATTAGACCTTATGGGAGATATCTATTTGCTAGGTAAACGTATCAATGCTACAATATTTGTAGTGAAAGGTGGACATAATCTTCATGTAGAGTTAGTAAAGAGGATAAAAGAGGTGATCGATGATAGATAGAGAGGTTTCTACTTTCAATATATATGATTTGTTAAATATACTCCCCCATAGATATCCTTTCCTTCTAGTAGATAAGATTATAGAGTACGAAAAGGGAAAGAGGGTAAAAGGTGTAAAAAATGTCACCATAAATGAACCTTACTTCCCGGGACATTTTCCGGAAATCCCAATAACCCCTGGGGTTATTATTATAGAAACTATGGCCCAAATAGCAGGGATTCTTCTATTAGAAGAGGCAAAAGAGAAGGATCAACTAGCCATACTAAGTGGGGTAGATAAGGTTAGATTCCGTAGGATGGTAAGGCCAGGAGATCAGATAATTATAGAGGCAGAGATACTTCAGAAGAAGATTAATTTTTGTAAAATGAAGTGCACAGCTTATGTAGAGAATTATGTAGTAGCAGAAGGAGAGCTTTTAATAGCTTTATATAAGGAGGATTCTATCCGTGACATATATACATCCAACAGCAATAATAGATGAATCGGTAAAATTAGGAGACGATGTAGAGATTGGACCATACGTAGTTATAAAGCATGATACTGTAATAGGTTCAGGGACAAAGATTGATGCTCATTGTATTATAGGTCCGTGGGTTACTATAGGGAATAGATGTGAAATATATGGAGGTTGCTCTATAGGAGCTCCTCCGCAGG
Organism: uncultured bacterium; assembly: GCA_937958695.1. GTDB lineage: Bacteria > DUMJ01 > DUMJ01 > DUMJ01 > DUMJ01 > DUMJ01. The sequence goes on from CALGNK010000031.1 coordinate 17,588, forward strand.
ATGTAAGGTATAAAGGGGAACGTAGTTTTGTTATTATAGGAGACAATAATATATTAAGGGAGTTTGTTACCATACATAGGGCGTCAGGTAAAGATAAAGCAACTATCATAGGAGACAATAATTTTCTTATGGCATACTCTCATATAGCTCATAATTGCAAACTAGGAAATGGAATAACTATGGCTAACTCTTCAAATCTAGCAGGTTATGTAGAAGTCTATGATAGAGCGGTTATAGGAGGAGTAGTAGGGGTCCATCAGTTTGTAAGAATAGGGAAATTAGCCATGGTAGGGGCTTGTTCTAAAGTTGTCCAGGATGTTCTTCCCTTTTCCCTTGTGGATGGTCACCCAGCAAAAGCCTATGGAATAAATGTTGTTGGTCTTAGAAGAGCAGGATATTCCCCGGAGATAAGAAGTATCCTTCAGAAAGCCTTTAAAATTTTCTATTTTTCTCATCCAGGTAGAATGAAATCTATAATAACATTGGAGGAGTTAGAACCCATACCTGAGATAAAAGAAATGATAGAGTTTATAAAAGATAGCAGAAGAGGGATAGTAAAAGCTGCTAGAGAAGCTCTACAATGGGATGTTCAAACATTCTTAGAAAATATGTAAAGATAGCTATCTTAGCAGGAGAAGTGTCTGGAGATGTTCAGGGTGCTTACTTAGCTGGTGGTTTGCTAAATAACGATTATGGCATAAATGTTTCACTTTTTGGTATTGGTGGGGAATATATGAGGAACAAGGGAGTTAAGTTATGGGATGAGACATCTAGGTATGGTTCGGTTGGCTTTTGGGAGCCGTTAAAGTTTTTACCCAACTGGTTAAAAATCTATAGTAGGGTTAAAGAGAGAATCCTAGAAGAAGACTTAGATGGAGTTATCTTTGTTGATAATCAAGGATTTAATCTACAGGTAGCCAAGTTTATCAAAAAGAAAAGAACTAATTTATCTATGTTTTATTATTTTTCTCCTCAGGCATGGCTTTGGGGAAGCAGTATAGCCAAACAAGTAAAAAACCTCAATATTAAGATCTTAGCAGTCTTTCCCAAAGAAGCAGAAATATATAGAGATAGTGGGGCAGAAGTTTACTTTGTTGGACATCCTCTTTTAGATATAGTAGAAGCTAAAGTGCCTCCAGAGAAGATAAGAGAGTCCTTAGGGATTAAAGATGAGTTGCCATTGATAGGGATATTCCCAGGTAGTAGAGAACAAGAGGTGAGATCACTATTACCGGTCATGTTAGAGGGTATATCCCCTTTAATAAACAGAGAAGCTTACTTCTATATAGCTAGTGCATCTGAGTTTACCTATAAATTAATTGTAGATATCTTAGAGAAGAGTAATCTATATCTACCCATTATTTCCCTAAATAGATACGATTATATGAATGCGTCTAAACTATTAATTATGTCATCTGGAACGGCAGTTTTGGAAGCTGCCTTAATAGGTATACCTGTAATAGCTCTATATAAGTTATCCTGGCTTTCTTGGAATATTGCCAAGAGAATAGTTCGTTATCCATATGCTACTATGCCAAATATTCTACTTGAGAAACCTGTTGTAGTAGAATTATTACAAAAAGATGCTAACCCAACAAGGCTTAGGAATACGATAAGAGAATTATTATATAATGACAAGAAGTTAGAAATTATAAGGAATGATTTAGGAAAGATAAGAGAGATTCTGGGTGAAAAGGGGGCTATAAAGAGGGCCGTAGAGTGTATCTTCAGGGGGTTAAACTGTATTGAGTAAATTAATTATGCTTACTAACAGCCCCGGAGAGATTAGCGGATGGTTTCTTCCGTTAGCTAGAATTATAAAGGAAACCTATCCTAAATTGGAAATAATAGCGGTTCTATTACCCTGTCAATATGCCAGCGGAACTGAGGTTAAAGTTTTATCCGAATCTAGTATATTCTCTAAGGTGGTGGACAGAAAGGATTTATTGAAATTTTTATTATCTCCCAAGATAAGAGATGAGAAAATCCTCATATTACAACTTGGAGGAGATCCTTATTGGGGAACCCTATTTAAGAAAAGATTAAAGGGCAAACTGTTTATATACTCTGATAGTCTAGTCCATACAAATAAATGGGCAGATATGGTCCTTTTGGCAGATTCAAGATTCTCTAAAGGAAAAGAGAATGAGGTGGTCGTAGGCAATTTGATATTAGATAGTATAGACATAAATATTCCCATTAATGGTTCTAGCATAGCTTTTTTGCCAGGCAGTAGACCTTATGGACTTAAACTAGTGTTTCCTTTGATGCTTGAGACTGCTGAAAACCTAAAGAGAACTATAAATAATTCTATAAAATTTATCATCTCACCATTTATACCTTTGGAAACTTTAGATAAATATATTCCAAGTAATTTTAGGATAGAGCAGAACAAAATAGTTTCTAGTTCGGGAAACATATATTCTATAGAGTATGGTACAACTTGGGAATGGGCAAAAGATGTAAAACTAGCCATAAATATTCCTGGCACTAATACCTTGCAGTTAGCCATCTTAGGTATACCTCAGATAACAATACTGCCTCTACAATGGGCTGAATATATACCGTTAGAAGGTATTTTAGAGTGGATAAGCAGATTACCATTGGTTGGCAAAGGAATAAAAAGAACAATTATTTATAGACTTATTCATAAAATTAAATTTATAGCTCTTCCTAACATAATATCAAAAAGGAAAATTACAGAAGAATTCATAGGTATAATAACCCCGGAAAATTTGAGAGATAAAATAGTAGAACTTTTAAACGATGAAAAATTGTTAGATAATATGAAAGAGGGGTTAAAGAGTATAAGTTTTTTAGGAGGAGCAGGAAGAAATATAGCAAAACTTGTTGGGGATTCACTCTGTGAATAATTTAGATTGGACACTTATTACATTTCTCATAGTGATAAGTGGATCAATAGCTTTTATTGGTAACTATGTAGGAAGAAGGGTAGGGAAGAGAAGAGTATCTATCCTTGGTCTAAGACCCTATTATACGTCTATGATAATTACTATTCTCACAGGTATTATTATCACCACTGTTACTTTGACTATTTTAGTCAGCACATCTTCTAGTATGAGAGAAGCTTTAGAAAATAAGGCTCAGCTTCAAGAGACTATAAAGTTACTCTCACAAAAATTAAGCACTACTCAATCAGAGCTCTCTATAAGGGCAAGTGAATTAAATGCAGCTATAGAGTATCAAAAGAAGTTAGAAGAAAAGATAAATGAACAGAATGAAAAAGTTAGGAACCTAGAAAAGCGATTAAAAGAGATGAAAGATGAAATAAAGACTAAGGAAGTAGCCTTAAAGAATAGGGAGATAGCATTAGAAGAGAGTAGATCTAGTCTAAAAGAATTAGATAGGCAAAGGAAAGAACTTACAGATATAATTGCTAAGTTAAACAAAGATAAAGAAGAGTTAAGAAGAGAAAAAGAGAGACTCACAGAAGAGAGTAAGCAATTAAAAGATAAGTTGATTAAGTTAGAAAAAGAGATATCTGTTTTAGAAGATCAGAGGAGGATATTAAATAATAAATTAGAGCTTTACAGTTCTGAATTGTCAGAGTTAAAGAAAGAGATTAGCGATTATAAGGTTCGTGCTTTAGAACTTAGGAAGGAGATAAAAAATAAAGAGGAACAGTTGAATCTATTAAGATACCAAAAGATTATATTTTACGGTGGGGAGATAATACTAGCAGAAACAATTAATGGACCTAAGAGTGAGCAAGAAGCTAGGGATAGTCTGAAGTATCTATTAGATAGGGCTAACGAGATAATAAAAGCTAAATATACTCAACTAGGGGTATATTTAGTAGCCGATAGTAAAGAGAATGTGTTATCGACGTATGACCCAAATGAGTTAGAATTTGCTATAAAATCTTTGAAGGAAGAACAGAGATTGATACGGATAAAAGTAAAAAATAACACTCTTATAAGAGAACCAGTCCATTTAGTAATAGAGTCTTTAAAGAGTAAGCTTGTCTTTAATAAAGATGAAACTATAACATTTAAATTTGTGTCATCTAAACTGCCAAGGAATAAGATTGTAGAAGAGTTAGATCTAATGTTAGATGAAGTAAAAAAAGAAGGTATAAGAAGAGGGATGATTTTAGACCATTTAATTAACCCTGTTACTAATGTATCCTATGAGACGCTTCTAAATCTATCGGTGAGAATAAAAGTCAAATACTCAAAAGTTGATAGTGCGTTGGTTTTGGTTAAAGCTGAAAGAGATATATACACAGGTGGACCATTAAGAGTAAGGTTTGAGCTTCGATGAGATAGATATATTTAGTCGAATAATGTATCTTATGTAAAGTAAAAGAAAGTATGCTTAAATTCAGCAAAATCTTTTTCTATTGTCATCAAGATATCTTTTATGATATCCTTATAAACAACAAGGATAAATTTTTTATTCAGCTATGAATGTAAAAAATTTTTACAATAGCAAAAATGTATATAAATTTCTAAATGCACTTTGGTTCTTCATTATTATGCTAATCTCTTCCTATCTAGCCTGGGGAACTTTAAATTTTTGGAAAATGAGAGAAGGCATAATTATGGTATCCCTAGCTTTTACAATACATATCATCTCCTCTCTAATTATCTCAAGACTAGTCATATTCCCTAGGATCGAACATTTAGGGGTAGTCTTTACCATATTCAGTTTTACCTTTCTACTGGCTATTGGCTTTGTAGCAATAGGCAGATTATACTACTCTAGAGCCTTTCTATTATCCTTTTATGTATTAGATGCTACCCTATTAATGGTATGTAATAGAAGAAAGAAGAAACTAAACCTAGGTATAATTCCCTTCGAGCAATATGAAGACATATTAAAGATAGATAATATCAATTGGTATATATTGCAAGCCCCAAAGGATATAGCCCTAGATGGTATTGTGGTATCATCCCCTGAAGATTTAACTCCTCAATGGTCTCAATACATAGTTACTCAAAGACTTAAAGGCATACCAATATACCGTGCTTCAGAGATATACGAGTCTATGCTCGGGAGATTACCCCTTAGATATTTCTATGAAGAAATAATAGAGGACCTAAACCAGTCTCTTATTGTAAGATATACAAAGAGGTTATTTGACATTCTCTTTGCTTCCCTTCTCTGCCCTATTCTTCTCTTGCTTACCTTGATTATATCAGTATTTATAAAATTAGATTCGGAAGGTCCAGTATTCTTTAAACAGGAAAGGATTGGACAGGGAGGTAAGGTTTATAAGATTATAAAGTTTAGAACTATGTATAGAGATGCAGATATAGACAGACCCAGATTTACAGAAAAGGACGACCCTCGGATTACCCCTGTAGGAAGGATATTAAGGAGATTCCATTTAGATGAACTACCACAGGTATGGAACGTATTAAAAGGAGATATGAGTTTTATTGGTCCAAGGCCAGAGCAGGCGAAAATAGTCAGAGAATTTGAAAAAGAGATTCCCTTTTACAATTATAGACACTTAGTAAAGCCAGGTATAACAGGCTGGGCACAGGTAAACCAAGGTTATGCGGTTGGACTAATAGAGACAATAGAAAAGCTAGAATATGACTTATATTATGTAAAAAATCTATCTATATGGCTTGATATTGTAATAGTAATCAAGACTATAAAGATGCTTATCACTACTTGGGGAGCTAGATAGTTAAATCTTTATATCTAAAACCTCTTGTATGACTTCTAAGTATTTATCAATAATAATATTTTCGTCAAATTCTTCTATTGCCTTTTTTCTACTATGTCTTCCCATTTCACTTCTCTTTTCTTTTGGAAGCTCTATAAATCTAATCATAGCATCGGTAAGAGACTTTACATCTTTAACCTTAACTAGGAATCCATTTTTACCATCCTCGACAACTTCCCTACATCCTGCGGTATCTGTAGTAATTATAGGCTTTCCCATAGAAATTGCCTCAAGAAGAGAACGAGGAATTCCTTCTCTGTATGAAGGTAAAACTACAACATCGCTCTGACAGATGAAGGGACGAACATCTTCAGCTACTCCTAGATATTTAATAATTCCCTTCCCCTCCCAATCTTTTATAGTTTCAATAGGAATTCTAGTAGGGTTTGCCCTATCTATTGTGCCTAAAAGCCAAAATTCTGTGTTGGGATATCTCTCCTTAACTCTTTTAGCAGACTCAACAAACTCTCCTATCCCCTTATCCCAGAGTAATCTAGCAATCAAAAGAAATATAAATTTCTCATTTCTTTTAAGATACCCCTTACAGAACTCTGTTGAAAATAGTTCTGTATCTATTCCTTCGCCTTTTATTAACACTGCTTTATTGTGGTCAACTATTCTATCTTTGATGAAAAGCTCTTTATCTTCTCTATTCAAGAAAAAGACCCTCTCTGTAAAGCGAAATGAGAATCTATATAGATATTTAAGTGCTAATTGCATCATATTTTTATCGACAAAGAAAGAACCTAAACCTGTGACTACAGAGAAAGATTTTATTCTAGCCAATTTAGCTGAGATATTTCCAAGAATATTTGGCTTTATAGTATAATGTAAGACTAAGAGAGGTTTTTCCTTCTTGTAAATCTTATACAACTCTAAAATAAGTAGTATGTTCTTAAATAAGCCTTTTTCTTCTCTCTTTAGAACCTCGACTGAGATATATCTAAAACCTTCTTTTATAAACTTCTCTGAGAAACTATCCTTTGGAGCAATACATACAATCTCGAAGCCCTTCTTTTTAAGTGCTTTCATAAGCCCAACTCTGAAATTATATAAATCACGAGACACATTAGCAACAAAAAGGATCTTATACGACATCTTGGATTATCCTATACCAATCTTATTCCCTTAATATAATTCGGAATAAATACAAATTAATTTTCTCTCCATAATCGCCCATGAAAAACTTTTCTCAAAAATAGACGAAACTCTCTTTGCAAAATCTTTTCTATAGTTAGTATTCCAAGATTCGAGTTCTTTTAGAATACCTTCAAGTTGAGCTTCTTCTCCATAATCTACAACAAATCCCAAGTTATAATTTCTTACTTTCTCGTCCATTCCAGTATTCTTTGCAACAATTATTGGTTTGCCAAGCATCATAGCTTCAAAAAGTTTATTGGCACTTGAATATCTATGATTTGGAATCTTTGGATCATAGGTTGCAAAAAGAACGTCACAACTTGAATAAATTCTTAATGTTTGTTCGTAGGGAATCCTTCCAACAAAAACTATATTATCTATAGATTTGCATTGTTCCTTTATAAGATCTTCATCTCCTCCAAATCCACCTAAGATTAGTTTCCAGTTCTTATTTCTTTTCACAACATTTATCATTTCTAATAATCCTCTCTCTTTTTGAAGTAAACCTACATAACCAATTACAAGATTATTTTGATTGCCTTTCGTTTCAGTATTACCTTTATCCGCTGGTAAGCTATAGCTATCGGGAGAATTATAAATTACTACAAGTCTTTTTGGATGGGAACCTTCTATCTGCTTTAAACGAGACTCATCTGCAATAATTACTGCATCCGCAATTCTTATTAAAAATAGGTCTATTTTCTTTATAATTTTTTTAAAAATGTCTGGCACATTTCTAAGCATGTCAGCATAGAAATCAAAGA
>CALGNK010000032.1 GCA_937958695.1 uncultured bacterium
CTGCTAGCTGATCTACTGTTACATAGTCTGCTAGCTGATCTACTGTTACATAGTCTGCTAGCTGATCTACTGTTACATAGTCTGCTAACTGGTCTACTGTTACATAGTCCGCTAGCTGATCTACTGTTACATAGTCTGCTAGCTGATCTACTGTTACATAGTCGGCTAGCTGATCTACTGTGACATAGTCTGCTAACTGATCTACTGTTACATAATCAGCTAACTGATCTACTGTGACATAGTCCGCTAGCTGATCTACTGTGACATAGTCTGCTAGCTGATCTACTGTGACATAGTCCGCTAGCTGATCTACTGTGACATAGTCCGCTAGCTGATCTACTGTGACATAGTCTGCTAGCTGATCTACTGTGACATAGTCTGCTAGCTGATCTACTGTGACATAGTCTGCTAGCTGATCTACTGTGACATAGTCCGCTAGCTGATCTACTGTTACATAGTCCGCTAACTGATCTACTGTGACATAGTCTGCTAGCTGATCTACTGTTACATAGTCCGCTAACTGATCTACTGTTACATAGTCCGCTAACTGATCTACTGTGACATAGTCTGCTAGCTGATCTACTGTTACATAGTCAGCTAACTCATCCTTAGTTACATAATTTGCTAAGGCATCAAATGTCACATAGTCTGCTAGCTGATCTGCTTTTACATAGTCCGCTAGATCGTCTAATTTTACATAATCTGCTAAAGCCTCTACCAATTCAGCTTTAGTAACAAATTCGGAAACATCAATAGCCGGTCCCTTCGCAATCTTTTCTAGCTGTGGTATAAGACGAGAAAGAATCATAGCCAGTTCATAACGAGTTAAAGGATTGTTTCCACGGAACGTCCCATCTGGATATCCAACAATTAGACCCCTAGCTGCTAACTCATTGACTGCATCATACGCCCAATGAGTAGAAGGGACATCTGGAAAAGGTGCTGACATGACAGGAACACTAATAGCTAATGCCAACACCATCGTCAAAATTAATATAATTCGTTTCACTTCACCCTTCCTCCTTTCTAGAGGTTTTTCTCCTTACCCACTCTTAAGAGTCATCCTCAGTTTTCTCCCTGGTGAGTAAGGGCTCCCTGGCTCAACTAACCTTGGCCAAGACCTTTAAAAACTAAGAACTCACCTCCTCCCTGGCCTTAGACTAGCCTTAGCTAGTTTTACCAGTTTCGACCTAATTATATCATATTATTTTGATTTGTAAAGAGGTTATACCTGAATAAATCAAAAAATGAACCTCTTGACAAATTTTTATTCTTAATTTTCAAGCTCATTTTGTCTATATTAATCGAACATCTTACTTTCTTTGTGTAACTCCCTTGAAAACTACCCCTTCAGGTTTCGCCTGCTGTTCCTTCTGAGAAAGGAAGTTCTCCTTATAACATTAATAAAATTTTCCGTTTAATCTTCTCCTGTTCTGCCAAGTTGCTTCAACCTTTTACACTTCAGTTCCATATCTGAACTTCAGTTATACTTACCTGAGTCTGTATATTCTTGCTTAAGTACTCTTTTATAAAAGGAATGGATCTGTCTTTAAAGGGGAAAGATGCTAGGTAGATGTAATGCGGTACTTCTCACAAATAAAGACTTAGCTTAAGCATAACTATTAAGATAATATTCTTAGCACACTTCTATTAAATATTGTATTAAATAGTACTAAATTTCCATTAATTTGTCATCTCCTGGAAGTCTTTGCTAATATTCTACCAAAAGCTTCCAGGAGATTTAATTTGATTACTGATCAGCAGCAACCCTCTTGACTAATTAAAGAGAGGTGATGTATAATTAGTGACAACTGTTGCCTGCGATAATAGTAGGTAGCAATTAGTGAGGTAGTATTAAGGGGAAGGTATTATGATAATGTGGTAGTATATAAATTGTTACCTGTTTAATCGTAGGCAATAAGTTTATAAACAAAAATTTTTATGGAGGTGATTTGAGGTGTTTAAAAAGTTAACAGTAGCATTAGTTACGTTGGCATTAATGGTGGGATTAACGTTGCCAGCGTACGCAGATGTAAAGATTACAGGTAGCTTGGGATTCAGACTAAATAGCTACAATCTTACTAATCCCCCAGGATTAGACAAAGCAGACTTTGAAGGAAGACTTTGGCTAACCCTAAGTGGGAATGTAAACGACTTCATTACTTACAGAGCAGATGTTTACATTGGCTACACAGATTTGGTACTGTGGCAATCTCCATCTATAAGACTTAATAGAGCTTTTATAACAGCAGACTTAGCATCAAAAGGTCTACCCATAAAGATAGAAGGAGGATATCTTAGTATCGGTACTTACGGTGTTCTTACATGCTATAGCGATTCCTTCGATATTGGTAATGTCCCAGGAATCAATATTATTAGTTCTGCTCTATTCCCTGGGCTTACAACCTTCCTACTCTTATCTCCTGATGTATCATCTACAACAAGTGACAATCAGAAAGCTATCGCCCTAGGAGGTAACCTTGATGGTGCCTGGGGTAGACTTACAGGAATAGTTTGGACAAGAGATGATGCAACTACCATGGGTTATAGAATAAGTGGTAGGTGGAATGTCGTTCCTAATCTTCTAACTCTCTACGGTCTTTATGGCCAAAGAGCAGGAGATACAGAGGCAAAATATCAGGTAGTTGGAATTAATCTACCAGGAGTAAAAACTGACACCGGATGGGATCCATATCTAGAATACGATGTGTATAATAAGGCAATAGGATTCTATGTTAGTAAAACTTTGGCTCCAGGGATGTCTACTTCTATTTACTTAATCCAAGATACTTCTACTAATACTAAAGATCTAAAGTTAACTCCCTATCTATCTTTCAGCTTCTAAATCTTATAGAAACATTGACCCGCCAGGATATCTTGGCGGGTTTTATTTTTTCCCTTCTCTTTCCTGTTTTAATCTGGCTATATAAAGCCTAGCTGCATGTTCCATACTAGAAGCTTTTAAAGGAGACTCTTCCTTGGGCTTATAGGCCTTAAATTCTATAGGCGGATTTTCATAGGAAGATTCATACATAGAAATAGAGCTGGTAGATATTCTAAACCTAGAGAATCTATTTAAAAGAGAATTAAATAGCTCTTTCTGTTCTCTCAGTGCTGGTAATTTTCTCAGTACCAGTTCAGAGAGGAACAAGATACCTGATAGTAATAAAACAAACTGCCATATATCTATATATTCAACATTTAAGCCTCTAATCTTATAATCAAAGACATCTTTGGGATTATTTAATACCCTTCCACCTGTAATCTCCGCAATAGAGTATAACAGTGAGTTATTGCTTTCTACATCTCTTAGTTCTTTAGAGATTGGGATATAGAATCCACTTAAACTATTTATAACAGTACTTCCCCTATTTAGTTCAATAGAGAGGGAATATATACCTTCTTCCTTTATATCTACTCTTCCATAATACCTGCCAGAATCTACCTGGGTAAGACTTCCTCTTATTAAATTCCCAGACGGAGAAAATACTTTAAAGGTTCCTTCTAAAAAGTTAACAAAGTTTCCATTATAGTCGAATACATCCGCTATTATATCTACCCAATTAGATCTCTCTGAGGTCTGTATAGATACATAGTAACTAGTTATATCTTGTCCTAACCAACGAACAGCTTGGCTCCAAAATTTAGAGAAAGACGGATAATTAACCCAGCTACTTGTCCATCTCTTTCCCGAATCAGAGGTAAATGCCACAGCTTTACCAAGCCCATAGCGCCAGTATGCTAATAACGGTTCATTATCTAAAGCGCTCATCAGCTGTTTAGCCTTAGGCTTGATAGAGGTTGAGACATAACCAGACATAGTTGGAAACTTTTCTATCCCTTCAAGGAAGTCTATATAATCATTTATAATAGGAGCAAATGGCTTTTCTGTTATATAGGGCCTACTCTTTGTTAAAGTCTCTGTAAGAAATATCTGGGGGATAGAGTATATGTCATTTGTATAGTAGAATCTGCCCTGCCCCCATTCTGCTATATTACGCATAAGATTTATATCCGCATCGCTACCAATGGCTATAGTAGAAACTGTTATGTCTGATAGCCTCATCTGCTCGACTAAAGATTTAAATCTACCTGGTTCTGTTTGACCATCAGATAGAACTATCACATGTTTTACTCTAGCTTTCTCATCTTTGAGTGCCAGATATGCAGACTCCATAGGAGGATACATTGCAGTTCCGCCACCAGGCTGTATCATTGATATCTTCTTAGCAATGCTTTCTCTATTTTTAGCACTTGTAAGGTCTACAATCCACTGGAATGAGTGGTCAAAGGCTATAACCCCCACCCTATCCTGATCTTTTAATAGGTCCACAACCAATTGCGCTGACTCTTTAGCCAAATCTATCTTAGCAAGTTCACCTTCCTGTCCACTCATACTTCCAGATGCGTCAATAACAAGAACCAATGCTATATTAGAAAGACTGGCTGTCTGTGTAATTCTAGAATCTACTGGAAGGGTCTCTTCTAGAGGAGTTCCCATATAAGACCCCATACCAAAACTATTAGGACCTCCTATGACAATAAGTCCACCCCCAGCATCTCTGACAAAGGATTGAATAGCCTTCATCTGATTTAAAGTAAGGAGTGATGCTGAGACATCGTCTAATATCAATGTAGAGTATCCGGAAAAGCCAATAGTACTATCTGGTATCTTCCCTGGGGTTACTATCTCTAAGTCTATACCTTGAGCCTTAAGGGCAGACAAAACTTGACCATAACCTACACTGGGATTATATACATAGAGGACCTTCGGAGGGCCTTCTACAACCGTAAACGCTTCTGCAGTGTTATTTTCAATTCTGGTATCCTTTTTTGGGAAAATCTCCGCCTTAAATTTATGAAAACCTACACTTTTAGAAGTTACGCTGAATAAAAAGAGATTTCTTCCTTCTTTAATAGGTAGATTCTGAGAGATGATCTTCTTACCATCCTGGTACAAATCAAAACCTATATTCTGAATAGTTGAACTTACTACTATAACCTTTATAACAAAGGGTTCCCTAAGTTTTACCTTATTAGGCATTTCCAACTCTTCTATAGCAACTTCATCAAGAGGTTCTCTTACTATAGGATATACATCTATCTTGATATCCTTTCCTCTAGCCCTATAAGAAGCCTCTATAGCTGACCCGTCCGTCTCATTTCCATCGGTAATTAGGACTAACCTTCTATTATTTCTGTCAGATTGAGAAAGAATCACATTAGAAAGGTCTATTGCCTTTTCTATATCTGTTCCCTTTGAACCAGGGTAAGCTTTTATCTCTATAGAAGGAGTATAAGATAGGGGGGATTGAGTTAGAGCGTCTTCACCAAACACAATAAAACCAACCCTATCATTCTCTTCCTTATAGTCTAAAGATCTTTCTATGAATGTTAAACCTTCACTCCTAAGATTAGAGGGGATACTATCTGACACGTCTAATGCAAAGACTACATCTAAGCTATTATCCTTTTTTATAATCTGAGGCCCGGTTAGAGCAAAGATTAAAAGAGTCATAGCGATAACCCTTAGCCAAAGACTTTTTTTATGGAGTCTACTTTTATTTAACCAGATGAATAGAAAAACTAAAGATAAAAGTAATAATGAATAGATATAACTAATCCTCAATTGACTTTCCTCCTATCATAAAAGAGATAACCTTCTAAGAATACGATACCTAGAGTCCCTAAGGCTAGAAATCTCCATATGTCCGTATTTAATATGGTTCTTTCCTGATAAGCAGTATCTCCTTTAAACTCCCTAGGAGAAACTTTAGGTGATATATCAGATTCTGAAAAGGAACAGAGATTAACACCTACATCTATATTCCCCAAACTGCTTTTAAATGAATAGACCCCAACCTTATGTGTATCACCAAAAGATACTGACCTTCTATCATCAGTTGTCCTCTTTACAATACCATAGGGGGTAGTTATAGTAATGTTTTCATTCATCTCTCTGGTTCTCAACGTAATGACATTACTAGTATAGGCTACACTGGGAGATGGATTCTCACCTAACCAGTCTACAATATTCTTTATTAGTATTGGAAAGTTAGGTGACTCAATTAAGGAACTCTCCTCAGGATAAAAACCAAAGGCAACAATCCTGCCAAAATTTCCCTCATATCTCCAAAGAATAGAACCATTTTTAACCCTAATAAGATTTTCACCCTGGCTGCTTTCGAATACGGCTGACCTTTTTATATTTATATCTTTTAGATCTACAAATCTCATGATAGGATTAGTAGCATCTACACGAATTATAGTTGGCCTTTCTTCCACCTCTACAACCTGTAAAGGCATGTTAGATGGAATCTTCCCTATAAATATATAGTTACCAGGTAAGATCTCATTGGGAGCAGTACCATCAAATATCACGATATCATACTTAGATAACATCTCTAAATCAAATGATTCTACTTTATCAAGAACACCTATATCTGCAAGTGAGAGCGCTATCTCTAAGTATGGATTCTCCTTACTTACAAGTAATACGGATGGTTTAACTCTAGGAAACGTTAGATAAGCTTTATCATCTATAGAAAGCAGATCGTTCGGATATATTATTGCCTTTACTACACCACTAAATCTTTTAGGCCCAACAATAACAACTCTTTCTTCCTTTGAATTCAACTCTAAGGTAGTTGTATCTATAAGCTTTTCACCTTCCCAAATCTGTAGAGGGACAGATCTTTTATTTTTAGAAAAGTTTTTAACCTTTATAAATATCTCTTTCTCTCCCTTTATTCCAGTATCTCTTGCACTGATACCGGTTATACCAACATTATTATCATCTTTAGAGAAGGTTAAAAGTTCTATGGGTAAAGTATAAGGAATATCTTCTTCAAAAGCTCCATCAGTAAAGATATATATTACATCAGGTTTTTTACTAAGCTTTTCTATATAATTTAACGTCTCAATTATATTACCTTCTGTATCCGTTGGATAAAGATTATTTACAACATCTTTTGCTCTTCTTTTGTCTGTAGTGTAATCTAAAAGAAACCTAGTCTTTGAGTCTGATGCAAAAACAGAAATACTAGTTCCTCTTCCTAAAGAGTCTAAAACTTCTAGTGCCCTCTCTCTTGCCAGATCAAATCGAGTCGGCTTTATATCCTTCGCCTGCATACTACAGGAGGTATCGATTATGAAAACAACATTCTTAGCCTTTACAGAAAAGAACATCGCCGGCTTAACAAGACCTAATGTTATTAGAATAATGGCTAAGATCTGTAAGATTAAGAGGATATCTTTTAGGAATTTCTTAAATACTGAGTATCTTAACTCTTCCTTAGTATACCTCTTCCACAGATATGTACTTGAAACTATAAGGACCTGTCTTCTTGTCCTTAGTAGGTATAGAAGTATAACTATAGGGATTGCCAAAAGAAAGAAGAAATATATTGGTGCAAGAAAGCTCATTTAAGCCACCCCGCTAGCCTCATATAGTAAAGAACAACCCTATCTATAGGGATACCTGAACTAGCCCTAATGTATTCTATGCTATGGTCAAGACAGAAGGATTCAATCTCTTCTAAGAATCTCTTAAGGGTTTGCTTATACCCATTTAATATATCGTCAACCTCGTCCAGTTCTATAACTTCACCCGTCTCTGAATCTATAAGTTTTACACTCCCAGAGATTGGTGGAGATATCTCTTCTTCTGAGAGTATATGAAATACAAACGTCTCATATCCTCTAGCGCTTAGAATTTTTAGTCCCTCCTCATATCCATTTGGATCCAAAAAATCAGAAAGTATTATAAATACAGCTTTACCTCTTAATCCTTTAAGAGATTCCTTTACTGCATTATTTAAAAATGTAACTCCTTGAGGTTCTAAAATATCTAAAAATTTTAAAAGTCTCATAATATTAGCTCTACCACGTAGAGCTTCTAATCTTTTCTCTAAAGTTGAAGAAATACAGTAAACATTTACTAGGTCATAGTTAACAAGCCCTATATATCCAAGACTTGCAGACAATTGTTTACCAAAGTATATCTTAGAAGGATCTCCAAACCCCATAGACTTACTTATATCAAAAAGTATATTTATAACACTAATCTCTTCTTCTCTAAAGAGTTTTACAAAAAGCTTATCAAGTCTTGCGTATATATTCCAGTCTATATAACGAAAATCGTCTCCTATCTCGTAACTTCTATAATCTTGAAATTCTATCCCTCTGCCATATCTAGAGCTCAATCTTTCTCCAACACTAGATCCTTTGACTGACCTCTTTATAATTAAATCTAATCTCTCTAAATAGCTGAGAAATTCAGGACTTAACAGGCTCATTCTCTAACTCAGGGACCTCCTCCAAGATATGATCAATAATGGTATCTGTATCTAGCCCTTCTGCTTCTCCTTCAAAATTTAGAATAATCCTATGTCTTAAAGAAGACTTAGCAACATATCTGATATCAGAAAAGCTCACATTGTATCTACCTTCTATAAGAGCCTTAACCTTGGCTCCAAGTATAAGTGACTGAACTCCTCTTGGGCTAGCCCCATAACGGACATATCTTCTAACCATAGAAGGTGAAGACTCAAGCTCAGGATGAGTTGCTAGGACAAGTCTAACCGCATAATCCTTCACTGGGCTAGAAACAGGAACACTTCGTATCTCTTTCTTTTTTATCTCTATAGCTTCTCCATCCAAAACCTTATCTGCTCTTGGTATTTGAGGATTTGTTGTTCTATCAATTATATCAATAAGCTCTTCTTTATTGGGAAAACCTAATTTAAGCTTAAAAAAGAATCTATCTAACTGTGCTTCAGGTAAAGGATATGTTCCTTCCATCTCTATAGGGTTTTGTGTAGCCATTACAAAAAATGGCTCTTTCAGTCTATGAATAGTGCCAGAAACGGTTACGCTATGTTCCTGCATTGCCTCAAGTAATGCAGATTGTGTCTTAGGTGTAGCTCTATTAATCTCATCAGCCAAAACTATCTGGGCAAAAATAGGCCCAGGCTGAAACCTAAATGTCCTATCCTGTTCCATAACATTTGTCCCTATAATGTCTGAAGGCATAAGGTCTGGAGTAAATTGTATCCTCGAAAATGTAAGGTCTAGGGCCTCTGCTAATGTCTTTACCATTAATGTCTTTCCTAGCCCTGGAAGTCCTTCCAATAATATATGCCCACCACTAAATAGAGCTATTAAAACTTGCTCTATAATGTCATCATATCCTACTATTACTTTTGAAATCTCTCCCTTGAGTTTATTAAATATATCCCTAAATTCTTCTCTAAATTCCATACATTACTCTCCTTTCAGTCTTTCAAAATAAAGTTTTATCGTCTCTCTATATTCAGAGGGAACATTCTCTTTTCTTATAGGATCCTCTATTGACTTAATAGGGCTACCTACACTTTCTTCTATCGAAGGGGAAACCTCCTTACCCACATTCTTTATTTTTAATCTTATATCTCCTTCTTCTTTGGCTATACCTGAGACATATTGTGGTATACCTTGGTTAAAAAGTCTTTCAGATTCTTCGCCTAGCTTATTTTCTCTTTCTCCTTTACCAGGTAAAGATCCACCCTCTTCAACGGTCTCCTTACCTCCTACAGCATCTTCTCCTCTTTTATTTTCTTTAGATGAAGCATCAATATCTCCTTGAGAACCTCCTTCCATCTTATTACCCGTTCCCTCTTTCTTATCTAGATTAGATGTAACATCAGTGTTTTCCCCTGTAGAAGAATCTTTACCGCTACCATCACCACTGTCTAACTCACTCCTATCCTTCATTGGATAATCTCCACTTTCAGACCCTGATTCTTCACCAGATAAACCTCTATTAGAGGCAAGTTGCCTTTCACCTTCTTTACCTTTGCCTCTATCATCTTGAGAAGTATTACTAGTATTATCACTATTCATCTTATTCATAACTGCCTCTAACATCCTTTTTATATCCATCCTAGTATTTGTATCCATACCACTACTAGCTTCCTTTTCTATTTCTTTAGTTATCTCCTTCAAAACACTCAAGCCATCCTCTTTCTTAATCTTCTTCTCTTCAATCTCCTTCCTAAGGATCTCCAACCTCTTGGCTAACTCTGGTCTCTCAGAGACCAACTTTTGTTCTAATCTAAGAATATCTGACTCTATAATACTTTGAGTAGCTATGTTTGTTTCTCTAGAGGAGATAAATTTAGGGTAGAAGATATTCTGATAGAACATCAGGGATAAAAAAAGTATTGAAGGAACAAGAAGTGCATACTTAATCCTCTTTCTAAATCTTAAAGGATAAACCCTCTTTAAATCCACAGTTTTTAGTAAGTTTAATGTATCATCTAAAAGTCTTTTTATAATGGGAGAATCATCTTTAGAAAATTCCAAACTAGTTATAACCCTCTCTTTAAGATCTAGATCTCTATCTATTACTATAGCTACCTTATCATCATCTATAGGCTTAATAATAGAGAGCACTAGAGCAATGAAAAAGGGGATTAGTAGATACAAATATGATATATCAAAATGGAAGAAGTATCCCAATACAAATATGGTAGAAGTATATATTGATAATTCCAGGGTCCAATTTAAAAACATAACAGTTCTTATTTTCAGTCTAACTAGTGAGATAAACCTTCTAAGTTCTGCTGACATTAATTGACCTCCTCAAATAAATTGTTCTCCAAAGAGTGAGGATTAAACCTAAAAGTCCAATAAAAAGATAGTAAACTAACCCTTCTCTCTTTGAATGATATACGAGAATCAAAGGATTCATAAGATTTAAAGGGGTAGAAAATCTTGCAGTAAATACTAATAAAACGACTATACCAATCCAAAAAAGG
This sequence comes from uncultured bacterium, assembly GCA_937958695.1. Lineage (GTDB taxonomy): Bacteria > DUMJ01 > DUMJ01 > DUMJ01 > DUMJ01 > DUMJ01. The sequence goes on from CALGNK010000032.1 coordinate 10,800, forward strand.
ATTACTGGGAATATCTTCTCTTTTAATGTTGAGACAAAGTATCCCCAACAAGCTAGGCTTAAATCTACTACTATCAGGATTGAGAAGAAATATTTAAGATTCCCATCTATGCCTAGATTAAGAGCTAAAAGATTAAACGGCAATACAGAGATAAGCATAATCAGAAGGTGAATAAAGAATGCTATAAGTTTACCAAAAACTATACTAAAGACAGAAAAATTGCTGCCAATAGCTAGATCCCTAATAGTCTTCTCACTATCTGCAAGAGAGTTACCCATAGTTATTACCGCGGTGAAAGCCAAGAAGATAAAAAATTCCGAAATAGCCATAACTATAAAAAGCTTTGGAATAAAGCTATTCATAACTCTCTGAGATCCGGGAGCAGATAACACAAAGACAAAGAAGAGTATAAATAGAGATATACTCCAAAACTTTATAAAATCTAAGCTATTTATCCTAGCTTCTAGATCTTTCCAAATTATAGTAATTATAGTTTCAGACCTCCAAGAGATATAGTGTGAAAATATTAATATTACTTGATTTTAACTCGATATCTACTGGTACTGTATATATCCATCCTAGTATATAATTCTTCTCACCTAATAATATTATACCACTATCTATAAGCCAAGATAGAATTTTCCCTCTAATATCCTCTCTATTTACTCTTGACAATCTTGATAGCTCTATTAAGAACCTATTCGTTCCAATCTTTATATCATCTAGGGGGATGTAACCATTACTATCCAGAAAGTAGACATTATGTAGGATATAAGAGGAGTTATTAATAACTGTAACATTATTGCCGTCTTTATATGCCTTAATATTATGCTCTAGAACTCCCCAACCCCTAAGAAGGCCAAACTTATTCAGTCCTAGATTTATCCGCACTAAAGTTCTACCTTTATCTTCATTATTAAAGGTTGTCTCTGCAATTCTTCTTTCTCTTCTACTTATCCAGAAAACAAGATCCTTTGGGTTATACGAAAAACTCCAAGTTCTATTATAAGGAGAAAAGACCGCTAACCCTGAATAAAATTTTGCATACTGAGAGTTTTTATTTACTGCTATAAGGTTAACCTGTATACCTATATCACTACTATCCTTTGTTCTTAACGTCAAATTAAAGAGTAGATAAGAAAAGGCAAGACTAATTAGAATATATATCCCAATTCTCTTTAAGAAATGTCCCTTGGAATAGTATAGAAAAAGGAAAATTGATAATACATGAAGAAAAAGTATCAGTGATATAAATGCCTTAGACGGTAATGGCACATCCTGTTCTTTCACTAGGTCTAAAACTAAGGGAGAAAGGTCAACATCTCCTGGATAAGAATCTCGTCTAAACTTATCTATAGTACTAGAAGGATCCTTCAAAACCACTCCACCTAAAGCTACCCATTTATCTAATAAATTCTTCAATCTATGGAAAGAGAGAGGACTAAGAGAAACTATATCAAATGGATCTAGTATAAAGACTGGCTTATCTAAAAGCCTATCAGACTCAAGAGATAAAACCCTACTTCCTCCTCTGTAAGGCAATGTCCAATTATCTATAAAGCAGATAATCGGTAATCTCATATCCAATTCTTTTATCTCATAGTCTAAAGACCTTAATAGTTTTCCATCTCGAGAGTATATAGATACTTTTACAGGATGTCTCACATCAGAAATAGGAACTAAGAAAAGGTATTCTCTCTTAGAGTACATTGGTATATCTACTTCTGACTTTAGTATAACAGTTGTTATATTTTCTAATATTATGCTTCCCTCTTTTACCTCTATCTCTATGTTACCCTTAAATGGAACACTGTAGGTCTTTATAATTACACTAATGGGATTCCATCTACCAGTCTTTACTACTCCATTGAAGCCAAACTCTACATTTATATCTACCCCCACCTGGGAATAAGCCTTAGCGGAAATAAATAGAAATATCAATAGAAAAGGGAAAAATCTAAATTTCATAGAACCTCCATTTTACTTTTATTATAACAACCTTATGGTATACTATTCAAGAGAAATCTAAATTGGAGGAGTATATGAGTAACAGACCTATTTTAGTTATAGGGAGTATAAATATGGACCTAGTAATAAAATCTAGCTTTATTCCAAAACCAGGAGAAACAGTTATTGGTGAATCCTTCTATAGGGCTTGTGGAGGTAAAGGTGCAAATCAGGCGGTAACTATATCTAAGTTAGGAGGAAACTGTTACTTTATAGGAAAGATAGGAAGCGATTCTTTTGGTGCTGAATTAAGAGAAAATCTTATAAAAAACGGAGTAATTATAGATTATCTAACTGAAGATGATCTAGAACCTTCAGGTATAGCCTTTATTATTGTGGATAAAAAAGGCGAAAATAGTATTGTAGTTGCTCCTGGTGCAAATATGAAGTTAAAAAGAGAGGACGTAGAAAGAGCTTTGCCAATAATACTTCAAGCTGGAACTCTACTTATTCAATTAGAGATACCAATTGAAACAGTAGAATTTTCTCTTAGCCTGGCTAAGAAATATAACCTTATGACTATATTAAACCCTGCTCCAGTAAGACAGAGGATAGATAAAGAGATTATATCTCTAGCAGACATTATTACTCCAAATAGGTCAGAATTGGAGAAAATAACAGAAACCGAATTAAAGGATGATGGAGATATTATTAAGGCAGGAAAGAAAATCTTAGAGTACGGAGTTAAATGGGTTATAGTAACTTTAGGCTCTCGTGGAGTTATAGGTATAGGAAAGGATAGAGAGATCTTTATCCCAGCTATAGAGGTGTCCCCTATAGATACAACTGGGGCTGGAGACGTCTTTAATGGGGCTTTAACCCTAAGGATCTCTCAAGGCGAGTCTTTAGAGAAGGCAATGAGATTTGCAGTTATCTGTGCTGGGATTTCTGTAACAAGAAAGGGAGCACAGAGTTCTATACCAACATTGGAAGAGGTTAACAATTTTATTGAAAAGGAGGGAATAGAGGTATGAAAAAGATAATTATAGATACTGATATCGGAGGAGACATAGACGATGCATTAGCAGTGGCATTAGCTCTTAACTCTCCAGAGATAGAAATCATAGGTATTACTACTGTCTTTGTAGATACTGCATCAAGAGTAAAGCTAACTAAAAAGTTATTAAGTCTTTATAACAAGTCAGATATACCAGTAATTAAAGGGGCTGAAAAGCCTTTGATAGGTAGCTGGGACAAGAATCTTATCCCTTTACAGGCTCAGGCGGTAAAAGATAACATAGAAATAGATGAGAGTATAAATGTAATAGACTTTATAGTAAATACAATAATGGATTCGAAAGAAAAGATAACGCTCATCCCCATAGGGCCTCTAACAAATATTGCAAGTGCAATAATAAAAGAACCAAGATTAAAGGAAAAAACAGAGATATACATGATGGGAGGTATGTATTCTCAGGCATTTCCAGAGTGGAATATATACTGTGATCCAGAATCAGCTAGGATAGTATTTGATTCTGGAATAAAGATAACAATGGTAGGATTAGATGTGACACTAAGATGTAGACTAAGTAAAGAAAATCTAGATAAAATCTTCAATTACAATAGCGAAAGAACTAGATTTTTATCAGAACTGATCAAAATATGGCAAGAAGGGAATGAAGAGCGCTACCCAATACTTCATGATCCGCTTGCTATAGCTAGCTTTATAGATCCATCACTTGTAAAAAAGGAAAATATGCACATAAAGGTCGAGACAAAAGGCGAATTTACTAGGGGAGTAACGGTAGTAATTGATACGCCCTATACTAGCAAGAAGGGAGACTCAAATGTAGACGTATGTGTAGACGTAGATAGTGATAGATTTATAAACTTTTTCTTAAACAGGATATTAAAATAAGAGGAGTCTATGATATAATTTAATAGCTATGGAAAGTAAGATTGAAAACTGGATAAAGACACATCTATCCTGTGTAAGAACTACTAGTGCTGAGCTTACATATGAAAGATTAGATTCACAGGCTTATGCTAATTTGCCTGTTATATATCAGCCATTAGATGTAAATAATAAGTCACATTGGTATGATATAGCTATATGTAGTGCATTTAGCTATGCAGTAAGAGGTTCTAAGGTGATACTTGATGTAGGTCCAGGTGATGGTTGGCCATCTCTAAGAGTAGCACATAATTTTGAAAAGGTCATTGGAATAGACCCCTCTCATAGAAGAGTAAGTGTGCAACGCCAGAATGCTAAGAGGTTAGGGATAAGAAATGTAGAGTTTTTAGAGATGGATGTAATCAATATGAGTTTTCCTGATAACAGTTTTGATGGAGTTATAGCAGCAAATTCTATAGAACAGAGTAATAATCCTATATTAGCTCTAGAGGAAATCTTTAGAATCTTAAAGCCTGGTGGTAAGCTGGCTATGATATTTGAAAACTACGACCGCTATATACCAACACATGAGAGAGATGAATTTCTCTGGGCAGAGATAATAGCAGATGAATGTATACTTTTCTACTCTCTGAAAGAGAAGCGCCCACCGAGAGAAGTAAAATATGCTCTATTTTTAGATGAAGAATGGCTTATGCAAGAACATGACCTAAGGAGAAAGATAAATGAACTATCAGAGAAAAAATACAGAACGTATGATGATGAAAGATTTGGAATATCTTTCTTTGAAAGATTAGCACCCTTTGTTATACAGACAAAATATTATGAGCTTTCCCATTTTACTTCAGACTTACTCTATGAAGTATTAACCAGGATAGGATTCGTTAATATAAAAGGGGTGGATATAAATATTCCTCAGCTATCAGAATTCTTTGAGGCAGCCAAAAAAGAAGGAAAACTAGAAAAACTAGAGCCTGTAATGGAAACCATAGGAGAGATCTTTGGAATAGTAGCTGTTGACTCTAGCGTTCCTAGAGTCTTAGACTTTACTATAGCTCAGAAACCTTCCCTATAAGATATAAATAGGATTAGTAAAAACCCAAGGTTTCCAGAAAAGTCGATGATAGATCTCTGTCTCTATTCTATAAACTCCAGGAGTTTCAACATTATACTCTAAGAAATTTCCTATCTTCTCCAAGATAGGAGTTCCATTTTTCATAAGTCTTATTTTTATTAATATTGGAGAACGAACAAATAATCTTATTCCTTCCCTAAATCTCAACTCATCACCTATTATATAAATTGTTCCTCTATCATCGACCCAAAAGAGAAAACCTTTAGGACTCCCAAGATAGTTATGGGATATGTAACAGTGGCCTTCTTTGAGGGATAAATAGACTTCCTCCGGACTCAAAAGATTTTTAGTAAGTATATGAGTCCTTATGGAATTAAAATAGTAAGTAAAGGGCCAAGCAGGTGCATTAAAAAACAATAACTTCACTGTATAGAGATGGGCATCTGCAGTTCCTATACCAACAGTTTTTCTACTAAGAGTAAGCTCATCCCACTTCTTTACAGTATTAACATTTGGACGGTCCTTATCTAAACCTGGAAAGGCATAAAATATAGGAAAACTATAAAGTCTCATTCTTTCTCCGCCGTCTGAGGTATAGTTAAAGATAGAAAGACCCGTAAACCCTTCTACATTCCAATCTGTCCAAGGACTAGGTGCTATATTAAATGGATGTATGTGGTGATTGCCATAAAAGAAGGGGTGTTCTATAAAACCAAAACCACCTTGCGCTAAGACCTTATTAATAAAATCCTGGGGATTAGAAGAAGGCTCTATAACTTCTTTTATATCTAGTGCCAGATAATGGTTTCCTTCTGGAGGAGATATCTCTTCTCCAACTAGGACTAGGGTATTGTTATGCCAGCCTTCAAAGGGTTTATATCCTAGAGAATTATGATCTGTTATAATAACAAAATCCACATCAAACCTTTTAGCACAATTTATTACATCTGATAGCTCTGCAGAACTATCGCCAGAGTATACTGTATGAATATGTATCACACCTGTATAATCTTTAAGGTCCTCTAACATTTTAGATAATTATACCATAAGATTCCCTTTCTAAAAGTATCTTTATTAGATATTAACTGTTCCAAAAAATATTTTTGCTTAGCTTTACAAAGAGAAGAGATTTGGCATATAATAAATCTGGAGGCTAATTATGAATACTGAAGAAAAGCTTCTAATATTAGGAAGGTCTGCTCAGTATGACCTCTGCGGTAATTATCTCTGTCAGGGGGCACATAGGATAAGGAGTGGATATGGACAGTGGATTTATCCCGCAGTGCTTCCTGATGGAAAGGAAATAAAACTATTTAAGGTCCTTTTATCTAACAACTGTTCGAATAACTGTAATTATTGTGCTAATAGATATGAGAGAGATTTTACCAGGATAAAATTTACCCCTCAAGAACTGGCTAAGGCATTTATCAACTTAAAAGGAAAAAAGCTAGTCCAAGGACTATTTCTCAGTTCTGCAGTCGATTATGATCCCAAAAAGACAATGGAAGATATGATAAAGGCTGTGGAGATTCTAAGATTTAACTATAGATTCAACGGATACATCCATCTTAAGATACTACCAGGTGTAACTAGGGACTATATAGAGCAGGCTATGAGACTAGCAGATAGGGTCTCAGTAAATCTTGAGGCTCCAAGTGGAGAAAGGCTAAAGAAATTAAGTATAGACAAAGACTTTAATAGGGACCTCATAGGAACTATAAAGGTCATAAAGGAATTGGTAGATAGAGGTATAAAACCAAGGGCAGGTTATACAACACAGTTTGTAGTTGGTCCTGCAGGTGAATCTGATAAAGAACTAATATATCTAGTAGATAGATTATATAAAGAGCTAGGATTAAAGAGGGCATACTTTAGTGCCTTTCAGCCTATAAGAAATACTCCATTGGAAGACTATCCTCCTACTCCTCTGATAAGAGAACATAGATTATATCAGGCGGACTTTTTATTGAGAGATTATGGATTCTCTGCCGATGAACTTGTATTCAACAGGGATGGAAAACTCTTCCTGCCCGTGGACCCAAAGCTCGCTTGGGCAATGAACCATCCTGAATATTTTCCAGTTGAGATTAATACAGCAGATATGACAAGGCTTCTTAGAATTCCAGGGATCGGACCCAAGTCTGCAAGAAGAATTATAGAATATCGGAAAAAGGAAAAGATAAAAGACCTAGAGACATTAAAAGGATTAGGGGTGGTAGTTAAAAGAGCAAAAAATTTTATACTTATCAGTGGCAAAAAGGTTAAAGAAGAAAAATATACCCAACTCCCACTTATATCCTCTGAACTATTACAAGCTGTCTAACCAAACTTAATGCAATAAAAAAGGTATTACTTAGTATTTACCATACTTTTTAACTAACTCTATTACACGTTTATAATTCTCAAAACTTATATTTTTGGGTATAGAGTGATCGCTATGGTATATATAACCTCCACCTTTCTTAGCGACTTCGAATTTTTTACTAATCTCTTCTTCTATAGCTACCGGATCTGTCATCTTCCTTACGTCTATACCGCCCATAAAGGCAATCTTATCTCCAAATTTAGGTTTAAGCTCCAAAAGGTCCATTCCAGCTTTGACTTCTAGAGGCTGAAGGCAATCAAATCCTGCCTCTATCAAATAAGGAATAAGCTCCTTTACATTTCCACAGGAGTGAAGTATAACAGGCATATTATGTTTATGGAAGAATTCACAGATCATAGCATCAGTCTCTTGAAGAACTCTCTGATATGTCTTTGGAGAGAATAAAGATGCATTTCTATAACCCATATCATTAAATAGGAATGCTCCATCAAACTTGAATCCGTGCTCCATCATAATCTTTGCCATTTCTATAAGTAAAACAGCATGTGTTCTAAACATATCTTTAGCCCATTCTGGATCTTCTATCAGTATGATAAGCAATTCTTCCGTCTTTATATAAGACTGAAATAGGTCATATCCCATAGCTGCATTATAGGTAATAAATTTCCCATCCTCATAAGCCCTATTATAGGCATTCAGAGATGAAACCCAATCAACCCTAGTAATATCTGGCTGTAATCTATCCTTTATCCTATACCAATCATCTTTACTCTTTATAGGCCAATCTATAATTTCTGGTGTGGTGGAATAATCTCTAAAGTTCTTTCTTATTCCCCCATAAGGAGTAGTTTCTACTATGTATGTTTCATTTCTCTCTAATACTTTAATGGGGAATCTTGGAGAAAGGTCAGCTCCAAAGCCTACTATCTCAAAATCAAAATATTCTGATACAGGGATTTCCTCAGGTAGTCCCTCTTTATGCCATCTACTTACAGTTGCACTCCAAATGCTATCCTGAATAGGAACTCTATCAGGCTCCTTATGTTCCAAAGCCATTCTTACCCGCTCCCTACTAGTCATCTCTAATTACCTCCTTATAAATAATCTTTTGGGTCCACCGGCCTATCATTTACCCTTATCTCATAGTGTAGATGAGGTCCGGTAGTATATCCTGTCATACCAGTATGACCGATAATATCTCCTCTCTCAACCCTCTTACCAACACTTACTGATATCTTAGAAAGGTGGGCATAAAGAGTACTAAATCCAAAATTATGTCTTATAATTATTGTAAGTCCATATCCACCCTTCCATCCTGCATAAGAGACTATCCCATTAGCTGTAGCCTTAACTGGAGTCCCTATACCTGAACGTATATCTACGCCTGTGTGAAATGACCTTCTTCTATAACCAAATCCAGAATTTATAGGACCCAAGACAGGCTTACCACTTGGCACAGAATATTTCCATTCATACAGGATCTCTAACTGAGACTTTACTTGGCTTAGATTATCCTTTTGAATTTCTATAGTACTGTCTAGCTTGTCAATCCTTTCATGAATCTCTTCAAGAGAAACATTTCCTCCCCTAGAAGAATATTTTCTCTGACTTCTCTTATATGAAAGATCTACTTTTAAAGCCTTTTCTGCCAAAGCCTGAACCTGCCTGCTTAGATTTTCTAAATCTTCTATCTTACTCTTTAATTTTTCAGTTTCATCATTTAATCTATCGATTTCTATCTTCTGTTTATTGTTTATCTTCTCAAGGTTTCTTAATTCTTGAATATTTGCCTGAGCTAAAGAGAGACTATACTCAAGTTTAGATATATATAATTTGGACCTGTATAGATAAGAAGAAAGAACAACCACCACAGCAATCAAAGAGGTTATAAATATCTTTACAAATTCCCATCTATCTTCATTCATCCAACACCTCTATATATCTTTTATAGTATACCCCTCTTTCAATGCTATTTCTACCGCCTTCTTTTCCTCTTTTGTAAGATTATCATTGCCTCCCACCATATAAGGTTTAAGGTAAAGATAAGACTGATCTCTGGTATGTATAGAGGTAAGTATAATTCCTTTATCTCCAGCCATAAAAGCTAGAGAAAAACTAAGCTTGCCAGACATCCCTTGAAAAGCATCGTATCTAGTTCCACCTATAGATAGAGAAGAAAGGATCAATTCCCCCTTTTGTCTCTCCTCAATCCTCTTTATATTAGTCCTTAAAATAATAACAATCACAAGAAGAATTATGTTTACTACTATTAATGCACCAATAGAAAATAAGATTATCTCATTCATACCTTTTTTCTTCCAATAGAACCAAACCTGGTTTAATCTTATATCCTACTCCTTCTGATTTAAATAGTATCATTCTTCCACCAATCTTTAATAAGGGAAAGATAATAGACCTCAGATAATCGGTCTCTCCCACCCCTCTTGATAAAGCAATATCAAAAGCTTCAATAAACTTTGTGTCTTCCCTTAACTTATTAGCATCCACACATAGAACCTCTACATTTTTAAGTTGAAGTTTAGTCTTAACTAAATTTAGAAAAGCAGTCCTCTTAATAGAAGCATCAACTAATAAGAAATTAGCATCTTCTTGCACTATAGCTAAGGGAATACCTGGAAATCCTGCCCCAGATCCTATATCTATAACCCTTTTATCTCTCCAATCCTCAATAACTAGGAGTGGAGCTAAGGATTCCTCTATAAGTTTTATAAATTCCTCCTTTTGGCGTGCACCAGAAAGATTAAAACTCTTTCGTGCTTTCAAAAGTTCTTCCAAATACATATTAAGCCTTGGATATCTCTCGCTTATATAACTCCAAGTATACAAGTAAGACATCTATATCTGCAGGACTAACCCCTTGTAATCTACTAGCCTGCCCTAATGTTCTAGGCCTAATCTGATTTAATCTGTCCCGAGCTTCAAGGGAAAGTCCCTTAATAGCATTGTAGTCTATATCTTCAGGCAAAACTTTATCATCTAGTTGACTAAATCTCTTAATCCTTTCTTCTTCTCTTTTTATATACCCCTCATATTTTACCTTAGCTTCTAATCTACTTATGAGTTCAGAGGATAGGGTAGTCTCCATACCTAATCTTTTTAAAAGGTCCAAATAGGATATTTCGGGTCTCTTTAGATAGTTGTAAGCAGATATCTTCATTTCAGGGATGCTAATCCTTTTAAGTCTCTCTATCTCTTCCTCTATAAGTTCTTTCCTCTCTAGCATCTCTCTGTATGTTCTTTCATCTATTAAACCAATCCTGTATCCCTTTTCCATAAGCCTTTCATCCGCATTATCCTGCATAAGTACAAGGCGATACTCTGCTCTAGATGTAAGTATCCTATATGGTTCTACTATCCCTTTAGTTATTAGGTCATCTATAAGAACACCAATATAGGCTTCGTTCCTCTGAAGATAAAAAGGCTCTCTATTTTGAACATAGAATGCTGCATTTATACCTGCTATAAGCCCTTGAGCCGCCGCCTCTTCATATCCAGAGGTCCCATTTATCTGTCCAGCGAGGAAAAGTCCAGAAATTCTTTTAGTCTCTAGTGTCTCTTTTAGTTGATCAGGATATACCATATCATACTCTATAGCATAACCTGGTCTCATAATTTCAACTTCTTCTAAGCCAGGTATTGATCTCAAGAGCTCTATCTGAACCTCTTCAGGCAAACTAGTATACATACCTTGCACATACATCTCATTGGTATGTATCCCTTCTGGCTCTATAAACACCTGATGTCTCTCTCTGTGCGGGAAATGTACAACTTTAGTCTCAAAAGAAGGGCAGTACCTAGTTCCAGTTCCAGTTATCTTTCCTGCATACATAGGAGCCCTATGGAGATTCTTTAATACTATCTCTCTGGTCTTCTCAGTTGTAAAGGTAAGCCAACAAGAAAGCTGTTTTCTGCCAATAACTTCAGCTAATTCTGTTCTATAGGAAAATCTAAGGGGAACCTCACTTGGTGGCTGTTCTGTCATTTTAGAAAAATCTACCGTTCTTCCATCTACCCTAGGAGGTGTTCCAGTCTTAAATCTACCAATCCTAAAACCAAGATTTCTAAGGGACTGAGTCAACTCTTCGCTAGGAGGTTCTCCAGATCTTCCGGCAGGATAAGATACTTCTGTACCTATAAAAACCCTGCCACCAAGGAATGTCCCAGTAGTTATAACAACTGCCCGACCATAGAACTCTTGGTTAGTCTTCGTTTTTACACCTATTACCCTATTACCATCAACCAAGACATCTGTTACTTGGGCTTGTCTTAGGATAAGGTTAGGTGTATTTTCAAGCTTCTCCTTCATATAGATATGATAAAACTTCTTCTCTACCTGAGCCCTATAAGCCCTTACAGCTATACCTTTTCCGGAATTGAGGACCCTTATATGTATATAAGTAGCATCGGTAGCTCTGCCTATCTCTCCGCCAAGGGCGTCTATCTCTCTGACTAGATGGCCCTTACCAGGACCTCCTACTGCTGGATTACAAGGCATCCAGCCTATAGTATCTAGGTTTCCTGTCAAAAGCAAAACACTACAGCCCAATCTATTGGCAGAAAGGGCAGCCTCTATACCAGCATGTCCTGCTCCTACTACAATAACATCAAAAGTCTTCATTTTCCCACGCAGAATCTAGAAAAGATTTCCTCAACTATATCTATACCAGCAGTTTCTCCTGTAATCTCTCCTAATATATTATAACTCTCCCACACTTCACCTGCTACAATATCGATAGGTAGTTTAGTATTAATACCTTCTAGTGCAGTTAAAAGTCTATTAATACATCTTTTGATAAGTGCCTCATGTCTAGTATTTATAGGGATCACAAACTCTGGAGAGGGGACGTTCCCCAAAAGTTCCTTTAGCTTTAACCTTAATCTATCTATACCTTCTCCTGTCTTACAAGAGACTTCCACTACTGGTCCATATATCTTTAAATCTTCAATATAAAGCAATCTATTATTCAGGTCTATCTTGTTTAAGGTTATAATCCTTTTTTTATTCCTAGTAATCTTTTCTATCTCTAAATCTTCTTCTTTTAGAGGTTCTGTTACATCTACTACCCAGATAACTATATCTGCATTCTCTATTGAGGACATAGTCCTATTAACTCCAATGCTTTCTACCAAATCCTGGGTCTCCCTAATACCGGCAGTATCTATTAATGTAAGAGGAATACCTTCTATAGAGATAGATTCAGTTATTGTATCTCTTGTAGTACCTGGTATAGGAGTTACTATAGCCCTCTCCTCTCCAAGTAAGATGTTTAAGAGACTAGACTTTCCAACATTTGGTCTTCCAACTATTGGACAATAAAGACCCTTTCTATATAATCTAGTGAAGTATGCACCATCTAAAAGATTATTAAGCCTTTCTATAATTTTAGAGACCTTTTCGCTTATAGACTCATAGGAAAGCTCTACTTCTTCAGGGAAATCTATTCCAGCCTCTAATTCTGCTATAAGCTCTTTTAAATTCTCCATAATTGGTTTTATCTCCCTACTCAATACCCCTTGAAGCTGAGAAAAAGAAGACCTAAGGCCAGCTTCACTTCTAGCTTGTATAATATCTATAATTGCCTCTGCCCTAGAGAGGTCTAATTTCCCATTTAAAAAAGCCCTCTTAGTAAATTCTCCAGGCAATGCTAATCTTGCGCCCAACTCTATCAAGAGCTTAATTATTAGCTCTTCTAGGACTGGACTTCCATGCACATAAAATTCTACCGTATCCTCCCCTGTATAACTATGTGGAGCCCTCATAACAAGCAAAAGGCACTCGTCTAGTTTCTCCTCTGTCTTTGGATTGATGATATATCCAAAGACAACCCTATGAGAAGGTACATTCTTTAGACTCTTCTTACCCCTGAAAATTTTCTGAGCAATTTCTATAGAGGTCGATCCACTTAGTCTTATTACCCCTATACCAGATTCCCCATAAGGGGTGGAGAGGGCTACAATAGTATCATACATTTCTAGGTTTTAACGCTACTATAACCCTCCTCTTAGGTTCCTTTCCTTCACTGTAGGTGATAACTTCCGGATTATTCTCCAAAGTCTTATGAATTATCCTCCTTAATGCAGCAGGCATTGGTCTAAACACAAACTTCTTTCCAGTCTTTTTAACCCTAAATGCGGCTCTTCTAGCCAAGAATACTAGTTTTTTCTCCTTATCTGCTCTGTATCCATTTATATCTAAAGTAACCATTACTTCTTCGTCTATACTCCTTCTTACATATAGCCTCAAAAGATGCTGAAGAGAATATAAAATTACCCCTTTTCTTCCTATAAGAAAAGATATATCTTCTCCTTTTAGATTTACCCAATATATGTTATCTTTCAACTCTACAGATATGTCATACTTAAGTTTATATGGAGCAAGTAATTGGTTTATAAACATCTTCGCAATACTCTCTATACTAGGTTTTTGTCTCAGCATATGCAACCTCCATCCACTATTTTAATACCCTCATTACATATACCTGTTGAATAGTCGTAAGGATATTGAAAACAAACCAGTAAAGGATAAAAGCAGCAGGGAAGTTCTTAAATAACACAGTAAAGATTATAGGCAATCCAATATTCATAAATAACTGACTACTACGCTGCGATGGATCGTCGCTTAACGGTGTTGATAGAAAACTAGAAGCAACCATACTGATTCCATATATAATAAGTAACGGCAAATCTGGTGCTGCTAAACTCTTTATCCATAAAAAGTCCGCA
>CALGNK010000033.1 GCA_937958695.1 uncultured bacterium
GCAGACTATGTAACAGTAGATCAACTAGCAAACTATGTAACATTTGATACTTTGGCTGACTATGTAACATTTGATGATCTTGCTAACTATGTGACTTTGGATGTTCTAGCAGACTATGTAACTTTTGAAGATCTTGCTAACTATGTGACGACCGATGACTTTGATGCCCTTAAGTCTCTAGTTGCTGATTTGTCTGACCAGCTAGAGGCAGTAGGCGTAGACGTTGGAGATCTCAAAGATAGAATTTCCGCACTTGAGGACGCTATAGCAAAGATTAATCTTGCTACACCTGAAAAGGTAGCAGAACTTGCAGCTAAGGTTGCTGAACTAGAGAAGAAGGTTACAGCTCCAGAAAAAGTGGCCGAACTAGAATCTAAGTTATCTGCTCTAGAGAAGAAGACAGTAACCTCAGTTACTACAAATGTTACAGTGACAACTAAGTACAAGTTAGGAGATGCTATTCAGGAACCATCTCCCGCTACAGATACTGCTGGTTTCTTGGCTAATTTAGCCCTAACTGGAGTAAGTAACCTTGCTTCGCCAATAAGCGGATTACTTACACAGGTATCTTATGGTGCAGCAGGTAATCCAGATAAAGTTGCTAATTTGCCTGCAACTGGTATGACTGCCTCTGGGCATCTAACACTTAAAGTTAATATTCCTGGTAAGAGCGGAACAGATAAGATATATGGAGAAATTACTCTTAAACCCAGTATAGACAGTGATATCTCTGATTTCTATACAGGTCTACCTGCTGGTAGTTTGTCTGTTTCTAGCTTTAAAGCCTATGCTGAAGATGGAAAGATAACTGCTGAAGGAGGAGACTTAACACCATTTGGATATACTTCATTTACACTAGCTGAAAGCAAGCTATTTAAAGACTCAGGCGGAAACGCAGTAACTAATAGGGGTTTAGCTCTAAAGTATAAACTTTCTGACAACATCTCTTTACATATGGCGCATGTTTTCCTTAAGCCTAGTGTTACGTATGGCAATGGTGTAACTTCGACTGATTCTGGTATTCAGCCTGTCTGGGCTAACAGAGTATCTATGAAGTTTGGAGAGCCTCTTACTCTTAATGTAAATCTTGTTAAGGAGAAGACCAATGAGATTGTTGCTGGTGCTGATACAACAATGAAGCTTGGAAATATAACTGTTGGGGCAGAGTATGCAGTATCTATGGATAAGACATTTACTCCTCTTGGAGCTGATGCTGATGCTATGAAACTTACAGTAAGTGTTCCCGTTGGAGCTTTAATTACAGTAAGCGCTGGTTATATGGATGTTGGAACAGACTATTCTGCAACATGGGGCTCCTATACCGCAAATAGAACTGGTTATAACGCAGGTATTAAGGCAGAACTTAGTGGATTTACTCTCCAGGCTGGATATGCCTATGAACAAGAAAAAACTACTGCTAAAGTAAAGACTGGTTATGGCGTTGGGCTTAAGACTAATATGCTCGCTCTACAATATACTTCTACTACAGACAATATAGGTACTGCTACAGGAGACCTCTTAGAGGCTTCAATTGTACCATTTAGTTGGCTTAAGCTTGCTACCAAGTATGATGTAGATGCTAATACCTGGAACGGTCTAGCTACAGAGATAGCTATGCCTAATCTACCTAAACTAGTAGCTTATTATAATCCTAACGCTACAGACTTTAAGTATGGAATATTTATCCCAGAATACACATTTGCTAACTTCTTAACTCTAAAAGCTCAGTTTGACCAGAATCCAGATACTCCAAGTACTCAATTCTTTGTAGATGCTTCTGTCAAACTAACTGATTTTGTATCACTCTATGGTAAATATGTAAACTACTCTGATAATAAGATTTCTTGGTCTGCTGGAGTTACTTACACCTATAAATGGAGCGATAATGCTAAGTTGACTATTGACTTGAAGCATGTCATAGATAAGGATGGGAAAGACGCTAACGTTCTAGCCACTACTTTAGCAGTGTCATTCTAATAAGTGATATTTCTAGCCCCCGGGAATTTTTCCTGGGGGCTTTTTGTTTGATGGATGAGTAGAAAAGATTTCTTGCTTCTCTTTCTTGTGTTTTCTATAATATTTCTTTTTTATATGTTCTCTAGATTACAAAGTATTAGAGGTGATAATGTCATTATTCAGGTAGAGGGAAAAAATTTTTCAAGATTTTCTCTTAGTGAGAATAGGACAGTTAAAGTTTACGGTCCGCTTGGGATAAGTATCTTAGAGATAAAAAACGGTAAGGTAAGAATGTTTTCCTCGCCTTGTCCGGATAAGTTATGTGTAAGAGAAGGGTACATAAGTAAACCTGGTCAGATGATAATATGTGTTCCGAATAGAGTCATTGTAAAAATAGAAGGGAGGGCAAATTTAGACGCCCTCACCTATTAGAGCCAATTACTTCGATGCCATTTGATAGGCATCGTAAGCAGAGTAAACCGCCCAGGCTACAGGTATAATACTGCTAAGACCAGCTGTAAATGGCAATAATAAACTGCTTACCACCCAAACCCCTACATAAATTAATAGATGGTTTATTGCCTTAGGTTGGTCCCCCAATAGATATTGCCCTAGACCAGGTAGGACAAAAGATGCCAAAGCGGCTAAGAGTGGATCTAATTTTTGAGTCTGAGCCTCAGCAGCCATGGCAAATGTTCCAGTAAATGCTTGGAAAGCAAAAACTAATACTAGGATTAATGCTAATTTAGTTATTAGACCTTTCATCTCTCTTCACCTCCCTTCTGTTTAAAAATTTCCCTAGTAGTTTAACATATAGACAAATATTTTGTCAATAAAACAAATATTCTTCTCTTTTAGGTTGAGCTTAATAGAAGTGGTACCCCTCTGGGTACTACTTCTACCTTTATCCTATCTGTATAAAATACCTCGCCATCCATCTCTGCTGGGATCTTCTCCGAGGATGAGATCTCTATACACTCTGCCTTTAACATTTTTATCTTGGAATGATATATATGCCTACCACTATAGACTTTAGGTAATGTTTTTAATATCTCTAAACTAGAGACATTCTCTGCAATACAGATATCCAACTTCCCATCCCAAGGACTGGCATCTGGTGCTATCTTCATCCCACCGCCAAAATATTTTCCATTTGCTATAGCTACTAAAAGGGCATTTAAGTCCATCTTTTCTCCATCTATATTTAATTTGAGTTTTATCCCCTTATTTTTTATTATCCCAATAATTGCAGAACCAAGATATGCAATGGGTCCCAGAAATCTTATCGGTTCAGCTATTGTTGCCACTAAAGCATCAAATCCTACCCCTGCAACATTCATAAAATATCTATTATTTATCTTACCAACATCAACCATTTCTATCTTTGGGGTTTCTATGAAGGGTCTTATTATAGTATCTAGTAGTCTAGAAGGACTAATAGTTTTAAAGAAATCGTTTCCCCTTCCTACTGGAAGAATCCCTAACGGAATATTATATCCGAACACCCCATTTAGGACTTCATTTACCGTTCCATCACCACCTACTGCAACAACTGCATCAAATCTTTTTACTGATTGCCTAGCTATTTCAGTAGCATGTCCTATATACCTAGAGAATTCATGCTCAAAAGAAATTCCCCAAGATTTTAGTTTCTCTAAAACCTTTTCCGTAAGAGTTTTCCCCTTTCTTCCACCGGCTATTGGATTTATTATCAGTTTAAAACGCATATAGCTTCTCCTTTTTATAACAAAAAATTGGCGCCCCAGGAGGGAATCGAACCCCCAACCAGAGGCTTAGGAGTCCCCTGCTCTGTCCATTGAGCTACTGGGGCGCTTGGCGCGCCCGAAAGGATTCGAACCCTCAACCCGCAGATTCGTAGTCTGCTGCTCTATCCAATTGAGCTACGGGCGCACGATTATATTTTATCACATAAAACTTAATCCTTCAACAGTCCAACGTTTTCCAAAATAGTCTCACTTTATCCAGCCAGTGAGCTTAGCTAGTAATCTTGTGTATTCTATAAAATTCTGCCAAGAGATGTCTGGTGGGACTCCGTGGTCACAACTGGGTATGTATCCTCCGTCCTTTAAGAGAAAAGGAACTGTTCTCATAACTTCTTCTTCTATAACCTTTCCGCCTTTAGCTATAGCCCTCTTATCTATTCCACCGATATAAGCCATATTCTTGCCAAATTTTTTCCTAAATTCTATTATATCATTACCTGCTGCTACCTCGATAGGGGTACAACAGTTAATTCCAATTTCTATCCATAATGGGATAAGTTCACCTATATAACCATCGGAATCTATAGAGATTATTGGACATCCGCTTTTTTTAATCTCTGGGATCCATTTTTCATATGCAGGGAATAAAAATTCTCTCACCATTTTAGGCGAAATCATACTATGCCCCTTATATGCCATATCCTCAGAAAACACTATGTAGTCCAGCTTAACTCTTTCTAGTATTGGCTTTAATACTTCTAGTACAAAATTAGCCCAAAAATCAACCATCTCATGAATAAGATCTGGTTTTTCAATCATATAGATACACAGGTTTTCAAATCCACACCACTCTCTCAACTGCCAGAAAGGTCCATTAACCCCTAGGCTTAAGATATAATCTCTATTTTGGACCTTTCTACATCTATCTTCAAAGTCCTCAGGAAATCTTTCAGGAGTTTTAGGATTATAGCGTTTTTTCATCTCTTCCCAATCCGAATAAGTCTCAACTGGAAATTTATGCCATTTTCTGGTAACAAAGTCTTTGGCGTATCTTAGATATGTAAAGTCATACTGGTCTGATATCTCTACTATGGCCCCCATCCAATCTTGAACTATATAATGTCCATCTTTATGTTCTAGTATCTTTTCTTCAAACTGTGGTATCATCTTAAAAGAGACTCCAAGGTCTATCTGAGGTTCCGTCTGTTCTTCTTCTATACCAAGTATCTCTAGTAATGCTGAGTAATAATTTTTCCCTTCTGGTAAACCTTCTTCTCTCCATCTTTTTATTGTTGATTCTCTAGGTCCACCTGGCATTAAAGGGACTTTATCTGGTTTTCCAAATGTTAAAGTTTCTATAAACCTTTCTCTGGGTGTCATACTATTCCTCCTAATAGTTCTTTAACTTTAATAGTATTTCCAGTAGCCATAGACTTATTAGCTGAGATACCTATTATTATAGACATAGCCCCAGCTTTTGAGTCTGCCATATGTCCAAGAGGGTCAGGGAGATTTCTTACAAATAACATCTTTTGAAGTCTTTCATCTGCTCCCCAATGACCACCTATGGTTTTCTGTATCTCGTAAGTAACTATTTCGTCCTTTCTATTAAAGATTTTTATATACTGATTTGCTTCTCTAACGTAATGTCCACTATGGAATTCTTCTGCCTCTATCCTTCCATCTGTTCCATTAATTGATATCCTCCACCCTTCATATGGGCTGTACGCTATAAGCGAATAAGTTAATATAGCCCCCTTTGAGTATTTTACATTTACACTCATTGTATCTTCAATGTCTATCTCTGGAGAAAATACGCATCCATCACGGTAATAGCCATCTATATATTCCGCTTCAAAATAAAACTCTTTCATAAACGGATCCTTAGAGTAATCCACAAAGAACTCACAGGAATCTTTATAATCACAGTTTAAGCATCTTTCACCTCGTTTTTCTCTTGTTGGGCCATAGAATCTTCTTGAACCAAAGGCATAAACAATCTCGGGGGTTTCTTCTATCCACCAGTTTACTATATCAAAGTGATGCGTAGCTTTATGAACCAATAATCCTCCTGAATTTTCTTTTCTTCTGTGCCATCTTCTAAAATAATCCGCTCCATGTTTAGTGTCTAAAAACCATTCAAAGTCTACACTTAAGATTTCCCCTACAATTCCTTCTTTCAACAACTCCTTTATTCTTGTTACATATGGGTTGAATCGATAGTTGAATGTTACAATTATCCTTTTTCCTGTTCTCTTTTCTGTTTCTATCATAGCCTTACATTTTTCCTCATCTATAGTCATAGGTTTTTCTACAATTACATCGCATCCTGCATCCATAGCTTTTATAGCATATTCGTGATGATATCTATCTATAGTTGTTACTATCACATAATCTGGATATGTTTCTTCTATCATCTTGTCAAAGTCTTCGAATACAGGAATGTCTCCGCAGTGACTGCTTATATATTCTGCCCTCTTTTTGTTTATATCAAATACTCCTACTAATTTGGCGTAATCCTTAAATTTTTCTACTATTGGAAGGGCATACATATAAAATCCTCTACTACTTGCTCCTGCTATAGCATATCTTTTCATGCATTTTCCTCCTTACTAGTACCTGTACACACTTATTCCGCCCAACTTATCTATCTTAGCTATTTCTCCTTTAGCATCTCTTGGATTGACTATTAAAACCTTTCTATCACTTATATAAAATATAAGGTCCTCTATATCTAGATGTCTAGCAATTCCATATATCTCTATCCTTGGGTCATATCTATAATACTTAGAAGAGATTATATCCCTATAAGAGGAGAGTAAGTCTTCCAAGTATATCTCTTCTAACTCTTTACTTATCACACTTGCAAATAGTGTATATGTAGCACTTATTCCCTTTCCAGCTATTGCAATAGATATATTGGGGTTAAGCCCTTTTATATATTCAATAGCCCTCAATATATCAAATACCCTTAACGCTGTCATAGATGTCCCAAGCATCATTAAGTCAAAATTTAATTTATATTCTGTCCCATAGTATTCATAGAAGTCGTGAGGATTTATGTTTCTACATCTTACTGAACCTATCCCTCTGGGATCAAATATAAAGACATCACCTTTAATAAGGAACTGTCTAATTAGGTCGAAATTTTCTTGTATCCCATTAGTTCCTTTATCTAGTATTAGCAATGTGCATCTTTTCTTCTCTTCCCCTTCTACATATATTCCAGCAGTAGCGATATCTTCCTCCGGAAACATAAATACCTTCTTATACCTAATAGTGCCATTATAGGAGTTAAACTCACCTTCTCCTATAACCCTTGGATATAGAGGTTTATCATTTTGGGGTAGATTTAATATTTCTAGTAGCTTTTCTCTTATCTTCTCCCTGTCAGATATTTTTTTAAACTCTTTCTTAAAGTACTCATAGTTTAATGTGGGGATATCTTTAGCTGATTCAAACTCAGCTAGTACTTGGCCTGTCTTGGTGCATCTTAATGTTTCCTCTTTTTCTATCTTTATCTGTTCTTCTATCTTAGCCTCCCCTCCTTTTAGGTGCTTTACAAACCATTTTACCGCTTCTTGTCTTAGTTCATCATTGTAACTATGAGTTCCCTTAGCTATGTATAGCTTTATGTTCTCTTCTTTCCCATACAGTTTGTATATACTCTTAGCCCTTTCATATGAATTAATAGTCCCTTCTATACAGAAGAAGTCAGAGTCAACCGCTCCTATCATTACCGGTTTAGGTGCAAAGCAAGAGATAAAATCATCGTAGTTTAAACCTATTGCTATAGCTTTGAAGATATTCTGTTCACTATCGTGAGCCTGTCCTGTCTTTATGTATTCTTCTCTAGAAGTAATGTATGTGCAAGGAACTGCTACCTTTATCCGTTGTTCTACCAACATTAAGTATGAGCTCTGAGTTCCTCCTCCTGAGTTTCCAGTTAATCCTATCCTTGTTGAGTCCACCTCTGGTAAAGATTCGAGAAAATCAACAGCTCTTATTAGATCCCATATGAAATATCTTGCAATATTGGCACCAATTAACGTACACTGTAGCCCCGCATATGAGTGCTCCATAGTTCCCCATCTTATTAGGGTCCTTTTTAAATCTTTATCATAGTACTGCATCCTTTCTCCCTGTCCTATAGGATCTACGGCAAGAACTATAAAACCATTGTTAGCAAGTTCTATACAGACTTTCTGATATTCTGGACAGGATTTCGCTCCTTCCCAATGTCCACAGGCAAATAATATTGCAGGAAGCTTATCTTTTATTCCTTTGGGCATATAGAGGTTACTAGTTACGTAAAAATTGGGAAGACTCTGAAATATTACCTTCTTTATAATATAAGAATCTTTTTCGATTGTTCCAGTATATGTGGGATTTAATTCCGTTTTTTCTATATCTAAACCACCTATAGCCTCTATAAAATGCTTCCTTACCCTTTCTCTTCTTTTTTCAAACTCCTCTATGCTTTTTATACTATCTTTTTCAACCCCCTCTATCTGAAAGTATTCGAACGCTTTCCTCTTTATATACTCAGGTAACTGATTCCCTACATCATAATATCCGTCTAAAAATGATTTAAACATCTTTTCTCTCCCTAGATATTTAATTTTTGAGCTAAGTCTTCTAAGAATTTCTTGGAATTTATGTATGCCTGTTCTATATCTGGGACATTTCCTATGTCTATGGCTACATAACCTTGATAGTTATGTTTTTTAAGAGCCAAAAATATACCTTCCCAATCTATATTCCCTTTCCCTAAAGGGAGATGTTCATTAATCTTTCCATCATTATCAGAAACATGAAGATAGAATATTTTATTACCTAATTTTTCTACTGAAAGTGGTAGAATTTCTTTCTGAGCATTTTGGTGTCCAGTATCTAATACTGCCCCAAAGTTGTCGCTCTTTACATAATCCATCAATCTAAGAAGGGCGTCTGTATTACTTATGATCTCTCCAACTCTTGGTTCTAGACAGAACTTTAACCCAGCAGATTTAGCTGCCTCACTAGCAAACCTAAAACTATCTACTAATACATCCCAGAGTTTATTCCAGTTAAACTGTGGGTCTATCTTTACTTTATACTGTTTTCCATAGCTTATACTCTCTTTGTAGGGGGCTTCTCCTATAAACTCTAAGGGAGGTGTATAACTATCTGTCTGAATAGTCTCACATTCGAAATATTTGGCTAACTCTATACCTAAAAGATAGAGGTCTTTTGCCTTTTTTCTTTTTTCTTCCTCTAAGCTTACAATATCAGGAATGATGGGGCAGAAGTTTATTATCTTTACTCCAAGATTTCTGCAGTAATCCTTTATCTTTTCCCTATTATTATATACTTCCTTTAGATTTTCCTCCCTTACACCTTCCAGTTCCACATACTCAAATCCCATATCTGCCATCTCTTTTAGGGACTTAAAGACATTTTCTATACTTGGTGGATATCCATATTTACTTATCGCATATAACCAACAACAACTGATCTTCATAAATAGCCCTCCTTATCATCACTTTATTGGGGGAGGGTTTACCTCCCCCATTGTAAATCTAGGTAGATTTTCGGAAACTCTAAAACCCCTTGTAGTCTCAGTCCTAAAGATAACCTTACCTCGTTTCAACCCCACAACCCAAACTCGCTTTTATCACCTCGCCCCCTTATCCTAGTATTAAAAACTAGGAAAGGAGGCGATAATCATGCTAACATTCATTATACCAAAAGAATCTTATTAATTCACTAAAATCACTCTATGATTCCTATAAAGATAGAATCAATGAATACTCCAAACTTATCGATAAATTATACTACCTTAACTTGGATCATGCCTACAAAGTCTTAGCCTCCTATTACTCTCATACAGGTAGACCCGCTAAGTTCCAAGCTGAAATCTTACGCTCCCTTATTGCTATGACTCACCTTTAAAAACTATCTATCCAGATTATAACTTTAGATATTTTACTGCTGATTCTGCTTGCGATAATATTGCTACCTATAAACTCTGTAGGTTCTATGGACTAACTCCTATCATAGACTTAAATCCTAAGAGCTCTAATAAGAGGGAAAGCGCTAATTTTGATAGTTACGGTAGACCTATCTGTC
>CALGNK010000034.1 GCA_937958695.1 uncultured bacterium
CTTTAATACCTCTAGCTTATAGAGATGAAGGGAGAGTATTATGCAGAGACAGCTAAATGTCAAGTCCCATAAAAAAACATATGTGTTACAAATTTTAGAGAATTATGAATTGTATTTATTTTTATTACCAGCTATATTGTATCTTTTGATTTTTAATTATCTCCCAATGGCAGGTATTATGATAGCCTTTAAGGATTTTACTCCAAGTTTAGGGATCTGGGGCAGTTCTTGGGTTGGATTAAAACATTTTGTTAGATTTTTCAGTATGCCTATGTTTAGTGTAATTCTTAGAAATACATTGACACTGAGTATCTATGAACTTCTAGCAGGTTTTCCACTGCCTATCATATTAGCTTTAGTGTTAAATTCATGCCCATCATTACGATTTAAAAAAATAGTTCAAACAGTTTCATATGCACCCCATTTTATTTCCGTAGTAGTATTAGTTGGAATGATTAATATCTTCTTTGCTCCTTCTTATGGAATAATAGGACATATATTGAGGAAACTTCATCTTCTTGAAGGTCCATTATTTGTTTTGAATGAACCAGCTTGGTTTCCTCATTTATATGTATGGAGTGGGATATGGGCTAATATCGGATGGAATAGTATTATCTATTTAGGAGCACTAACTGGGGTTGACCTTACTTTATACGAAGCTGCAGAGATAGATGGGGCTAATAAGCTACAAAAGATGTTATACATTGATTTGCCAGCTTTATTACCTACTATTGTAGTCTTATTTATCCTTAATGCTGGAAGAATAATGAGTGTAGGATTTGAAAAGGTATTTTTGATGCAAAATGCAATGAATTTATCTACCTCTGAAGTAATAAGTACTTATGTGTATAAGACTGGTATTGGACAGGGGAGCTATAGTTTAGCTACAGCTATAGGATTGTTTAATTCTATCGTCAATTTTGCAATGTTAATAATAGTTAACAGGATTGCTAAGAAATTAGGAGAAACTTCATTATGGTAGGTAGGAGGGCAAAATATGAGAAAATCTCGCTTTGACTTATGGTTTGATATATCGATATATGTCATTTTAGGATTTATCTTATTTGCTATAGCCTATCCTTTATATTTTGTTATAATCGCCTCACTAAGTGATCCTATAGAGGTAACGAGTGGGCGTGTAATGTTTTATCCAATAAAGTTTAATCTTGATAGTTATAAGAAAGTATTAGAATACAAAGAAATATGGATAGGATATAGGAATACTATAATATATACAACGAGTTATACATTCCTTTCTGTCTCGATTACTCTTATGGCTGGATACGCTCTATCACGTAAGGAGTTAGTGGGTAAAAACATTATAATGGCTTTTATGGTTTTTACTATGTTCTTTTCAGGAGGACTTATTCCAACATATTTACTAGTGAGGAGCTTAGGTTTAATAGGTAAACCTATTATAATAATATTATTAGGTTCGGTTAATGTTTATAATATCATTATAGCCAGAACTTTTATCCAATCTACCATCCCTAACGAATTATTTGAAGCTGCAAGCATGGATGGATGTAGTCATATCAGGTTCTTCTTTTCAGTAGTACTTCCATTATCTCCTGCTTTAATCGCAGTAATGATTTTATTTGCAGCAGTTACACAGTGGAATTCATGGTTTAATGCAATGATTTATCTGAGTAGAAAAGAGTTAATGCCTTTGCAGATGGTTTTAAGAGATATTATTGTTAGTCAAGCAACCTTTCTAAGAGAGATGGCAATGGATGTTTTGGGAGAAGATTTTGCTAGAGAAGCTCTCCTTGCTGAAACAATGAAATATGCTGTAATTATTGTTGCGTCTCTACCAATCTTAGTTTTATATCCATTCCTACAGAAATATTTTGTAAAGGGTATAATGATAGGATCTCTCAAACAATGATGAGGATTTTAATTTTTATCTTTGAAGAGGATTTAGATGATTTTAGAAACATTAATAGAAAGGGAGTAGTCGAATTACGCTAAATCTATTACTGAAAGAAGGTGCATTGAAGTGATTTTGGATGAAAATAATCCTACTAGGCAAGATACAGGATTCGGAGGACTTGTTATTACAAGAATTGCTCCTATGAGTAAGTGTGTACAAATTGACTGGAAATTATCAGAAAGTTACGTTAATCCAGTAGATACGTTTATTATCAAGATTGAGCCCTTAGATTATTGGGGAGTTCCATTTTATAGAAACTCTCCTCGTATGTTAATTTCAGTTTCTGGTAATATTTATTCTGCTAAAGTAGAGAATATATTTAACGGCATAGATTATACTGTAATGGTTAGTGCTTTAAGAGATGGGATAGAAGTAGCACGTTCTAGAGTAAGATTATTCCGTGCAGGACCAGTTCCAGGGACAGTAGTAGCTTATTTACATCCACATGACTTAACCTTTATTTCTTCAGGTAGATTTACTTGTAGCCCTTCCATAGTTAGATTGCCAAATGGCCGTTTATTAGTTTCGCATGATATATATGAAAGACGCGGTGGACAGAATATTACCCATATTTATGCTTCAGATGATAATGGCCTTAATTGGTTTTTCCTTTCCGAAATTACCCCCTGCTTTTGGGGAACGATATTTCTCCATAGGGGAATATTATATATGCTGTGTACAAGTACAGAATACGGGAATTTGCAAATATACCGTTCGGACGATTTAGGGAAGACATTTACTGGTCCATTCGTTATTTTGAAAGGTGAAGGACGATGGGATAAGCCTGGGCCTCATAAGGCGCCTGTCCCAGTAGTCTCTCATAAGGGTCGTATCTGGACTGCTATAGAGTATGGTTGTTGGAAACAAGGATATCATGATACTGGGGTCATCTCAATAGATGAAAATGATGATCTATGTAATCCAAACAACTGGGTTATATCACCATTCGTCCATTATGACCCTTCTTGGCCTGGAGTTATTCGCGGTGGTAATCCTTCAGTTTTAGAGGGTAATTTAGTAATTACTCCAGACGGAAGATTAGTCAATATATTGCGATATGAAACTATAGGTGGGGACCCTGAGTATGGTAAGGCTATAGTTATGCGTGTTGATGATGAACATCCAGATAAGCCGCAAATTTTCGAGATGTGTATTGACTTCCCTGGAAATTTATCAAAATTTGCTATAAGACGAGATAATAAGACAGGTATCTATTTATCATTAATTAATCGGGCACGTAAACCTTGGTATAAGCAACGTAATATTCTGTCTTTAGCAGTATCCGAAGATCTTACAAGTTGGAAGGTTGTTAAGGATCTTATCAATTATGATGATAAGGATTGGCCAGAAGGGGTATTACAGGTCGGATTTCAGTATCCTGATTTCTTTATTGAAGACGATAACTTATATTTTGTATCTAGGACTGCTTTGAATGGAGCTAATAATTATCATGATGCAAATTATATAACTTTTCATAGATTAGAAAACTTTCGAGAATTTTTAGAGTAAAATATGATGTAATATAATAAAATTGATAAATATTTTAAGAAAGCTTATAGAATGTGGTTGTTGGTTGGAGGTGGTTAGACATGTGAAAATTTTATAAAGATATTATTCTATGTGTTAAGGCTAATTCTGTATTTGATACAAAGAAAGCATGATTAAGAATTAATTAATTTTAAATTAGGAGGGGAGAGACGAAATATCTTAGAGTCTTATTGCTGAGTTTTATATGTATTAGTCTGGTTTTAAGTGTAGTGCCTATTGCTTTTGCCCAAAAGGCACCTACACCATTTGAATACAATACCCCATTAGATTATCAAAAGTTAACAGGAAAGAAGATAACAAGATTTAGTGAAGCTCCAATGTTAGCCGAACTAGTAAAACAGGGGAAACTTCCACCGGTAGAGAAGAGATTACCACAGGAACCAAAGATAATAGTACCGGTAGAGGAAGTTGGGCAGTATGGTGGTAGCCTTAACAGGGCTTGGTTAGGACCAGGAGATTCTTGGGGTCCTAGAAGGCTTATGGTAGAGCAGATAATTCAATTTAATGTTGATGGTTCAAAGATAATTCCAAATATAGCCAAGAAATGGGAAGTGTCTAAAGATAGTAAGGTGTTTACTTTCTACCTGAGGAAAGGTATAAAGTGGTCAGATGGCCAGCCATTTACTGCAGATGATATTCTATTTGTCTATGAAGATGTGTTGATGAATAAAGAGCTTACCCCTTCGATGCCATATTGGCTTACCATTAATGGAAAACCAGTCAAAGTAGAAAAGGTGGATGATTATACAGTAAGATTTAGCTTTCCTGAATCCTATGGACTCTTCTTATATCAATTTGCTGATAAGAGTGCAGATCTATATGCCCCTAAACATTATTTGAAACAGTTCCATCCAAGGTATACACCAAAAGAAGAATTAGATAAAAAAGCAAAAGAAGCTGGTTACGATGTTTGGTATAAACTGTTCCAAGCCAAGACAAGTTCATGGTGGGTTAATAATCTAGATTATCCTACTCTTTGGGCGTGGAAAGCTGTAAACTCCCCAACTGAGCAGAGATTTATTATGGAGAGAAATCCTTACTACTGGAAGATTGATACAGCTGGTAATCAGCTTCCTTATATAGATAGAATAGTAAATATCTATGCCTCAGATATAAACATGGTGAACTTTAAAGCTACAACTGGAGAGCTGGATTTTCAGTGGAGACATATCACCTTGGATAACTATACCTTATTTATGGAGAATAGAGAGAAAGGAAACTACAGAGTATTGAAGTGGAGAGGAGCTAGGGGAGCCAATCCTGTTATTTATCTAAACTATTCTTATAAAGACCCTGTCCTTAGGGCTTTATTTAATAACGATAAGTTTAGAAAGGCGCTCTCTATAGCTATTAATAGAGAAGAGATAAATCAGTTAGTATATCACGGATTAGGAATTCCTAGGCAGGCTTCTCTCATTTCTGGGGTCTTTGCTTATTCTCCTGAACGGGAGAAGGCTTGGGCTGAATATGATCCTAAGAGGGCAAATGCAATGCTAGATGAGATAGGCCTATCTAAGAGAGACAAGGATGGATACAGATTACGTCCCGATGGTAAGAGATTAGAATTAACTATAGAGTATACCGCTAGGTTTGGTCCATGGACAGATATCTTTGAAATGGTGAGAAAATATTGGGAGGCTTTGGGTATTAAGGTAGCTCTCAAAAGTATTGAATCTGCCCTATGGACAACGAGGAGAGATGCAAATGAGCTTGAGGTAACAGGATGGCAGATGGATAGCCAAGCTCCATGGTTATGCGAAGGAACCTGGATGGCACCCCTAGGAATACCTAGATATTGGGGTATAGAGTTCGCAAGATGGTGGGAATCTGAAGGTAAAGCGGGGGTAAAACCAGAAGGTGATATGTATAGACTTATGCAGTTATGGGATAAGCTAAAGGGAGCAAAAGATCAGCTTGAGTTAGTTAGGGCAGCAAAGGAAATGGTAAGACTCCATATAAAGAATATATGGCTTATTGGTACTGTAGGAGAAACTCCAGATCTGGTTATAGTGAAGAATTATGTAAGGAATGTCCCTGAAGAACTATTAGCAGATGGAACGTTTGATACCCCTAGAAATGCTGAACCACAGCAATTCTTTATTAAAAAGTAGTAGAAATAAGGGGACAGCTTATAACTGTCCCCTTATTTTTTTATTTGTAAAGGGGATGAATGTAATGAGATACAAATATTCTAAGGAAGGTTTAAAGATTCTATCCGGCAATCTATTTAAAGGGCTTGAAGATAGACCTATGTCTCATGCAGCAAACATCTTAGAACTCTCTAATGGAGATATTCTTACAGTATGGTATGCTGGAGCCTATGAGACTTCTCCTGATGAAGCTATAATAATATCTAAACTTAAGAGAGACACTTCCAATTGGGATGAACCAAGGATTGTTGTTGATACACCAGGAAAGGCAGATGGTAATCCAGTATTATTTGAATATGATGGAGAAGTCTACTTGTTTTATGTCACTATAGAAGGCGGGGGATTATCAGAAGATATTGGTTCAAATTATCCGGAGGCTATAAGAACTAATAAGTCTTTGAGAGGTGGATGGGATACTTGTCCAATAAAATATAAGATATCTAAAGACTTTGGAGAAACTTTTGAAGAAGAAAAGGTATTTCGCAAAGAATGGGGATGGATGATTAGGAATAAACTATTAAAACTTTCTAATGGGGAGATCCTTTTTCCAATATATGACGAGGTAAATTGGAAGGCTATCTTTGGTATATCAAAAGATTTGAAGGATTGGGAATTTACTGGATATATAACAACTCCTAAAGGATGTATTCAACCAGCAGTGGTAGAACTTGAAAGTGGTCATTTATTATGTTTTCTAAGGACCAGGGATGGTTACATATATAAGAGCGATTCTTATGACTATGGTAGGACATGGTCTAAGACAGAGCCCACAATTTTAAAAAATCCAGACAGTGGGATAGACCTTATAAAGCTTAGAGATAAAAGATTGTTAGTTGTTTTTAATGATAGCTTTGATAGAAGAACCCCTTTAAATATTGGTATATCTAGCGATAATGGTAAAACTTGGAAGCTTTGGAGTTTAGAAACAGATGAAGGCGAATATTCATATCCTAGTGTAATTCAGTCTAGTAATGGATTAATCCACTTAGTTTATACGTATAAGAGAGAGACCATTAAACATTTAATACTCTCGATAGATTAAGATTACTGATTCTAAGTAAAAAGAGGTGAGAAGATGTTGGATATAACTGATAGTTTTATTTTTACTCCTAAAGAGATATCTGGTCCAGAGGCAAAGGCTATAAGAGTATTGGTTGAGGAGATAGAAAAGAGAACAGGTATTACACTTTCAGTTAAGTATGATCTTCCAGAGGATGGTAGACCTGTAATAGTAGTTGGAACAGAAAGATCTCTTAATGAGATAATAAAGCCCTATATTTCTCTATTAGAAACTTTAGAAAAACCTGGAAGAGAAGGGTATAGAATTATAGTAAAAGAAAGTGATCACCCGATTATCTTAATAATAGGATCTGATCCGAGGGGAGTATTGTACGGAGTAGGGAAGTTTCTAAGGAAGCTGATCTGGGATAAGGGTTCTATAAAGATAAAGCCATTTAGCATTTCTAGTACTCCTAAATATCCTCTTAGGGGCCATCAGCTAGGCTATAGGCCAAAGACTAATGCCTATGATGCTTGGAGTGTAGATCAGTTTGAGCAGTATATAAGGGAATTGGCACTTTTTGGTGCTAACAGCATAGAGATACTACCTCCAAGGACCGATGATGCACCAACAAGTCCACATATGAAGGTTGATCCGTTAGGGATGATGATAAAGCTCTCTGAGATAATAGACTCTTATGGATTAGATGTGTGGATATGGTATCCGAATATGTTTACGGAAGAAGAATATAAAGATGAGAATTGTAGGAAGAGAGAGATGGAAGAAAGGGAAGAGGTATTTAGTAAGTTAAAGAGGATAGATGCGGTATTTATACCAGGAGGAGATCCGGGGAGTTTAGATGCGAATACGCTATTTGAATGGTCAGAGATAGTTTATGGGATTCTAAAGAAGTATCATCCTAAGGCAAAGATATGGCTTTCTCCACAGTGCTTTAGGCCAACAAAGAAGTGGTTGGAGGATTTTTATAACAATGTAAGAAAAGAGCCAGAATGGTTGGGTGGTATAGTATTCGGTCCTTGGATAAAGACAAAGTTGCCAGAATTGAGAGAGATTATTCCTAATAAGTATCCTATTAGACATTATCCTGATATTACACACAGTCTTCACTGTCAATACCCAGTTAAGGATTGGGATTTAGCATTTGCTATAACCTTAGGGAGAGAATGTATAAATCCAAGACCTAAGGCAGAGAAACACATACATAATCTCTTTGCTCCTTATACAATTGGTAGTATTAGTTATTCAGAAGGTATAAACGATGATGTAAATAAATTTATCTGGAGCGACCAAGACTGGGATCCAGAGACTCCAGTGATAGAAACATTAAGAGATTATGCAAGACTCTTTATAAGTCCCAAGTTTGTAGGAGAGATAGCACAAGGTATAATAGCGCTAGAAGAGAACTGGGAAGGACCATTATTGGTAAATGACAAGGTTGATGTAACGTTGAAGCAGTGGCAGGATATGGAGAGATCTGCCGATCAAACTGTCCTGAACAATTATAGATTTCAGATGTGTCTACTTAGGGCTTATTATGATGCCTATATAAGGAGGAGATTACTCTATGAGACAGAGTTAGAGAGACAAGCATTAGATGTTTTAGAAAAATCTAGGGAAATAGGATCTATAAAGGCTATAGAATTAGCAGAAGAGATATTAGAGAGGGCAAAGATACATCCTGTAGCAGAAGATTATAAGAATAGATGCTGGGAGTTAGCAGATGAATTATTCAAGAATATAGGGTCTCAGCTGTCTGTAGAGAAGTATAATGCTATAGCATGGGATAGAGGAGCATTTATGGATACTATAGATATGCCATTAAATAACTATAAATGGCTCAAGGTTCAGCTCTATAGGATTAAGAAGATGGAGAATGAAGAAGATAGAGATACAGCAATTTACAAGATTATCAATAGGACAAATCCTGGGCCTGGAGGATTCTATGACAACTTAGGACATCCTACAAGTTTTAAGAGGATTCTAAGTGACAAGAAATGGGAAGATGATCCTGGCTATTTATCTTCCACCTGTGTTGTATTTACTCCATACTTGTTACACCTTAATAAGGAATTGGAAGAACAGCTTGGAGGGATTCCTCTATCCTGGGTAAATAGTGTGGCAACTCTATATGACACGCCACTAGTCGTAAGATATGAGGATCTTGATCCAAATTCAGATTATAGGCTTAGAGTTACATATATAGGCGCTATTGGAGGGAAGGTAAGACTAATA
Source organism: uncultured bacterium (assembly GCA_937958695.1). Lineage (GTDB taxonomy): Bacteria > DUMJ01 > DUMJ01 > DUMJ01 > DUMJ01 > DUMJ01. The sequence goes on from CALGNK010000034.1 coordinate 8,885, forward strand.
GCGAATGAGAAATTTCTGATCCATGATTTTATAGATACTAAGCGAAAAGTGTTAACAGAAGAGTTTAAAGTATCTAAAGATATGATATCTAACGGAGAGTTGATTCTTAAATGGATAGCTGATGACGGAGAGCGTGGCTGTGAAGTAGCAGAAATCTGGTTAATGAAGGAGGATTGAAATGTTGAGATTAAAAGGAGTTATACCAGCAGTACTAACGCCATTTAATGAAGCTTACGAGATAGATGAAAGAGCTTTTAATGAGCTCTGTAATTATCTCATAGATAAAGGGGTAAGAGGTCTGTTTGTAGCTGGAACAACAGGAGAGGGTCCATTACTTTCTTTAGAAGAGAAGGCTATACTCTTTAGCCTTGCGGTTAAGTTTTCGAAAGGTAGAGTTCCAGTCATTGCTCATGTAGGTTCTATTTCCCTGAAAGAAACAGTTACACTTATAAGATCTGCCATAGAGGCTGAGGTTGATGCAATTGCCATTGTTAGCCCCTATTACTATAAATTAGATGAAAGGGCAATTGAAGAGTATTACTTAGGGGTATTAAAAGAGACAAATGGCCTTCCAGTGTTTTTATATAACATCCCAGGACTTACCAATAATTCTATAACACCAGGTTTAGCAAAGAAACTATTCAATCAGGGTAAGATAAATGGTGTAAAAGACAGCTCAGGTAATGTTACTGTTATTAAGAGTTTTATAGACATATCACCAGAATTTCAAGTAGTTTCTGGAACAGACGAATTGTTTCTTCTAGCACTTACTCTAGGGGCAGTAGGAGCAGTCTCTTCTACTAGTAATGTATTCCCAGAGGTATTTGTTAATATCTACGATGCTTTTGTTGACAAAGATTTGGATTTGGCTGTAGAGAATCAGCGTAAGTTAAATGAACTATGTAAGATATTTCAGTATGGGAGATTTATCTCCAGTTATAAGTATGCACTTTCTCTAAGAGGAATTAATATAAGTAGCAGAGTTAGATCTCCTCAGAGAGAACTTACGGAAGAAGAAGAGGATATAATAAAGGAGAAGATTAAAAATTTTATCTAAAGAGGTGGTAAGATGTTTGATATAGATTTGACAAAATATAGAATCTTAGACCTTTCTAAAGAGGTAATACCTCCAGGTACAGAGGATAGACCCTTTAAGGTGGAGAAGGGTTTTCTATCAGATAGATCCTATAAACATGATGTTTGGACGCATAGTCATGTTGGAACACATATCGAGGCTTCATCCCATTTTTATGATAATGGTAAAGATATAAACGAGTATCCATTAGAAGCCTTCTTTGGTAGAGCGGTTCTTTTAGACGCTGAGCCTGGAATTATAGATATCAAGGTTATAGAAAGTCTTATAGGAGATATAATAAAAGAGCAAGATATTGTAGTCTGTAGGAATAAAAGAGTTGGTTCTGGATACCCATATCTTGCAGCAGAAGCTGCCAGATGGTTAGCTGAGAGAAATATAAAGATGTTGGGGATAGATACTAATTTTAAATTGGGAAGGGATATAGAAGAGGGAAGACTTATACACGATATATTAATGTCTAAAGGAGCTACTTTTATAGAATTTCTTGACAACTTACATCTTATTTCTAAAAGAGAGTTTTTCTTTATAGCCTTGCCTTATAAGGTAAAGATGGATAGTTCTTGGACTAGGGCAATTGCTATTGAGGAAAGATAGTATGGGTGGTTACATACTTTCCCATGACCTTGGGACTACAGGCAACAAAGCAACCCTATACGATAGGGAAGGGAATCTTTTAGCTTCTTCTTTTTACTCTTATCCTACATATTATCCTTATCCAAACTGGGTAGAACAGAATCCGCTAGATTACTGGGAGGCGGTTAAGAATTCTACTAGAGAACTTTTATCTAAAAGTAAGGTAAAACCCAAAGATATTGCTGTTATAAGTTTTAGTGGACAGATGATGGGATGTCTCCCGGTAGATAAAGATGGAAATCCTCTGAGGAATATCATTATCTGGGCAGATCAAAGAGGAATAAAAGAGGCTGAATTTATTAAGGATAAGGTTGGAGAAGATAATGTCTATAGGATTACTGGACACAGGATAAGTCCAACATACTCGGCGAGCAAGATCCTATGGATAAAGAACAATGAGCCGGAAATATTTTCCAAGACTCATAAATTCTTGCTAGCTAAAGACTTTATTATCTATAAACTTACTAATAGATGGGCAACAGACTTTTCTGATGCATCAGGAACAAACCTCTTTGACCTTCAAAGGGAGGGATGGTCTGAAGAGATAATATCTAACCTAGGGATACCGTTAGAAAAACTACCGGAACCTCACAGTTCTTTAGATGTTATTGGAGAGCTTACTTATTCTTCGGCAGAAGACCTAGGATTAGTGCCTGGGATTCCAGTAGTTTTAGGTGGAGGCGATGGAGCCTGTGCAGCGTGTGGAGCTGGTGTAGTAGAAGAGGGTGATGCATATAATTATTTAGGTGCTTCCTCTTGGATTGCTATAGCATCTAAAAGACCTATATATGATCAAAAATTAAGAACATTTACCTTTCATCATCTTGAACCTGGCCTATTTATGCCAACTGGAACTATGCAATCTGCTGGTCTATCATATCAATGGGCTAGAGATAATTTAGCTACACAGGAAAGAGAGATGGCTAGTAGTTTTAATCTAAGTTCCTACGAGATAATGGATTTAGAGGCGGAAAAGATTCCCCCTGGCTGTGAAAATCTTATATTCCTTCCTTACCTTCTGGGGGAGAGAAGTCCCCACTGGAATCCTAATGCTAGGGGTGCATTTATAGGCCTTACTCCAAGACATACAAGGGCTCATCTTATTAGAGCTGTCCTAGAGGGAGTTGGTTTTAACTTAAGAATAATACTAGATACATTTCTTGCTCAGGGCATAGAGATAGAGGAGATAAGGCTTATCGGTGGGGGAGGAAAGAGCAGACTCTGGTCAGAGATTTTAGCAAGCATCTTTGAGAGAGATATCCTTAGGATGAAGATTTTGGAAGAAGCTACTTCATTAGGCTCAGCTATAGCAGGAGGTATAGGGGTAGGACTATTTCCAAGCTTAAAAGTAGCTAAAGAGCTTATAAAGGTAAAAGAAAGGATTAAACCTGATATAGAGAAGATGTCTGTATATAGGAAGATATTTCCAGTGTTTGTTGAGACTTATGAGAGGTTGATGCCAATATTTGATAAATTGGGAGGAGGTAAGTAGTATGAATATACCTTATTCTGAGAGTGAGATATTTGATTTTGGCCTACAGAGAAAATTCGAGGGAGAAAATCTTTCTCAGATAGCTTTTCCTCTAGGGGGGATTGGAACAGGGACAGTGTCTTTAGGGGGAAGAGGAAATCTCCAGGATTGGGAGATTTTTAATAGGCCAGCTAAAGGGTTAAACCTACCTTTTACATTCTTTGCCATAAGAATAAAAGAAAGGACTGGTTATAAGGCGAAGGTCTTAGAGTCTAAGTTGCTTCCCCCTTATACTTCAAGCCATGGACTTCCAAATGGTAGGGTCTCAGGACTACCAAGGTTTGACTCAGCAAGATTTAGAGGAGAGTATCCTTTTGCATATATAGAATTCTCAGATAAAAATATTCCTTTGAGTGTAAACTTAGAGGCTTTTAATCCTTTAATTCCATTAAACGATTTTGATTCAGGTTTACCTATAGCTATATTCTATTTCACCATTAAAAATACTGGTTATACCCCTATAGAAGGGACTCTAGCTTTTAGTATACTTAATCCGGTTGGATATGATGGAAAGGTATCATTGAGAAATATATATGGGGTAAATAATAGATATGTACCTTGTTTTGGTTCTAACCTTAACGAATTCTTTGATGAAGTACTAATAAGAGGTATAAGGATGAGTAGTCTGAAGTATAAAAAAGAAGATTTCCTCTACGGCAACATCTCAGTAGTAACTACCTGGAAGGATGTTACATATACCTTGAGATGGCTGAGGAGTGGATGGTTTGATGACCTACAAGAATTTTGGGATACCTTTAGGACTAATGAAAAACTAAAGGAGGAGAAGTCTAGTGAACCAAGCCCTGAAGGTCAGACAGATGTTGCTACATTAGGTTTGAACTTCAGCCTTTTACCAAAAGAAGAAATAAGGTTACCTATCTTTCTTTCTTGGTATTTCCCATATCTGCCAGAAGAGATTACAAAATACTTTAGGATAGAACCTTTGAAGGAAGAGGTTCGATTAAAGACTTATTATTCTACTAGGTTTGATGATTCCTGGGATGTTGTAAGGTATACTATTGAGAATATAGAAAAGCTAGAAAGAGGGACTAGGAAATTTCACGACTCACTTTTCTGTAGCTCCTTACCTAATTATGTCCTAGATGCGATCTCAAGTCAGATTTCTACTATAAGGACTAATACTTGTTTTAGGACAGAAGACGGTTATTTCTTTGGTTTTGAGGGATGTAGTGATAACGAAGGATGTTGTCCGATGAACTGTACTCACGTATGGAACTATGAGCAGACCTTAGCTTATCTCTTTCCACAATTAGAAAGATCAATGAGGAAGGTAGAATTCCTATACAATACAGATGATGCGGGTAAGATGTCATTTAGGACAATGTTACCTTTAGGCACTGGAAAATGGAGTTTCAAACCTGCTGCTGATGGACAGATGGGAAGCATTATGAGGGCATATAGAGAATGGAAATTATCTGGAGATAATGAGTTTATAAGAGAGATCTGGCTTAATATAAAGAAGGCTCTAGAGTTTGCCTGGATGGCTTGGGATATAGATAAGGATGGAGTTATGGAGGGAGAACAGCACAATACGTATGATATAGAATTCTATGGTCCAAATACTATGACTGGATTGTTCTATCTTGGAGCACTTAAGGCTTCAAGTGAAATAGCAGAATCTTTAGGTGAGAAAGATAAAGCTAAAGAATATCTAGAGATATTTAGAAAGGGTAGTGAACAGATAGTTAGGGAACTTTTCAATGGAGAGTACTTTATACAGAAATACGATAGGAGTAAGGAATACAAGTATCAGTATGGAGATGGGTGTCTGGCTGATCAACTTTTAGGTCAATGGTTGGCAGATGTTATAGGGTTAGGAGATTTAATACCTAGTGATTATGTAGAGAAGTCTCTAGAATCTATATTCAGATATAACTTCAGGGATACTCTTTCAGATCATTCTAACTGTCAAAGGACATATGCATTGAATGATGAGAAAGGATTCATACTTTGTACCTGGCCTAAAGGTAACAGAGAAACCTTTCCATTCCCATACTCAGATGAGGTTTGGACAGGGATAGAATATCAGGTGGCTAGTCATTTGATATATAGGGGATTTCTAAAAGAAGGACTCACAATAGTAAGGGCAGCGAGAGAAAGATTTGATGGCCTGCGAAGGAATCCTTGGGATGAACCAGAATGTGGGCATCATTACGCTAGAGCTATGGCTAGTTGGGCTTTACTTTTAGCTCTCTCTGGTTATGAGTATGATGGAAGAAAGTTTACTATAGGGTTTAAACCTAGGATAAATATCTCAAACTTTAAGTCTTTCTTTTCTACGACTCATGGTTGGGGAGTGTTTTCTCAAGAGATCTCTAAAGATTCCTTTAAGGTTAGCATATCAGGTTCCTATGGAAAAATAAAGATAAAGGACATAAATCTAGGGATACCGAAAGAATTTAGTGCAGGTCTTTCTGTTAGATTAGTAAAAAATGGAGAAGAAAAAATACTAAAAGCCAGACTAGATGAAAATACAGTAAAACTGGAAGAAACAGTTGAATTAAAAGAAGGGGAGATGATGGAAATACTCATCTCCCCTTAAGTTACCTAGTCGCTACTTTCCTCTTCTTCCTCTACCTCTTCTTCTAGAAGTTCCTCTTCAAGTGTTTCTTCTTCTGGTGGTATAATTACACCATTTATCAAATGAATTATCCCATTACTTGCCTTGATGTCTGCCTTTGTAATCTTTATCGTATCGTTGATTATGATATCCTTACCCTCCTTCTTGATAGTAATTGTTCCTCCGTCAGTATATACCTCCTCAGTTTCTACTAATTTATTAGCAGAAAGCGCTTCTAGTGAGATTATATGACAGCTGACAATTTTGTAGACAGTATCGGTGTCTCCCGCATCTATCGCAGATTTTAAATCCCCTGCTACATCATCGGTTGGGACTAGGACGGTAATAGGACCTTCACCGGTGAGTGTCTCTGTGAGTTCTGCCATCTCTACAGCTTTTAGGAAAATAGAACAGTTTTTCTGTCCCTTCAATGTATCTAACACATTTTTGGTCTGGGCGAAGACACTGTTAAGAATTAGAGATGTAACTAGGACAACTACAAGACCTACTAAAGACACCTTTACAATTTTTCTCATAAAAATCCCTCCTCTCTAAAATTTTTATAAATTATATAATAAAGGGATTTAATTTGCAATATTGCTGTAGGCAAAACATTTCAGGTATAAGCTTTTGATAGGAAAAAAATAAATCTATTCAAAAGCGCTATCTACTATAGCTTTTATTAACCCAGTATACCCTAATCCGTACTCTTCTGCCATCCTTGGCAGATAGCTATACCTAGGATGAAGGCCAGGTAATGTGTTTACATCTATTACGTATGGAATTCCTTCCAAGTTAAGTCTTAGATCTATACGTGCATATCCTCTGCATCTCAGAATTCTATAGCTATTCAATGCTACATTAACCACCTTGCTATAAGAACTTTCGCTATAAATCACAACCCGTTCATCATAAGCATCTAAAACCTCTTTTAATTTGCTAGTAAGAATTTGTTTAGCATCTATACAGGTTTTTAAAATACCAATTACAGTAGGAGTATTTTTGCCTATAATTCCTACGGTAAGCTCTTCTCCTCCTATAAAAGACGAGACTAGAATCTTTGTGAATTTGTTGGAGGATAAAGATTCGAGAGCCAGCTTAAGCTCCTTATAGTTCTCTGCTACAGATATATCAGAAATACCTTCGCTAGATCCGCCCAAAGCAGGTTTTACTATTACAGGAAAAGGAGGTATATCACCTATTTTATCTATATCTGTAATTACTGAAAAAGGTGGGACAGGAATCCCATAAGATTTTAGAACAAGGCTAGTATATTCTTTGTCCATAGCTAAAAATTGAGTATCAGCGGTAGAGCCAGTGAAAGGGATTCCCATCCACTCTAAGATTAATGGAACTAAGCATTGCAGTAAGCCAGTAGACGTATAGTAATTAAAGACCAAATCGTCTTTCCTTAACAAAGAAAGAAACTCTCTGTTAAAAGGAATAGACTCAACTTTATAATTAAGAGTCTTCAACGCCTCTTCAATATGTTTTACTGCTCCAGCTGAAGTAATAGTATCCCTATCTTTATTGTAGACTAGAATACACCTTTGCATATTTGATTATTCCCTCTATTCTTTCCTCTTCACTTATAGGTATTCCGTTGTCATTAATAGCTTCACAGCCACCGTTTATCATTCTCGTTTTAATCCTACCACAAGCATAAGGATTGCCTTTAAGATGTGGTGCATCCAAAAGACCAATTTTTATAGCTTTTGCAATGACATTTGGATCAATTAATGGATCGCTATCTTTAGTCCCTAAACTTTTTATCACTGAGATAAGAAGCTTTGCCTCTTTTACTAAGTGTTCCTTCCTGGCTAAAACTTCCTCATCTGCTAGAAGGTTAGGAAACCCTAGACTAAAGTTACGTATAACTCCTTGGGCTATCTTACAACTCTCTATAACATCATTTGGATTAGCTGCATGATCCCCTTCTGAAAATCCAACTACGTGAACAATATGTGGTGATAATATAAGGCCAAGCTGAATAGAGCTAGCTAACTGCCCTTTCGCTATTAGCATATCGGATGATAGGCTGGCTAGTCCAGTCCTAATCTGCCTGTATATAGTAAAGTTTTCATCTTCTAAAGAGTTAATAAGTTCTAGTATTGCTAGCATTTTCCCTAGATCTGCTTTGCCTGATGTGGATGGGGGGGTATTTAACATAAGTTGGGCTATATAATGCCTTACCCCCATAGCTTTTGCATTATACGCAGCTAAAAATGCAGAAGTAACTGTAATTACATCAGGTGCATCTCTTAATCCCCAATGGTGGGCCTCGTTAACCTCTACTGGAATACCTCTCTCTGCGTGCCAACGCATAGCCGATTGGTTTTCTTTAATAGCTTCTACTAACGTTCTATCGGAACGTTTATCTAATACACTATACCAACATAAAGGGATAGCAGCCCAAGCATTCTTTATTGTCTCTTGAAGCATCTCTGCCCATTTTATAATATCTCTAGTGCCACTATAGCATCTAAGCAAAGGGAAATTTCCCGTTCTTGAAACAGAATATATTCTCTCTAGATCTTCTTTACTTCTAATAGGAACCCCACCAGCTCCTGTCAATTCATCTTTCATCTCTTCTGGTCTAAAGAAACTTTCTTGAGCATTTTGATCAGGACCTATAGAGATTACATCTAAAACCTTTGCTTCTGCTATTTCCCTTACTCCTTCGATAGTATCTTCAAGATTAGGTAGACCAAAATGATGCCTTAATATAGGGTAAGGACTGTTAACTCTTATTCTTTCTAGAAGAGTTTGGGGAAAAGAGAGTTTATGAATTACCCCCTCACCTTTCAGATAAGCTACTACTTCTATAGGGGACTCTCCACCAGTGAATATAGCATCAAATATTTTAAATTCTTCTGCTACTTTAGCTACTGAAGGCGTGGTTCCAAGAATAAATTTAACAGAAAGATTTCTATTCTTAATATCCTCTTTTAATCTAGAAAATATATTCTTAGCCACCTCAGGTGTAAGTCTAAAACTTACCCCAACAATGTCTGGCTTGTATTCCTCTATTTTTAAAAACAATTCATCTACACTGAGAGAAGTTCCTAAGAATATAGTTTCATATCCTAATCTTTCTGCTATATTCAAGAAATTGAAAATCCCTGCATTATGAATACAGGGCTCTAAGGAACAAGCAACTATCCTCATATTATCACTCCCCTTCCATAACTAGCCTGATAATCTCTTTTACCGAAAGACCTGCTAGGCCTAACTTATCTACCGTTCTCCCTTTCTCCCAGTAATTACAGTTATGCATTATATTAGCTAGATGAATGATAGATTTAATCGTTGGAGTAGGGACTCCAAGCAAATCTCCCAGAGAGGCTATAGGGACAAGGCTCATAGGAACATCTTCTTCTATATATCTTGTATCAAGAGTAGGAGGAGCCATAATACCTTTATACCCATCATTATTTTGTATAGCTTCATATAGCGTTTTACCTACAGCATCATACGCTATATAAAGCCATTCTCTAGCGGTAAGACTTCTTATTCCAAGGGCAGAAGCAACTGCAACCCTTTCCTTGTCCATTTCCTCTAAGACTAGAGCAATAGAAGGAGTTATGCCCTCCACATAATACTGGAAGTTACCCCTTGTGCTTTCGATACGGCTAGCATTTAATATGGTTAGCGCTGGATGAAAAATAGCGCCTATATTATCTAAGCTAGTATTTAGCACATTATCACCTGGAATAAATTGGGGTAAAGCTAATTTCAATCTATTAATTATCTCTGTTGTTCTATATGCAGGGAGTGCCGCTACTGGGATCGCATTTTTTATTCTGAAAATTCTCACCTGCCCAGGATTTTCAGACCTCGATGCATAAATAAAAGTCTGAGCCTCTGCTATTAGGATATCCTTCTTAATACCGTTCTTTTTTAGAATATTCTTTACTTCTAGTGCCCCACCCGTCCTTCCAGGATTTAGAACTATCTTTTGACCATCCTCCAAATAAGGAGCCATTGCTTCAACAAGAGGTCTATGTGCATAAGCAGGGACAACAACCATAAGTATTTCTCTCCCTTTGATAGCTTCTTTGATATCACTTGTAATTAGACTAAGTTTAGCAAATCCTTTAACTTCTCCCTCAACATTTATACCCCCTAGCGCTTGGATAGGCTTAATACGAGCAAAAGTCCTATTATATAGGCTTACATCAAAACCAAGAAGAGACAAATGAGCTGCTAGAGCTTGGCCTCCGTGACCTGCTCCCAATACACAAAAAGTAGGAGTATTAAGATTCATAAAATCACTCCCTTCTATGCTTACGGGGTTAGCTGACGGGTTCGGGAAGAAGGGTTCCCTATCTACAAGAAGTAGAATTCACCCCACAGTTTGGGTCCCCCGTTTTCTCTCTATGAGAGAAATTCAGCATTCCTTAATAAAAGTATATCAACGGGATAGAAGAATTGTCAAGTTTTACCTGCCGGTCTACGTGCTGTTGACTTGGTAGGTGTTTATATTTTATAATAAAGACAGCTGGGGAATCGTCTAACGGTAGGACACCAGACTCTGGATCTGGGTGTGAGGGTTCGAATCCTTCTTCCCCAGCCATTTTTATGTTAGGAGGATATTATTGGTAGAGAGGGATAAACCTAGAGTATATCTATCTGTTCCGATAGTAAATTTTTACAATTCAGAGCTTACTTCTATCTTAGGTAGAATCTTAGCTGATCTAGGATTTGATATCTCTTCTCCCTGGGTTCTCTCAGGGAAGGATGTTGGAAAGACCCCTGAGGAGATATTCTACAGAGATATAGGTGCGGTAAAAGAGTCTGATATAATACTAGCCGAAATTTCAAAGCCTAGTCATGGTGTAGGTATGGAGATTATGCAAGCGTATATAAGTAATAAAAAGATTATTCTAGTTGCTAGAGAGGAATCGAATATATCTTTTCTTGTAAGAGGAATTCCGAATGCAGTTTTAGTGAAATATAGAGATTACAGGGATTTGGAAGAGAAATTGAGAAAAACTTTAGAGGAGATGATATCAGTATGAAGTTTGGTGTTTATTCTCCATTTTCTCATGAGATTGTTGATCTTTTAAAAGAGGTAGGTGCAAGTAGTATTGAGTTAGCCTGCTGGCCAGGAAGCTATACAGATGTAGAAGCCATGCTTACTAATGAAAGTAGATATGAAGAGGTTATTTCTAAAATTATTTCTAAAAGCATTGAAATCTCTGCTTTAGGATTCTATTCAAACCATTTAGACCCTGATTTATCTAAGAGAGAGGCGAATAATAAATATCTATTAAAGCTTATAGACCTTGCTAACAAGATGAATGTAAAAGTAGTAAGTACATTTGCTGGTAGAATCCCAGATAAAGACATTCCTGAGAATATACCTATTTTTAAAGAGGTCTTTACACCTATAGTGAAGTATGCAGAGGATAAAGGAGTAAAGATAGCTATAGAAAACTGTCCAATGATGCATGGTTTTCCTTTTAGAGGAATTAATATTGCATATACCCCTAGGGCTTGGGAATTAATGTTTGACGCAATCCCTTCTCCTAACCTTGGACTTGAGTTCGATCCAAGTCATCTGTATTGGCAACAGATAGATTATATAGATGCTATATACAAGTTTGGTGATAAGATATTCCATGTTCATGCCAAAGATACTGAAATCCTATATGATAAACTTGCTGAAGTAGGTATCTATAGTACTGGCTGGTGGCGTTATAGAATTCCAGGTTGGGGAGAGATAGATTGGTTAAAAGTAGTATCTGCCCTTATGGATGTAGGATACGAAGGAGCTATAGATATAGAGCATGAGGACCCTGTCTTTTCTGGCCCAAGGGCTAAAGAAGGAATAATATTAGGATTAAGACATCTTGCTCAATATATAATTTAGGTTTAATGTATAATCTTTTTTATGATATTTCTTGCAGACTCTACATCTAAGTTTATCTGGTTTACTAGTTCTTCTAGCGAATTAAACTTTATCTCTTGTCTTATATAAGCTACTAGTTCTACCTTTATTAATTTATCGTAGATATCTCTATTAAAGTCTAAAAAGTGGGTCTCTACAGTTACCTCTTTTTCTCCTTTTATAGATGGGGCAAATCCTATATTGGTGACACCTATAAATCTTTCGTTATCTATCGTTCCTATAGTAGCATATACCCCTAATTTAGGGATAATTATCCTATTAGATATTGCTATATTTGCCGTTGGAAAGCCGATCTCTTTTCCTAACCCTTTCCCTTTTATTACTCTGCCTTTTATATAAAAATATCTTCCTAACATCTCATTGGCGTGAATTATATCGCCTTTCTTTAAAGAGAGTCTAATTCTTGAGCTACTTATAGGAGCCCCCTCGTATTCTACTGGTGGTACTATAGAAACCTTGAAATTGTATTTGCTAGAAATTTCCTGCAAGAACTTTATATTTCCTCTTCTTCCTTTCCCAAATTGGAAGTTATATCCTATTACAATTTCTCTCATGTTAAGTCTATCTTTTAGTTCTTTTATAAAGCCTTCAGCAGACTTTTCTGCGAATCTATCGTTAAAGTTGATAAGGACATTATATGTGTGAGGAAATTGATCAATTAGCTCTAATCTGTCATTTAAATCTACTAAAAGTTCTATTTTTTCTTTTTTTATTATCTCAAGAGGATGAGGGTCAAATGTCACTACAATTCCAGGAAGACCTAAAGTAAAAGATCTTTCTATTAGAAGAGATAAAATAGACTGATGTCCCCTATGGACTCCGTCAAAAACTCCTACTGTAACTATAGTTGGTTCATTTATATATGCTTTATCCCAGTCTACTAACATCTAATCTCTCAATAGCTATTGGAGATAATGTATCTTGAGAAACTCTTCCAACTCCTATACAATTTCCTTCATACCAGACAGATACAAATTCCTTTTTCAAAAATGGAGGTTTAAATAAGGGAACCGATTTCCCTTTTATAAAATCGTCCTTCTGTTTCTTTATTGTAAGCTCTATCTTTCTCATCTCTTTTAGTAAAGACCAAGGCATAAAGTAATCTATGATAGAACTCCCTCTTTCTAATATCTCAGTTAGAGGATAGGCTTTAGTTAAGTCTACACTTCCTACCCTAGTTCTTATAAGAGAAGCCATATAGCCCCCTACTCCTAATTTCTCTCCAATATCATTGCAGAGGGTTCTTATATAGGTTCCCTTTTGACAGACAACGTCTAAGATTACCCTAGGGTATTCCCCTTCTTTGATATCAAGTATATTAATACTTTCTACTATTACTCTTCTAGGCTCTCTAGGAACCTCTATACCTTTTCTAGCAAGATCATAAAGTCTTTTACCCTTGTAGTGCAGTGTAGAATACATAGGTGGAACTTGTAAGATTTCTCCTTTAAAGGAATTTACAACATCTTCCAATCCGGCAATGGATACCTCGTCTGATATTTTAGTTGGTGTTCCTGCCGAATCTTGAGTATCTGTAGCTATACCTAGCACTAATTCTACCCTGTAAGCCTTCTTGAGTGATAAAAAATAGTCGAACAGCTTTGTAGCTGAACCCAATGCTACCTGTAATAGTCCAGATGCTATAGGATCAAGAACTCCTAAGTGTCCTATATGTCTTACTTTAAACTTACGCTTTATAAGTTCAACAACCTTATAAGACGTAATAAGAGGGGGTTTTATAACATTGATTATTCCGTTCAATGTCTTCCTCCTAAGAGTATCTTAATCTTGTTTACCGTGTCTAAGATTGCAGATGTTTCTTTATCTAAGAGATCAAATGCTGAAGCTCCTCTATGCCCTCCTCCTCCTAATGTCCTTGCTACAGAACCTACATCTCTAGTTTTACTCCTAAGACTTACTCTATACTTATCTTTATGCTCTTTAAATAAGATTACCGTATCAGCCTCTTCAATTCTTAATAATAAGTCTAGTAGAGGAGATGTATTATTTTGGAAATTATCACTTTCCATAATCTCTAAAGGAATTATACACCAAGCTATCTTAGAATCTCTATCTATTTTTACGTTTTTTGCTATTTCTATATAAAGTTCCATAGTATCGTAAGGGATAGAATAAAAGAGTTTATATGCCATCTCACCTGGAGATACACCATATCTTATCATCTCTAATGCAGTCTTAAATGTCTGTTCATTGGTATTGCCGTACATAAATCCTCCGGTATCAGAGAGTAATCCATAATAAAGCGAAGAGACAATATATCTATCCAATGGAAAACTTTTGAGTAGATTAAATACCACCTCACTTGTGCTTGAAGCATTAGGATCAACTAGATTTATGTCAGCAAATAGAGAATTATCAGGGTGATGATCTATATTAACCATAGGAGATGATATAAATCTTGATGCAAGTCCAACTCTTTCAATATTACTAGAATCTAATATAAAAGTTACTTCTACTTCTGGTTTCTTTTCAAGTGTAGTTTTTATGAGATCCACATTTGGTAGATGCTGAAACTGCTTTGGTATCCTATCTGCTATATATGCAGATACGGTTTTACCTAATTTAACAAGGAGGGTCAGAAGGCCAAGGACTGAACCAATAGCATCCCCATCTGGATATATGTGGGAAACTATTAAAAATCTATCTTTCTCCTGTATAAGTCTATTTATCTTGGTATACTCTACTATGTATTCAGCCTTCATTTACAATCTTTCCTATATAGTTAGCTAGTTTTACTCCTCTTTCTATAGAGTCATCTAGGACAAAAGATATTTCTGGTATCCTTCTTATTTCAAGTTTATGGGCTAATTCTGTCCTTATAAATCCAGTAGCATTCTTTATGGCAAGAAAAGCCATTTTTTTCTCTTCCTCATCTCCTAAGATGCTTATATATATCTTGGCATATCTCATATCCTTCGACATCGTTACATCTGTAACTGTGACAAATTTTATTCTGGGGTCTTTCATCTTAAAGATGATTTCACTTACTATTTCCTTTATAAGGACACTTAGCCTTTCGATCCTAGAGGGTTTCATCTTTATCATCCTCACTTTAGAACATTTCAATAGAATAGTTTACTAGTTCCAAATCCCTTTCTCTAGAGATATATCTTATTATCTCAGAGAATGTAGTATCAATCTCACGCTGTCTTTCGTCTATGCAGGCAATACCAATCAATGCCCTTTGCCATTTATCCTTATAATCTAGCTCTATCACAGAGGCATTAAAATTATTCCGAAGCCTTTTTATAAGGCCCTGAAGATATCTTCTTTTATCCTTAAGGCTTAATGCATTTGGTATATATAATTCTACCTCACAAACTCCTATTACCATAGTTATTCATATGTATAGCATTCTATTATATCTTTTTCCTTATAGTCTCCAAAACCTTCTATAAATATACCACACTCGTATCCTGCTAATACCTCTCTTACATCCTCCTTAAATCTCTTAAGAGAGGTAAGTTTTCCTTCGAAGATCAGATTGTTTTCTCTTTTTACCCTTACATTGCTATTCCTTACAACCTTACCTTCCGTTACATAACATCCCGCTATATTACCTATCTTAGAGGATCTAAATACCTGTCTGACTTCAGCCCTTCCTAGTATTACCTCTTGCTTCTCTGGCTTTAGGAGTCCTTTGAGTGCTAAAGTAATATCATCTATGAGTTCATATATGATGTTGTAGATCTTTATAGATATACCTTCGTTCTCTGCTAATTTTGGAATACCGGTCTCTGTATCTACATTAAATCCTACAATTATAGCCTTAGATGCCTTTGCTAATAATACATCTCCCTCAGATATATTTCCTACACTTTTTCTTACAATTGTAAGGCCCACACCTTCTATCTCTATTTCTTTTAAGAATTTTTCTATAGCCTCTAAAGAGCCCTGAGTATCTGCTTTTAGTATGAGGTTTAAGGACTTTAACTCTCCTCTATCAATCCTTAACCTTATATTCTCCAAAGAGAGAACTTCTCTTTCTCTTTCTACCCTTTCGTTCCATTCTGCTACTAGCTCTTTTGCTCTCTTTTCATTTGCTACAACCACAAAACTTTCCCCAGCTATTGGTAGTTTAGGAAGTCCAACTATTTGAACCGGAGTAGATGGGACAGCCTTCTTTATCTTTTCTCCTTTATCATTGAAAATGGCACGAACCTTTCCATATATACCACTAGTTACAACTATGTCTCCAACTTTTAATGTCCCTTCCATAACTATAGCTATGGCTACTGGTCCTTTTCCTCTATCTAGAACAGTCTCTATTATATTTCCACTAGCTGGAACATCATACTTAGCCTTAAGTTCCATAATATCTGCTAGTAGTAAGACCATCTCTAGAAGCTGATCTATCCCTATATTCTTTTTAGCAGAGATGGGAACCATTATAGTATCTCCGCCCCACTCTTCTGGGATTAATCCTAGTTCTGATAGTTGAGTCTTTACTCTATCTACATTTGCTTCTGGTTTATCTATCTTATTGATAGCTACGATGATTGGGACTTCTGCCGCCTTTGCATGATCAATAGCCTCTATAGTCTGAGGCATCACTCCATCATCGGCTGCAACTACCAGTATTGCTATATCAGTAACTCTAGCCCCTCTAGCTCTTAAAGCGGTAAATGCTTCATGCCCGGGAGTATCTATAAACGTTATCTTTCTTCCATCTATCTCTACTTGATATGCACCAATATGCTGAGTAATACCACCAGCTTCTGTGGCAGTTACATTAGTCTTTCTTATAGTATCTAGTAAGGTTGTCTTACCATGGTCTACATGTCCTAGAACGGTTACTATAGGTGCCCTAGGATCACCCTCAGTAGTCTGGACCTTTATCTTTCCAGCTAATCTAGCTTTTTGAGGTTGACTAGATTCTACAGGTATATTGAACTTTTCTGCTAATTTTATAATTGTAGCTTGGTCTAATTCTTGATTTATGTTAGCCAATATCCCCATACTCATTAAACTCATAATAATCTGACTTACAGGAAGATTAAAAAGTTCAGATATCTCCCTTACAGTAGCACTTGGCGGAACTTGAATCTTTTTAACATCAACTTCTACCTTTTTTGGTTCTTCTGGAGTCTTTGTGGTTTCTTTTATCTCTTCTATCGTCTTTCTTTCCGGCTCCTTTATTTCCATCTCTCCCCTTTGTTCTTCTTTAATGCTATTTGAAGGATTCATCAGACTTTCCACCGTCTCTACAACCTCTTCATCTATCTTACTAAAATGAGATTTCACTTCTACCCCCAAGTCTTTTAATATGTCTAGCAGGTCATGGCTACTGACCCCCAATCTTTTAGCCAACTCATAGACTCTCACCTTTAACATCTCCTCTTCCAAGAAGATTTTCTAACTCCTTCTTAATCTCGCTTAGTTCTTCTCTATTAACTTTCGTCCTAAGAGCATGATTTAAGGAGTTTTCTCTCTTCAATTTATTTATACACTCTATGTTATTGCATATATATGCTCCTCTACCAGGGAGCTTCTTAAGAGGGTCTACTCTAACTAGACCCTCTGGTGTTCTAACAACCCTCATAAGTTCTTCTTTATTTTTCTTCTTCCTGCACACTATACACAGGCGTTCTATTTTCCTGCGACTCACTTAGATATTCTTCCTCCGTCCTTATATCTATCTTCCATCCAGTAAGTTTAGCAGCTAGTCTTACGTTTTGACCCTCTTTCCCAATAGCTATAGATAACTGATCCTTACTTACTATTACCCTTGCGCTTCTCTCACCTATCTGTTCTACCCTTAGAACAGTTGCAGGATTTAATGAATTCCCAACATAAGTTAGAGGATCATCACTCCAAGAGATCATATCAATCTTTTCTCTCTTTAATTCTCTGACTATAGGTTGAATCCTAACACCTTTAGAACCAATACATGTTCCTAATGCGTCTATATTACTATCATTAGATACAACTGCTATCTTAGTTCTTATACCTGCTTCTCTTGCTATGCCTTTTATGACAACTAGTCCACTCTGAATTTCAGGGATATTTAACTCAAATAGCTTTTTTACAAGGTTAGGATGTGTTCTAGAACATGTAACTTCAGGTCCTTGCGAAGTTTTAATTACCTTTAATATATAGACATAGATCTTATCACCAACTTTATAGTTCTCACTTGGGACCTGTTCATAAGGAGGTATTACTCCTTCTACTCTTCCAAGGTCTAAATATACACCTTTTTTGTCTATCCTATATATAGTTCCCTTTACTATGTCTCCTATCTTTCTTTGAAATTCTTCATATAGGATAGCCCTTTCCGCTTCTTCTAACTTTTGTGTAATGACCTGTTTTGCCGTCTGATAGGCAAACCTACCAAAACTAGCAGAGGGTATTACTTCTACATCGATCACATCTCCAATGTTTGCATCAGGTTTAACCTTTAAAGCTTCCTCTAAAGATATCTCTGTAGTACTATTATTTACAACATCAACAACCTTCTTCTTTGCATATATATGAATCTCTCCAGTATTTCTATCTATAGCTATGAAGACATTTTGAGTAGTGCCGTACTGTTTTCTATATGCAGAAAGCAATGCAGTCTCTAGGAAAGAGAATAAAGCCTCTATAGATATCCCTTTCTCTTTTTCTATCTGTTTTAGCATTAGTATAAGTCCTTCGTTCATAGTTCTACCTCTAGTTTTGCCTTTACTATATTTTCAAAAGGGATCGAAAAAATCTCTCTTTCTCTTTCGACTATGACTGCGCTACTGACAACTTCTCTAATAGTAGCCTTTATATTTTGAGAACCTTTTATAGGGTTCTTCAATTTAAATAATGCCTTATGTCCTACAAACCTTTCAAAGTCTTTAGGTTTCTTCAATACTCTATCTAAACCTGGGGAAAAAACCTCTAAGTTATACGAGTAAGGAATGGGGTCTAACTCGTCCAGCAATAAACTAACTGTGTGACTTATGCTTTCACACTCCTTCAATGTTATGCCACCTTCAACCCTATCAACAAAGAGTCGAAGGACCCATATTCCTCTCTCTTTTCCATATTCAACATCTACTAGTTCGTATCCCATATTCTCTATAACTTGTCCTATTTCCTTCTCTACTAAAGAGATTATTTCCTCTCTTGTCCTCATATTATAAAAAGTGGGACTAAGCCCACTTTTCATCTCCTTTCTCTATTTTCTTTTAGATTATTTTAACATAATCTTGCATAAAAAGCAAATTGCCAAATCCTGGTAATTATTTCATTAAAGGCTGAAGATTTAGAGAACAGATAATAAAAAACTTCTAGGGATGTATAGCTATACACCCCTAGAAGTAAACAATACAATTAAACTTCTTAGCCTACTATAAGAGAGCTATCTTATTGGGTATAGTTGGACAAAGATGTTTCTCGTCTCGCCTGGAATTACTTCGTAGTACTGTACGAATGTTTCATATCCAGCTCTAATTACAGTAATTTGATATCTTCCTGGCTTTAGTTTATCAATTTTTATCGGCGTTCTGCCTTTTCTTTCACCGTTTATATACACTTCAGCATTAGAAGGATTGCTGGTTATATATAAGGCTCCTTGATAATAGGGGAGTAGCTTCAATGTAGCGCTTATCTTGGTAGTCTTATTAGGCGTTATATTGACGGTAGTTTCGTATGGCTGATATCCAGAGAGCTCTATCCTAATAGAGTGTCTACCCACAGAAACATCACTAGTATATGGTGTGTATCCTAAGAACTGTCCATCTATAAAGATACTCGCACCACTAGGGTTACTCTCTACTGTAAGTCTTCCTAGTGCCTGGCTTGGTCCAGGGGGAACTATAACCCCACTTGATACTACATAGAAGATAGCATTAGCTGTTGTCCATTGAACAGGTTGAGTAGGTGATGGAACAATCTCTATGTTCCTCCTTACCTTGTCAGTGAAAGACTCCGGTGGTTCTGGTATTAGAGGAAACGGTTCTCTACTTAAGTCCTTCCGATAACTTTCCATTATATTAACAGGTGTCTTACTTGCTAAGACATGGATTACCTCTCTTCCGTAAGGTGGTGCTATTCTTAAAGTATACTTATCTGTTGGCGCCGGAATAGAATAGACTATATTGGCTCTAAAGAAGTTATCCTGACGATACCCGTTTGGTAGTATAAGTCTAATTTCTCCGTTAGCATTTATATCCCATATATACACATATGCATCTTGAGTTAGTTTAAAGTAGATAGTTATAGTTTCTCCAACCTTGTAACTAGAATTATTTCCCTTATCTGGCCAGACTTCAACTTTAAAGTCTGTCTGTATTGGTTCAATAATTATCGTCTTTAACTCTGGTTCGGCACTAAAGATCGCACTGGGTAATAGAAACAAACCTAGAATTATCAATACTAAAAATCTTTTTATCATTTTTATCAGCCCTCCTATTTTAATAATCCAAGTTCTGCAAAGCTAATGTAATCATTATTATTCCTCCCTAAGATTATATGGTCAAGAACCTTTATTCCTACAATTTTGCATGCTTCTACTACCTGTTTGGTCGTCTCTATATCATCTCTAGAGGGGGAGGTATCTCCTGAAGGATGATTGTGGACTAGTATTACCGAAGAAGCAGACTTCAATGTGGCCTCTCTAATTATCTCTTTTGGGTCCACAATGCTTGCATTAATACTACCCTTACTTAACTCTACGTTTTCTATTACTTTATTTCTATAGTCTAAGAGTATTATATTAAATATCTCCTTGTTTGAATCTCTAAGGTACGGTGCATAGTAGTCCTTTACATAGAGGATTGCATCCTCCGGACCCTTTATCTTTACCCCTAACTCCACCTCCTCTCGGTATAGTCTTTTACCAATCTCCAAAGCAGCCTTTATCTCAACTGCCTTAGCTATTCCTATCCCTGGAATAGAACAGAGTTGGGAGATATCCGCTCTGTCTAAGCCTCTTAATGAGCCAAATTCATTTAAAAGCATCTTTGCCAATTCTTCCGCACTCTTAGAATCGCTTCCAGTTCTTAAGATTATTGCCAAAAGTTTTGAAAGATTTAGATTTTCAGGACCATTTTTTATTAAGAGTTCTCTGGGCCTTTCATCCTTTATCCAATGTTTTATAGGCTTATACTTTCTAATCTCTTTTGATCTATTTTTTATCTCTTCTCTTATCTTAGTACAATCTTCTGAGTTATATATTCCTAGGATTTTGATAAACTCCTCTTTTTCTTCCTCAGATAAAAGAGAATTTTTGTCCCTCCAAAAGACATTTCCCCTTTTACTGTATATAGGATATATCCTATGTGTTGCTAGGTAATTTATAATCTCCTCTTTATCCAACTTTATCTTTCCAGTTAAAACTTCGTGTATTTTATATTATATCACAGCTTACACTGTACTAATATAGTTTCATATATTGATATAATTTGAGTTTTTTAAATGTTCGTGATAAAATAGAAACTGCTATTAAAAGATTGTTATTTTTATAAGGAGGAGAAAACATGGAGGAAAAGTCTACTGAGAAGCTTTCTCAGGTAATTAGCTCAACAGCCCAGAAGATTGGAGAGACTCTTTCTCAACTTGCACAGAAGATTGGAAAGGAGACAGGAAAGTTAGCTAAAATAGCAAGTTTGAAGGCGGAGATATTTAAACTGCAGAACGATAGAAGAGGTAAACTTGAGGAGTTAGGAGAGAAATTGCTCAAGCTTTACAAAGAAAATTCATTAGCGGTTGTAAATTTAGAATTTTTTAAGGATATGATAGATGCTATACTAAACATAGAGAAAGAGATAGATGCCAAGAATATAGAGATAAAGAAGATTCAGGAAGAAGAAAAGATTTCTGATGAGGAAGTCTCTCAGATCCCTATGAGTCAAGGCTAATTAGCTAAAACTTTATAAGCTAACTATTGACAGATTTTGGTAAAAATGATAGTATATTCTGCTGTGATATTGGAGGTGAATTAATGCCAACCATAAATCAATTAGTTAGATTTGGAAGAGAAAAGGTAGAAACTAAAACTAAAGCTCCAGCGTTAGATGGATGCCCTCAAAAGAGAGGGGTCTGTATACGTGTAGGGACTATGACCCCTAAGAAGCCTAATTCTGCCTTGAGAAAGATTGCTAGGGTAAGGCTTTCGAATGGGATGGAAGTAACAGCTTACATCCCTGGGATTGGACATAACCTACAGGAGCATTCAGTGGTCCTTATAAGAGGGGGAAGAGTCAAGGACCTGCCCGGTATAAGATATCATATAATTAGAGGAACGTTAGATGCAGCTGGGGTAGAGAATAGAAGGCAAGGTCGTTCTAAGTATGGAGCCAAAAAACCAAAGTCTTAGGAGGGTTATAAATGCCACGTAAGGGACCTGTACCAAAGAGAGATATTCCACCAGATCTTGTATATCAAAGTAAATTGGTGGCTAAGTTTATAAATAAGGTAATGCTGAAAGGTAAGAAGACAAAGGCAGAGAAGATTGTCTATAGTGCTTTAAAGAATTTAGAGGAGAGATTAGGTAAATCTGGAGCTGAAATCTTAGAACAGGCTATAGAGAACGTTAGACCTTTGGTGGCGGTTAGACCTAGGAGAGTAGGTGGCGCTACTTATCAGGTTCCTATGGAAGTAGATCCTGAAAAGGGACGTGCTATGGCTATTAGGTGGATTATCGAAGCGTTTAGAAATAGGAGTGGTAAGAGCGCGATAGAGAAACTTACTGCTGAACTCTTAGATGCGTATAATAAGGTTGGAACCGCCATAAAGAAGCGAGAAGATACTCATAAGATGGCAGAGGCTAATAGGGCGTTTTCTCACTACCGATGGTAGGTGAGCCTAAGGTTGGAGGAGAAGGAATTGTTAAAGAAAACAAGAAATATTGGTATAGTGGCTCATATAGATGCTGGTAAGACTACTACTACAGAAAGGATATTATTCTATACTGGTAAGGTTTATAAGATAGGAGAAGTAGATGAAGGCTCTGCTACAATGGACTGGATGGTTCAGGAGAAAGAGCGTGGTATTACTATTACTTCAGCTGTAACTACGTGTTTCTGGAAGGAACATCGAATAAATATTATTGATACACCCGGGCACGTGGATTTTACAGCTGAGGTAGAAAGAGCGTTGAGAGTACTTGATGGAATTGTAGCTATATTCTGTGGGGTTGCAGGAGTCCAACCTCAGTCTGAAACTGTCTGGAGGCAGGCTAATCGATATAAGGTTCCAAGAATAGCATACGTAAATAAGATGGATCGTATGGGTGCTAATTTCTTAAGAGTTGTTAGTATGATTAGAGAAAGACTTGGTGCTAATGCGGTTCCCATACAGATTCCCATAGGAGAAGAGGATAGGTTTATAGGAATTGTAGACCTAATAAGACTAAAGGCTATCCACTATAAGGATGAGCTTGGCTTAGAAATGGAAGTAACAGATATCCCTGAAGATTTAATAGAAAAAGCCCTAAGACAGAGAGAGATTCTTCTGGAGAGCTTAGCAGAGCTGGATGACAATATGATGAGTAAGTATTTAGAGGGAGAAGAGATTGCTGAAGAAGAGATGGTACAGACTATTAGAAGACTTACCATTGAGAATAAGCTTGTTCCTGTTCTATGTGGCACTTCATATAAGAATAAAGGAGTTCAGCCACTCTTAGATGCTATAGTTGACTTCTTACCGAGCCCTCTAGATATACCACCAGTTAGGGGTGTTAATCCTATAACTCAGGAGGAAGAGGAAAGAGAGACATCTTCAGATGCTCCGCTTTCTGCCTTGGCTTTTAAGATTATGGCAGACCCATATGTAGGTAAACTTACATATGTCAGGGTTTACTCTGGTAAACTTTTGCCAGGATCATATGTCTTTAATGTAAATAAGAATAGAAAAGAAAGAATAGCCAGAATCCTTAGAATGCATGCCAATAGAAGAGAAGAGATAGATATGCTAGGTGCTGGAGATCTTGGAGCTTTGGTTGGGCTTAAAGACACTATAACTGGGGAGACACTTTGCGATGAAAAGTATCCTATCCTTCTAGAACCCATGCATTTTCCTGAGCCTGTTATATCTATAGCTATAGAACCAAAAACAAGGGAAGATGAAGAAAGATTACAGTCTGCTCTTACTAAACTTACGGAAGAAGATCCTACCCTTAAATGGAAAGTAGATGAAGAGACAGGACAATCTATCCTCTCTGGTATGGGAGAACTTCATCTAGAGATAATAACTGATAGATTGCAGAGAGAGTTTAATGTAGGGGTAAATGTGGGTAGACCTCAGGTAGCCTATAAGGAGACTATAAGAGAAAAAGCAGTATCGGAAGGAAGATATATAAGACAGACTGGCGGAAGAGGCCAGTATGGTCATGTATGGCTTGAGGTTGAACCACTACCTAGAGGTAAAGGTAGAGAGTTTATCAATAAGATCACTGGAGGAGTTATTCCTAAAGAGTTCATCCCTGCAGTAGAGGCAGGTGTTATGGAAGCTCTAGATGGTGGTATATATGCAGGGTATCCGGTTATAGATATAAGGGTAACATTGTTTGATGGTTCTTATCATGAAGTGGATTCTAGTGAGATGGCATTTAAGATTGCAGCCTCCCAAGCGGTAAAATCTGCAGTGCTAAAGGCTAACCCATTAATACTTGAACCAGTGATGAAAGTTGAGATAACCATACCTGATGTTTATACTGGGGATGTTATGAGTGACCTTATGGCTAGAAGAGCTCATATTACAGATATGGAATTAGATGGGACAACAAGGATTATAAGAGTATTAGTACCTCTTAATGAGATGTTTGGATATGCAACTGACCTTAGGTCATTGACACAGGGAAGAGGAAGTTATACTATGGAATTCTCCCACTATGGAGAAGTTCCTCAAGGAATATTGGAAGGAGGTAAGATAAGTAAGTATGGCTAAACAGAAATTTGAAAGGACTAAGCCACATGTAAATGTGGGAACGATAGGACACGTAGACCATGGTAAGACTACATTAACAGCAGCAATCACTCAGGTTTTAGCAACACTTGGAAGGACTCAGCCTAAGGACTTCTATGAAATAGACAACGCACCTGAGGAGAGGGAAAGAGGGATAACTATA
>CALGNK010000035.1 GCA_937958695.1 uncultured bacterium
ATATGTCTTGAGATTTTTAATCTCTAATAGGACTTGGTCATTCTTCTTTTCCATAATCTCCTCCCCTATCTTGCATATGGGTCTGCTGCATCACGCAGCCCATCCCCTAAGAAGTTAAAAGCCAAAACAGTTAATATTACAAATACAGAGGGTAATAATTTCCAAGGATACAATGCTACTGCCGCTATATTCTGCGCGTCCTGCAACAAAACTCCCCAACTAACCGCTGGAGGTTGCATACCTAATCCTAAAAAACTTAATGCGGTTTCACCAAGGATCATACCAGGAATAGATAAAGTAATAGAAACTATCAAATGACTAGTAAATGAGGGTAAAAGATGCTTAGTTATTATCCTTAACTCACTAGCTCCAGCAAGTCTAGCAGCCATCGTAAAATCTTCCTCTCTTAAAGCCAATAACTTCCCTCTAACAACCCTAGCTAGCCCTGTCCAACCAATAATAGAAAGTATTATAGTTATGGCAAAGTACAACCTTATAACTGGCCAATCTTTAGGTAGAGCTGCTGAAAGAGCCATCCATAGAGGGATGGTTGGGATAGAGCTTAGGAATTCTATAATTCTTTGAATAATTATATCTACAGTACCACCAAAGTATCCAGAAATTCCTCCTATTATAGTACCTAGGGAGAAACTCAAAAATACACCAACTAGACCTATAGATAATGATATCCTTGCTCCATATAAAGACCTAGAAAATAGACATCTTCCCATACTATCTGCACCAAAAATAAATAAGGGATGATCATCAACAACAAGTAGATGCCTATCAGCCTTAAAGATACCCCAAAGCTTATAAGGTTCTCCTTTACCAAAAAATTTAACATAAAGCTTCTTTGTTTTATCCTCTTTAAATTCCCACTGAAAGGTCTTCATATTCAATTCCTTTTTAAAACCATATATAAATGGTTTTTGAAGTTTACCATCCTCAAAGATGTGTATCTTTGTTGGAGAGGCATTCTGATAACCTTCAAATCTTGTTATTGGGCTGTATGGGGAAAGAAATTCACAGAAGATAGCAGATAGATATAAGAAAAAAAGGACAATTCCTCCTATTATGGCTAACTTATGCCTTCTAAATCTCCACCATATTAATTGCCACTGAGATGCGTAGTATATCTTTTCTTCCCTAACTATTTCTTCTTCATATATTTCAGCGTTATTTAAATTATTATTCTTATTATTACTCATTCTTCTATCCCTCCGTATCTTATCCTAGGGTCAGCCCATGCAAGTAGTATATCTGATACCAACATACCGATAACTGTTAAGATACTTAAAATTAACGTTATACTCCCAGCTAAATACATATCTTGGGACATTACCGCCCTTAAGAATATGGGACCTACTGTCTGTATATTCAACACTATAGAAACCAGGGTCTCACCGGATATAATACCTGGAAACATCCAACCTATAGTACTTATCATTGGGTTAATAGCTATCCTCACCGGATACTTAAAGACAAGTTTTCTCTCTGGAAGACCCTTAGCCCTGGCGGTTATAACATACTGTTTTCTCAATTCATCCAAAAGATTACCCCTCATAGTTCGGATAAGACCAGCAGTACCAGACATACCAATGATTACTATTGGAAACCAGATATGTTTAAACATATCTAATAACTTTGCAAAGCTCCATGGGGCAGTGGCATACTCTGGTGAAAAAAGACCAGGCATACTAAATCCGAATCTAGTAAAGAGAAACCACATTAAGATAAGGGCTAACAAAAAACCTGGCATAGAAAGTCCTATATACCCTATAAAAGTAAATGTATAATCAAAGATAGAATACTGACGTAAGGCGGAATATATACCAATAGGAATGGCTACTATCCATACGAATATCGTAGTTGAAACAGAAATTATCACAGTCATTGGGACACGCTCTGACAAAAGCTCATTTACTGGACGGTTCCACTGAAAAGACCTACCAAGATTTCCTTTAATAAAGTTCGTTATCCAGATGAAATACTGCATATACAACGGCTTATCTAAGCCATATAACTCTTTTAGCCTTAGAACCTCGTCCTCATTAAGATCAATACCAGAGAGCCTTAAATTATTCAGATAAACAGTAAGATAATCTCCTGGTGGAAGTTGAATAACAATAAAAGAGACTACAGAAAGGGCTAACAAAAGTGGTATAGCTATCGCTATTCTATAGATAATGTATCCCAACATATCCTTCTAGTCCTCCTTATATATGGTAAGCTTAATAAAAAACTCAACCGGCTACCGGATTTTCTAGTAGCCGGTTGAGTTTTTAGCTATTACTTCTCATAGAAGAACTGTTCAGCACTAAAGTTTGCTGCAATTGCAAAGCCAGAACGAGGTACATTACCCATTCTAGCGGATACTATCATTGGATACTTAACCTTCTCTACTATGGTGATTAGAGGCAGATACTGCTTGTGCCAGTTAATACCTTCTCTCCAGAGTCTATTATATTCATCGGATCCAGTGACGCTTTCCCATCTTCTCTTGTCTAAATCCCAAGCCTTCTTAGCCCAAGCGGGTGGCTCTTCCCCTTCCTTACCTTCTGTATTATACCATCTACTCCATTCTGGTGCGGCAATAGCCCCAGAAGTCCAGCCATTATTCCAACCCTGATCATGGCACCACATTACTCTAGCCTGCGTTTCATTTGCAGCCCAACGCTGACCTGAAAGTTGCGGATCTATCCTCTTTAGTGTGGCTTTAATTCCAACAGCCTTAAGATGTTCGGTTATTAATTCACTTACAGGTAGTAGGTCAGGTGCCTGTGCTCCGCATTCAATAAGTATCTCAAATCTCTTACCGTCTGGTCTAAGTCTAAATCCTTCGGAGTCTTTCTTTGAAAGACCAACCTGATCCAAAAGCTTGTTAGCCTCTGCTACATTGTATGCGCTTGGAACAGTCTCTGGGAAGGATGCATAACCATAGTAGACACTGTCTATTATCTCTTTACGATTTATTGCTAGACTTACCGCCTTTCTAAACCTTACATCGCCAACAATCTTACGCCATACAGGATCTTTATAGGTAAGGTTAAGGAACAGTGCACTAGAGTCTACATGCATATCAAGAAGGACAACTCTAAAACCAGCCTTTTCTTCATTCTGCTTATAGAGAGGTATCTTTACGAGTGCGGTACTTTCTCTTAAGAAGTCTACATCACCAGTTAAAACTCTCATATTGACCATTTCTACATCTTGGACCTGAGTAGAGATTATCTTATCAATGTATGGTAGCTGATTTCCAGCTGTATCCACTTTGAAGTAGTATGGATTCCTTTCGTATTCGTATACACCACCAGCTACCTTTACTAGTAACCAGGGAGTAAGTCTAGGGAACCCTATACTCTTTGCCTGAGTCTGCTCCCAGTTGGTGAAATCTTTTAGATGGAATAACTGCCACCACTCTTCTTTGAACCCTTCTTTTTCTAAAAGTGGCTTTAACTTTTCAAGAGGTGTATACTTTACATGGAACTGCTTTAGGTAATGAGATGGCTTTAATAACTCTGTATGGCCAACCCAGCTCTCGATAGTAAGGTTTCTTAAGAATCCACCATAAGGCTTAGGGAATGTGACTCTAAAGGTATATTCATCAATTATCTCTAGCTTCATAGGTTCTCCTTTTAAACTATAACCAACTCTAAATCTAGCTGGGAATACAGGGGTAAGTTTATCATTTAAAAGGACATCTTCATAGGTAAATCTTATATCCTCTGTGGTCACCGGATGGCCATCAGACCATTTCATCCCTTTTCTCAACTTGAATGTAAAGATTCTATTCTCTTTGACATCGAAACTTTCAACTATGTTGCCTCTAATGCCTTGTGTTCCTATACCAGGGGCGCAAAGTAGCGGTTCATTGTTCATAACAAATACATCAGGAGCCCAGTCAGCAACAGAGTGGGCAGTTCTTATGATACCACCATACTTACCCACTTTCCAATCCGGAAGATCCTTCCTCGGAATTAAAACACCAGGTCCAACTACAAATGGATTTTCTGGAAGTCTCTCTTCTACCGGAGGGAGCTTACCTTGTTTTACTAGCTCTGCCAACATTGGGGCTTCATTGAATTTCTTTGGCCTTTGGGCAAAAGAAACGCTATTAAATCCAATTAAAACACTCAATATTAAACTTAAAACTACTAAACCTACTAGAAACTTCTTCATTTTACCTCCTCCTTCCTAATATTTGAATCTAAACAATTTTCTCTTCATCTTCTCCTCTGACGAGGTTGCTAGACTGGCTAATTCTAAGTATAAATAATCAAAAATTTTTACATTTCCAGTTTCACCTCCTCCATCAACATCTCTTTACTAATTTCATAACAGTGAACTACCTCCACCTATAGAGGTGGTGGCTTCGTGGTCAATACTCCCATCGGAGCAAGTTATCCCACGCTCAAAGGGCTGTTCCGTCCCCAGTTTTACCATTTATATGGCTTATTATAGCTTGGTTTTCGCTATATAAT
>CALGNK010000036.1 GCA_937958695.1 uncultured bacterium
CTAAGATAACACTAAATATTCCATGCAATTCTTATGTAGAGACTGATCTTATAGAACAGCCTATAGGTGTAGAAAGACAAATAGTTGGGAAGACTATATCTCTAGACCTTAAGCCCTACGAGATAAAGACTATAAGGATTAGATAAGTTAAAGGATCTAAAGATAAATGGATAATTTCCCACTTAGTCCTCCCTCCAGAGTTTAACCCATCTTTTATAGTAGTTAAACTCAATCTTTGCTTTTTACCAACTTATTACAATTCTTCTGGACATATTATCCTTGACTAAACTCGACAATTCTCCTAGTCAGGTTGCTTCCACTTCTTTTATTCTAGATCTTAAATCTCTCTATATGTCTTTCTAATTCTTTCATAAGGTTTGATAATTGCTGTATATTAGCGTTGACCTCTTCAATGGAGGCATTTACCTCTTCGGTAGCTGCAGAAGTCTCCTCTGCAGAAGCAGCATTTTCTTCTGCTATTGCAGCTACTCCTTGCACTGCATCAGAAATCTTCCTTCCACTTTCTAAAAGATTATCGATACCAGAAACAATCTCTCTGACCATCTCCATAGTTTTACTACTAGCCTGTGCTATAGAGTTGAATGTCTCGGTAACCTTACCACCTATATCCACCTGCCTTGATATAGTCTTTACCGCTTCATCCGTACTCTGAGCAGCTCTACCAATTTGATTCCTTATCTCATCTATAAATTGCGATATCCTCTGTGCACTTTGGCTAGACTCTTCTGCTAGTTTTCTTACCTCATCTGCTACAACAGCAAAACCTCTCCCTGCATCTCCTGCCCTTGCTGCCTCTATCGCCGCATTTAGTGCTAGTAGATTGGTCTGTGAACTTATGCTTGATATTGTTTCTACAATGCGACCAATTTCTCCTGCTGCAAGTTCAAGCTCATTCATTACCTTAACAACAGAATCTGTTGCCTGTGTTGTCTGGGAGAAACCCTTGTTAAGCTCTTCAACGACAACCCTTCCCTCATCTGTAAGTCTTACCGTGTCAAGAGAAAATCTTTCTACATTAGAAGCATTTTGCGCCAATTCTTCTATATTTCTACTTACACTTTCTACCTCAGTAGAAGCAGAAGTCACATTCTTAGCTGTCTCTTGCGCACCATCAGCTACTCCCTGTGAGGTAGTCGAGATCTGCTGTACAGCAAGAGAAGTTTGGCTAACAGCTTCCAATATCTGAGAACTTAGAGATGAGGTCGAAGACATAGTATCTTTTATATTCTTAACTAAATCCTTTATCTCTTTAACCATAGTGTTTATCCCATTGGCTATCTTCCCCATCTCATCAGATTGATTTATATCTAATAGTTCAGAGAAATCATAGTTAGAGACCTTTTCAATATAACTCAATATCTTCTTCAAGTTATGGCTTAGAGGAAGTACTATTATAAGAATGATTACTCCACCTAAAAGGACAAAACCCAATACCGCTAATCTTATCCTATTAGCAACAGACGATTTCATTGCTACCAAGTCATCTACATAGATACCTGTCCCTATAATCCACTTCCAGGGTTCGAATCCCTTAACATAAGAAATCTTTGGCTGTGGCTTGTCCTTTCCTGGCTTAGGCCATTGATACTTTACAACACCCTCTCCCTTTTGTTTGACAATATCTACCATTGCTATAAATAACTTGAATCCTGTAGGGTCCGCATAATTCGAAAGGTCCTGGCCGTCCATCTCAGATTTTATTGGATGCATAACCATGGTTGGGGTATAGTCATTTATCCAGAAATAGTCCTGGTCCCCATAACGTATACTTTTAAGTGTAGATTTTACCATCTCCTTAGCCTCTTCTTCTGTCATTTTACCCTCTTTATAGAGGTTGTAATAATACTGGGCTATGCTTAAAGATGTCTCTACTAGACTTTTTGTCTTTCTTATCGCCTCATTCTCAAGGCTAGAACCTATGAAAGGCAATATGAAAGCCTCACTTAACAATAAAAAGGCTAAGACAAGAATAACTCCTAAGAAAATAACCTTTGTGGTAAGTTTTATGTTGCTAAAAACGTTCTTCATCTAAAATTATCTCTCCTCTCTATTAAAGTCTTCCTTTAATATCTAACATTATACCTATAATTTTATCTCTTAATTTTTCTACCTCTTTAAAAAGTCTGAGTGACTCTGAATAATCTCCTCTTTCTAAAGCCTTATCTATTTCATAACCTAGGCTATGAATCTTTTCATGAGGCTTCTCTATCTCCTTCCATTTTTCCGCCACTTCATCAGGTGGTTTTATAAAATGATATAATGCTCCAAAACTACAAAATCTTCCATCTAACACTACATTCAATCTATTGGCTCTTGTATTAATGCTTTTTTCTACTTCTCTTACCCAACCTTCATGAGATGTTATAGCTCTATCGATTATATCCATAAGCTCTCTTTTTGTATATAACTTTAATTTTTTACTAGAGAGCTTTGCCAAATCGGTAATTTTCTGCATAACATCTTCAAGTGCCCCTCTTACCCTTTCAATTTCTTGCAAAATATCTTCTACCCTTTTACTACTTACCACCATCTCTTTATCCATATCTGTTGCCATCTTTGATATTCCTTCCATAGAGGCAGATATTTCCTCAATAGATGCTGTCTGTTCTTGCGTAACTGCAGCTAGGCTAGATGAGTCTTGACCTAGATTTTCCACCTCTTTAAGTATCCTTAATAGATCCTCGCTTACAGCCCTTGCAGATTGCTCAATACCTCTTATCATACTATCAAATTTCTTTAGATTTTCGCTTATATCCCCTATCCCACCTCTTACCTCAGTTAAAATTGAACCTATCTTACCTGCAGAGTCTCTTGTGCTCTCTGCCAATTTCCTTATCTCATCTGCAACCACCGCAAATCCGCTACCGGCTTCTCCAGCACGTGCAGCTTCTATCGCTGCATTCAATGCAAGCAGGTTTGTCTGATCCGCTATATCAGTTATCGTTTTAAGTATGTCTCCTATAACATCCGACTTTTCCCTAAGCTCACTAGATTGTTTTACTATTCTATCTGATTCTTTAACAACCGAGTTTAAAAAATCTTCCATGGAATTTATTGAATTATTACTTTTTTGTACAAACCCCGACACCTTTTCTACTGCGTTAGAAACATTCTGTGCAGAATTCGCTATCATTGTTGTTGAGGATGTCATTTCTCCTATGACAGATGTAACATCTTTTATCGAAGATGAAGTTTCATCGACCATCTTATTGACACTTGAGAAGGTCTGTCCGAAAGATTCTATCTCCTTAGATACCTCATCAAAGTTTCTGAAAAGATTACCAATTGTTATACTAGTTTGAGAACTAGCTGAAACAAAGTCTTTAAATGATTCTCTTAAAGACTGAATTAGTGAGTTGACTGATCTTGAAATAATTGAAACCTCATCTTTTGAGGATTTTATATCTATCCCAATCGTCAAGTCCTTTGTTTCTGATACTGTCTCTATTCGATTTAAAGCGGTCGATAATCTTTTAGTAGTAACTCTTCCAAAGAATAAACTAAATCCAATAATTATAACTAAAATGGCAAAACCAAATACAAATAAATTTACTTGATACCTAGTTATCTTTCCAAAGATAGATGAAGCATCAAATCTTAGTAAAATTGATGCAAAGGCTTTTCCCTCAATATCCTTGAGAATATAAGTAATGTAAAAGTATTTTCCATCGCTAAAACTCTGAGGTTCCCCTTTTCTTATCTTTTCAAGATTGTACTTCTTAGAGAAATCTTCCACATCTTTCGGCTTTACAATTAATTCGCTGAAGTTCCCCATCTCATCTAAGAACTGATACAGTATTGCCTCACCTGGCATACGCTTTAGAAAAGACTCTCTAATATGGTAGACAAGCTCGATAGATCCAAGTAATCTGTTATCTACAATTATAGGAGAAACATATCTTATAGCTGGAAGATCTGTCCCTTTCTGGTAGCAGAAAATAGGAGTTCTAGTTTCTTGAGCCTTTTTAACATCTATCCTATAAGGAAGCATAGATTCTCCATATTTGTTAAGTTTATTTGATCTGAGAAAAGATCTGATATCATCACCTTCCCTTACATGAAAGTGAATTTGAGTTATACCACATTCATTCGAGTAAAATTGGTGAATTGGTGCTATTAATTCGGCAAGCCTTGATCTATCCCTTTTCTCATAAGCTTTTATTATCTCACTGTTTGATAAAACATTATACATGGCAATTTTTAATGGTAACTCATAGCTCTCAAGGTTATTTTTAATCAAGTCATAGTAATTTTGCTCAACTCCTTTCAACCAAACCCTAGTTGGAAGATAAGAGAAGATTATAAGTGTTCCAGTCAATACTAAAATTAAAACTGGAACAAGAACCATATTTAAGAATTTGATACTCATAATTCACCTCCATTTTTACTCCAATATTCAATTTTCAAGATGCGTACTCCTTATTTATGGGATCTTATCCCTGGGGTCATATACTTTTACCTATATTTTATTCCTCCCCCCACGTTTGTCAAGAGAAGTTTCCGAGAGACTATAAAGTATTATCAATTGTAATTTTTAGTTAAATAATAGGCTTTATCTTCTATATATTAGTCTATATTATATTTAGAATCTGTCAAGAAGAATCCCTGGAATCTAGGCAGGAATTAGGATATCCTTTTTTATAGGGATCAAAATGAAAGCGTATCCCTTTCACTTTATAAGGGCTTTTAATCTAAAATTCTTTGAATAAATCTTAGATTAAATTTCTCTATAAATAAAAAAGCCCCTACATTTCTGTAGGGGCTAATAATTTTTAAATCTTATACCTTGAATCTATTCAAAAGTCCTTCTAGATCTTTAGCTAGGGATATAAGATTATTAATATTGGCATTTATCTCTTCCATTGCTGCTGATATCTCTTGACTTGCTGCAGAAGTCTCCTCTGCGGAAGCAGCATTTTCTTCTGCTATTGCAGCCACGTTCTGTATAGCATTGGATATCCTTTTACTCTCTTCTACTAATCCACTTATTCCATCAGTAATATCCTCTATAGCCTTTATTACTCTATTAGATCCTTCCGCTATCCTACCAAAAGTATCTGTTACCCTCTTACCTATCTCTATCTGCCTCTCAATTACATCTACAGAGCTCTTTATACCTTCTGCTGTCCTTACTACTTGATTCCTTATATCATCTATAAATTGTGATATCCTCTGTGCACTCTGATTAGACTCTTCTGCTAGTTTTCTTACCTCATCTGCTACAACAGCAAAACCTCGCCCTGCATCCCCTGCACGAGCTGCCTCTATTGCCGCATTTAAAGCTAGTAGATTTGTCTGTGAACTTATGGCTGTTATAGTTTCTACTATCCTACCAATCTCTCCTGCAAGTCTCTCTAGTTCATTCATTGCAGATACTACAGAGTTTGTTACATTCTGTGTCTCATTAAAGCCTCTATTGAGTTCATCTACTACTATCTGTCCTTCTCCTGTAATCTTAGATGTCTCTTGATTTATCTTCTCTACCGTGCTTGCATTCTGTGCTAGAGATTCTATCATTTTTCCTATGTTATCTATTACTGCAGATACATCTTGAACATTCTTAGCTGTCTCTTGAGCCCCATTTGCTAGCTCTTCTACCGTTGTAGCTACCTGTTGAACCGCCTGAGTTGTCTGATTTACCGCTTCATTTACCTGCCCCCCACTAGATGTCGTTTGACTAGAGACCTCTTTTGCGCTCATTATGAGGGACTTAAAATTATCAACCATAACCGCTAAGCTCCTTGCCAGCCTACCTATCTCACCATGATAGTTATTCTTTATTGATACTGTAAGGTCTCCCTGGGCTAAAGTATCTGCAGTATTTGTTAATTCTACTATCGGATTTGCTATACTATTACCAATTAGGTAGGCAACAAAAATTATAATAGCCACAGCAACTAGGATTATTATGATAATAAATCTTAATAAGCTACTAGATGCCTTAAAGGCTTCTGCCTGTGGTTCCTGAACACCAAATGCCCAACCTGTCCCTTTAATTGGATCATAGGCTACAAGCTGAGCTACTCCATTATATACAACCCTTCCAACACCCTTTTCTCCGGCTACCATCTTTCTTGTAATACTATTTACACTCTCAGAGTCTGTCTGTAAAAAGTTTGCCTTGAGTATCTGAGATTCATCTGGAAAGGCAAGGGCAAACCCATCACTCTGGATAATAAATCCATATCCACTCTGGCTCATTAGCTTTGAATCCTTGCATAGCTTAGTAAGGTAATCTAAGGTCACTGTACCACCTAAGATTCCTCCTACAGAGCCATCATCTTTGAATATAGGAACTGCAATAACAAATATAGCCTTACCTGTAGCCTTTGAAATTACACCATCGGATACCGCTGGTTGTTTTGTTGATAAAACCTGTTTAAAATAAGCCCTATCGGAGATATCAGCAAAGGAATCTAATGTTGTATGAAAATTGCCCTCTATATCTGCCCAAAATAAAATCTCCCAAGCAGGGTTATACTTGACGTACTCCTTTAACCTAGGCATAATCTTTTTATCATCTAATGATCTTATCCCAGGAGCTGATGCAATAACTTGTAGTTGTATCTTCTGTTCTTCAATCCATTTACTTATACTTTCTGCCTGACTGTTTGCATAGGTATCTAGAGCACTCATATAACTTGCCTCTAGAGAGCTCCTAGAATTAAAGAATGCAAGCATTGATATAACAATTACTGGAACAAGAGATAAAACAAGAAACCAAAACAAAAGCCTAGTCTTTAGAG
This sequence comes from uncultured bacterium, assembly GCA_937958695.1. GTDB lineage: Bacteria > DUMJ01 > DUMJ01 > DUMJ01 > DUMJ01 > DUMJ01. Next base: position 6,768 of record CALGNK010000036.1, read on the forward strand.
AACCCCTAACGATATTAAACGTATCCATCATTTCATCACTCCTCCTATTTTTAGAATAATATTGTTTATTATATCATACGATAATTATCTTATGACTCTTCTTCCAAACCTCAGTTTCATAGTCAAGACCTTATCTGTAGAGAAGATCCTTCCGGCAATAAAGACTAGCACCATAAATACTACTAGCATATATAGAATTCCGTATAAGACCATTGAATAATTTCCAAGCATAAGATTCTGGGCGGAAAGAAAGGGATAGGTAAATGGTATCGCTAGTACTATAATCTTTAGTGGCAAACTTAAGGTATTCATATCTGATAACATTGTAAGGAAGTATGGTATAAGGACAAGAAATACTAATGGGAAAGATGCACTCTGGGCACTCTTTAGGTCTTCTGAGAGAACACCCAATATTGTAGCCAAAGCCAAGGCACAGAGTATTGCTAAGAAGAGCGAAATCCCTAAAAATATATAGGTATTGGGGGTAAAACGTAAGCCTAGTTTTTCTATAACATCACCAACCTGTCCTTCGGTAGGAATATTCCCCATAAAACCACCCATATAAAATCTAAAACCAACCATATATATACCTGCAGAAATTAAACCAATCAAGCCAGAGGCAAGCATCTTAGCTATAACTATATGATTCCTACTGATAGGTACAGTAAGTAGGGTCTCCAATGTCTTATCCTGTTTTTCCATTGCTATAGCTGATAAGACCATCTGAGAAGAGTAGACTAGTATCATCATTAGTATAATTGGTATAAAAATAGTCTGAGAGGTTACAAAGTTATTTACATCTCTTATAGAACCCTCAGCTATCTTATCCTTGACCAATATAAAGCTCTTATTCTTTATTGGATTTTTCAATACACTAGGGTTAATATCTGGTATTTTATTCTTTAAGATACTGTCAGAGAGATAGCTATTTATTGAGACTATTATTTGATTGACTAACTCAGAATTTATAGAAGAACCCATAGAGAAGCTACGGACAAGGACATATGTTTCTATCTCTTTTGGCCGAAAACTAGATACCGAACCTGCAAAACCATCGGGGATAACTAATAAGAGGGGAATATTCTGTCTTCTCATTTTTTCAATTGCAATTTCCTTATTATTCGCCTCTAGTAGATCTATCTTAAAATTTGCAAAAGCAAGATTCCTCAGTATCTCCCCAGAAAGGTCAGACTGGTCAAGGTCAAGGACAGAGATATGCTTAACACCCTGCACCTTGCCCATCTCTGACCTAGCTATGTTTCCTATAAAATAGAAAAGAACTAAAGTGAATAGTAGAGATGCTATAAGCTGAAAGGTTACCAACTCTTTTATCTCTTTTTTCAAAAGATTAAGAAACTTTTTCATATGTTACTATCCTCCTAAATACCTCTTCTAGATTTTTTGAGGAATATTTATCTTTTAATTCCTCGGGGGTACCAGTTTCTAAGATCCTACCATTATCTATAATGGCAACCCTGTCGGATAGGAATTCTATCTCTAACATATTATGTGATGAGAGTAACACAGAAACACCTTCTTTTACAAAGTCCTTTATGATCTCTCTAATCTCTAAAGAATTTATTACATCTAAACCAGATGTAGGCTCATCTAGTATAGCTAATTTTGGCTTAATCATCAGAGTTCTTGCTAGGAGTAACTTCCTTACCATACCCTTACTATAACTCCCAACCTTATCCTTCAACCTCACACCTAAGCCAGATATCTCTTCTCCCCTTTTAACAAATTCCTCTAACTCTCTCTCATCCCTTGCATAGAAGTTAGCCATAAACCTTAAGTAATCTATACCGGTTAGATTTCTGTAGGCACCTGCCTCTTCTGGCAAATAGCTTATATTTTCCCTTACCCTCTCAGGCTCTCTTCTAGCATCGTATCCCATAAACTCAATGGTTCCTTCATCTGCTGAAAGAAGCGTAGCAATAATCCTTAAAGCAGTGCTCTTTCCTGCACCATTAGGACCAATGAGGGCAAATATTTCTCCTTTAAAGACATCAAAATCTATCCCCTTCAAGGCAAAAATCTTACCGTAAGACTTCTTTAAATTCTTTACTCTAAGAATAACGTCCATAAAAGCATCCCTCCTATAAGGGGTATTATAATACAAATTGTGCTAAAATAGAAGAAAAAGATTAGGAGGGAGTGTATGGCAAAGATTCCAATAGCTCTACAGTTATATTCGGTAAGAGAGGACTGTGCAAAAGATTTTATTGGAACAATCAAGGCAATTTCTGAGATGGGGTATGAGGGAGTAGAGTTCGCTGGATACTATAACCTGACTGCAAAAGAAATAAAAAATATACTTGATGACTTTAATCTAAAGGTAGCCGGGTCTCACCTTGGAATAAACACACTTCTTGGTGATGAATTTAAAAAGACAGTTGAGTTTAATGCCATCTTAGAGAATAAATTCCTTGTAGTTCCTGCATTACCCCCAGAGTATACAAAAACGAAAGAAGGCTGGCTTAAAGTAGTAGAAATAATAAATAAGATATCAGAAAAATTAAAACCATACAATATGAAAGTTGGATATCACAACCACGATATTGAGTTCAAACCAATAGATGGAGAGATTCCTTGGGATATATTCTTTCAGAATGTAAGCCAGGATGTGATTATGCAGTTAGACGTAGGGAATGCTATGCATGGCTCGGCAGATCCGATAGAGATACTTAAGAAGTATCCGGGGCGTGCAGTTACAGTTCATCTAAAGGAATTTCCATTTACCGCACCAGCGATAGGGGAAGGAGAGGTAAGGTGGGAAGAGATATTTAATCTCTGTGAGACTATTGGAGGCACCCAGTGGTATATAGTAGAGTACGAAACACCAGGAAGACCTCCTCTAGAATCGGTTAGGCGATGTATAGAAAACCTAAGAAAGATGGGTAAATAATATAAAAGGGGGCGGGATTTCCGCCCCTTAATTTATGCTAGAAATGTAATCTTGGTTTTACTAGGCGGTTCTTGATTACCTTCTCTATACTCTTTACCTATAAGCTCGCACTTTCTCATCCTATAGTATCTATAGTTCTCCCAAGATACATCAGGAGGAACCCTATGGTCGGTATGTGGTATAAATCCTCCATCCTTAAGAAGAGGTGTTATCCTCTCAAACTCTTTGTCAATTGCTTCCTTTCCTGCAATAAGTGCCCTTTTATCAAAGTAACCTCTAAGTGCAACCTTTTTACCAAACTGAGATCTTATTTTATACGCATCGGTATGGGCTGCCTCTAGAGGGAACATAACATTTATACCTGCTTCTAGCCATAAGCCTACAAGTTCGTGTATATTTCCATCACAGTCTAACATATGAAATTCACACCCAGTTTCTCTCCTTAGAAACTCAGTAACCCTCTTATAACGTGGAACCATAAGCTTTTTAAACATTGCAGGCGAAATTAATGGTCCCTGTCTATAGCACATATCTTCCCACCAGAGTCCCATATCTATCTTACACTTACCCGCTATCTTTTCATAGACCTTAAGCATAATCATAGTTAAATGTTCCATCATCTCTTCTACCCATTCTGGATCGTCATATAAAGCTATAGATAGATTCTCCACTCCCATCCAATTCCTCAGCCAACCATAAAGAGAACCACAGTTAATAAAGATTGGATAATCCGCATCAAAGGTAAGCTTACAAAGCTCATCTATATTTGGGGGAACTCTTCTAGGGTCGTCCGGATTTAGCCTTTCATCCCTAATCTTTTCCCAATCCTTTCTCGTTTCTATGGCAAACCTTATATATTTTGGAATTGATGCACCGTATTCTGGCTTCATAACTTCCGCTATAGCCCCATCGCCATCCTGAACTATAAGATGGGTCTCTTTCTCTTCAAGGATCTTATATTCAAAACCTGGTAACAGACCGGTTCTAACATATGGCATAGGACCATACTCTGTATTATCGGTATGAAAGTAGTAATCTATCGCCGCATCTGTCCCTACGTACTCTTTGGGTAACCCTTCATTATGCCATCTCTCTATGGTTTGCTCCCATGCCCCAAATTCAAAATCTGGAACTCTATCTACAGGCTCACCTTTAAGACATCTAAGAAATCTTTCTCTATGAGTCATCTCTTTTCCTCCGTCCTAGAATTTATACCTTAAAGTGCTTAAACTGAGGTAGATAATCCCTGTTTGCTGAAAACATCTCATTTACCATATCTTTTATCTCTGCCAAACTGAGTACCGCAGATGTTAACGGGTCATAACATACCGCATGAAAGATCTTCATTGGATCCCCTGTAAGGGAGCCTTCCACTGCTAGCTCTTCACACATGGAGTTTACATAGTTTAGTATTGCTAGCTGAGGGGGTAATGAACCTACCTTTATCGGGCTAAAGCCCCTCTTCGATGCTACTATGGGTACCTCTACACATGCCCCATATGGGAGATTGTCTATAAGTCCAAAGTTTCTTATGTTACCATTAAACTCAAACATCGTTCCATCCCCTATTACAGCGTTAAATATATATGCAGCATATTCTTTACCCCTCTTCAGCTCTACCGGTGCATGTTCTAGCCAGTACTTTACATCATCTTTCCAGGTATCCTCTCTTGCCAGATACTCTTTCAATATGTATGCATACTCTCCAGGATTCCAACCTGTTCCATGTGTGCAGTATTTCTCTATCAAGTCTGGTCTCTTTCTAAACCATGCGTTATACTCTGAGTTATGCCCGCTAGATTCTGTTACGTAATATCCTAGATGTAAAAACATCTCATTTCTTACCTGTTCTTCGTTGTATATCTCAGGTCTTGTTGTTATTGCCTCTTTTATTAGTGGATATGCATCCTTACCCTTCCATTTATACTCCAAAAACCAAGCCTGATGATTTATACCAGCGCAGAAGTATGTTATCTCCTCCATAGGAGCTCCAATCCATCTTGCCAACATCTCTGCAGTTCCCTGAACACTGTGACATAATCCCACTACATTTACCTTACTTACTGTCTGCATTGCCCTGCATAGCATAGCCATAGGGTTTGTATAGTTCAAAAATACAGCGTTAGGGGCGTATTTTTCTATGTCTTTACAGATATCCAACATTACTGGTATCGTCCTTAGCGCCCTAAATATACCAGCAGGTCCTCTTGTATCTCCAACATTTATATCTACTCCATATTTTTTTGGTATCTCTATATCATTTCTCCATACATTCACACTTTGGGCTAGTATTGTACAGACAACTCCATCTGCCCCTTCCAAAGCCTCTGCCCTATTCAGCGTTGCCTGTATCTTTGCAGGATAATTACCAGCCTTTACAATCTTTTCTACCGCAGTCTTGGCAAAGTTTAACCTCTCCTCATCTATATCCATTAGGGAAATTGTTGCATCCTGAAATGCGGGGAATGTGAGCAGGTCCCTTACCAATCCCCTTGTAAAACCTAAGCTTCCAGCCCCTATAAATGTTATCTTCTTAGACATAAATCACTCCTCCTTATTAAACTCCCAAATTATCCATCTTAGAGGCTTTTTTATAAAATATTACTAAAAACCTCCAGTAGATGTCAAAGACGCTAAATTTAATATTAGATATTTTAACACAATATTCAATTAATAAAAGTGTTCTTATACTCTTCTTCTCAAACATAAGCCTTATCACTCCCAGTGGCAATTACGGTTTTTAGCAATATCAACCTCCAAATAGATTGGTTCAATCATTCTAACCTCCACTTTTGGGCTAAGCTAGCTATGAGCCCCTCGATGGGGTTATCCGCCCTCATACTACAGTCACCACCACCTTGGCTGGGTATGTCTTCTTTTGGTTTATCGATCAGGTTACTATCTTTTGGGTTAGGTTTCTCAGTTGATATATACGTTTTCTTTGTTTCTAGTTGTTTGTTGTAAAAATCTAAAAA
>CALGNK010000037.1 GCA_937958695.1 uncultured bacterium
AGTACTATTATCCCAACCTGAGTCATTACCGTGATTATACTGAGGAATCCCATCATTATCATAGTCTCTATAGTTAAGCCACCAGTTTGTCCATCTACATAGTGGTTCATATATCTCTAATAGCTTTTTACTATCTATATACTCTGTATTTTTCATCATTTTCTTCAATGCCCACCCATGAATAGGAGGTTTACAATAACTCCAACTGATTATGTAGTCATTAATTCTATCTGGTATACATCCATTTTCATCCTGATGATCAAACATTACCATAAGTTGGTCCCAGGCAAGCTCCGGATATTTATAACTTAATGCTATAGCATTGAAGCAGTGGTCCCAGCTCCATACATTAGTCATCCAGTTTTTAGACATAAGCATAGTAGGTCTCCCCCATTTGTCAAAAGGTTTCTGAAAAACTACACTAATAATTTAGAATCCAAGAATGAATCTTAGGGACGATAATCTGCTCTACATTAAGTTTAATAACTATCTTTAGAGGAAGATCTCTTCTTAAGGATTTAATATCGTATAAAAGATTCATCCAGGAACAGCCCGACCACACCGGCCGATTCGGTTCCCAGCTATATGCTGGAATCTCCTTATCCCCTTGATACGCAAGAATAGAAATATAATCTTTAATTGCCGGCTCTTTACCACTCGGACCTTCCTTTTGAGCCTTAAGTCTAAGAGCCAAATCTCTATCAAATAATTGAACTGAGAGCCTTAAAAATTGACCTTCTTCAGGATTCCAAAGCCCTTCTATCTGATCTTTAGAAACCCTATGAAACTCTATATTTACAGTCTTTGCCTCTCTTGGTACCGGTTCATCTTCACATTCCCCTAAATCTTCTATATCCGCCAATTCTCCTAAGCCTAATAGAACCATCTGCTCTGGAGCTAATATTAAAGAGATTCTTTCTAATGAAACCTCTATATCTATATTTGATCCTGCATCCTTAAAGATTGGTCTTACCTTCTTGACCCCAGGAATATGGATCTCTATAAACTGGGATGTAGGAGAGGAATTTACAAGTGCCAATAACCCCTTTGATGCTCCACCAAGAAGAAATCCATGCCAAGGATCTCTTAAAGGGACTTTTATAATAGATGTCTCTAGGCTAGCTTCATAGAGATAGAAAAATAAATCCTTGCTAGCTTTTAAAAATGCCAAATCTGAATCGTCTAATAGATGTAAATTACCATATAGATGCGCTTTTTTACTTCCCCTTATTAGTGTCATTATCCAGGACCTTCTCCAAGAAGTTTTATCAAGGTAATAGATGGTATTAGTGTTACCTATCATACATCCATGGTCATCTATTCTATGAAGAGGAAGTCCAGAGTAGTTAAATTTATATACCATATAGTCCTGATAGAGGTCTATTGATCTTCTAAAAGAAATACATGGGATATCTGCAGGTCTAGGATCACCCGAATACATATAATCAAATACTTCTAACCAAGAAGGGTCTATCCCCTTTACTATAGGATAAGAAGTATTAGCTATATATCCAGGTATTAGCTCATATCCATTGTATGCTAAGATAATGGCTTCAGAACAGAGTAATTTGAATCTTCTAATTATATCCTTAAGAGCCTGAGTGTTCTTTAAGTATACTTCATCTATTGTAAGTTTCCCTTCTAGTCTAGGGGTTACTGCCCTAAAGTTTGCAAAGTCTAACTTGAACATCCTTATACCCCATTCTTTGTATGCATGCACTAGGGCATCAAAAAAGCCTTCTATATATGGCCCATCAAATAGACAATAGCTCCTACCATCACTTGTCAGGCTATCTTTCCAGATCTCATTCTTAGGTGAAGTAAATCCATTTACATCAAACCAGAGTCCCGGTTTCATACCGAGCTCTTCTATCATACCCCTTACTTTTTTAAAACCATTAGGCCAATGAGGCTTTTTAAACTGTTTATAATCTCCTCCAGGATCAAACCAGAAGGCATCAAATAGATAATAATCAAAGGTGATCCTTTTTTCTTTCCAATTTTTGAGTCTATCTAGAACTTCTAGGGTCATCTTTTCATCTAACTCTATTTTGTCTCCAAGCTCATCATGTAATCCCCAATCACAATAGATAGAAAAAGGCTTTCTCAACATATATTCACCTCCAATAAAAATAGGGGGAGGCTTTGCCTCCCCCTCTACAAGTATTTAGCTACTTCTCTAGATACCACTGAATTGGATCAGCACCTAACCACCAAGATGTATCGTCTCCCCAGTAGCATTTGCTCGGGAAGTTCTTTATATAGTTCTTGGCAACGATAGGCCTATTAGGTAATCCAACTACTCCTATTAGCCATAGATTACTTGCCTGATTATCCCATATCTTTTGTGCAAGTTCCTTATACTTAGTTGGTGTAACAGTTATATACCATTGGTCTAACATATCCATAAACTTGGTGAATTCCTCACCGCATTTACCAGTAGGTTTCTCACCTGACTTACCACCAGTATCTCTCCAGAGCCCCCACTGTACAGCCCATCCTATTTCACTTCTAGGATTATACTTAATCCATCCAGGAATAGTTACTCTAAATTCCATCATCCTATCAGTGTGCCATACCCCAACATCAAGCTCTCCGGCTTGAGCACGAACCGAGTATAGAGATCGCTCATTTTCTTTCATAACAGTTTTTACTCCAACATCTCTCCAATACTTGACTATAAGCTCCAAAGATTCTTTAGCAAAAGCCAATCCCTGAGAGTACTCTATAGTCACTTCTAAGGGCTTTCCATCAGGACGTAGCCTAAATCCATCTGGTCCTCTCTTGAGACCTATCTCATCTAAAAGCTTATTCGCTGTAGCTGGATCATACTTTGCATATGCCTTAGCCCATTCTTCTTTAAAGAAGCTACAGTCAGGGTGTACTGTGGCTTGCATAGGAACTCCTTGGCCCAAAAAGACCATTTGATTAACCTCTTCTCTGTTTATGGCTAGAGACATAGCCCTTCTAAATCTAACATCTTGGAATATTTCTCTCTTTACTGGGTCTTTATGGGTCAAGTTAAAACCTAATGCTACTTCTGAAGGAACTGGGCTAGGCCACATATATACTGTATATCCACCCTTTTTCTCATTCTCCTTAAGTAGTGCGTAATCTGGAAGTTCTAGCCACATACCTGCATAGTCAAATTCTCCACTTACAAGCTTCATTACCATAGTTTCCCTAGATGGTGTAGCCACCACATTAAGTTTATCTATGTATGGAAGCTGATTTCCAGCAGTATCAACTGCTGCAAAATATGGGTTTCTTACATAGATTGCTCCTGTAGTTGTCTTTTTCTGCAGCATCCATGGGTGGATAGTAGGAAGATTTACATCTTGCTGAGCGGGAGTTATGGTCCTATGGAAAGCGAAACATTTATACCAGGCATCAAAACCTTCCTGTTTTGCTATCTTATCCGCATCAGGGTTATACTTTATATGCCACTTCTTTAGATAATGGGCTGGAACAAAGAAGTTTTGTTGCATAGAACCAAAATACCCTAGGATTGATAGTATCGGTCTATACGGAACTGCAAATCTTATCCTTAGAGTATAGTTATCAATCTTTTCAAACTTAGCCAATTTACCTCCAGGCATCCAGTGCTTCGGCGTAATAGGGGTAAGCTCTTTGTTATTTATAACATCATTCCACCAGAAGAGTATATCATCTACTGTAAATGGCTGGCCATCTGACCACTTCATCCCTTCTCTTAAGTATAGGGTAATAGTCCTAGCATCCTTAGAGAAATCATATCCTTTAGCTAGGAATGGTATAACCTTCTGGGTATTCTTGTCTATCCAGTATAGATATGGAATTCTTACATGAGCTCCACCGTCATTATTCCAGCTATTAGGTTCAGCAGCGGGAGCCCAGAGTTCTCCTCCATATTTACCTATCTTTTCTATTGGCTGAACAATTAGTGGCTCTTTGGGCAGTCTCTGCTCTACCGGAGGAAGCTTACCCTGCTTTACTAATTCTGCTAATTCTGGAGCTTCACTGAATCTAGTAATCTTTCTACCTGTAGCTTTTTCATACTCAGATGGTGTAGCATAGTATTTAGCAGACGGCATCTTCTCCGCAGAAAAAGCAAAAATTGTTCCTAAAGAGATACTTAAAATCACAAACAAAGATACTAAAATCTTTCTCATAATACTTCCCTCCTTTATTTATAATTAATTACAAACCTAAATCTCCAATAACTGGAGTTACTAGACTGGAAAAACTTTTATAAGTTAAGATTATTATAAAATTTATCCTCTATTCATCACCTCCTAGTGCAAATTTTACCACTTCATGTCTAGTTGTGTCAAGGTAACGATCTTCCTCACCATTCCAACGATCTCTAGACTGTATTTTGCCTCTTCAAGAGAAAGTACTATTAGCTTATTTACATCGATTAAATTCTCTGATAGCCTTTACTATCTGCGGAAAACTCTTTTCCCAAACTCCAGGAGGGATATTCTCTGAAATCTGTATCCAAATTCTACCAGTATCTCCACCTTCTTCTAAGATCCTCTTTGCCTCCCTATATATTACCTCTGGTTCCTCTAGGTGCACAGAGGATGGGAAATTTATAAAGAATATCTTATCTTGCCACATAGAAACCGCCTCAGCTACACTCACATCATTATCCGGTGTCGGTGTAAAAGAGTCTAATCCCTTTATTTTTAATCTCTTTATATCCTCAGATAATGGCTTTAAATTACCATCCATATGAACAAAGATAGGGATATCTAGGATATTAGCTAATTCGTTGTACAGTGGAACGCAATACCTTTGAAAATTACGTCTTCCTATTGCATAAGCAGTAATGTTATCTGGGAAATTTATGAAAGGGATAAAGACCTTTTTACTAGCCCTTTTAACAACTTCAAATGTCCTATAGTGGATCTCTAAAAGTAATTTGATACACTCTTCCACTAATTCTGGATAGTCTACCATGTGAATACAGAGAGCTTCTAGAGAAACCCATTGTATCCATAACTGTTGAAAGGGAGTTCTTTCCATTGTTACCATTGCTATACCATCATCACCAAGTTCAGCTTCATCCCTAGTAAATTTCTCTATGTCTTCATAGATAATGATATCCTTAAGATAAGCCATAAATATCCTATAGTCTTCTGGGCTTTGTATAAAGTGCCGATCAATATGGATACTATTATGCACTGGCTCTCTATAAGATTCTTGTCTTAACTCTCCTTTGGGAGTATGAAGTATAGTCAGAAATCCATCAAATCTATCTTTCTTTATTCTCTTTACTTCAAAATAACAGTTAGGATGTTCAAATCTGTATATCTTAGACCACCTTAAAAGTCCTAAGTTATCTCTTCCCATAACATTCCAGATATCTTCATTATCTCCTGCAAGACTATCATACTGGACAAATGGTATACGGTCATATTTTTCTCCATATATTACTGCTAGCATTCGCTCTCGGTTAGTCATAGAAGTTTCCTCCTTATAGATATCTTTAATTTTAGCACAAAAGGGCTAAAGGTCTGCTATAAGCCCAAAGGATAGAATGTGAAAACAACTCGGCAAAACAGGAGAAGATCAAATCTATTATATTAAAGTATTAGCTCCATCCCTGTGTTTACCTTTATAACTGTATCTCCAAATGCTTGTCGAAGTAGACTAATTGCCTTTTCTCCTGTACAGTGACAAGGAACTAGTCTTCCTATATTCAAAATTTTTAGTTCCTCGATTATCTTGTAGACCTCATCATCAGTCTTATCATATAAGTGAAAACCGCCTAAAACTAGGTCTATAGGATCTGAAAATATCTCTTTTACCCTTTTAAGCATAGTATCTATACCCAGATGAGCACAGCCTGTAATTACAGTAAGCTTATTATCTCTTATAACTAACGCCTGCTCCGATAAAGGAGTACTATTATACTCACCGATGATTTTTCCTGTAGTAAATATACCTTTCTTTATTTCCATTGGACCATTTACTTCTATAACGCTACTAAAATTCTTTATCCTTTCTTTAAATTCAGCGCTAAAATCTCTACAGATTAAGACTTTTACTACCGGATTTTCTCTTAAGATATACCAGAGACCTCCTATATGATCCCAATGCTCATGAGATATAACAACATATCTTATTTTATCTACGCTAGTGCCAATTTTCATAAGATTCTCTCTTAAAATCTTTTCGTCGGAGAATGTATCAAAGAGTAAATCTTCTCCAACTAAGAAAGAAACTCCCCAACCAATAGTTTTTCGCTCAATTTCTGTTGAAGCCTCAGCAATAATCTTTATCTTCATAATACCTCCAAAACTCTAAGCATTTTTTAAGTTTAATTTTAACTACTCTTAAGTATAGCACTATACAATGTAATTAAAATAAAGGATGGAGGTGTTGAAAATGAAAAAGGCATTAGTAGTTTTGATTTTAGTAGGATTATTAATGAGTTACGCCTATAGCATCGCACTTGCTTGCGAAATGAAACTTACTCCCGATAAGTTTAACGTTAAGGTTGGGGAGAAAGTAACATTTACTTTGGAGAGGATTCAAGAACACAGGAATTGTGTTCTTCCTTTAGAAGAGACAAAAATAGAGGTCAAGGGGGGAAAGGTCCTAGACCCTGGGAAATGGATAAAAAAAGATGGTGTTGATATCTTGAAGTTTGTTGTCCAATTTACCACCCCTGGAGATGCAAGTGTAACCATTATAAGAGATTGCCCAAAAGAGGGACTTCAGACAGTAACAGTCAAAGGAGTTGTATCTAAATAGGAATCTTAAGGGGAGGGCCTTATTATTCTCTAGAAACGAGATAAAAGGTGCTCCTCTTCCCTTCTTCACTCTCAACATAAATCTCAAGATTTAATAGACCAGCAAGCTTTCTTGCTAGAGAAAGGCCAAGGCCATACCCCTTACCTTGTCTAGACCCTTCAAGTCTATAGAATCTTTCAAATATTCTCTCTCTTTCTTCTAACGGGATGCCTTTCCCATAATCCCTTATAAATAACTTTTTCTCTAAATAACCAAGTTCTACTATCTTCTTATCTAGACTGTTCTTTACAGCATTTTCTACCATAATATTAAAGATAATCTCTAACAAAGGTTTAGAAGAATAAAAGTCTTTAGAGTGACTAGATAAAATTATGTTAAACTGAAATTCAGGATAGAGTTTACTATAATATTCCTTTCTTTCTTCAAAGAAAGCTTCTAGGTCTATCCTCTCTAAAAGAATACTTTCCTGAGTCCTTATTGTTTCTAATAGAGTGTCTATAAGCCTCTCCATACCTTCGGCTGTATCCTCTATACACCCGAGTGCCTCTTCTAACACATTCTTATCATCTTTTCCCCATCTATTAAGTAACCTAACATAACCTAAAATTGCAGTTAGAGGACTTCTAAGCTCATGAGATACATCTGCTATAAACTGTTCCTGAATCTTATAGGCATTATTAACCCTGTCTAGCATATTGTTTATAGTTGAAACTAGTTCCGCAATTTCGTCGTTAGTATTAGGAGTATCTATTCTCTTACCCAATCTCTTTGCATCTATCTCTTTGGTGGTAAAGATAATCTTTCTTATAGGTGACAAAAATCTCTGAGAAAGGATATAGCCTAATAATAATGATAGCAAAATGCTAATCAAAGAAAGTATGGTAATATTATATTTTAATCTTTTAAGTGCCAAAATAGTAGGGGTTATGTCCTTACCCAAAAGGTAACTTCCTCTTTTCACTAATAAGATATAGAGATCAGAAATTTTATAAATTCCTTCTTTATCTTTTAAACCCAAACCAAAAGGGTCCTGTAATACCTTACCTTCAGAAGCTATATAGAGAGAGGCAAATTTACCATAACCTGATATCCCTTTTATATAACCCTCAACGTCCGGACCTCTTAGAAGACTCTTTTCTTGCTCATCTAAAAGTAGCCTCTCGGTATTCCAATATGAAAAGATCAATAAAGATACTGTGAATATGATAAATATAGTGGCATATATGAGGGTTAACTTTATTGCTATCTTCAACTATCACCTCTAAAGGTATATCCAACTCCTCTTATAGTCTTGATATATCTTCCTTTATCCCCCAGCTTCTTCCTAAGATAATTTATATAGACTTCGACTAGGTTCTCTCTTTCTCCCTCATAATCCTCCCAGACCACTTCTAATATCCTCTCCTTACTCAAAACGATGTCCCTATTCTGCATTAAAAGATATAAAAGAGAGAACTCCGTTTTAGAAAGTTCTATCTCCTTTTCATCTACAAAGACTCTATACTGATCAGGTAATAATTCTATACCAAAAAGGTTTAGGCTAGTCTGTCTTTTAACTTCCTTTCTCCTAGATACTGCCTCTATTCTGGCTATTAATTCTTCTATACTAAAAGGCTTCACTAGATAATCATCAGCACCATACTTAAATGCTTCTAACTTATTCTTTATATCACCTAAAGCGGTAAGCATAATAATCCCTAGATTAGCATCTTTATCCCTTAGCCTCTTTGCGACCTCTTTACCATCGAGTCCTGGTAAAAGTATATCCAAGATTACTACATCAGGCTTAAACTCTTCAAATTGAATTAGGGCATCATATCCATTGTTTACTATTTGAGTCTTATAACCCTCATGTGATAATTCTAACTCTAAAATACGAGATATTTTAGGATCATCTTCAGCTACTAGTATCTTTTTCATATCCATTCTCCTCTAATTTCTATTATACAATAAAAATTCTAAGTTTCTTCTAAGCCACAATTAAATTAGCACTAAGAATATCTATATAGAATAAAAGAAAAACGGAGGTGTAAGATGAATCAGATCTTAGAGATACTAAGTAAGTATTATATATGGATTATTTTTATGGGAGCAGGTATAGTGATATACCTATTGAAACTGAGTCCACTAAGAAAAACAATGCTCTTCTTAAGTGTTATAATTCTCGGTTTTTACCTTGGAGCATGCCCCTGTCCAAGTGGCTCTATATTTCACATCTTTACAAGTGTAGGGGCATTTTTATTCATATTTACTGCAGTAACTACCATTCTCTTTGGAAGGGTTTATTGTGGATGGGTGTGTCCTTTAGGAGCAGTACAAGAGCTTATACATGCTGACAAATATAAGGTAAAAATTCCTAGAAAGATAGACAAGTATCTGAGATATATGCGATTTATTATTCTTGGAATATTTCTCTATCTTACAATTATTAGCTCTAGATATATGTGGGGTAAATATGATCCGTTTAAAGTACTCTTCAATTTTAGTGGCAATAGAGTAACGTTTATCCTTCTATTAGTAACATTAGGCTTGTCTATTTTTATAGAAAGAGTTTTCTGTAGATATATATGCCCAATGGGTGGAGTTCTATCTATAATCTCTAGATTTTCTATACTTGGCATAAAGATAGATAAAAATAAGTGTATAAGCTGTCAAAGATGTGAAAAGATATGCCCAGTGGGAGCTATAGAAAATAAAGAGAAAGAGCTAATAATCAACAAAGGTGAATGTATAGATTGTCTCAGATGTAAAGATATATGTTCTAAAGGGGCTCCTAATTGCCGATAGGGCCCCTCTTCTCTCTAAGACAATTTAACTGCTTGTCTTAATAACTGAATACTGGCTAGAATACCTTCTTCCGAAGATGCCTTACCTTCAAACTCTATAGAGAGATAACCATTATAACTAACATCTTTAAGCATCCTCACTATCTTCACATAGTCAGGATTAAGATTAAAATCATAAAATATTCCACCACCCCAATAGGTCTTTGCATGAACAAGGACAGTATAGGGAATAAGGGCAGATAATTGTTCATAAGTGTTCTCTCTAAAGTTTCCACAATCTAAACAAACCTTTAACCATTTACTATTAACGCCATTTATTATATCTAATACACCTTTAGCGGAATAGGTAAGACCCCAATGATTTTCTACAGCAAGGACGATACCATACTGACTAGCAAACTCTGTACATTCCTTGAAACATTCTATATTCCACTCTACCCCTTGCTCATAAGAATATCCGGGTAATGGTGGTTCTTTACCATCTAAAGCCATCAATTCTATAAAGTCTTTGACCGTTCCCCACCTGCCTCCAAAGACTCTTATAATTGGAGCTCCTAATTTAGATGCTATAACTATCCACTTTTTAACCTTTTCTACCTCTGATCTCCTTATTTCTGAGTCGGGATTTACAAAGTTATTATGAACAGAAAGAGCATAGATATCCTGCGAATTAGAAACTGCCAGTTGTTTGATCTTTGAAACATACTCATCACTATCTGAGGTAAATTGAACAGCTAAAAGTTCTAGACCATCAAGCCCATACTTATATGCTAATGGGAATATATCTTCTAAAGTAAGATTAGCCTCTTCTGACCTTCCATAGTTGAACCTTTTAAAAGAATAACTGGAGCTTCCTATACGCATTCAACATCCCTCCTAAAATCTTTATTTTACTTTACTATTCTAGCACCAAACTCAATAGCCCCTAAGGATAGAATAAGATTAAGAACTATATTATTGAAAGCCAAAAGATGCTTTCCAGATTTAAGATAATTAATAGTCTCTACCCCAAAGGTAGAAAATGTAGTGAATGCTCCCAAAAACCAACCATAATAATAGTTTTAGTTATATCAGATATCTCTAGTCTTTTACTGAATAGGGTTAAAAGTATCCCTGCTAAAAAACAGCCGATTACGTTTACTACAAGGCTTACAAACGGGAATTTCCCTCCAAAACTTAGCTTAACCCATTGAGATATTACATACCTCATTATCGCACCAAAAAAGCCTCCAATACCAACTGCAACTATCTCGCTCAAAGGTATTCCCTCCTACTTTAACTTTAAGATTTCAATAGCCCTTATCCAACTATCTGCTTCTACTCCGATTGGTTCCTCTCTAAACCTATAATCCTGCTTTCTTATAAATTCTAAAAGTTGATCCGAGAGACCTTTAAGTTTCAAGGCGGTTAACTCTAGAAAGAGATCATTAACTTCTCTATCCTTAGAAATTGCTAAGACCTTAGAAAGATGAAGCATACAAAGACCATCAGAGTCTTTATAAATCTCATAGAATTCGTAATCTCTTATATTTTTTATCAATTCTTCTAGTATTCTATTCTCCATATCTTCTGAAACCTCGCATATAAGGCATCTCCTATCAGATAATATTCTTTGAACGTTTAGAGTCTTATAATAAGCATCTACAAGGTCTTTGTATATAATAGAGATACCTAAAGTATAACCCTTATATCCAAACCTAAGTAGTTTCTTAGAGTGTTCTTTACAAAATCCACCTGAACTTATTAGTTTTGCCCTAAGATTAGTATCGTTTACGCTCTCATATAAAAGACTATCTATATATCTGTCAGTGTATGTCTCTAACAAGAGACATACTGGACAACCTCTCCCTTTCATAGCATCTAACAATTCATAATAGGTATTATTCCTTCTATTCATAATTACCCCTCTAATATATAAAAAAGCTCCTACAGAACATCTGTCCTGTAGGAGCTATCAGCCAACATAAGGCAATCAGGCGAGCTCCATCGCCTAATAATATAATAACATAATAGTCAATCCTTAGGATTCTTTTCTTAAAAACTCAAAGATAAAATAACACAAACCTATAAGCAAGATAATATCTCCAATACTATGGACACTTGCGTAAGGCTTCAAAAAGGTTGGCGCAATAATGTCTCCTAGAAAGTTGAGTTTTGTTTTTTCTGACATTATTACACCATTATAATATCTTCCAAACTTAGTGAGCATTTCGACTTTATCAAGCTTCCCTATCATCTGAAGCTTACTAATATCTTGAGGCATATATCCACCATTAGCAATTATAACTATAAGATTAGAAAGAAAACCTATAAGAGAGATCTTCATCCCTCGATATTTTAGATTTAGCAATATTACAATAAGTAGCATAAGAAGAGATGTGATGTAGATATATGGGGTTAGATAACGATAATTCGAATTAAAGAACCCTTCACTAAAGATTATTATCTGTAATACAAAACTTACAAGGATAAGTGGAAATCCTCTAAATACCTTCTTCTCAATACCTTTTATGCCTTTATTTAATAATAACGCAATCGATAGACATAAAATAATAGCTACTAAATAAACCATACCTTACACCTAATCCTTACAATTTGAAGATATTTTAACATAATTCCTTAAGAGAGGAAACCTTACCTCCTAATATTACAGTAAACCCTGCAGATCTAAAGAAGCCATCCCTAGGTAGCTCAATTTCTCTTACACTGTCAGGTTCCTGAAATAGGGTAGAGATAACCTTTTCAATCTTAAACCCTGCAATTAAAAGAAGACTCTCTATCTCTTCAAAAGAGTAAAAGTTTGCATATCTATAAAAACGATGTCCTTCCTTTTTCTTTGCTATATATAACTTACCCCAAGGACTATCTTTTAAAACTAATCCTAAAACAATTTTCCCATCAGGCATTAAAATACGATTACTCTCTTTTAAAACCGCTATTGGAGAATCAACAAAGCATAGAGTAACAATTAAGAATACTGTACCAAAGGATCCATCTTTAAAGGGCTGATCCTCTCCCCTTGCCTGGCATACCTCTATACCCCTACTTTTAGCTATCTCTAAAAGCTTATTAGAAGGGTCTATCCCTAATTCAATACCTAAAGCCTGGGCAAAACGTCCACTACCTACGCCTACTTCAAGCCATGGCTTAGGAAGCAAAGGTAAAATCTTTCTAAAAGCAAGGAGTTCGGTTTCGAAGATAAGCCTTCCATCTTTATCAAACCAAGAATCATATTCTTGTGCTAATATGTCAAATGGGCTAAAATCTTCCATCAGTTCTCTCCAATTACAAGTAATATTATAACTAAATCTCTAGAATGTTGTAGCTTGACAGTCTAACTAATGATGTCTTATAATCTATTCCTAGGAAAAGAGCCACGAAGGCTTAGATTAATCAAGAATATAAAAATTTAGGATATAAGGACCACGAAGGAGAGCTACATGAAGTAGCTATCTTTGTGGTCCTTAATTATTAAGGAGGTGCCTAAACTTGAAGAAGTTCTTATTGGCTCTGATTTTTTGTGTTATTATTCTAGCTCAAAGTATTGCTTTTGGGGAGACGATCTATACAGTAGGGGATACTACAGGTGACTGGGGAATGCCAACTCCCTATCTTCATTATAGTAGAGGTCCTGGGTATGTAAGGATGAGTCTTGTATTTGATTCCCTTATATGGAAAAGTAAAGAGGGCCTTATTGGGTTACTAGCCAAGGATTGGTCGTATGATAAAAAGGATAATGCTTATATTTTTACACTGAGGGATAACATAAAATGGCATGATGGAGTCCCGTTTACTTCAGACGATGTGGTATTTACGTTTGAATACTATAAAAAATATCCTTATCAGTTTTCTGATGCAGGTTCTATTGTAAAGAAGGCAGAAAAGATAGGACAAAATAAAGTCAAGATATATCTTAAGTATTCGTATGCCCCATTTCTGACAAATATAGCTGGTACTATACCAATCATACCTAGACATATCTATAAAGACATTCAGAATCCAATGGAGTTCACAGATATTAAATGCGCCATAGGTACAGGACCACTCAGACTAAAGACATATGACAAGGCTAGTGGCTTGTATGTATTTGAGGCAAATAGAGATTATTATTTAGGAGAAGTAAAGATCGACCAGCTAAAAATTGTAAAGGTAAACAATCAAATCATACCCAGCCTACTCATAGGTGGACAACTAGATGCGGTAGGAATAACACCAGAGATGGTTGGGATCCTTAAGGATAAAGGGCTAAACATTATAAAATCTACATATGACTGGAATGCTAAGCTTATCTTTAATCATAAAAGATACCCATTCTCAGATGTAAGATTTAGAAGAGCTATAGCTTATGCCATAGATAGAGAAAGGATGGTAAAGATAGCCTTGAGAGGTAATGGGATGATAGGTAGTCCTGGGATACTATCTCCCGATAATCCTTACTATACAAAGGATATAGAACAGTATCATCAAGATATAGAAAAGGCAAAGGAGTTATTGTCAGATATAAAATATCAGAAAGAGATAACCATTATATACGCTCAGAACTTTGACCAATTTGCACAGCTTATAAAAGAAGATCTTAACAAGTTAGGTTTAAAGATAGTATTAAAGTCTATGGAACAAAAGTCGGTAGATGCATTGGTAAATAGTTGGAAGTTCGATATAGCAATTTCAGGACATGGGGGACTTGGAGGAGATCCTGATATACTATATAGAATCATCTTAGGACGAGGATTTAACTCTGCTAGGTATTATTCAAATAAGAAGCTAATAGAATTACTTAATAAACAAAGGTTTACTTTAGAGGAGAATCTACGTAAAAAACTTGTAGCAGAGATACAGAGGATATATGCAGAAGAAATACCAACCTTGACATTATACTATCCTGACTCATACTGGTGCTTTAATAATAAGATAGAGTTATATTATGTAAAAGGAGGGCTTGGCAGTGGAGTACCAATCCCTCTAAATAAATTGGCATTTGTTAATATAAGGAGATGAAAAAACTTTTTGACTATTTCATAACAGTCTTCATAATCATCCTCCTAAGCTTTACTCTACCAAGATTATTGCCTGGAGACCCTATAAGCGCCATATTCGGAGAAGAGGCTATAGCTAATATGAGTGAGGAAATGATAAGTCAAGTTAGAGATAGAATTGGATTAGATAAGCCAATATGGGTACAGTTTTTTATATTTCTAAGAGATATCTTTAGAGGAAACTTGGGCTATTCCTATTACTATAGAGACTACATAGCAAATATTCTTAAGAAGAGTTTCCCTTGGACTTTGATGCTTATAGGCGTATCTCTTCCGATCTCCTCTATCTTGGGCTTCTTTTTAGGATTAAATATTAGTTATGCTGTAGGTAGTCGATATGATAAGGTATCATTTATTACTATGGTAGCAATGGGTAGCCTTCCCGAATTCCTAGTAGGGATTATACTGTTAATAGTTTTTGCTATTAACTTAAAAATCCTTCCGGCATCATTTTCGTTTTCTCCTTCAAGGTTTAAAGCATTCTTGTTACCTTGTCTATCCCTTATATGTGTTGACCTTCCCAATAGCTATATAACAACAAGAAATCTAGCAGTATCGATAGTAAAAGAAAGATTTATAGAAACCGCAAAGGCTAAGTTGAAGAACCAAGGAAGAATAAAGTATATCCATATAGGAAGAAATATTATCTATCCAGTTATTACAAGATCTCTCTTAAGACTATCTCATTTACTCTTTGGAGTCATATTTATAGAGATAATCTTCTCCTATCCTGGTATAGGAATGGTACTGTATAACTCAATAATCCACAGAGACTATGCATTTGTCCAGATATGCATATTACTTATATCTATCATTGTAGTAACTATAAATATGTTGACTGAATTTCTATTTACTAGAGGAAAAGTTTGATTAGGCTACCCATTATCTACTCTATGATTCAAAGGGATGAAATATTTATGAGACCATCACATATACATCTATTTGGAACAAACGAAGTCGGGCAGGATATGCTAATGTTAGTATTAGGGGGGATTATAAACTCAATACTACTATCTATTTTGGTAGTCTTAGGAACAAATCTTATTTCCCTAATGCTAGGTTCTTTTATGGCTATCTATGGTAAGAATTTAGAACGACTATTATTAAGAGTTATAGATATCTTTTTAGTAATGCCTTCTAATATATTGATAATGGCTATCTCAATATATATAAAACCTAGCCCTATATGGTTTTCCTTCGTCATACTTATATTTGGCTGGGCTCAAGGAACAAAACTTATCTGGAGTCATACTAAGAGGATAGTAAATAAAGATTATATAAATGCGGTTAAATTATTCGGCGGAAGCAGTTTTTATATCTTGCGTAAACATATCTTCAGAGAGATTCTCCCCTTACTTCTAGTCATTGCTATACAAACAACAAGAAGGACAATACTTATAGAATCAGGGCTAAGCTTTCTAGGTATAACAAATCCAGAGGTTATAAGTCTTGGAAAATTAATCAATAGATCGTTAGACTTTTTATATTTAGATGTGTGGAAGTGGTGCCTATTACCACCTCTTTTAGGGCTTATTATCATCTTAGTGGCGTTAGGCTTTATAGGAATTTATATGGAAGGGAAATTCGACAGGAGGCCTAATATTGATAGAGATATCAGGGCTTAATGTAAGCTATTCTAATAAAACGGTATTAAAAGATATAGATCTTTCTGTAAAAAGAGGGGAAAAATTAGCCATTATAGGCGAATCTGGAGCAGGGAAAACTACCCTAGCCCTTACTCTGCTGGGACTGTGTAAGGGAACTGTAAAGGGAAGGATAAATGTAGATGGATTTGAAGTTACCAAACTAAATGAGATAACGATTAAAGAGCTGAGATGGCGTAAGATTAGTATAGCATTCCAAAATCTAGATGCATTGAATCCTGCACTAAGAATATGGGAACAGTTGACAGAAGCTATTATAGAAAAGAGGAATAAAACTTTAAAGGAGGCATATCTAGAGGTAATTGATCTTATAAATCTCTTAGGTCTAGAAGAATCTTATCTGGACCGTTTTCCTTCGCAGCTTAGCGGTGGAGAAAAGAGAAAGATAATAATAGCTATGGCTCTAATAAATTCTCCTGAGATAATAGTATTAGATGAACCAACATCAAGCCTTGATGTAAACGCAAGGGATAAAATCACTGAAATACTAAAAGAGATTCTAGTAGATAAAACCGTAATTATAAATACCCACGATTTAAAATTAGCCTATGAGCTATCAGATAAGATTGCAGTCCTTTATGGAGGAAGAATCGTAGAGTATGGGGAGACAAAAAGAGTTATAGAAAATCCAAGACATCCTTATACCAGGGGATTATTAAGGGCATCTCCAAGTCTAAATAAAGGAAAGGACTTACAAGGAATTCCTGGAACCTTCGAATATAGAGAGGTAGGTTGTCCATTCTTTAATAGATGTGTACAAAGGATTGACATGTGTAAAAAAGAGACACCTAAACTCATCGAGATTGATGATAGAAAGATAGCTTGTCATAAAGGCGGAATAGAAAAGGTTTTAGAGGTAAAAGCGTTAAGTAAAAGCTTCTCTGGTAGAAAGGTGTTAAGGGATATTAATTTTTCTTTATACAGCGGAGAGAGTATAACTATCCTAGGTAAAACAGGTTCTGGTAAAAGTACTATAGCAAGATGTATAATGGGGCTGATAGAGCAGGATAGTGGAGAGATATTCCTCTTCAATAATAGGGTAGAAAAAAGAGACCTATCTTTCTATAGAAACATACAGATGGTATTTCAAGATCCTTTTGAGAGTATAAATTCAAGATTCAACATATACGAAATAGTATCAGAGCCCCTATATATTCAGAGGATAAAGGATAAAGACTCTTATATAGAGCTGGTAAAGAATGCCCTCAGACATGTTCAACTGCCTTATAACGAGGAATTTTTAAGACTCTATCCACATCAGCTCAGTGGAGGAGAACTACAAAGGGTTAGTTTAGCAAGGGCTATAATCTTAAAGCCAAGAATACTCATAGCAGACGAGATTACCTCATTTTTAGATGTAAGCGTTCAAGCGAAGATAATGAGGCTACTGCTTGACATTCAGGAAAATCTCGGTCTTTCTATGATATTTATACTTCATGATATAGCCCTCGCTAAAAAGGTAAGTGATAGGATATTAATCCTTAATAATGGGATACTGGAAGAATACAGATATTTAGAGCTAGGAGGCGATATCTATGAATATGAAAGAACTATGGGAAGAATCTGTTAAGTTTCACGGGCATAGTTGTCCTGGGCTAGCATATGGTGTCAAGGCAAGTATAATAGCTTTAGAAAAGCTAAATATAAATAGGTCTAAAGATGAAGAACTAGTAGCTATAGTAGAGAACGATGCCTGTGGAGTAGATGCAGTGCAGGTAATTACTGGGTGTTCTATAGGAAAGGGCAATCTTATCATTAGAAATTATGGCAAACAGGTATTTATATTCATAAAGAGAGGTTATGATAATGCTCTAAGGATATATATAAAGCCTCTACCTAGAAATGAGGAAGAAAGGGAACTAAGAAAGAAAGTCTTTGAAAGGACTGCCACCGAAGAAGAAAAGGAAAGGTTTAACAAGATAAGACAAGAACGAATAGAGTATCTTCTAAATGCTAAAGAGGAAGAAGTAGCAGATATAAAATGGATAGATATAGAAGAACCTGAAAGGGCTAGGATTTTTAACAGCCTACAGTGTGAGATATGTGGAGAATTCTTTATGGAAACGAAGGGGAGAATTCAGGATGGAAAGATTGTCTGTATGGAGTGTTTTAGGTATAAAGAGTAAATTTATAGAGGCAACTGACGAGTTGCCCCTATAACAAATTCTAATACTGTGTAAGCCAATCTAAGACCTTCTTTATATACCTATCCCAGAAGCTCCAATCATGTCCGCCAGGTCCCTCTTCATAGGTTACCTCGTATCCAAGCTTTTGAAGATGTTCTTTAAACTTCACATTAGAAGGATATAGACGGTCTTCAGTTCCACAGGCAATATATATCTTAGGTGCCTCTAAGTTTTCATTTTTAAGTTTTTCTGCCAGATAGAATAGGTCATTCTCGCTACCCTTTACCCTTGTAAGATCTCCAAATAGATTCTCATGGAATGGTTTAGAGATACCTTCAGCAGATTCTATAATTCCAACAATGTCCAAGGCACCAGAGAGGCTTGCCCCTGCGCTAAAGAAGTCCGGTTTTCTAAGAGCCCACTTTATAGCACCATAACCACCCATAGATAGTCCTGCTACAAAATTATCTTCTCGTTTATCCGATAATGGGAACAAGGACCTCATAACTAAAGGTAATTCTTCCGAGATATAAGACCAACATCTTATACCATGAGCCATATCAGTATAGAAACTATTATATGCAGAAGGCATAACTACAGCTATCCCCTTCTCATTAGCATATCTCTCTATAGCTGTATATCTGAGCCAATTAGTATGGTCTCCCAAAAAACCATGGAGTAGATATAATGTTGGGAATTTCTTATCCTTATTATATACAGCATCCAGAGGATTCTGCAAATCTTTTGACTGTAGAGTAGGAATGATAACTGTTACCTCTGTATCCATCACAAGATACTTAGATAAGAAATTGACCTGTAAAACTGCCATATACACCTCCTATTGAACTTTAATTTTTAAGACAAAATTATTTTATCACAAGTTTATAAGATCAACACTTTAGATGAACAAATAATATATACTTTGGCATAGAGCACAAGAAAAATCCCAAAAGAGCTTAATTAAGTTCTACCCAGTAAAGCATATCTTAAAAAGTATATTCCAAAGCCAACAAGGAAAAAGCTTGCAACAGTAAGAATATATCTATAGACCCTTCTCCAGAATGAAAGAGACAATGCCCCTCCTATAAACCCTATAAAAAGATACCAAACGTAGTCTGATAATATGTGCCCTATATAAAATGTTAGGATACCTATAATTAGATAGACCTTAGCCTGAGCTATAAAAGAAACCCCTACAGTAAGCCACCATAAAAGCCAATAAGGATTAGCCAAAGATGTCAAAGCTCCTGCAAGAACTAAAGAGGGATTAAATGTGTATGTCCTTGCCTCAGGAGGATCATCTATATTTGAGGGAGAGAAGATTTTACCCCTAATAATATCTAAAAATAGGGTTATCCCTGAGTAGATCAAAAATAGACTGCCAATAAAGCTGAATGTCCTAAGAAATATAGGATTATTAAGAAAGGTTTGAAATCCAAGAAGGAGTAAAACTATCAAAGTTCCCTCTAAAATGGCATGACCTGTAACAATCTCTATAGATCTTCTCCATCCACCTAAGCTACTTTGAGCTAAAACTAGAGTCATTAGTGGACCAGGAGCAGATGCCCCAGAGAAACCCACCAAAAAACTAGTAGAAAATAAAATTAAAAGTCCCATATCTAAATATATTCCTCCTCTACTTAAGAATGAACTACTTTAGTTATTAAGCAATGGTCTATTCTTCAAACAGTTTAGTCCCTATCCTTATTATATTTGCCCCTTCTTCAATAGCAACCTTATACGAATTGCTCATACCCATAGAAAGATATCTCATTTCTATATTGGGTAATCTAAGGATATTTATATAATCAAATAATCTTTTCATCTCTCTAAAATATGGCCTTAATTTTTCAGGGTCATCGACCAATGGGCCCATTGTCATCAATCCAGTAACCTTTACATATTTTAGAGATGAAATCTCTCTAACTATACCCTCTAATTCTTCCGGAATTACACCAGACTTTTGAGGTTCTTTGGCTATATTTACCTCTATAAGTATCGGCATTATCTTCCCTATATTAGCACATTTATTGTCTAGCTCCTTAGCTAGCTCTACAGAATCTATGGTCTCTATCATATCAAAGATCTCTAGATACTTTCTTCTCAGAAGATCATGCTTCTCCAAACTAACTATACCTATATAATGCCAATTAACCCTTCTATCTAATAATGAAAAAAGATTCTTGACATCCTTTACATAGTTTACCCCTAGAGTCTTTATCCCAGCATCTATTACACTCAAAATATCCTCAGTAGACCGTCCCTTTATAACAGCAACTAGTTCTACCCCTTGGGGTAACTCTCCTATTATCTTTTGAACGTTATCTCTTACCATAACTCTCAAGAGCTTTCTTAGTTAATCTTATAGCACAAAACTTTGCTCCACACATAGAACAAAATTCACTAGTCTTATAGGCTTCTCCAGGCATAGATCTACTATAGATTTCCTTAGCTCGGTCTGGATCTATAGCCAATTTAAACTGTTTTTCCCAATCGAAAGCAAACCTTGCTTTAGACATCTCATCATCCCATTCTCTTGCATTTTTAATCCCTCTTGCTAAATCTGCTACATGGGCAGCAATTCTGGCAGAGATAACTCCAATTCTAACATCTTCCACAGTAGGAAGACCTAAATGTTCTGAAGGGGTAACATAACAGATAAAGGACGCTCCTGCCCAACCTGCTATTGCTGCACCAATGGCTGAGGTTATATGGTCATAACCAGGAGCAATATCAGTTACTATAGGACCAAGGACATAAAAAGGGGCTTCCCTACAGATTCTTCTTGCCTTTTCTACATTCATAACAACCTTATCTATCGGAATGTGACCAGGTCCCTCTATTATAACCTGAACATCCTTTTTCCAAGCCCTTGTTGTAAGTTCTCCTAAAACTTCTAACTCGGCAAACTGGGCAGAATCATTAGCATCAGCAAGACATCCTGGCCTCAATCCATCTCCAAGGCTTAGAGTAACATCATATCTTCTAGCTATCTCTAAAATGTCATCAAACCTCTCATAATATGGATTTTGCTTATTCTGATACGCCATCCAACAGGCAAGTATACTTCCTCCTCTACTTACTATACCAGTCACCCTTTTTTCTACAAGAGGAAGATGTTCCTTCAGAATTCCTGCATGGATAGTCATAAAATCAACACCCTGCTTAGCGTGAAGTTCAACAATATCTATAAAATCATCCTCTTTTATGTCTCTTATATCATTAAATTCTTCTGCTAATTGATACACAGGGACGGTTCCAACAGGAACGGTGCTCTTCTCTATAATCTTTTCCCTTATCCTGTTAAGGTCTCCTCCAGTACTTAAGTCCATCACGGTGTCTGCACCATACTTTATAGCAGTATTTAACTTTTCAAGCTCAATCTCCTCACTAGCTTCTACTGGAGAGCTACCTATATTGGCATTTATCTTACATCTTACTGATATACCAATCCCAATAGGATGAAGATTCTTATGATTTACATTGGCAGGAATAACTAACCTACCCACTGCTACTTCTTGTCTGACAAATTCAGGGTCTAATCCTTCATCCTCCGCTACTATTTCCATTTCTTCTGTAATAAGCCCAGAACGGGCATAACGCATTTGGGTTAACAGATACTTTCTCCTAGGTTTCACTATATAATCCCTCCATAAACTCATAAATATATACAATATTATTATAATCTTCCTGATAGAAATTCGCATAGATTTTCTAAATCAATGTTATAATTCTAGATAAAATAGGTTTAAAGCTTAAATATTGGAGGTGAAGGGTGTGGATTTTTATCTTCCCGAAGATCACTCTTATACAGTAGTTGATAGTATGAGAGATTCTGTTAGATTTGTCTTAGAGCGTTGCCTTACTAAATATAATGGACATTACTGTGCGAAGTCTAGCTTTGTAGATGAAAACGGAGAACCAATGTTATGGCATGACTTTGGGGGCTTAGAGGGTCCTGGCTGGGCAGCAAATGCTGTGGGTGGAAGCTACGAACTTTTACTATACGCAGATTATGCTAAGGATGAAAGGACAAGAGAAATAGCCCTTTCTATTTTGGACCATATCTTAGAAGATGGATTTATCAATTATGAAACTGGATTTGTATATCCGTACAGAGATATAGAAAAAGATAGATTATGTCTAAACTTCAAACATAATAATGATTGGCTCTGTCCAGGATCGCTAGCTAAGATAGGATATCAGTTTCTTACCGTAAGCGACCTTGTAGAAGAGTTAGACAAGAAAAAGAAGTTATTAAAGATTGGAGAGAAATTAATGGGATGGATTATCTCTAGAATTGAGATATGTTCAAATGGCTGGTTTCCTAGGAGAATAACAGCAGATGGAAGAATCTACAAGGAAAGAGCAGAGGGAGGATTTGATCCTATATGGGATCATAGTGGAGACGGATTATTTATTATTCAACTTATGACTGAACTCACAAAAAGAAATTTAGCAGACTATTCTAAAGAGATAAAAGAAAAGACGAATATATTTATCGAAAATGGAGGCTTTTACGGAAGCATCAATCATGATACATATGATGATAATGAAAACGTCAGTTATGCTGTTGCTTTTAGGGTTTTAAAAGAAGTTAGTAAACTATTTGATGATGAGAAGATAAGGGACTTTGCCTATAGTAATTCCTTAGCAGGATTAACTCAGTTTGAACTAGCAGAAAATAAAAATGGTGTTGACACAAAGGGGCTTTTATTTATGGAAAAATCATGGGATACTGCATACCTTTGGGAGAATGCAGAAGCATCTCTAGCCTATCTAGAGGCTTATAGTGAGACAAATGATGAAGTATTCCTAAATAAAGGGCTTACTATACTTAGAGCTATAGCAAAACATCATCATGGAAAGTATGGTTTTCTTACAGAAGGGGTGGACTGGAATAACCATGTGGGAGCACAACATCACTTCGATGGTAAGGAGTTTGGAGATATAAAGTACACGGAACCTTTCCTTAATAACTTGCATATCGTAGAGCCAACTATATATTATCTACAAAAAATTTCTATTATTTAGAGATAAGTAATTATAATTTGGTTTTTTCTTACATCATATGTTATAATTAATCGAGAATTTTTATAAACTTTCAAGGAGATGAGAAGATGCTTATAATAGAAGACCTTTATGTTGAGGTAGGAAAGGTGCCTATATTAAAGGGGATAAATTTAGAGATAAATGATGGAGAAACCCATATACTTTTAGGTCCCAATGGCGGTGGGAAAACTACACTCTTAATGAGTATTATGGGCTTACCTAGATATAAAGTAACTAGAGGCAAAATATACTTTAGAGGGATGGATATAACCAACTTACCACCAAATGAGAGAGCAAAAATGGGTATCGGTATAATGTTTCAAAAGCCTCCAAGTATTAGAGGTGTAAAGCTCTATCAGATAGGTGAAATTACCTTAAAAGACGGAAAAGATGGGGACAAAATAAGAAGCTACGCTGAAGTACTTAATCTTACAAACCACTTAGATAGAGATCTAAATTATGGTTTTTCCGGTGGAGAACTAAAACGTTCAGAACTTTTTCAACTCTTATGTCAGAAGCCTGAACTTATTCTGTTAGATGAACCAGAATCTGGAGTAGACTTAGATAATATAGCACTTATAGGGAATGTAATAAATGAATTATTAAATAAAGAGGATAAGATAAAGACCAGAAAGAGTTCTGGAATCATAGTAACCCATACAGGTTATATCTTAGAGTATGTAAATGCAGATAAAGGGCACGTCATTATAGATGGGAAAATTATCTGCCATGGGTCTCCAAGAGATCTTTTTGAAGAGATAAGAAAATATGGATATGGAAGGTGTGTAGAATGTCTGTAATAAATATTTCAAAAAAGGAAGAACTGAGAAAATTAGCTGAATCTGCAAGGGATAAAAAGGCATTATATGGGGAAGATATAAATTTAAGTATATTTGAAGAACCAGAAGAGAAAGAATCGGTAGATGAGCTTTCTAAGCTTCCACCAGAGCTACAGAATATAGCAGTTTCCTCAGGAATAGATATAACGGAAAAGGATAGGGCTGGTAGCTTTTTACAGCTAGACCACAGCGTAATATACCAAAAGATACAATCTGCTTACAAGGACCAATTAGAAATTATGAGTATAACAGATGCCCTAGAAAGATACCCCGAATTAGAGGAATACTGGTGGAAGGCTGTAAGGGTAGACCAAGACAAGTATACCGCTTATGCCGAATTACACCCGGTTCATGGATACTTTATTAGAATATTCCCAGGGCAGAAGGTAGACAGGGCAATACAGGCATGTTTATTACTCGAAGAGAACGCTAAGATGCAAAATGTTCATAATATTGTCATAGTAGAAGAAGGAGCGTCAGCTCAGCTTATAACAGGTTGTTCTCTTGCTCCAAAAGTAAAAGAAGGGATTCACATAGGTATAAGTGAGTTCTATGTAAAAAAGGGAGCGAAGCTTGTCTTTACTATGATACATAACTGGGCAGAAGGTTTTTATGTGAGACCCAGAACAGGTATCATAGTAGAAGACAATGGTATATACATAAATAATTATGTGTTATTAAAACCTGTCAAATCAATTCAATCATTTCCTACCGCCATATTAGAGGGAGAAAATTCAAAAGCGGTATTTAACTCACTAATCTATGGGCTAAAAGACTCTGTTATAGACATTGGTTCTAGGATTATACTTAGAGGCAAAAACTCTGCAGGAGAAGCTATATCTAGGGCTATAGTAGCTGATAGATCCCAAATATATGCAAGAGGAACCCTAATTGCTCAGAATGACGATAGTAAGGCTCATCTAGATTGTAGAGGAATCTTATTCTCTAATGAAGGCTTAATGTATGCTATACCAGAACTAATAGCTGATAAGAGCCCTAAGAGTATACTCTCTCACGAGGCAGCTATAGGTCCTATAGCTGAGGAAGAAATAGAATATCTAATGACTAGAGGGCTCTCAAAAGATGAGGCAGTATCTTTAATAACTCAAGGATTTATGGATGTAAAGATCTTAGGGTTACCTAAGCATTTAGAAGACTATATAAGAAGAATGATAGAGTTGACACAAAAAGAGTCTATGTAAGAGGGAAAGATGATAGAAAGGGTTATTAACGAGATTAAGGAGAAGTATTATGGTGTTCCTTTCCTTGCTCTAGGGCAGACAGTCCTTTGGGATGAACCAACAAAGATAGCGTTAAAGTATTGGTTAGACAAATTATATCCAGAATCGGTCTTCATATTTGGGGTGCATAATACGGATTATTTTGCCAAATCTCCAATAGCTTCAGATAAGGATGCATATATACTTATGTCGCATAATGACAATTCTACAAGAGATCTTTGGGCTTCGACTATAGAGATATCTAGACCATTTGGAAGTGAAAATCATCCAACATTACAGTTTTTTAGAAGATGTAATGTCCCGATAAACAGTATAGTCCCTAACGAAAAAAAGAATGAATTCTTAGACGAGATAACCTCTTGTTGGGGTTGGATGGCGGTAGTAAAAAGTGGAACTAGGTCTATAGTAGCCTGTGATGTCAAACTCCAAGATATATTGGAGAAACTTATAGAACTTATTGTGTGGGGGACTTGCGGTGTTAGAGACATCATCGGAGAAAGAGGATGTATAAAGGATTTTTGTGATAGGATTAGAGAATTCATATTGGATTATGCCAAGAAAAATGTTAATGCTACAATTACAGATCTATTTAAAGAGTTATACAGATGGTTCTGGGAAGAGCTAATCGGATACATTCCTCAAGATATAATAATAACTTCGTCTTTAGAACTTTTCAGATTTAATACAAAAACCTATGATCTACCAAGATTCTCTATTATAGAAGGATTCATAAATCCATATATGAGTAACATCTATAAGAATTGTTACAACAACGCTGTAAAAGACTCAGGTATATATTCATTAGACTATTTTGGCTATGGAGCAATCCCATTTGACCTAGTAATACCTGGTAAGGAGAGAGGAACTATACTTATCCAACCCAAATTTCTCATAATAGAAGGAGAAGAAGAGATTAGAGTCCCTCTAGATAACCCTATTACATCCCTTAAGGATCTTGCAGAAATTATAGAGAAGAACTTTGGCGAAAACTCAGCAATTATAGGGAAGGCGGTTGTCCTCTTATCTATGATAAGAAGTGAATTTATACTTGTATTCAATGAAAGAGGCTCTCTATACTATAATCTCACATTCAATATGGAGAGAATGTTAGAAGAGAATGGGATTCATACAGAATTTTACCCTATTCTTAGACTCAGATACGGGACGTGGGATTTAATAGAAGATATAGATAGAGAAATTACACTTCCAGACTATATGAGAATAGCATTTGGAAAAGATGTTATTAGTCTTAAAGAATTTAGTATTAAATGGAGAAATGTAGTAAAAGAGCAGGAGAGTTTCATACATAAGGTGGCTAATACGAGAAAACCCAGAGAAATTATGAAGTTTTTAATCGAGATAAAAGAAAACGAATGGGAAGAGAAGTTAAATCTATACAATCAACTAAAACAAGACCTCATATCGAAAAGATTACCAATAGAAGCAAACTGGCAGAAGATGAGAGAACTTAAAGAAAAACTGAAAGGGATTAATAATCCTACTGAGAGAAGGCAGTTAAAAGAAGAGATAAGAAGACTTAGGGATGAGGCCTGGAGAATGGAAAAATCTAGAGAGATAAAAGAGATAAGAGAAAAATTAAAAGAGATAGAAAGAGAGGTGGAAAGAAAAAAGGCAGAGATACTTAGGTATTCTTATTTGGTAAAAGAGAATCTCCCATATACACATTGTAGACCGTCAGCCTGGTGGTTTATCGCTATGGATCCTAGTAGAAAATGGTTCAAAAACTTAGTAGAGAAGCTTGATGGATATACAGAAGGTGAAAGATGCAAAAGTTACAGTTTACAAAAATGCAGACAGTAGGGAATGATTTTATTATAATAAATTGGGAGAAAGAAGAGTTAAATTGGAACCTTATAAGTAAAAGATTATCCGACAGGCATTTTGGTATTGGGGCAGACGGATTAATTGTTATTCTACCATCAGATGTTGCTGATTATAGAATGCGTATGTTTAATCCAGACGGGACGGAAGATATGTGCGGTAATGGACTTAGATGTTCAGTTAGAGTATTCTCTGAGTTAAAAAATCTAAAGGGAAATGACATTGAGATAGAGACTATTAGTGGTATAAAGAGGGCTAAGATAATAGATGGAGATGATTGGATTATAGAGGTAAACCTAGGTGAGCCTGTATTAGACCCAAAAAAGATACCAGTACTTTTAGACTTTTCTCCAATAATAGATTACCCTTTGGTAGTTAAGGATAAGATCTTCAACGCTACAATAGTATCTACAGGAACTACCCATTCTGTAATATTTTATAAAAATCTTACAGAGGAGATATTCAAAAAATATAGCCCTATAATAGAGAATCATCCGCTATTTCCAGATAGAACAAGTGTAATCTGGGTAATAGATGAATATCACAGAGAATTAAAGATAAGAATATGGGAAAGAGGTGTTGGAGAGACTCTAGGCTGTGGAACAGGTGCCTGTGCAGCAGTGGTAGCTAAGATATTAAGAGGAGAAGAAAATCTCAACTATAAAGTAACCTCTAAAGGTGGAACCTTATATGTAGAATGGAAGGATAGAAAAGATATATTTCTATCTGGAAAGGCAGAAAAGGTCTTTGAAGGAATTATCTGTATATAGATAAGAGAGCGGGAGCCATTTATAGCTCCCACTTCTCGCAAGTTTGACACCCTAAAATTTAAAAACCCGCATGGCTAGCGGGTTATCTTAATTTTCAGACCTAAGGCGTAGGCACCAGGTCTACTTTACTGTACCTAATATCCTTGGTGGAATTTTTAGCCCTAAAGCTTTATATACTATCTCAGCTTTCCCTTTTAAGTTTGTCCTTACTATTACTTTCCCTTCACCTTCTATATTTATCTCTACTGCCTTTAACTTACTTATATCTCTCATTACTTCACTGTATGTGGCTTCTTCATCTATCTCTTTTATCTTCTTACTTAATAGTACCTTCATCTGTAAAGCTATAAAACATACAAATATATGCCCTCTTATCCTCCTCTCTACATAGTGATATATTGGCCCTACTTCTAATTCATTCTTTAACTCCCTAAAGTGTCTCTCTATCATTGCTAATCCTTTATATCCCCCTATCACCTCTCCTATCCTTAGACTACTATTTGTCACTAATACCCACTTACCATCATATATCTCTTCTTCTCTTAACTTCTCTTCATCTAGGCTTATCTTCATGTCTTCTATCTTTACATACTTCTTGTACCCGTTCCTTATTATCCATTCTTTTGCTGTACTAAACTCTATCTTGTTCTCTATTATCTTCTGGAAATACTCCCTCTTTTCTTTTTCCATCTTTGCTATCTCTTCGTTGTAGCATACTATCCATCTCCTCTTTGACTTCTTAGAAGTCTCTATACTACTATCTTTATCTTTCCCTCTCTCCCCTTTCTCTAACTCCTCTAGCTCCTCCTCTGTCATCTCCTTAGCTTTTAGGTTCCTACCTATACTTTCAAATCCCTCTTCTTTTAATAGGATTCCTTTCCTTACCTTGTTTATTTGTCTCATCTTTACCCCTAGGATATACTCATATCCATTCTCCTCTAAATACCTTATGTTCTCTTCAGATACCATTCCTCTATCTGCTACTAGTATCACTTTCCCTATCTGATACCTATCCCTTACTTTCTCTATTATCTCCTTAAATGCTGGCTTGTCTGACTTGTTCCCTTCCCATACTTCATGCCCTATCGGAAATCCATTCTGATCCATTAGTATCCCTATTACTAATTGCTTTAAGTCGTTCCTCTTGTTCTTTGGATACCCATACTTCAGTAACTCTTCAGCATTATCTCCTTCTCCCCAGTAGCTAACTGTTGTAGTGTCAAACATAACTATGTCTACCCGATAGTTGAATAGATTCTTATTCCTATTGAACAATTTTAGCTCTATCCTCTCTTTGTTCTCTATCAGGAAATCTAGACCTCGATAGAAGTGATGTAGGTCATAATTCTCCCACTTAGGCTCATACACACCCTTCTTCCATTCATTTGTCTCTCTTTCACTTGAAGGGGCTATAAGACGATTACATACCATCGCAAAGATGGCTTCTACTAGATCTACTTGTTTATTTGTTTCTTCGAAGTATTTCCTTAGAACTTTTTCAAAGCCTAAACTTTCCCAGAGCTTTCTGAAGATTTGTATCTCCCCATATGTTTTAGCCTCATCAATATCAAGCTCTTCTAAATCTAGAAACTTACATTTAGAGGAGAAAGGAAGTAGATAATTGATGATGTTATCTACTAATTTAGTGGTCTCTGAGGTATCAACTCTACCAAGACAACAGATATTTTTCTGTCTAGTTGAGTTAGATTTCTTATCCCAGTAATTTCTAACTAGATATAGGTAAGCTCTAGTGGAACCATCTTTATTTTTAAACCTTTTAACTCTAGGGAAAATACTCATAGCAATAAAATAATATCATATTTAAATCTATATGTCAATACTTTATAAATTGACGTGGCACCAGGAAAATTTTTAAAAATGAGAGGGTCATATAATAAAAAAGCGGGTTCAGGATGTTTCGAACCCGCTTTTTTGAACTTTACCTGTCAAACTTACGCTATCTGGAAAGGCAGAAAAGGTCTTTGAAGGAATTATCTGTATATAGATAAGAGAGCGGGAGCCATTTATAGCTCCCACTTCTTGTGAATTACTGGAACATCTTCGAGAAGTTTCTTCGTGTAAGAATCTTTAGGATCAGTAATTATCTCTTCAGCATCTCCCGATTCAACTATCTTTCCATTATTCATTATAAATAACCTATCGCTGGTATAGTAAGCCAAGCCTATATCATGAGTAATGAACATTATAGACATATTATATTGTTTCCTTAGATCTAAGAGTAGATTCAGTATACCAGCCCTAGAAGAGGCATCTATCATAGATGTAGGTTCGTCTGCAATAAGAAGCTTAGGCTTTATAATTAGGATTCTAGCTAACATTATCCTCTGTTTCTGTCCACCACTCAACTCGTAGGGACGCTTATCTAAAACCTCATCAGGATTTAATCCAACACTCAATAACGACTCCCTAATTATCTTTTCTCTTTCCTCATTAG
Source organism: uncultured bacterium (assembly GCA_937958695.1). Taxonomy (GTDB): domain Bacteria; phylum DUMJ01; class DUMJ01; order DUMJ01; family DUMJ01; genus DUMJ01. Next base: position 30,556 of record CALGNK010000037.1, read on the forward strand.
AAGGAGAATTTAAGACAAGCCTAAATGCGTTATTTAATAACCTTCTTACAGAGTAGAATATATTGAAAGAGGCAAATGGGTCCTGAAATATTGCCTGTACCTCTCTCCAATAATTCAAAAGATCTTTCCTAGAAGATATATGTGTAATATCTTTATCTCTAAATATTATCCTACCACTTGTAGGAGGGAGTAATTTTAATATCAACCTAGCAGTAGTAGTCTTACCGCTACCACTCTCCCCTAACAGGGTAACTATCTCTCCCTCATTAATAGAAAAAGAGACATTATCTACCGCCCTTATCTGAGACTTGCCAGTTCCAAAGGTCCTAGTTAGATTTTCAACCCTTAGAAGTTCTCTATCCATGTTCTCCTCCATATAAGAAGCAACTAACTATATGGTCAGACTTTACAGTTATAAAGGGTGGGACAGAAGTATTACAGATACCTTCTATATAAGATGGACATCTGGGGTGAAATCTACATCCAGTAGGAGGATCTTTCAGATTAGGAGGAACCCCTGGTATAGCCTCTATTCTCTTAGACTTCATACCTGACTCTGGAACTAAGACTGAAGATATTAATAGTTTACTATAAGGATGCAACGGTTCAAATATTATGCTTTCCATAGGACCAACCTCTACTATCTTCCCTGCATACATAACTGCTATTCTATTTGCGAAATGTCTTAATAGGGGAAGCTCATGAGTTATAAAAACAACGCTTTTTATAATCTGCTTCCTCAAAAGCTCCACTAATAGTTTTATTACAATCTTCTGGCTAGAGACATCTAATGCTGAGGTGGGTTCATCTGCTATCAAAACCTTTGGATTTAGTAACGTCGAGATAACTGTTACCGTCCTCTGTTTCATTCCTCCACTAAGTTGGTGAGGATAGGCATCTAGTATCCTTGGAGGCAAAGATAAAGCCTCAAATCTCTCCCTTGCCCTCTGTAGAGCTTCTTCTTTTGACATCTCTGGGAAATGTTCTTTCAACACATCTATTACAAAATTTTTAATCCTTGAAGTAGGATTTAAGGAGTTCATAGCCCCTTGAGGGACAATGGATATATATTTACCCTTTATTTCTCTCCTCAGTGTCTCCTTATCAAGTGTTAGTATATTTGTACCATTAGCTCTAACCTCACCGCTTACTACATATAGAGGAGGAATAACCGTAAAGGCAAGGACAGAAGCTAATGTAGACTTTCCACATCCAGACTCACCAGCTATCCCTAAAACCTCTCCCTCTCTAACCTCTAAAGAAACTTCATCTACAGCTTTAATCTCTTCCCCCTGAACCGTCTTATAATAAGCTCTCAAGTCAATAGCAGTTAGAAGGTTACCCATCGCTAACTCCTTCTTAGTCTAGGATTAAAGACTTCATCCATACCAGTATTCATACTCATAAGAGAAAAAGTCGTCATAGAGAGGCATATAACTGGAGGTATAAATGCCCACCAAGCTCCAGTTCTCACTGCTTCCCATAATAAAGACCAGTGTAACATTACGCCAAGAGATACTGTCTGAAATGGACCAAGCCCTAACATACTTAAAGTAGCTTCATTCAATATTCCACCAGAGAACTGAAGTATAAAAGCCATAAATATATAAGAAAACATATAGGGCAATATCTCATATATAATCATCTCTAAAGAGCTAAATCCAGTTATTCTAGCTATATCTATATGTTCCCTTGTCTTTAGACTTGAAGTTTGAGCTCTAACCGCTCTAGCTGTCCAGGGCCAAGCAGTTATTCCTATAACTAATCCCATTACTACAGCAGATCTAGCTTTAATAGCGATAGAGAGAAGGATTAGTATTACTATCGAAGGTATGGTAATAAATACATTAGTTATACCCATCAATACCTCTTCAATTATTCCTCCTTTATAACCTGCAATAGAGCCAATAGTAACTCCTATGGTAGTAGCTATAAGTCCAGCGGTACAACCAATGAGAAGTGAAGTCCTAGTCCCATACATAAGCTGAGTAAATACATCCCTACCTAGGTTATCTGTTCCAAGAATAAACCTATCTGAAGGGGGACTGAAAAGTCCGCCAACCATCTGGAAGGGATTTTTAGGATTTAAAATCGGACCTATTAATGCAAAAGAGAGAATTCCAAGGAAAAGAACAAATCCTACTATAAACCTTTTAGACCTAAAGAGTAATATCAGTATATCCTTCATTTATCTCTCCCCTAACTGAACCGCTCTTATACGCGGATCTATAAATCCATAAGCTATTTCTACAAGAAAATTAGCGGTCAAAACCGCAACAGTTATTATAAGTGTACAACCTTGTATAAGAGGATAATCGTTCTGCCTTATAGCAGTGAAGAGCAAGCTTCCTACACCAGGATAAGAAAAGACAGACTCAGTAACCAAGGCACCACCCATCATAGTACCAAAAGAGATTGCCAATCCTGTAATCTGTGGCAACATTGCATTTCTAAAGACATATCTGATAATTCTCTCATCTCTTATCCCTAAATTCTTAGCATAATTAACATAGTCTGAGGTAAGTTCATAGAGTGACATCTCTCTCATCCCAATAGCCTGACCCCCTATAGCAACTAAAACCATAGAAAGATACGGAAGTATATAATGGTAGAGGGCATTCATAATAAACCTCAAAGATAATGTTGGGACCATACCAAAGCTATAACCGCCACCTACAGGGAACAAGCCAAACCTAACAGCTAAAAGGTAAAGAAATACTATAGCAAGACAATAGTAAGGTATGTTAGAAAAGACTAGAGAAAGTGTAAAAGCTACACTATCGAATTTACCCCCTTTATATGCACTAAAAGCACCCAATAGATTACCAATTATCCAACCTGATAATATGGCAGGGACCTGTAAACTTATAGTCCAAGGCAATGCCCTACCTATAAGGTCCTTAACCTTACCAGGGTAAAGCATAAAAGATGTACCTAGATTCCAACGAAATATATTTCTCAAATAATTAAAGTATTGGATATATAAAGGTTTATCTAGACCAAACTCCTTCATATAGGTAGAGTATAATCTTTCTAATACATCACTCTGAACCCCACCTGTTGCCATCTGATTTACTATTACAGAGACAGGATTACCTGGAATAAGACGAGGCAGAATAAAGTTTAAACTGACAGCGACAAAAAATGCTAAGATATACCAACTTATCTTTTGAAGTATATATCTAGCAAATGGATTCTTCATACTCTCTCCTTTCTAACAAGAGGGAGGGCAAGAAATTTCTTGCCCTCCCTTTATAAATAATTATCCTAATCTTATTCTTTCGGCTTAATTAAGTAGAATATTCTGATCCCCTGAGCAGTATGTAATGGAGAAGCGGTAGGATTATTTTCATTGGGGAATCCTGTCCAGTAAGTTTCATTATATTCATAGAAGTGCCAAGGTCTGTACTCAAGAGGAATAATAGGGATATCTTTCATAAAGATTCTATCCAACTCTCTAAATATGGTGGCTAGCTTCTGCTCATCTGTTATCTTAGCAGCAGCTTCAATAAGTGAACTTGCCTTCTTGTTAGAATACCTATTGAAGTTCCAGTAAGCTACTTGTCCTATTGGTGGTACCCCCTTAATTTCCATCACTTCAAAGAATCTTAGCCAAGGATGGGCAGGGGTATATCCACCTGCAGGTGTATTCATAAGAAGGTCAAAATTACCAGTATTTCTACGATCTACCCATACAGGAGCGTCAGGATATTCTGTTCTAATATCAATACCAACCGCCCTTGCACTTTCAGCAACAACCTCTAGACTTGTCATCCAGTCAGTCCATCCATAGGGGCACATAGCAGTGAACGGACCAAGTCTTGTTCCGTCTGGTAGGACATAAATACCATCTGGGCCTTTCTTTGCTTTCAACTGCTTCTCTAGGATTTCTATTGCCTTTGCTGGGTCATACTTCCATCCATATTTATCAACGTCTTCTTGGCTAAAGTATTTTCTCTCGGGAACACCAACTGGGATAATTAGGCTCGATTTTGCTGGAGGCGAATATCTAGACATAGCGGTTTCTGCTATCTTTGGATAGTTTATAGCATAAGCCAAAGCCCTTCTTACCAAAGGATTATTTAGTGGCTTCTTATGTATATTTATATATAATGAAGGGACAGATGCTGGTATATGATAAGGCTCTTTTTTATACCAAGTTCCTACTGGAAGCTTCTTTACTTCCCACATCTTCCAAATTTCTGGACAAAATTGCTGAGAAAAGTCTACATCTCCTCTCTCAAAAGCGAGGTTTCCTGCGTCATTACTCTTAAATATAGGATGTACTACATACTTAGGAGCAGGTTTTCCATAGTAAGGAATTCCCCAATAATTGTCATCTCTCTGTAATACTATCTGCTCTGGAGAGTAAGATAAAAGTTTATAAGGGCCAGAACCAACAGGTTCTGTATTAGTATATTCTAGTAAAGCCTTCTGCCCAGTATCTATCTTACTCCATATATGCTGAGGTACAATAAAGATCTGATTTAAAAATACTTCAACCCTCTTTTTAAAAGGTTTATCCTTGTTTAAAGTCATGACAACTGTAAGATCATCCTTTGCCTTTACATCTGTAACAAAGTCCCAGAAAGATGAGAAGTAAAGAGGATATTTCTTACCAAGTTGTAAACTATAAACAACATCTTTCGCAGTTAGAGGAGTTCCATCTTGCCACTTGGCTCCCTTCCTAAGTTTTATTGTAAGGGTATACACAGACCAACTATAACTCTCGCCGATCAATGGGTCTAGCTTTCCAGTTAGTAGGTTATAGACGAATAGGGTTTCATATATAAGATAGTGCTGGCCTCTGTTAGTTGGCCAAGCAGGGCTAGGAGCCATAGGATTAAAAGTAGTTGGTGGTCCCCACTGCATCCCTGCTACATATAAGGTTTCTTTCCTAGGTAATTGAACAGGTGCTTGGGCAAAAGAAACGCTTCCTAAAAGAGTGGTAATAACAACTATACTTATTAAACTTGCCAAAAATCTCTTCATCTTAAACATCAGCCTCCTCCAAAAGATTTTGTATATCTTTAAAGGAAGTTATCACCTACCACTTACTCCTCATCTATTTCCCTTATCCTAAACTACACCCCTCACCTCCTTCCACATTCAGATGTATTTTACTATAGAGATTATAACACCAAAAGTATCATCTTTTCAATATTAAAAGACCTGATCTGTAATCATTTTATTAAATCGGTTTTTCTATATAGTACCAAATGCCCTTGAAGAAACACTCAATTGTATCTTCATTAAAGTTATGATAATCTTTATCTAAAACAGAAAGAAAGGAGAAATGGAAATTGTTTAGTAGAATCAAGGGCAATGCAAGAGCTTGTCTAATGTTTGAAGCTATGTGGGTTATTCCATTCAATATGTTTGGTACTTATGCATCTATCTATATGTTATCTCTAGGGCTTAAGGAGACACAGATAGGGCTTCTTACCACTATAAATCTTGTTCTTCAGATATTTACATCTTTTATGAGTGGGCACTTAACAGACAGATTAGGAAGAAGGATAGCTTTACTTATATTTGATCTAGTTAGTTGGAGTCTTGCCACACTTATATGGGCAATAGCTCAAAATTTTTGGTATTTTTTAGCTGCAGTCATAGTGAATAGCTTTCAAAAGATTCCAAATACTGCTTGGTACTGTCTCTTAGTAGAAGACACAGAACCGGAAAACAGGTCAATAATCTTTACTATCCTACAGGTTATATCAGTTATATCTGGCTTTTTTGCCCCTCTTGGTGGACTACTAGTAAGTAAACTTACGCTAGTCCCTGCAGTGAGGCTTATGTATCTTTTTGCCTGTATAAGTATGACAATAATGTTCTTTGGTAGAAATGCGATTACCTATGATACAGAAATAAGTATTAAGAAAAGATCTGAGAGTAAAGGGATAAATTTTAAAGAAAGCCTAAAAGAATATAAAGAAGTATTAGAAGAAATAGTAAAAAACAGACTATTAATGATTATAGTTTGTGTTTATATATTAAACAACTTCCAGATGGCAATAAGAGGGACATATCTTTCTATATACCTAGTAAATGTTTTAGGGATAAAGGATTCTCTAATTGGTTTATTCCCAGCATTCTCTTCAATTGCTATGCTAACCCTATTACTACTAGTAATGCCTAGGTTTAGAGAAGAGTCCTCTAGTAGATATATGGTTATAGGATTTGGTATCTCTATATTAGCCAATGTTATGTTGATACTTCTTCCCCCTAAAAATATTACTGGGGTAGTAATTGTTACTATGCTATCTGCTAGCGGAAGTATAATAGCCAACCCCTATTTGGAGTCTACCATAGCAAATCTTATCTCCGATGAGAATAGAGCTAAGACTTTAGCCATTCTAACAGTATTACTACTTGTTTTTATATCCCCTGCTGGAATTATTGGCGGTTGGACATATAGTATAAATCCCAAGATACCTTTTATATTAGTTACCTTAGCTTTTCTATTAAACGAAACATTTCTTCTCTTTTTTAAGAGAAAAAGACAATTTAATATCAGCTAATCTTACAATAAAAACAATAGGGACCTTGGCGGTCCCTATTGTAAGGGGGGTAGGTCATATGATGAGGTTACCTAGACTGCTAATTTATTATATAAAACCTAACATTGACTAGTATAGAGATAATATATTAAGAAAAAATTAAGAAATGGTTAAGAAAATATTAAGAATTTATCTATTGACTTTACAGTATAAATGATGATAACCTATTTATTGAGCTAAGCCCTTGCCTAGTTTTAACAATAAGGAGGGAAGAAAATTATGGCTAAAAGATGCAGTATATGTGGAAAGGGTCCTATGTATGGTAATAATGTAAGTCACTCTAACAGAAGGACCCGTAGACGTTGGTTACCAAATTTACAAAAAGTCAAGAGAGTTATAAACGGAGAGATTAAAAGAGTTTATGTCTGTACAGACTGTCTAAAATCTATATAAGATGATTCTACTTGAAAGGATACAAAAGGCAAGGGCTCTTTTGACTCAAATCGTTCATAAAACACCTTTAATATATTCTACAACACTTTCAGAATGGGTATCATGTTCAATATATCTTAAGTGTGAAAATTTCCAAAAGACAGGGTCCTTTAAGGTAAGGGGAGCTTACTTTAAACTCTCTCAACTTTCTGACGAAGAAAAGAAAAGAGGTATTATAGCTTGCTCTGCCGGGAATCATGCACAAGGGGTAGCTTATGCTAGCTCCAAACTAGGAATAGACTCTGTCATAGTTATGCCAGAATTTGCCTCCATAAGCAAGATGGAGGCTACTAGAGGGTACGGAAGTAAAGTTATGCTATATGGAAAAACTTTCGATGAAGCTCAGGAAAAGGCTATAGAGATGGCAAGGGAAACAGGAAGAGTATTTGTCTCGCCTTATGATGACCCAGATATTATAGCGGGTCAGGGCACTATAGCCCTTGAGATATTAGAACAACTACCAGAAGTAGATATGATAGTGATGCCTGTTGGAGGAGGGGGACTAATTTCTGGAATAGCTTCTGCAGTAAAAAGTATAAATCCAAAGATAAAAATAGTTGGAGTTCAAACCAAAGCAGTCCCAAGTGTATATAATGCCATTTCTAAAGGAAAGATAGAAGAAGTAACATGTGAAACCATAGCAGATGGAATTGCTGTAAAGAAACCGGGAAAAGTTAATCTAGAGATTATATCTAAACTAGTAGACGATATAGTCCTTGTAGAGGAAGAGGAGATCGCTGGAGCTATTCTATTCTTAATAGAGAGATGTAAGATGATAGTAGAAGGTGCAGGGGCGGTAAGTGTTTCTAGTATTCTGTACAACAAGTTTCCTCTTAAAGGGAATGTTGTTGCTATATTAAGCGGTGGTAATATCGATGTAAACCTTATCTCTACAATAATAGAACATGGGTTAACAAAGTCTGGCAGGAGACTAAAGTTTATAACAGCTATACCTGATAGGCCAGGAGAACTCCATAAACTTTTAACTATAATAGCAAAAATAGGTGCAAATATAATATCTATTCACCATGAGAGGTTAAATCCAATAGTTCCTATAGGGATGGTAGAGGTAGAAATATCAGTAGAGACAAGAAGTAAAGAACATAGCGAGGAATTAATATCTGCCATAAAGTCTGCCGGATATAAGTTATCAATAATATAAGGGAGCAGAGATATACTCTACCCCCCCTCTAAATTTTAGAATACTTCTTAGAATACTTCCCAAGGGAATTTACACTCTACTAGGTCTGCTAAGCCATGAGAAAATCTATCACCAGATGAGATAACAAAGTGAGCTTCTACGGGTTTATCCTTCCTCTCTATCTTAACTAGTACTTGATTCCAACCTTCTCTAAAGTTAGAAACTACATAACTCCTTCCATCGCCACCATAGTTAGGCCTTAAGATACCTTCATTCTTAACCTCATGAACCTTTTCTCCATTAAGCCAAATCTTAAAAGGACAGTTAGAAGGTAAACCCATCTTAATAGATCTAGCAGTCGGAGAATAGATATAATGTCTAAGATATATTATCCATGACCTATTATCAAAATAAGGCTCTATTAAAAGCTCATTTTCATCAAAATTTACTATACTCCAAATCTCACCTAAGCCACTTGGATTTGTATCCTTTTCTACATAAGTTTCGGTGTCTATGTCTCCATCAAACCTTGGAGAGACTAACCATCTATTAGAACCAAGATATACTACTGGAATCTCAGGAATGCTAGGTCGATCTTTAACAGAGATTGATATACTTCCTCGATTAGAGGTATTTATATATTTCACATCATATACGGATATAGAAAAAGAGAGGGTACGTTTTTCATTAGGCTGTAAGGTAAGCCTTTCTTCTTGAGGATTTATTCTCCATCCTATAGGAAATCTACAGGAAACGTTAGCTTCTATTATTTCAGGGTGTGGATTTTCTACGATAAGTTCAAGTCTTTTCTCTTTCCCAAACTGCATAGCTGGATTATCTAAATAATCTAAAGAAACCTTAACTGTCTTTAGATCATAGTCTATTCTTGTGGGTGGAATATACCATAGTTTTTTAACTTCATCTTTAGGAGTAAGAGGTTGGGGCTCATCTCCATAAAGTGCTAGTATCTTTTTACCTATTTTACACACCCTCTTAGTAAGGTCATCTAAATCCTTTGGCTCTTTTACATTCTTTATCCCACCCCAACTAGCATTAGTAACAATCTTGTCACTTAAAGGCTCTATCCACTTAGAAGGAAGCCCATCTTTACCTAGGATTATCCCTAATATTGAACCTAATGTTGCTCCGGTGCAGTCTGTGTCATATCCGCAGTTTACCGCTTTGCATATCGCATCTCCAAAGTCTTCTCCATATAGAAGGCCTATGGTTTGAAAACCAAGATTTACTGGAGAGTACTGTGCTATTGGACTGTAAGAATTCTTTAAAACAAAATTTCTTGCAGATTTCCAATCCATTCCTTTTTGGTATGCGGTTATAGCATTTTTTATAGCCTTTGCAGTCTCACAATTCTCAGGTATAAATGACAAACCAATTTCAAGTAGCTTCATCTTATCAGAAATGACAAATGCAGTAGATTCTACAACCGCATTAAATATCTCCCCATATACCGATTCCCCACCAGCGTGGTCTACTATAGCATCCTCATAGGCATATTTAGCAGCTACATTTGGCAATCCAGGGGCGATACAAGCCCAAATCTCAGAACGTATCGGGCTTCCCATACAGTGTTTAAACCAATTATTGAAATAACCAGACACCGGAGGAACCAGCCCTTTTTTCAGATTTGTCTTGTTCAATCCATACTCATCAAAGTTATAAGCAATACAATCTAACCAATATTCTGCCAAATCTCTAGCATTAATATCTAAACCTTTCTCCTCAAGTGCCTGAAGCCATATCAACTGCAATTCTAAATCGTCATTAGGTAAACCACCTTCTTGTAGCTTAGGATACCACCATACATCAAACATCTCCTCCTTACCCCATCCACTTTCAAGTGGAGTCCCCAAAGTCCCTCCTGCATTTTTACCTAACCAACACCCATAGACCTTATTATAATATTCCTGTTCATTTAACATAAAATTAACCTCCTCAACTTTATCATATTTTAATAGAATTACTACTTGATTATATTGATACAAAGTTTAATGAAAGTCAAGCTATAACTTAATTCAAACCTTAATAATAGAATGATTCTAGCTATTAGATCCGATATAATAGATAAAAATTTTATCTTGTTGGGAGGATTTGCTATGAATAAAGTAGAAGAAGCTGTTGAGACTTTTAAGAGTGGGTTTAATTGTTCACAATCTGTTATTTCTACCTATGCCCCTGAGCTAGGTTTAAAAAGAGATTTAGCGCTTCTAATCTCAAGTGGATTTGGCGGAGGATTAGGTAGAACAGGAGAGGTTTGTGGTGCAGTAACTGGAGCAATTATGGCTTTAGGACTTAAATATGGATACACAGTCTTTAGTAACGAAGCTAAAGAAAAGGTATACAGTATAGTAAGAGATTTCATTAATAGATTCAAAGAAAAGAATAATTCCATCCTCTGTAGAGAATTACTTGGAGCAGATATTAATACTCCTGAGGGAAGAGAAAGGGCTCACATTATATGTCCTAAGCTAGTCGGGGATGCTGTAGAGATACTAGAAAAAATTCTAAATGAAAGATAAAAACCTATCGTTCTTTTTTTGCAGAAGTTGCATAACATAAGAGACTATTACTTATAGGAAGGAGTGTCTCTTAGAATGAAAAGGAAGAGTAAGAGTACCTCAGAGAGATATGCATATTTACTATGGAACATCATTGTATAATAGATCTATTATGAAGACTTGGATTAAAAAATTAGATTTCTCTAAAAATGAAGTAGCTAAGTTCAGATTAGAAGTTATTAACTTCTATAAGAAACATGGGCTAGCTGCAACTAAAGATGCTTATGGGGTATCTAGAGCTACCATCTTTAGATGGAAGAAGAAGTTAGAAGATTCTAAGGGGAATATAACAAGTCTTATACCGAAATCAAAAGCACCTAAGAGAAGAAGAAAGATGGAGGTTTCTAATGGAGTCATAGAGTTTGTAAGAAATATTAGGAAAGAACATCCAAGGCTAGGAAAGGAGAAGATAAAGCCATTATTAGATGAATATTGTAAGGAGATAGGAGTCAAGACTGTATCTGTATCAACTATAGGGAAGATAATAAAGAGATATGATATGTTTTATGCAAAGACAGGTAGATGTTATCATAATCCCAATGGTAAGTGGGCAAATAAAAGAAGAGACTACAAATCTAAGGTAAAGAAGTCACCTAGAGAGAAAGAGCCAGGATATCAGGATATATAGAGATAGACTCAATAATCAAGTTTATAGATAGTATAAGGGTATATGTAATTAATGCTATAGATATAAAGACAAAGTTTGTTTTTTCACAAGCATATAGGAGCCTTAGCAGTAATAATGCATTAGACTTTTTCAAGAAGTTAGAAAGGGATAGAACATAGATTTATATATCCGAGGAATCCAAAGATA
>CALGNK010000038.1 GCA_937958695.1 uncultured bacterium
GAAGCTAGGGATATCAGAGAAGAATAGGAAGAAGTACTCAGGATTATACGTACTATTGTATAAGGCTAACAAGATGAAAGAAGAGATAATAGAACTAGGTATAAAAATGGCATACGAAGTACTTCTGTCACTTGTAGGGACGTGAATTGATGATCTAGAGAGGCGATAAAAGGGCTAGGCATTAGAGGTTCAAAAAAGATATTAAACCTCTAACAGGTAGGTAATGATAATTTTGCATTTTTAGGTAGATTTTGCAGGGTTATGGGTCTTATACAGGGGTAAAAATTTATAGAAATTTTTGATGTAAGATGCCCTGGTAGGGTATTTTCATATACCCGGTGTGAGCATAGAGACATAGGATGTCCGAACTCCTGTCCGAATTTCAGTTTATCTAGTATTTGACGCTTTCTGCTGGATAAAGTATAATCTTAGTTATTAAAGTAAAACTTAAATAGAGAGGTGTAATGATGCTTAAGGGTATTATACCTGCAGTAGTTACTCCATTTAAAGGGGATGGTATAGATATAAATGCCTTTGAAAGATTACTAAACTTTCTCATTGATAGAAACGTAGATGGCCTTTTTATAGCTGGTACAAACGGAGAAGGTCCCCTATTATCAAAAGAGGAAAAGGCTTTACTTTTTAAAACTGCTGTAGAGGTAGCTAGAGATAAGGTTCCTGTTATAGCCCAGATTGGAGAAATTACTACCAAAGATACTATAGAACTGGGAGAATCAGCTGTAAAGTCTGGTGTGTCTGCTTTGGGAGTAGTAAGTCCCTATTATTTTAAGTTGGAAGATTCTGCTCTTAAGAAACACTTTATAAGTGTAGCTCGCGCTTTAGAGCCAACTCCAGTCTATCTGTATAATCTTCCTGGAAATACTGGAAATAGTATAAAGCCATCGGTAGCTAAGGCGGTTATAGAAAATGCAAATAATGTAAAGGGAATAAAAGATAGTAGTAAAGACCTTCAGATACTTGAAGATTTTATATATGAATTGGGTCCAGATAGGGATGTTATTGTTGGTACAGATAGCCTAATATTACCTGCCCTTATTATGGGTGCTAAGGGAGCTATCTCTGCACTGGCTAACCCATTACCAGAGTTATGTACTGGCCTATATAAGGATTTTCTCTCTAAAGACTTTGAGTCTGCTAAAGAGAAACAGTATGTACTGAATAATATAAGAACCATAACCAAGCAGTTTTCATCTATATCCGCACTAAAGGTTATGCTAAGACTTAGGGGGATAGATGTTGGGAGTGTAAGGCCTCCATTGGGGGAGATTACTGTTGAGCAGGAAGATGTATTAAAGAAAATATTAGAAGAATTGAACTATCTATAGGAGGATTAGTATGACTAGGGAAGAGTTGTTAAAATATATAGACCAGACACTATTAAGGCCACATGCTACAATTGAAGAAATGACTGCATTCTTAGAAGAGGCAAAGCTTTATAAGTTTTATGCGGTGTGTATAAACCCTTGGTTTACAAAACTAGCCGTTGAAGTTATGAGGGGTTCTGGGATAAAGGTTGGAGTTGCAATAGGCTTTCCCCTTGGAGCTACAACGACTATGACTAAGGTATATGAAGCGGATGAAGCCTTAGAGAATGGCGCAGACGAGTTGGATATGGTTATAAATATTGGGGCACTTAAGAGTAAAGACTATGAGTATGTGGAAAGCGAGATAAAGAAGATCGTCAATCTTGCTGGCAGAAAGATAGTAAAGGTTATACTTGAGACCTGTTACCTAACAGATGAGGAAAAGATCACTGCTTGTAAGATAGCGGAGGCTAGTGGGGCAAGCTTTGTAAAGACATCTACTGGATTTGCTCCTGGTGGAGCAACGGTAGAAGATGTTAAACTTATGAGAGAGACGGTGGGAAATAGATTGGGAGTTAAGGCTAGTGGTGGTATAAGAACTCTTGATGACGCACTAAAAATGATATCTGCCGGAGCAAACAGAATTGGAACAAGTTCAGGAAAAGCTATAATAGATGCGCTAAGTTGAGTATAATATTATTTCTCATTGGACTTATAATAGGAAGTTTCTTGAATGTATGCATATATAGGATACCTGAGGGTATTTCTATAGTTATTCCTGGATCTTTCTGCCCACATTGTAAACATAAGCTTTCTTGGATAGATAACATCCCACTGGTTAGCTATATCCTGTTAAAAGGAAGATGTAGGTACTGTGCCAAGAAAATTCCTCTACAGTATCCCCTTGTGGAACTCCTTACGGGGGTTATATTTATCCTATTTTATAGAAGGTTTGGAATCTCCGCTGAGTTTATACTATTTCTTTCTACATCGTCCCTTCTGATAATAGCCTTTTTTATAGACCTAAGATATATGGTATTGCCAGATGTAGTTATAATCCCAAGCATTATACTTTCGGTGATCTATGGAAGTATATACGGTTTTCCGAATAACTTTATAACAGCAGGGATATTTGTCCTTATCTTTTATCTCTTGCGTGTTATTTTTAGTGGTGGATTGGGAATAGGCGATGTAGAGCTTATCTTTATCTTTTCTCTTATGCTTGGTTTCTATGGAACACTTATGGTGGTTGTTATATCATCCCTTATTGGAACTATCTATGGGGTGTATCTGATAAGAAAAGGAAGGGCAGGAATGAGGACTAAAATTCCCTTTGGACCCTTCCTTATAGGCGCATTCCTTCTTGTATCATCTCTCAATATCCAAGCTTTTTATCTACCACATTAACCATCTTAGAAACATCTGGATAGGCTTTAAGATTCTTAATAAATATCTCTAAAAGTCTATCTGTATAGTATGGATTGAGTCCTGCTATATGTGGAGTTATAACTACATTTTCTAAATCCCAGAGCTCACTCTCAGGTGGAAGGGGCTCTGTCTCAAAGACATCTAACCCAGCCCCTAATATCCGCTTCTCTTTTAGGGCTTTTATAAGGGCCTTTTCGTCTACGACCTTTCCCCTTGCTACATTTATCAAGATACTTGTAGGCTTCATTAAACTTAGTTCCTTCTCCCCTATCAAGCGATAAGTCTCACTTGTAAGAGGAACTATAATGACTACTATATCGGACTCTCTCAATAGAATATCTAAAGAGTCTTTCCCTAAAAGTATATCTGGCTTGACCTCAACCTCTTTCTCAAGGTCTCTTTTTAGTCCGATAGTTTTCATTCCAAAACCTCTAGCCAATCTTGCTATCCCCTGTCCTATCTTTCCATAGCCTATTATGCCTATCGTCTTTCCATAGAGCTCATCTATGTATACCTCGTTGTGAAGCCAAGCCCTTTTATTCTTTCCTTCAAAGGATTTTATAAGCCCTCTAGTGATAGCCAATATGAGAGCAAATGTATGTTCTGCTATAGGTATAGGATGAACCCCACTGGCATTGGTAAGTATTACATCACTCTCTACCAATTCCGGAAATAGAAGCCCATCTACACCAGCACCTGTTGCCTGTATCCATCTTAAGTTCTTTGCTATTTTAAATTCCTCTCCTGATATCCCTCCAAGTATTACCTCGGCAGATTCTAAATCGTCTACAAGTTCTATATCACTCCTTGCTGATAAGATCTCTTTTAAGTGATGTTCTTTAAAGTTATATCTATACCTTATATATAACTTCAAGAACTTCCCTCCTTATTTCATCTCTAGGTCTTGGAGAATCTTAAATATCTCCGATTTAGTAGATATTATAATATTTGTATCTTCCTTTTTTAATATCTCCCCATATGTTTCTAGATATTTTATAAGAAATGCAAACTCTGGAGCTTTAGAATAGGCATTCTGTATAAGTGCAATAGAGGTGCTATCTCCTTCTCCCTTTATCTTCTGGCTTGTCATATTCGCTTTAGATATAAGTTCAGCCTTTATCTTATCCGCATCAGCCATAATAGAGATCTTCTGTTTTTCTCCTTCAGATATATACTTCTGTGCCATCTGTAATCTTTCTGCCTTCATCCTCTCAAAGACGGATGCCTGGACCTCTTTTGGAAAGTTGGTAGTCTTAAATCTCACATCCACAATATCTAATCCGTATTCTGGAAGTAGAGCCTTTAGGTCATTTATAACAAGGTTGGGAATCTCTTCTCTCCCCATAATAATCTGGGAAAGGGTATATTTGCCTACCTCTTTTCTCATAGCAGAATAGACTACGTCATCCAAGATTGTATTAGCCCCTTGCTGTGTCCTTACCCTCTGTAAGAATTTGTCAGGTTCCTTTATCCTATATTTTGCATAATAGTCTACTATTATGGTCTTTTTATCCTGTGTTACCGCTACTTGAGGATTGGTATCATACTCTAGAATCTTTTTACTAAACTTATGCACCGTATCTATAAATGGAGCCTTAAACCCTAAGCCAGGTGTTGTATCTACCTTTACTATCTTACCAAATCTTGTTATTACAGCCTGTTCTGTCTGGTCTAACTGATATAAGAATAAACCCCTTAATAGTATAAGTGATAAAAGCACAATAAATACTATTAACTCTATCTTTCTTAACGTGTTCATTTTATCACCTCTGAACTTCTTAAGAATATATTGAGACCTACAGAAGGATCAACTATGTATTTGTTTATCCCCGCTAGTATGCTACGCATCCTATCTAGATATATCTGCTTCTTGGCTATATTCTTTTCTCTTATGTACTGTTTATAGACTTCCTCAAATCTATTAACCTCTCCCTTAGCAAGGTTTATCTTTTGTATCTTATACGCCTCTGCCTCTTTTACTATTTTATAAGCCTCTCCCTCTGCCTCTAAGACCACCTGATTATAATACCTTTTCCCTTCATTTACTAGTTGATCCATCTTCTCTTTTGCCTTTTGAACTTCATCAAAAGCTGACTTTACCTGTTCAGGTGGGTCAACATCCTGTAACTGAACTGCAACTACCCTTATTCCACAGTTGTACCTATCTAGTACAGACTGGATTAGGTCTTTTGTCTCGTTCTGAATAGCCTCTTTCCCTATAGTTAGGACATCATCTACATTATTACCAGCGATTACCGTTCTCATTGCAGACCATGAAGTCTTTCTTATAGTCTCTATAGGGTTATCCACGTTAAATAGATAGGCGATCGGGTCTCTAACTATATACTGAACTATAAATTCTACCTCTACTATATTCTCATCTTTAGTTACCATTACCTTTTCTTCTGGCACATCACTATAGATAATGTTACCAGAGGCATCCTTCCCTATACTTCTAAACCCTATCTCTATCCTGTTTACCTTCTCTACCGAGACCTTTTCTACTGTTTGTATGGGCCAGAACCATTTGGCATGGATTCCGGGACCAGTAACCTTAGAGAAAGCTCCGAATGTCTTTACTATCCCAGCTTCATCTGTGTTGACAGTATAGAAAGAGCTTGAAAGGATTATTATTGCTATTATAAGAATAAATAATCCTGCAATAATAGAGGTTGGTTTTATATTTCCAACCCTCTTTTGTTTTTCCTCTGGAAGTCTTTCCCAATCGAACCGTTCTTCCATAAACATCCCTCCCCTTTGGATTTATTTATCTATTTAGTATATCACAAAATTTTAGTCGGAGTAAGCTAGACAATTTACACGGATAGTAGTATAATCCTTCTCAAGAACGAATTCTTTTATGGAGGTTTTGAAGCTATGGAAAGAAGACCCTATGGAAATACAGGAGAAATGCTTTCTATTATAGGATTTGGCGGTATTGTTGTAGCCAAGATGCCTCAAGAAGAGGCAAACAGTATCGTTTCTATGGCTATTGACAGAGGGATAAACTACTTTGACGTAGCCCCGACTTATATGGATGCGGAAGAAAGATTAGGAATTGCTCTTAAAGGAAAGAGAGACTCTGTATTCTTAGCCTGTAAGACAGAAAAGAGGACAAAGGAAGAGGCTCAAAAGGCTCTAGAAAATTCGCTAAGGCTTTTACAAACAGACCATTTTGATCTATATCAGCTTCACGCTATGACAACAGATGAAGATTTTGAGATAGCTATGGGACCCAATGGTGCAATGGAAACTTTTATCTCCGCCAAGGAGAAGGGACTTATAAGGTATATTGGTTTTTCCGCTCATTCTGCTGAGGTAGCGCTAAGACTATTAGATGCCTTCCATTTTGATTCTGTTTTGTTTCCTATAAACTGGGTAAACTACTTTAATGCTAATTTTGGACCACAGGTAGTCAAGAAGGCTTTGGAGAAAGGAACCGCTAGACTTGCTTTAAAGGCTATGGCTAAGACGCTTATACCTGAAGGGCATCCTCGTAAATATGATAAGTGTTGGTATCTTCCAGTAGAAGAACCTGACTTGGCAAGTTTGGCTTTAAGGTTTACTCTGTCCCAACCCATTACCGCTGCTATTCCCCCAGGTGAACCTAAATTCTTTAAGATGGCTCTAGATATAGCGGAGAACTTTAGACCCATAACAACTGAGGAGTTAGAGTACCTAAAGGAAAAAGCTAAAGGATTAGAGCCGATATTTAAACTTAGAAGTGTAGCATAAACGTTTAAACAGTAAATCTAGTAGTTGCAATTATATATCTAGATATGATATAATGCCTAAGGTTTTAATTTACGTAGGAGGGATGAAGAAATGGATCCTATTCTATTGTTAGAAAAACAGCAGATACGACAGGATTTAGAGAATTTTAAACCAGGAGATTTGGTGAGGGTTTATACGAAATCTCCAGAAGGAAGGCTACAGGTATTTGAAGGGACAGTTATAGCCATAAAGGGAAGCGGTATTAATAGATCTTTCACTGTAAGAAAGATTTCGTATGGAGTTGGTGTAGAGAAGGTCTTTCCTCTCTACTCACCTATAATTGATAAGGTAGAGGTAGTAAGGAGAGGTAAGGTAAGAAGGGCTAAGTTGTACTACTTAAGGACCAAGATAGGTAAGGAGGCTAAGATAAAAGAGGCTAGGATAAAGGAAACTAGCATAAATGAGTAAAGAAGTGATAAGAGATTTAATAGAGTCTGTAGTAATAGCTGTCATCTTGGCTTTCGGTATAATAAGGCCCTTTATTATACAGCCCTATGCTATACCTAGTGGATCTATGGAGCCTACCCTCCTTGTGGGAGATAAGCTCTTTGTGAATAAGTTTATATACAGATTTAAACCTATACAGCGTTTTGATGTAATAGTTTTTAAGTATCCACATAACCCTAAGGTAGATTACATAAAGAGAGTTATAGCCCTTGAGGGAGAGACGGTACAGCTTGTTGACGGTAGGGTATACATAAACAGTCAGCCCATAGAAGAGAACCATAAGATGTATCCTTCATACGATAACTTTGGTCCAGTAACTGTCCCTAAGGGTAAACTCTTTGTCTTAGGTGACAATAGAAGTAATAGTGAGGATAGTAGATATTTTGGTTTTGTTCCTGTTGAAAATGTCTTAGGAAAAGCAATCTTAATATATTGGCCTCCAGGAAGAATAAGTATAATAAAGTAGAGTCAACTCAGGATATAGAGTTAGCTTTATTTTCCCAAGAGATCTACCCGGTTTGTGGGATAGATGAGGCTGGCAGGGGTGCTATTGCTGGCCCTTTAGTAGCAGCAGCTGTTGTTTTACCTCTTAGATGTGATGTGCCTTTATTTGATTCTAAAAAGCTATCCCCAAGAGAGAGGGAGTTAATAGCCCATAAAATAAGGGAAATTGCATTAGGGATAGGTTTGGGTATAGTCCAACCAGAAGAGATAGATGCTAATGGGTTATCTTGGGCTAATAAAGAGGCTTTTAAGAGGGCTTTATTGGATTTAGATGTTGATGTAAAAGGCATAATAACAGATGCTCTAGGAATTGATGTGGATATATTTCAACTAAACATCATAAACGGTGATGAGATTTGTGCTTCTGTATCTGCTGCATCTATAATAGCAAAGGTATCTAGGGATTCTATAATGAACTACTATGATAAAATTTTCCCGCAGTATGATTTTTCTCATAATAAAGGTTATCCTACCCCTTCCCATAAAGAGAGATTGAAGATTTATAAGCCCTCGGTTATACATAGGATTTCTTTTTCTCCTGTAAGAGAGGTGTTGGAATATGAAGAATAAGAGAAGTTTAGGTAGCTTAGGAGAGAAGAAAGCTCTAGAGTACTTAAAAGGCTTAGGTTACGATATACTTGCTGTTAATTTCTATTCTCAACGAGGAGAGATAGATATCATAGCAGAAGATAAAGGGGTCTTAAGTTTTATAGAGGTAAAGACTAGGACTAGTAAGAGATTTGGAGCTCCTGAGGAATCTGTTACTTATAGAAAGAGGGAGCGTATAGTTAGAACAGCCCTTTATTATCTAAATGCTAAAGGATGGCCTAGATTAAGTTGTAGGTTTGATGTCCTTACTGTAGATATAGATCCAAAGACTGGAGATACAAGATTTAACCTTACAAAAGATGCCTTTCAGTTGGAAGGGGATACCTATAGGTATGTTGGCTAAGGTCTTGAGTGCTACCCTTTTGGGTATAGAAGGGGCGCTGGTAGATGTAGAGGTCGATATAAGTAACGGATTACCCAGCTTTACTATTGTAGGATTGCCTGACCAGGCTGTTCAAGAATCAAGAGAGAGGATAAGGTCTGCAATAAAGAATTCTGAGTTTAACTTTCCTGTAAAAAGAATTACTGTCAATCTTGCCCCAGCGGACATAAAGAAAGAGGGACCCGCGTTTGACCTTCCTATAGCTATAGGAATACTTATGGCTTCTGAATGCATAGTTTCTCAGCTTGATAGCTCTTTTCTTATTGTTGGGGAGTTGTCTTTAGATGGTTCTATAAGGCCAGTAAATGGAATTATCTCTATGGCTATAATGTCTAGAGAATTAGGGATTCCTATAATGTTTGTCCCTTATGAAAACTCCTCAGAAGCTGCCTTAATTCCAGGCGTAAAGGTCTATGGTATTAGACATTTAACTGAGATCGTTCAATTTCTGAATGGCAACATTAGCCTTTCTCCTGCGGGTCCAGCAAAATCTATAAGGATAAATGAAGTGTCAGGTGATTTTAGCGAGATAAAGGGCCAAGAATCAGCTAAGAGGGCTTTAGAGATAGCAGCCTGTGGCTTTCATAATATTATTATGGTTGGTCCTCCAGGTTCTGGTAAGACTATGCTAGCTCAGAGGTTACCAACCATCCTTCCTCCACTCACAGAGGAAGAGGCTCTAGAAGTAACCAAGATATACAGTAGTGCAGGACTTTTACCAAAGGGTGGAGGGATAATAGAAGAGAGACCTTTTAGGTCTCCACATCATTCTATATCTTTGGCTGGTATGGTTGGAGGGACTAGTAATCCTAGGCCTGGAGAGATAAGCCTAGCCCACAATGGTGTCCTCTTCTTGGATGAGTTCCCAGAATTTAGAAGAGATGTATTAGAGGCTCTAAGACAGCCAATGGAGGATGGAACTCTTGTAATATCTAGGGCCCATGGGAGTATAAGATTTCCGGCTAGATTTATGCTTGTTGCAAGTATGAATCCCTGTCCATGTGGATACTTAGGTGATACAAAGAAGCCTTGTACCTGTAGTCCTTATCAGATTGAAAGATACTTTAGTAAGATTTCTGGACCTATTTTGGATAGGATAGATATTCAGATAGAGGTCCCAAGATTAGAGACAGATACCCTTATAAAGAGTAATCTAGGTGAGACATCAGAGAGCATAAGAATGAGAATAAAGAAGGCTCGAGAATTTCAGTCATATAGGTTTAAAGATGGTTTTAGGGCTAATGGACTTATGGAGCCTCGAGAGATAAAGGAACACTGCAAACTTACCCCTTCTGTTCAAGGCTTATTAAGAGAGATTATTGACAAGT
This sequence comes from uncultured bacterium, assembly GCA_937958695.1. GTDB lineage: Bacteria > DUMJ01 > DUMJ01 > DUMJ01 > DUMJ01 > DUMJ01. The sequence continues at coordinate 9,798 of CALGNK010000038.1, forward strand.
TTCATCTTAGTGCTAGGTCTTATGATAAACTATTAAAAGTGGCTAGAACTATAGCTGACCTTAGTGAGAGTGAACTGATAAGAGAAGAGGACGTATTAGAGGCTATTCAGTATAGGGTATTGGATAGGAAATATTGGGAGAAGAAGTTTTCATAATAGATTGGATCCAATTGAACCTTACTGGAAGATATAGGGCAATAAAAGAGTTATTCTCTAGGGGTCTTTCTACCGAAGAGATTATAAGCTTTTTAGGTCTTGAGAAAGAGAAGCTCTTAGCCTTAAGAAAAAGGGCTGAGCAAGAGTATAAGAGGTCTCTAGATTTAGGTATAGATTTGATACCCATATCTTCAGATGAATATCCTATTCTTCTAAAAAATATATCTGATCCTCCTGCACTTTTGTATGTGTTAGGGGAAAAGGTCTGGCTGAAAGATAACTTTATAAGTGTTGTAGGGACTAGAAGACCCACTAGATACGGAATAAATGCTACAAGAATAATAGTCTCTAGATTAGTTGAAAATGGGATAGGAATTGTTAGCGGTTTTGCCTATGGAATAGATACTGTAGCTCACACAGAGGCTTTACATGGAGGAGGTTATACTATAGGAGTTTTGGGAACTGGTATAGATGTAGTTTATCCAAAGGTGAATAGAGGCTTAAGAAAAGATATATTAGAGAGTAAGAGAGGATGCCTTATAAGTGAATTCCCTATTGGGGATAAGCCTGAGTCCTGGCATTTTCCAAGACGTAATAGGATAATTAGTGGGCTTACCCAGATCACTCTTGTGGTTGAGGCTTCTCTAAAGAGTGGAGCTATGATAACAGCAGGCTATGCCTTGGAACAGGGAAGAGAGGTCTTTGCTGTTCCAGGTAATATAGACAGCGAAAATAGTCAAGGAACTAACCAACTTATAAAAGAGGGAGCAAAGATAATAACTTCAGGGGATGATATCCTTGAAGAGTTTAATGTAATACCAAAGCTTACTACGATAAGACTACCTGAACTTAATGAAGAGGAGGCTATTATCTGGAATATACTTAATGAACCTAGGCTAGAAGATGATATACTTAATATAAGTGGATTTGATGTTAGTAGATTTAATATTATAATTACTAGATTAGAGTTGAAGGGTTTGATAGAGAGATTACCAGGAAGGATGTTGAAGAGGAAAGATGGCTGAGAAGACTTTGGTTATAGTAGAATCACCTGCTAAGGCAAGGACTATATCTCATTACCTAGGGAAGAATTTTATAGTCAAGGCTTCTCAGGGGCACATAAGGGACCTGCCTGAGGCAGATTTTGGTGTTGAGATAAATAAGGATAAGTTAAAGGTAAAATATGTTACCATTCGGGATAAACTACCAATAATAAAGGAGTTAAAAGATACCAAGGCTAAGGTCAATAAAGTGCTCTTTGCTACAGACCCTGATAGAGAGGGAGAGGCAATCTCTTGGCACTTAGCAAATATCCTTAAGATAGATCCCAATGAGAAGTGCAGGATAGAATTTCATGAGGTCACCAAGAACGCTATAGCTGAGAGTCTAAAAGACCCTAAGCCGATAGATATAAATAGGGTAAATGCTCAGCAGGGAAGAAGAGTATTAGATAGAATTGTTGGTTATAGATTGAGCCCATTCCTCTGGGAAAAGCTTATGAAGAATGACCTTAGTGCTGGCAGGGTTCAGTCTGTTGCATTAAAGTTTATATGCGATAGAGAAAGAGAGATCGAATCATTTGTCCCAGAGGAATACTGGGAGATAGAAGGTATCTTTCTCCAAGAAGATGTTAAATTTAAGGCAAAACTTATATCAAAGGGAAAAGAGAAGATAAAGATACCAAATGAGGCTGATGCTAATAGAATATTAGAAGAGCTTAAAGACTCTGAGTTTCATATCCTAAATATCAAGAGAACCAGGAAGAAGAAATCATCTCCTCCTCCTTTTGTTACTAGTACATTACAACAAGAGGCATCTAAGAGGCTTGGTTTTTCTCCATCTAAGACTATGACTATTGCTCAGCAGTTATATGAGGGACTTAGGATAAAAGACACGATAGTTGGGCTTATAACCTATATGAGGACCGATTCTGTTAGAATAGCAGAACCTGCGTTAAAAGAGGTTAGAAGATTTATAAAGGAACATTATGGTGAGGAGTATCTACCTAAAAAACCAAAGGTATATAAATCCTCAAAATCTGCACAGGAGGCTCATGAAGCAATTAGGCCTACATCTGTAGAGAGGACACCAGATTCTATAAAAGAGTATCTAACACCTGACCAATTTGCCTTATACAGGCTTATATGGGATAGATTTGTCGCTTGCCAGATGGAAGATGCAATATATGATACGATTACAGTTGATGTGATAGGGAACGATTATATCTTTAGGGCTAATGCATCTAGATTGGTGTTTCCTGGATATCAGATAGTAAGTGGTAAAGAGGAAGAGGAGGAAGAGATTCCTCTTGAAAAGCTGGATAAGGATAAAGACATAAAACTCTTGGAGCTTCTTCCTACACAACACTTTACACAACCCCCACCTCGTTATACAGAGGCATCTCTCATTAAATTGCTTGAAGAAAAGGGCATAGGTCGTCCAAGTACCTATGCCACTATTATCAGTACTATTCAGGAGAGAAACTACGTAACAGTTGAAAATCATGTCCTAAAACCTACAGAGGTTGGTATGACTGTCTCTGATCTTCTTACAAAGTATTTCCCAAATATAATGGATCCTAATTTTACTGCCAAAATGGAAGAAGACTTGGATGAGATAGAAGAAGGTAAAGAGGACTGGGAAAGATTAGTAATAAAGTTCTATCAGGAGTTTGAGAAACAGGTGAATGAGGCAAAGGAGAAGGCAGAGATAAGTAATATATTGGGTAACTGCCCACAATGTGGAAAGCCTTTAGTGGAGAGAAGGAGTAAGTATGGCGTATTTATTGGGTGTTCTGGATATCCAGAGTGTACTTATACTAGGCCTATAACCAAGAATACAGGGGTAACTTGTCCAAAGTGCGGAGGGGAGATAGTTGGGTTAAAGTCTAAGGCTGGTAAGATGTATTATAGATGTTCTAACTATCCGAATTGTGATTTTGTCATCTGGGATAAACCTACCAGTACTAAATGCCCTAAGTGTGGATATCCTCTTATATTTGCCAAATCTAAAAAGGGAAACCCTTATAGGAAGTGTAGCAATCCAGACTGTGATTTTGTCTTATTGAGTAGAAGAAAAGTTAAGGCTCAAAAGGTATAATCTATGAAGGCAGTTATCATTGGTGGCGGCTTAGCAGGGGTAGAGTCTGCATATTATCTAGCCAATAAAGGGATCGAAGTAATCTTATACGAGATGAGACCATATATCTCTACAGAGGTTCATAGGACCGGATATCTAGCAGAGCTTGTCTGTAGCAACTCTCTGAAGTCAGACACACCTTATGATGCTAGTTGGCTTTTAAAAGAAGAGATGAGACTTTTAAACTCAATAGTCATAGAATCGGCAAGAAAAAATGCCATCCCTGGTGGTAAATCTTTAGTTGTAGATAGAGATGGTTTTAGTGCGTATATTACAGAGAAACTTCTGAGTCATAAGAATGTCTATGTAGTTAGGGAAGAATGCAAAGATATTCCTAATGATAGGCCACTTATTATAGCCACCGGTCCGCTAACTGGTGGAGATTTTGCAGAGTCTTTAAAGAGACTTTTAGGTGAGAATTTCCTGTACTTTTATGATGCTACAAGTCCGATAGTTACTAGAGAGTCTGTAGACGAAGAGGAGTGTTTTTGGGCTTCTAGGTATAACTATGGTGGGGCAGATTATCTAAACTGTCCTATGGATGAGGATACTTATGATAAGTTCTATAGTGCCCTTATATCTGCTGAGACAGTTCCATTACAGGATTTTGAGGAGGAAGTTTTCTATGAGGCATGCCTTCCCATTGAAGAGATAGCTAAGAGGGATAGAGATGCATTGAGGTTTGGTCCATTTAAGCCTAAAGGTTTAATAGATCCAAAGAGTGGTAAGATGCCTTATGCTGTTTTACAGCTAAGGAGAGAAGATAGGGAAGGTAGGCTACTTAGTTTGGTTGGATGTCAGACAAAGCTCAGATGGAAAGAGCAGGAGAGGGTATTTAGATTGATACCTGCTCTTAGATCAGCAGAGTTTGTTAGATTTGGTGTTATGCATAGGAATACATTTATAAATTCTCCTAGTTTACTTTCTCCTTCTCTTGCCTTAAAGTCTGATTCTAAGATATTCTTTGCTGGTCAGATTACTGGTGTCGAAGGTTATTTAGAATCATCTGCTACCGGTATTGTTGCTGGAATAAATGTGTATAGGATCTTAAATGATAAGGAACCGATTATCTTTCCTGAGGAGACAGCTATTGGAAGTTTAATAAGATATATAACTACTGCTAACCCGGATAATTTTCAGCCAATTGGTATAAACTATGGTATACTGCCTGAAGTAAGGCATAAGTCTCGTAAGGAAAGGCGTAGAATTATAGCTGAAAGGGCTCTAGAGAGTCTGGGGAGGCTTCTATATGAACTCTAGTGAATACTATATTGATTTATTTTTGATATATATGAAATCTGAAAGGGGAGCAACTTTAAATACATTAAAGGCTTATGAGAAGGATCTAAGGCAATTCTTGTCTTTTATAAGTAAAGAAGGTTTAGAGATATATACCGTCTCTAAAGATATTATAAGAGATTTTATAGTACTTCTTACTGAGAGTAGATATAATAAAAACTCTATCATAAGAAAGCTATCTACCCTTAGGCGTTTCTATAAGTTTATGGTAAAAAGGGGCTTTATGAATGAAAATCCTTTAGTAAGCCTTTTTTCTCCAAAACAAGAAAAGGTTCTGCCAAATTTTCTTACACAGTCTGAGATGGAAAGGTTGATAGAAAATATCCCTTTAGATAATCCATTAGGGATAAGAGATAGGGCTATAATAGAGATATTGTACTCAACGGGTGTAAGGATTGGAGAACTGGTCCAGCTTGACATCTCTAATATAAAGGATAATAGGCAGATATTAATAAAAGGAAAGGGGAATAAGGAAAGGATTGTTTTCCTTGGTGATTATGCGCTAAAGAGTTTGAAGAGGTATCTAGAAGAGGTAAGGCCTAAATTAGTTAGAGATGCAGGGGAAAGGGCGTTATTTTTGAGTAGATTTGGGACAAGGCTCACCTGTAGGAGTATAGAGAGGATGATGGAGAAGTATGGTATTCAGATTGGGAAGGATATAAGTCCACATACGATAAGGCATTCATTTGCCACGCATCTTTTAGAAAATGGTGCTGACCTTAGGGCGGTGCAGGAGCTTCTAGGTCATTCTGACCTATCGACTACTCAAAAATATACCCATATAACCTTAGAGAGACTCAAAGAGATATATAAAAAGACTCATCCTAGAGCTTAGAAAGGAGGAAGATATGAGGATACTTGTTACAGGAGGAGCTGGCTTTATCGCCTCTCATATTGTAGATGCTTTTATATCTATGGGCCATACGGTAGGGGTTATAGATAACCTTTCAAGTGGAAGAAGAGAAAATATAAATCCAGATGCTATGTTCTTTGAAATAGATATAACGGATAGGACTAAACTAGAAGAGGTCTTTAAGTCCTTTAAACCAGAGATAGTTGACCATCATGCAGCGCAGATAAATGTGAGACGTTCGGTTGAAGACCCTGTCTTTGATGCAACGGTAAATATAATAGGCTCCCTTAATCTACTAGAACTCTCTAAAGAGTATAGAGTAAAAAAGTTTATCTTCGCCTCCACAGGTGGAGCTATATATGGAGATGTAGGAGGAATGGCTGATGAATCAACTCCAACTGCTCCTATATCTCCCTATGGTGCAAGCAAGAGATCGGTTGAGATATATCTTGGTTACTATTATTCTGTCTTTGGTTTGGAATATGTAGCCCTTAGGTATGCAAATGTCTATGGCCCAAGGCAGGACCCGTTTGGAGAGGCAGGGGTTGTGGCAATATTCTCTGAGAGGATACTCTCAAATAAACCCTGTATAGTTTATGGAGATGGAGAACAAACTAGGGATTACGTATATGTTATGGATGTAGTAGAGGCAAATATAAAGGCTTTATCTGCCCCTATAGGTATATATAATATTGGAACAGGGAAGGAGACAAGTGTAAACGAGCTTATAGAGGTCTTAAGGTCTGTCTCTGGAAGAGATTTTTCCGTCGTCTATGATGCCCCTAGACCTGGAGAGGTAAGACGTATAGCTCTTAACTGTGAAAAGGCTAACAAATTGCTTAATTGGACCCCTAAGACTTCTCTGGTAGATGGGATAAGAGAGACCTTCAACTACTTTGCCAATATGAAGCACTAATCCTTTTACTTTTGAGGCTAAGTCGGATAGTTGTTCTAATATAATATCATCATACCTAGTCTTAAGGGCTTCGTCTTGTTCTAAACCAGGATACCAGTTAAACTCTTCTTCTTTATCTATGTCGGCCCCGTAGAGTTTTGACTGTATATCCCAGATTTCCTCTGCTTTCTTTGAACTCTTTATAGCGGACTCTACTATAAATGCCTTCAGATCCTTTGGTTCTATTGGTTTTGCAGATGTGAGGATATTTACATATTTTGGATTTCCAACCCTACATTGATAAGCTTGGTATCTCTCTAGAGTAAAGTGATGGTTTTGGACTATGGGGATTATCTTTTTAGGGTTAAATTGTTTCTGAACTATTACTTTATATGGCACTGGATATGTGTGCTGTGGCTGGGTTATATCCTCTATATAGTGGAGGCATCTAGCAAGAAATCTAAACCCCCAGTATATGTCTCCATTTTTGAATGCATTAATACTCATATTATAGTAGTATATAAACCTTTCAGGTGCCCCTCCTAGCTTTATAGGTCCCATTATCCAATAACCATGTCTCCAAGCGCTACTATCTAACCCTATATATCCTAGGATTTTAAATAAAAATGAATCTATATCTTTATCTAGTCCCCAGTCAGGTTCTTCACAGTATGTGATTAAGATTTCTAAAGCAGATGTTGTATCCCCTATATTCCCTTCCTTATAGGGGATATAGTAGGGGCCTAATCTTCTATCAGAATCCTCATAGTTAAACGGCGTTATCTTGATACTATCAAAATTCTTTATCCATTCTACGTCTTTTAAACAATAGTAAGTGACCTCTTTATGCCCACCCCAGGCAAAAGCGACCTTTGGTAAAATCATAATTACAGCAAGCAACACCGAAGTAAAAAATAATAGCTCTTTAAACATTCAAATTCCCTCTTATTTTAGTTTTCTATAGTTTAAATATAAGTTTATCCTTTGTCAACTAGATGACATTATCTACTCTAGGAAATTTTGTATAATCAACTAATGATATCTTCTTTCCCGGTCTTGCCCAGTCAATATTAGTCTCTGAGGGAAGGATCCCTTCTCTATAACAGTGTTTAAATAACTCTTCTAAACCTTCTACCCAGTTTAAGACAGGGTCTCCCTCTCTTCTTATGAGCTCTTCTGGAAATTCTACTATATCAGGAGTTGACTCTTGAGCTCCATTAATTGTAAGCGTATGAGACATTGCAGACTCCAGGGGACAGTATACAATATCTTTACCTCTAATAGCTTCTACGGTCTTCCATAACTTTCTTATACTACTATGATCAGGAGATCCGTATTCTTTAATAGTCCCGTCTTTGAATCTAGCTATAAGTCTATTGGCACTTTCTGGTATTGTAGATTCGTTATAGGCAACTATTGCAGATTCAAATTCATATATAAAAATTGGACCAAGCTGATTCTTTACCGCATGGGTTGCATAGAATAGTACTTCTACTCTATCCTCTGTTAAGATCTTAATAGCTGAGGTATCAAAGTTTTCAATTGGATTGGCCCTATATAGTTCTGCTGTTACTTCAATAGGTTTTGCACTGCTATTTATAGTAGTGCCCAATAGATGAAACATATTGTGTAGGAAGTGTGCAGTGGCATTATTGGCAACACTATCCAGTATCCAATTCCCTCTATCATCTTTTTTTCTACCAGCCCAGCTTGATCTCTTATAATAAGCGATATTTCTAGGCCAGAGAACAAGGGTTTTAAGCCTTTTAGGCCTTCCTAATAGACCTTTCATAACGTCTTCTTTTAAGGATATATATGCTGGATCGTATGCCCACTGAAACCCAATGGCTACTATAAGCTGAGTTTTATCCCTTTTTTCTATCATTTTATATATCTCTTGAATTGTAGCAGATGCTGGCTTTTCGCATAACACATTACTTCCATTTTCTAATGCGGTAATGGTCTGATTACAGTGAAAATGGATCGGTGAAGAGATTATAGCTAGATCCGCTCTTTCTTTTTTATAGAATTCTTCTAATGTAGGAAATATAGGAATCCCACCTTTCTTTAGTTCTTCTAGATACATACAGGTTTCTGGATATGGGTCTACCGCTCCAACAATCTCTACCCCATAATTATCTCCCTCTTGTAATAGAGCCCTCACATAATTGTTACCATAGCCACCTATAGCTACCAGCACAACAGATAATTTATCCATATGTTACTCCTTCTTAAATATTGCTCCCCTTCTATAGTCATTCCATACATTTTCAAACCAATCGTCACCTTTAGGTATTGGTCTAACAGGAACCCAGTCAAAGTAGCACTCCCCTTCACTATACATTACTTCTTGGATTGTCTTTGAAAACCTTCCTTCGTCTAGAGAGAATCTAAATGTTTCAGGAAGTTCAGGGAGAGGTAAGTCTCCATTACTGTCATATACCAGATAAGATCCTCTACTTTTCCCACCCTTTTCTATATAGTTTGCTATGGCACAGAGATAGACATACTGGGTTATAAGTAGGTCGTAGTTTTTATATGCATAGGGGAGTTCCTCTATAGAAGAGATTCTAGTTATCTCTGTTATAGATTTCAAGTCATTCTTTGCTTCATCTTTAGACCTATAGGCAGACTCTAAGGAACGTATTATCCCTCCATCCCTGTCCATTCTCTCTCCAATCTTTCTACGTATATCTGATACATTACTAGACTCACTCATCTTAGATAAGAATCTTCTGCCTAAATCTATCTTTGTTATTATCTGTTCTTTTGCTACCGATATAAACTCTTCAATGGACATTGGAGCCTCTCTATAACAGGCAGATATATACTCTGCTGCCCTTGTGCTTCCTACTTGTCCTGAGTTTAAGGCACTTCCTCCAGGCCTATATACACCGTGGGAACCATTTACCTCTCCCACTGGAAAGAAATGTCTAATGTTACTCTCCCACCAGATATCTCCAACTAGGCCTCCATTGTTATGCTGGTTACATACTGCAATCTCTAGATATTCTTTTGTTATATCTATTCCATGGTCTTTATAGAGGTCTATAGCCGGTTGATTCATATGGGCTAATCTCTCTATCGGTGTTCCAAATAGAGCTTTAGATTTTGCCAAATAATCATAAGCCTCTTTTTCTAGTAAGTCAAAACTAAACTTATCTCCAAGCGGGTTTCTTGTAAAGTCTAAAAAGACTCTCCTTCCCTTTATAACTCTTTCATAGTATACAAGGATATCTATTAGAGAAGAGCCATAGTTTTTTACCTTTCTCGGATCAAAGGGCCATTGATAGCCTTTTAGGAATATTGCGGTAAGCATTTTCCTTGGGTCTTTAAAGTAATCTAGTAAAAATTCTCTTTCGTTATTGCCATCTTTATCTGTGGATACATATCTAGGTAGTACTTGTTGGTATGTCCCAGAGAGATTCCATCTGAATTTTATTGAGGCTATACCAAATTGAGATTCAGTAACATTCCTAGCTCTAACCCCAGCTTCTAATGCAATTCCAGTAGAGCCTGTTTGACTCTCTGGATACACAGAAGATCTATACATACCAGCTGGTCCTCCGGTAGCGTATATAATGTTCGTACAATTAAAGAGGACGTATCTCTTATCGGGATTCTCTAGTTCGTTTAGATTTAAGGCTAATATTCCAATACTCTTAGTTTTAGCCCTATCGGTTAGGATACCTATAACTTGGTATCTATCAAATATCTTGATCCCCTTTCTTTCAACCTCTGCCTGGAGCTTTTCTGTCATATATTTGGATGTTAAAGGACCAATAGATGTAGCCCTCTGTCTTGGATCATGGTCTGTCTTATAACCTACATATTCCCCATAGGTATTGTGCGGAAATGGAACTCCTAACTCTACAAGTCTAAAGAAGCATCTAGCTGAGAGTGCTGCTTCTACAAGTGCTATATCTCCATGCATACATCCGCCTTGGAATAGTGTCTCTGCCATCTCATAGACAGAATCCGGACTTTGGCCTGCAACTGTAAGTTTATAGTATGTTTGTTTATCAGAACCTGTATTCCTTGATGTCCCTTTCATTAATCCTTCTGTAACGAGGGCAATATCCCTCTGCCCAAATGAGTAAAGCCTATCTACCGCATTAAATCCTGCAGCACCTGATCCAACTACAACTGTATTTAAAGAATATACATCCAAATTAATCCCTTCTATTTGAATCTGAGTATATTCCATATCTTGATACCTCCTTATAATCTCCTTAAGTGAAATCCTCCATCTACATTGATAACTTCTCCAGTAGAGAATGATAACTTCCCAGAGCAGAGCACTGAGACCGCATTGGCTATATCTTGAGGATAACCCCATCTCTTTATTGGTGTAATACCTTCGGCAATTAGTCTATCGTACTTTTCTTTTACTACACTAGTCATATCTGTTAATATGATACCAGGCCTAATCTCGTATACGTATATGCCATGATTGGCTAATCTATCAGCAAAGAGTTTTGTGAGCATGCTTACACCAGCTTTGGATATGCAGTATTCACCACGGTTTGTAGAAGAGGTATATGCAGATATAGAAGATATATTTATAATGATTGGAGAAGTATCAACTCCAGATTCAACTAACTTTATCATCTCTTTTGCTACAAGTTGGGTCAAAAAGAGCGTCCCTTTTAAGTTTATCCCAATAACAAAGTCAAAACTCTCTTCCGTCATCTCTAAGAGATCTTTTCGTTCTTTTGGTGCAACTCCAGCATTGTTAACAAGTATATCGATTCTTCCAAATTCATTAATAACAGTCTCTACCAATCTTCTCCTGTCATTTCCATCAGCCAAATTTCCCTGGACATAGATTAAAGGGACATTGAGATCCTTTATGGGATCTAGATTCTCTTTTATATTTTCTGGAGGAATAATATCAAAGATAGCTATAGCACAACCTTCTTTAGCTAACTGTTGAGCAATAGCATTACCTATTCCTCTTGCCCCTCCAGTTACTATAGCGGTTCTTCTATCTATCATCTTTAAACCCTCCTAGGTTTTTGGTTTTGTTTATTATTATACAGTATACCTATTTACAACGCAAAATTCTAACCGTCCGTTAAAGAAGTTGCAGAACATTAAAGAGTAATACTTTATGGGGATGAGTATCTCCTAGAATAAAAGGCAGAATAGGGATGTTTTAGATGACTATGCGTATTTACTATGGAACACCATTATAGGCGTATCCCATTGAATAACGCCTTACCAATTTTATACTTCATTAACCCTTAAAGATATTCTATATCTCTTGTTAATCTTTCTATAATTACCTCTTTCTCATTAAAAAGATATGACAAATCCTTTTGGAGGAATCTTGTGGCTTATCTATTAAAAATGAAGTAATTCCCAAATTTACTATTGTTTCTGCACCATTATCAAAATAGGTTCTCTGTAAAGCTAGATCTTCAGATATAAATTTAGGACGTGATTTACATGATCTTCTCTTCCAAAGGGTTGACCATTCTGCCAGTAACATACTATTGCGTCATGATAGAACTAAATTAAATAAAGGTGTTGCAATCCATTCTATTTCTATAGTGTTACCTTTGACATCTATTCTCTCTGGGATAGAAAACGGTATCTTATCACCCTCATTATCTATAATCCATCCTGTTGTATATTTTGTCTTTCAGATATGGTTATGTACAGGATCTATTATTGATATCTTCCCCTCATCAATCTTTACGCCTAAATTATCATTTAATAGTTGTATCATCTTACTTAAAGAGGCCTAATAACTTTGCAATGTTATACCCCATTATCTCTTCTTTTTCTTCTTTAGATAATTCATCATCCAATAATGCGTTATATTTTGCCAATTCTACATGCATAAGTTCAAATGGGGTATCACTGCCAAAACATACCCTTTTTGACCCAAGTTCTTTAATAGCTTTCAATATAGACTTTGCACCTATATTACTGCCTATTAAGGTAATGTTATTATATTCTTTCGCTACCTCTATCATAGCATTACTAAGATCCGGAATACCTGCCCCACCCATATGAACAGCCAGGATTTTAGCCTCAGGAAATATCTTTGCTATCTTACCTACTCTAAAAGGGTTAGTTCTGTCATACGCATCAGCCCCTACATGAAATGCTATAGGCTTATCTAGTTTTACTATTTCCTCTATTATTGGAAGTGATAGAATAGGGTCATCTATATAAAAATAATTTTGTGCTCCGTTAAGTTTAATACCATAAAATCCATAGTCATAGACAAATTCTTTTATCATATCCTTTGCTTTATTTATACCTAGGTGCGGATTTATCCATCCAAAGCCAATTATTCTCTCAGAGAATCTTTTCATGGATTCATAGACATATCTATTTAACTCATAGGTAAGCTCACTTATGTATGAAGGTTGAAGCCAAACTATAGCCTTATCTACCTTTGACTTGTCCATTATTATTAGTAATTCTTCTGCACTAATACCTTCGTCGATAAAGGTTATATGTGTATCTGCATCTATTATCATGTTTATCTCCTCCTATCTATCCTTTTAATCCTGTCATAATTATAGATCTTACAAAGTATCTCTGTGTCATGAAGAATAGAATTAGAACAGGAATTACGCTTATACAGGAAGCAGCCATAAGTCTAGTCCAGTTCGTAACCTCTATTCCTTGAAATAGTGCTACACCTATCTGTATAGTATATTTATCCTGTGAATTCAAGAATATGATAGGACCCAAAAAGTCATTCCAAGACCACATGAAAGATAGGACACTTATGGTAGTAACAGCTGGCTTTGAAAGAGGTAATACTATCCTCCATAGTATCCCAATAGTACTTGCTCCGTCTATTCTAGCTGCATCTTCAAAATCCCCAGGGATAGTTTTGAAAAATTGAGTTAAGAAGAATATACTATATGCATGAAAAAGAGAACCTGGAACTATTAGCGCTAAATGGTTGTTTATCCATCCAATCTTTCGCATCAATATATAAAGAGGTATCATAGTTACAGCAAAAGGGATCATCATTGTAGCTAATACTAGAGAGAATAGTATATTTTTACCTACAAAGTCTATCTTGGCAAAGGCGTATCCAGCTAGAGATGCAGTTAATATTCTTCCAAAAACTATCAATAGAGAGATTTTAAAACTATTTAATATAAAAAGTCCAAAGGGTAATCTCTGCCAGACCTCTAGATAATTTTGAGTAAAGATTTTTCTAGGGATAAATTCTGGAGGATAAGCGAATTCGGTGCCTGGTTCTTTAAACGAAGTAGAAACCATCCATAAAAATGGAAGGAGCATCGTTATTGCCCCTAATATCAAAACAATTATAGATAAATAAAAGATTAATCTCGCTTTCATATTAGCATCCCTCCATAGTTATCCATAAAATACCCAGCGCTTTGAGAGGTTAAGTTGTATAAGTGTTAATACGAATATAAAAATAAATAATAACCATGCCATAGCAGAAGCATAAGACATCTTAAGCTGTTGAAAAGCAACGCTCCACAGATGATATACATAAACAGCAGTTCTATAAGCAGGTGCACCACCAGTCATTACAGCTATAAGTGTATAGACCTGGAATGAGCCTATAATAGATGTAACTACTAGGAAGAAAGTTGTTGGAGTCAATAGTGGAAATGTAACATATCTAAAAAGTTGAAATTTAGTAGCTCCGTCTATCTGGGCTGCTTCGTAAAGCTCGGAAGAAATATTCTGTAAACCTGCTAGGTATATTATCATGTTATAACCCATAGCTTGCCATATGTGGACTATGATCAAAGATGGCATAGCCCAATTTAAATCTGAAAGCCAGCCAGGCCCTTGTATACCTAACATTCTTAATATAGAGTTAATAAGACCGAATTCTGGATTATATAACCATCTCCAAACCAATCCTATTGCTACTGCAGATGTTACCGTGGGTATATAGTATATCACCCTAAATAAAGTTTCTCCAGGGATATTTCTGTTTAGTAGTAGAGCTAAAATCAGTCCCATAGTAATAGAAAGAGGAACTCCTACAAAGGTATAATAAAGAGTATTTTTAAATACTAGCCAGAAATTTCCATCTTCAAATAATAAGTTTCTATAATGTTCTAAGCCAACAAAACCTGAAAATCCTGTGGTAAACTTCCAATCTGAAAAACTTATAAATAGGGAGGCTACTATTGGACCTAAGATAAATATAAAAAGTCCTATCATACTTGGAGCAATAAATAAGTAACCTTCTAGATTCCTTCTCATGAAGTAATAAATCCCTCCTTTTAAGTTAAAAATGGCGGAGTCTATACAAAGACTCCGCCAGAGTTTTACAATTTATTTGCCCTTTTGGAGCAACTTTGTTACTTCTACTGCAGCTTCTTTACATGCCTGGGATACGGGTTTTTTGCCTAGAAATGCCTCATCAAATATTCGGCTGAGAAGAGTAGTCATTTCATCGTATTGTGGAACAAGTTCAGTTAGTCTTGTCCTACCTCCGTATAGTGCATCAACAAATGCCTTAATATTTTTAGGTGGCCTTCCCTTTGTATCTAGGAATAATGGGCTTTCAGCCACAGATTTGAGAGGTGGCAAGCCTCCTATCTCTACAAAGGCTTTAAGTCCTTCCCCTCCGCCTAGGAATTCGATAAGTTTCCAACCTAGGTCAGGGTTTCTAGAATTGAATGGTATAGCATACCCATCCCAAGAAACTCTTTCTATGCTTCCTGTTCTCCATCTTGGAACAAGGCAAATATCCCATTCAAAATCTTTTATTGTTCTATAGTTTGGTAAAGCCCAGGATCCATTATGCCACATAGCTAATTTGCCACTCATAAATAGCATATCTGAGCCCTGTTCTTTCTCTACTGATGCGGAAGGAGCTACTTTATATTTGGTCCTCAGACCAATATATAACTCCATAGCTTCTATTGCCTCTGGCGAATCCAATGTACATCTCTTTTTGTCAGGAGATAAGACTGATCCTTTATTCCTCCATATCCAGCTCTGCCAATATGGCCACCAGGTTCTTATTCCTGTACCATATGTTTCTGGAATGCCATCTCCGTTTTCATCCTTGGTCAGTTTGGTAGCAGCCTTTAAGAAATCATCAATAGTCCACTTATCTCCCTGAGGAGGCTTTAAGCCAGCTTTATCAAACATAGTTTTATTGTAAAACATGACTACAGAGCCACCTAAATTTGGTAAACCATACCATCTCCCATTCCAAGTATAAGCTTTAATAGCTGTAGGGTAATAGTCTGTAGTGTTTATAACTTTAGATTTTCTGATTCTATCTGTTATATCTAATAAAAGTCCTTCGCTAGCAAATCTTGGGAATGGCTCGTCATCAAACCATGTAGCATCTGGAGGATCCCCGCTTGCTATCATAGTGAGAAGTTTTGTCCAAGCTTGTCCAGCAGGGGCAAGAATTAACTCTACCTTTACTCCAGGATTTTTTTCTTCAAAGAGAGCTATAATCTTCTTAAGCGCCTCTAATTCTCCAAGACCACCTCCATAGTCATAATAGAAAGTAACCTTTTTAACCTCCTGAGCAGAAAGAAATACATTACTTCCCCCCCATACCAAGAAACTAATCAGACACACAACTAATACTTTACTAAAAAGCTTTCTCATTACTCTTTCCCTCCTTTATAAAAGATTTTTTAGTTATTTATTATTACTAGCTCCCCAAAAAATGTAGTTACTGAACGTGGAGGAGCTAAGTACTTAATTTCTCCATCTTTCGTAGTATAATTACTTATACTCTTGTATCTTTCCTCTTTTGAAGTTCGATAAACATAAAAAGAGTTAATTTCGCTTCCTAAGATTTTTATGTTTAACTCTTTCTCAACTTCAGATAGATTTAACACCACAAAGTTATCCTTATTTTTAGTTCCATTACTAGAAAAGGCTATTATTGCTATATCTGAGTCATCTGTAAATGTTCTAACAACTGCCATGCCGGGTTGTCCAGCCCTAGATACCTGCTTATAATAGTAATATCCGTCCTCTATGGAATAAGTGCCATCTTCGTAAACTCTAAAAGCAGTTCCTGGATTGGGATCTCCTTTAAACCACTGAGACGGGCGTTGTATGCAAGCCCAAGGTATATAACCATTAACCTTGGCAGAGTATATATGATTTTTAATCTCAAATATGAAATCTACATCCATTTTGCTCCAACTACTAGATGTTACCCAACTATGTAATTCAGGTTTCTTTTCCCTTAAGATATCATTCCCCACACTTCTATAATCGCCATATCCTCTCCCAAACCTAGGGTTATAAAAACCATGAGAAGTAATAAGACCAAGAGAAGCTACTGCTTCAGGATCATCTGCTATACTAGAAGCATATCCCCACTCGCTAAATCTATACCAATTGCTAGTTTCTCCCGGGGTTACCCCTATGTCTTTCAGATTATTTGCATCTAATATTTCCCTTACTAATTTTACAAATTCAACCACCTGTTCTGGAGGCCAATACATGTTATAATCATGTCCTTGTTCCCAATTAGGAGAATTCCCATCTTTAGGCCATCTATGAAAATCTTCCCCTTCATTATGGAGAGAAATATATCTTACAGGTAGCCCCTCTACTTCTATTAAATACTTAGCCCAGGAAACCATATACTTTGCACATTCAATCTTATAGTTTGGATCTAGATCTCGACCCCTAATAAACTTTTGCTTTGTCATCCAACCAGGAGGCCCATAAAGAGTAACTATAATTTTTAAATCTTCTCCTCTAGCCTGGGTCCTTTTTAATCCTTCTTTTGCAAAATATCTCATCCATTTAGTGGTAGTAGTATGATCATAATTAGATAGATCTATACTATATCCCTTAGATATCTTATTAGCTTCTTGATGAAACGGATCCAAAAACATTTTTATAATACTAGGCTTTAATCCATCCTCTCCAAATATTAGATCTAAGATCTTCTGCCTATCTTCTTCTCTTAGTATACCGAATCCTCCATAATCTTGGGGATAACTATTATAGTCTGGAGTCTGTGAGGTTTCTACATAGTTTACACCAAACCCATCCCAATCACTTATCTTTCTAGAAAAGTCTACATAAATCATTTCTTATATACCTCCTTAAGTTTCTCTTTCCATACTTCATAGCTCTTTTCAATAGCTTCTTCTATCTCTAAAGGGTCCTTCTTCTTGATAGCCTCAAATATCCTCCTATGATCCTCTACCGCTCTTTGAGCATAAATCTTTGTTGTCTTCTCTATAGATGGTTTAAGAAGCTCAAGAATAATATGACCAACCTTTAATACAAGAGAGTTTTTAGTAGCTTTTAATATGGCAAGGTGAAATTCTATTTCTCTATCTCCAAGTTCATCAAGTCTTCCCTTCTTAACTGCCTCCTCATGTTTTTTAAGGGCTTCTTCTATATTATTAATGTCACTTTCAGTCATCTTCTTTGCCGCAAGTTTAGTATAACCAACTTCAAAAAGATGTCTAAGTTCTAATAAATTTTCACTCTCTCCTTTCTGAAATATTAGAGAAAATATAAGGGGATCAACAGCATTTTCATTTATAGATTCAGATATATAAGTTCCATCCCCATGTTTTACTGTAACAACACCTAAAGCCTTTAACATCTTTATTGCTTCTCTTACTGATGGTCTACCTATCCCCAACTTCTCACTTAACTCTATCTCAGATGGTAATCTATCCCCTGGCTTAAGCTCTCCAGTTAGTAACTTTTCTTTTATTTTATTAACTACTATATTAACTACTGATTCTTTATTAACTGGTTCACCAAAATCTATCATCTTTCCCCTCTGTAAGATATCATTCATAATATGTCTTACATCTTATATCTTATCACTCAATTGATAAGTTGTCAATACCCCCAGATTCTAATCTGTAATCATTTAGAGTAACATATAAAATTGTTTTCATTATGCATAAAGATAAAATGAAAATATATTGACAATCCAATTACTCTGTGATATCTTATATTTTGGAGAAAAATTGATATAACAGAGGGTATACTGTATTATAGATCACCTATTTATTTTATTTTTATTTTTGAAAGGTGAAAATATGGATAAGAAGGAAATGATTGAAATAGCCTTAAATGTTTGGGAGATGGAAAGTAGGGCTTTAAAAAACTTACCAAATGTAATAAATGAGGAATCCTTAGTTGAAGCAGTAGAGATGATTATTGATTGTAAAAATAGAAATGGCAAGGTCTTAACTTTAGGCCTTGGGACTTCTATGGCTGTGGCTAAAAAGATTTCACATACTTTAAGTTGTGTTGAGATACCTTCTCTATTTTTATCAGCAGGAGATGCTGTCCATGGAGGATTAGGTGCACTACAGAAGAATGATCTAATTATTGCTATTTCCAAAGGTGGGAATACTCAGGAGATTTTAAATTTGTTACCTTCTATAAAGAAAAAGGGGGTTAAGATTATATCAGTCACTGAAAATGAAGACTCAATACTAGCTAGAAATAGCGATTTAATCCTAAAATATAGAATAGAAAGAGAGGCAGACAAATTTAATATGTTGGCTACAGTTAGTAGCATTTCAGTAATTGCAATCTTTGATGCCATAGCTGTGATTATTATGAATTATACAGGTTATACAAAAGAACAGTTCGCCGTTATTCATCCAGGAGGAGCAGTTGGTGAAAGGCTACTAAAGGGGGAGAAATAAAGTTATGAAAATGAAAGCTGTATTTTTTGAGGGTCCAGAAAGATTGTTGTTAGAAGAGGTAGAAGTTCCAAGATGTGAAGAGGCCGGGATTCTTGTCAGGGTAGAGGCTTGTGGGATATGTGGTTCTGATATCAGAAATTATCATTCAGGATTAAAGGATAATGTAACCCATCAAATAATGGGTCATGAGATAGCAGGGATTGTAGTAGAAGTTGGGAAAAGAGTAAATAAATTTAAAGAGGGAGACAGGATAGCTATTGCTCCAGATGTGAGTTGTGGTGAATGCTTCTATTGTAAAAGAGGTTGGGTAAACTTATGCATTAATCATAAGATGATAGGTACACATTTCCCAGGTGGATTTGCTCAGTACATCTATTTATCTAATGAAATTTTATCTAGAGGAATTGTAAACTTTATTCCTAAAGATGTATCCTTTGAATCTGCCACTATTTCAGAACCAGCCTCCTCTGTTATTGCGTGTCAAGAGAGGAATAATATTACCTTGGGAGATACTGTAGTAATAATCGGGGATGGACCTATAGGTTGCTTACATCTTGAGGTGGCTAGGGCTAGAGGAGCAGAAAAGATAATAATGGTTGGGCTAAAGAGGCTTGAAATGGCTAAATCTTTTAACCCAGATTATCTGATAGATGCCAGCTCTCAAGATCCTGTAAAAGAAGTCTTGAAGATAACAGATGGTTTAGGGGCAGATGTAGTTATTGTGGCAAATCCTGTTAAAGAAACTCAGGAGCAAGGTATAGAGATGGTAAGAAAGAGAGGAAAGATTATACTTTTTGGTGGAGTATCTAGAAGCGATCCTATGACACTGCTAAATAGCAATCTTATACATTACAACGAGTTAGATGTTGTTGGTTCATTTTCTTATACTCCAATTTCTCATGAGATGGCTTTAAGATTAATCTCCCAAGGAAAGATCAATGCAGAGAGATATATTACTGACATTGTTCCTCTAGAAAGGATAGTGGAGGGCTTTACCCTTGCTGAACAGGGTAAGGCGATGAAGGTGATTGTTAAACCTTGGGATTAGATTGGTAGAAAGGAGATAGAGATTTGAAATGTATGAGATAGACAGAAAGTTAGAAGAATTAGAAAGAAATAAATCCTCAATTAATATAGGTCTTATTGGAGCTGGACAGATGGGGACTGACATCGTATCTCAAGTTAAGCAGATGCTAGGACTTGATATACCTGTAGTTGTAGATATAAATCTGGATTCTGCATATAACGCATATAAAATTGCAGGTATAGATAACGTTGTAAGAGAAGAGGATCCTGCTAGGGCAGAAAGGGCTATGAGGGAAGGTAAGAAGGTGATAGCTACTAATTATCAGGTAGCGACTAGGAGTAATAATATACAAGTAGTTATAGATGCTACAGGTGTTCCAGAAATGGGAGCATTAATATCTCTAGACTGTATAAATTATAAAAAGCATATAGTAATGATGAATGTCGAATGTGATGTGACTATAGGACCTATCCTTAGAAAAATGGCAAAAAATGCTGGAGTAATCTATTCTTGGGCTGGAGGAGACGAGCCAGCAGCAATTCTAGAACTTTATAGATTTGCAAAGGCTTTGGGGTTTAGGATTATTGCTGCAGGAAAGGGTAAAAATAATCCTCTAGATATATATGCAACTCCGGATAAATTAGAGGCTCAGGCAAGAAAGAGGCAGATGAGTCCAAAGATGCTCTGTGAATTTGTAGATGGTTCAAAGACTATGGTAGAGATGTCTGCAGTATCCAATGCTACAGGTCTTATCCCTGATATAAGAGGAATGCATGGTCCTAAGTGTAATAGGGATGAACTATTAAAGGTCTTCTGTAGAAAAGACCAGGGAGGGATTTTAGATAGAGAGGGTATAGTGGATTATGCTATAGGGGATGTGAATCCCGGGGTATTTTTGATAGTAACAACTGATAGTGAAAGACTCAGGAGTTCCTTAATTCAGAGAGATATGGGATACGGTCCCAACTATTTACTATTTAGACCGTATCATCTATGTAGTATAGAGACACCTCTTACATGTGCTCAGATTGTCTTATATGGAGAGTCAAGCGGATACTCAAAGAGACTTGTTTCAGAGTGTATTGCTGTAGCTAAAAGGGACATAAAAGCAGGTGAAGTATTGGACGATATTGGAGGTTATTATTATAGAGCTTGCATAGAACTATACGAGGTATCAAAAAGGGAGAGATTTCTCCCTGCAGGTCTAGCTAAAGGAGCCAAGTTAAAAGTTGACGTAAGACAAGACGAACCATTGACCTATGATATGGTAGAGTTGCCTGAGAGTTTACTACTTCATTTAAGGATGCTCCAGGATAAACTCTTAGGATAAAATTGATAAATAAAGTAGGAGGTATTATTGTGACAGAGATAGAGGTTTCAGAAACTAAAGATTACTTTATCAAGGATGGTAGAAGATTCTTCTACCTTGCCGATACCTGTTGGAGTGCGTTTACCAATATAAGCTATGAAGAGTGGGAATATTATTTGGACTATAGAAGGATGCAAGGGTTTAACGCACTTCAGATAGATTTATTACCACAGTGGGATAGGAGTGAATCCGATTATTATATAAACCCATTTGAGGTTTTGCCTGATGGAGGTTGGAATTTTAATAAAATAAATGAAGATTACTTTAATAAAGTAGAGGATATGATTAAAGTTGCGGTAGAGAGGGATTTTATTCCTGCTCTAGTAGTTTTGTGGTGTAACTATGTAAAAGGGACTTGGGGCTCAAAGATAGATCCTTCTAAGATTATGCCTTTAAGCAAAGTAGAAGATTATGTTGGTTATATAACTGAGAGATACAAAAGGTACAATCCTATCTTTATAATAAGTGGTGATACAAACTTTGAAACAGAAGAATCTATAGGATATTACCTTACCGCCCTTGATACTGTAAAGAGATTATCTCCAGAGTCATTAACTACAATGCATCTCTGTGGAGGTTTTTGGGAGTTACCAGAGGTCTTTGTAAAATCGCCTAATCTTGATTTTTATATGTATCAATCCGGACATTCCAGAGAGAATCAGCATCTTTCTTATGAGTTAGCACAAAAGTTCTATCAGATGCCGGTAAAAAGACCGATAGTAAATGGAGAACCTTGCTATGAAGGTCACGGATATGGATATAGATTTGGGAGGTTTAATAATTTTGATGTAAGGAGAGCTATTTGGCAGAGTCTTCTCTCTGGGGCAAAGGCAGGAGTTACTTATGGAGCACATGGTATATGGTCTTGGCATAAGAAGGGAAAAAGATTTAGAAGTGAAGAATTCTCTAGGATGCCATTTGTATGGCAGACTGCTCTCAGATTTCCTGGTGCATTTGATACTGCCTATGCAAAGTGGATCTTTGAAATATATAATCTTTTTGATATAGAACCTGCAAATGAATTACTTATCACTGATACTACAGAGATAAGAGTCTCTAAGAGTGATAGCAGGATAGTTATTTATACCCCTTATAACTGGAATATAAGTCTAAAGATAGATGCAAGTTTATACAATTGGGAAGGGATAGAGCTTGAAGAAAGAAGGATTTTTAGACCAGAGATAGAAATTTTTCAAGAACATTCTATAATAAAGATGAGTGAATTTAATAGTGATATATTAATAATTGGTACTAAATCTTAATAGAGAAGGAGTGATAATATGCCACTTACTTTTGCTCTAATTGTAGGAAATAGGGGATTTTTCCCAGATTCACTGGCAGTTGAAGGAAGAGAAAGGATGATTAAAGTATTAAAAGAAGAGGGTTTTGATGTTATATGCCCTTCTAGTGAGGAAACAAAATTAGGAACGGTAGAGACCTGGGAAGATGCAAAGAGATGCGCAGAACTCTTTAAGAGGAATAGAGAAAAGATAGATGGAGTAATAGTTTCTCTACCTAATTTTGGCGATGAAAAAGGGGTAGCTAATACTCTAAGACTTAGCGAGTTAGACGTTCCTATATTGGTTCAGGCGTTTAGAGACGATTTGTCAGCCTTGGACTTACAGCATAGAGGTGATTCTTTCTGTGGGAAGATATCGGTATGTAATAACCTGTATCAGTATAAGATACCTTTCTCTTTAACTAGCCTACATACAGTAAATCCAGAAGAGGATAGTTTTAAGGAAGACTTAAGTTGGTTTGCTGGAGTTTGTAGAGTAGTAAAGGGACTTAAAAATCTAAAACTTGGTGCCATAGGTGCTAGACCTGGAGCTTTTAATACAGTAAGATTTTCAGAAAAGATATTAGAAGCTTATGGGATTTCTGTTGAGACTATAGACTTGTCAGAGATCATATCAAAGGTTAATAGGCTCAGCTCTTCTGACCCTAGAGTGAAAGAACAGATTGAAAGAATAAAGTGCTATGCTAACGTAAGTAATGTTCCAGAAGACAGGTTAGAAGTATTAGCAAAGTTTCTAACGGTAGTAGAGGATTGGATAAGAGAAAACGATATAAAGGCGACTGCGATTCAATGTTGGACATCTATAGAGTATAATCTTGGCATTATGCCATGCTTGGTAATGAGTATTATGAGTGAAAGTTTGTCACCATCTGCTTGTGAAGTAGATATAACTGGTGCTCTTTCTATGTATATACTACAACTTGCCTCTCAAACTCCTTCTGCTTTGGTAGACTGGAATAACAATTATGGTTATGAAGAAGAGAAGTGTGTACTCTTCCATTGTGGGAATTTCCCTAGGTCTATACTGGATATAAAAGAGGTAAAATATGGAGATATTATAGGACAAACAGTTGGCTTTGATAATGCATACGGAGCCTGTGCTGGAAGGATAAAAGAAGGTTTTCTAACTTTTGCTAGGATTTCAACCGATGATAGTCTTGGTAAGATTAAGGCATATGTAGGAGAAGGCGAGTTGACATCAGATCGGGTAGAAACATTTGGGGCTTCTGGTGTGGCTAAGATTAGAAACTTGCAGAGTCTTATGCATTATATATGTGAAAATGGATTTGAACATCATGTGGCTATAAATAGATCCCATACTGCGAAGGTTATCTACGAAGCGCTTAACAAGTATTTAAGGATTGATACATATTGGCACAAATGAGGAGAGTAGAATGTCTTACCTTTTAGGTTTAGATGTAGGCACTACTGGTTGTAAAGCCATAGTCCTTGATCCAGAAGGAGAGGTAAAGAGTTATGGTTTTCAAGAATACGAAGTAGTATACCCTAAAATACAATGGGCGGAACAATCTCCAGAAACGGTATGGAATAGTGTAAAGAAGGTAGTAAAGGAAGCTATAGAAAAGGCTAATGTTAAGATGATAAAGGCTATAGGGCTTTCTGTCCAAGGAGATGCTATCATACCGGTAGATAAGAATATAGAACCGCTTTATCCTGCTATATTGGGAATGGATTATAGAAGTAATAAAGAGGCGGAGGAATGCTCTGAAGTTTTTGGGGACAGATATCTATTTGAGAAGACTGGGATGAGGCCGCATCCTATGAATTCTTTAACGAAAATCTTATGGTTAAAGAGACATAAGAGAGACGTGTATAATAAGACCTACAAATTTATGACCTATGCAGACTTTATTCTTGCCAAACTTGGAGTAGACTCAAAAGATCCTGTAATAGACTTTACTATGGCATCAAGGACTATGGCTTTTGACTTAAAAAAGAGAGAGTGGAGCCAAGAGATTTTGAGTAAGTTAGATATAGACGAATCCTTGTTTTCAAGGCCATTACCTTCTGGAAGGATTGTTGGAGAAATATCAGCTAAATTGGCTGATGAGCTTAATATAGATAGAGGGACTTTATTAGTTACCGGAGGACATGATCAGACTTGTGCTGGGATCGGCGCTGGATTAGTTAAGGAAGGGATATCTCTGGATTCTCATGGTTCTGCGGAGGTAATTTCCACAGCATTAAATAAGCCTTATCTTAATGAACTGATGTACGAGAGTTATTATCCATGTTATATACACGCTAAAGAAAATATGTATTTTACTTTTGCCCTTCTCCATGTTAGTGGAATAATCTTCAGATGGTATAGGGATAATTTCGCTTTTGAAGAGATCAAGATAGCTAAAAATCAGGGAAGAGACCCTTATGATCTAATTACTGAAAGATTAAGTAGAGAGCCTTCCTGCCTTTTCGTCCTTCCACATTTTAATGGTTCTGGAACTCCTTACTGTGATTTGACCTCGAAAGGTGCTATTTTAGGCCTTAATCTTAAGGTAGATAAATATGATATAGCCAAGGCTATAATGGAAGGTCTCACTTATGAGCTGAAGATAAATATAGAGAGGATGAAACTATGCGGTATAGACTTAGGGGAGGTGAGGTGTGTAGGTGGTGCATCTAAGTCTTCATTCTGGCTTCAACTAAAAGCAGATATATTAGATATGCCAATATATACCCTTAAGGTAAAAGAATCCGCATGTTTAGGTTCAGCTATCTTAGCAGGATATGCTGTAGGGATTTATAATTCAATAGAAGAAGGGGTAGAAAGAGCTGTTAAGATAGATAAAGAATACATCCCTGATGGGGATATGAGCAAGATATATAAAGAGAAATATAATATATACAGAGAGATTTATCATATCTTGAAACCCTTAAATCAAAAGATAGTTTAAAAGGAGGAGGTATGGGATTAGAACTAAAAGAGGTAGGGAAAAGAATACCTCACACACTTTTAGTAAGGTTAGAGGCATTATATGATACCTTAAAATCTGCTGAGAAAAAAGCAGTAGATCTATTAATCAAAGAACCAGAGTATTTTGTGAACTCAACTATTGTAGAAACAGCTGAAAAGGCAGGCTGTAGCGAAGCCACATTAGTAAGATTAGCTAGGAAATTAGGTTTTGAAGGATATCCAGCCCTTAAGAATTACTTACTAGAATCATCTAGAGACAATCCTGTAGAACTTTACGAAGGGATTAAAAGGGAAGATTCTATAGAAGATATTGTAAATAAGATATTTGAATCCTCAATACAAACACTTAAAGATACATTAAATTCCATAAGCATAGAAGATTATATAAAAGCGGTAGATTGTATCTCTAGTGCCAGTAAGATTCTGTTTATAGGTGTAGGAGATGCCTATCCAGTAGCTCTATCAGGTTGTCAGAGATTCTTAAGAATAGGATTTACCGCCTATGCTTCTGCTGATTTTGATACTCAACTGATCTATACTACCCAGCTTACCGCTAACGATGTAGTAATTGCCATCTCTCATTCTGGAAGGACTAAGACCATATTAGACGTAGTAAAATATGCAAGGAATTTAGGTATAAAGATAATTTCTATAACGAATTTCCCTCTATCTCCTTTAGCAAAACACTCAGATATTGTTCTTTTAACTGCTGCTTTTACAGGTCAAGTAGGAAAAGAGATTATTACTAAGAGAATAGCTGAGATGTGTATCTTAGAGAGTTTATTTATTAGTGTGCTATTAAAGAGAGAAGAAATATTTGCCTCTTCTTTAGAAAAGTCTAACTCTGCTGTAAACATTAATAAGCTTTAGACTGTTTCAATTCTCATTGACCATAGATCAAATTATACATCATCTTGCATATGGATCAGCTGCATCACGTAAACCATCACCTAGGAAGTTAAAGCAGAGAACAGTCAAAATGATAAATACAGCTGGGATAAGACGCCAAGGATAATGAGCAACAGCCAAGATCTGTTGGGCATCCTGTAATAATACACCCCAACTTATTGCTGGTGGTTGTAGACCTAGACCTAAGAAACTCAAAGCAGTTTCGCCTAACACCATGCCAGGGATAGAAAGTGTTATAGATACTATTAAATGACTTGTGAAAGAAGGTAATAAATGCCTTGTTATTATTCTCCATTCGCTAGCACCGGCAAGCCTGGCTGCCATAGTGAAATCTTCTTCTCTTAAGCTTAACAGTTTTCCACGCACAACTCTAGCTAATCCACACCATCCTATAACAGAGAGTATTATAGTAATAGTAAAATAGGTCTTAGTTACAGGCCAATCCCTTGGAACAGCTGCTGAAAGAGCCATCCATAAAGGTATCGAAGGAATCGATATGAGAAAATCTATCGTCCTCTGAATAATCTCATCTACCGTACCACCTAAATATCCAGATAATCCTCCCAAGAGGATACCAGTTAAGAAACTTAAAAATACGCCAACAAGTCCTATAGTTAGAGAAATACGAGCCCCATAGATAACCCTAGAAAAGATATCTCTCCCTAATGCATCTGTTCCAAACAAGAAGACTGGACCTTCATCTGAACCGAAAAGATGAAGATTATTTGGAAATACCCCCCAAAGTTTATAACTATCGCCCCTTACAAATAAACGTAAACGATACTTCTTTGTAGTATCGTTGACAAACATCTTACGAAAAGTCTCCATATTCATCTCTGCTTTTAAACCATAGACAAAAGGACTCCTAAGACCATCTGTTCTATCGTATATATGAACTACCTGAGGAGGTGCATTTTTGTAATCTTCGAATCTTCTCCAAGGGTTATATGGAGCAATAAACTCGCAAAAAAGAACTAACATATACAATAAAGCCAAAATATACATACTAAATATAGCCAATTTATGCTTCTTAAATTTCCACCATATCAATTTCCATTGAGATGCAAGCCATATCTCTTCTATCTCTTCTTTTTCAATTTTATATTCGTCTTCTTGAAAGTCTTTAAACTCTGCCATTCTATCAGCCTCCACTACCAATATTCTCATATCTAATCCTAGGATCTACCCATGCCAAGAGGATATCAGAAAGTAAGGTTCCAATTAGCGTAAGAAAACTTATTATTAATACAAAACTTCCCGCAAGATACATATCTTGAGACATTAGTGCTTGTAAAAATAAGGGTCCCATAGTTGGAAGGTTTAAAACTATAGATGTGATTGTTTCTCCTGAGAATATAGATGGCAAGGTCCAACCTATAGTGCTTATCATAGGATTTATTGCTATACGAACTGGATATTTAAAAAGCAACCTCTTTTCTGGCAACCCTTTAGCCCTAGCCACTATAACATACTGTTTTCTAAGCTCATCTAATAAGTTTGCTCTCATAGTTCTAATAAGTCCTGCGGTTCCAGACGTTCCTATTATTATTACCGGAACCCATACACGCTTAAGCATATCAACTACCTTTTCTAAACTCCAGGGAGCATCTACATATGCTTGAGAAAAAAGACCTGTAACCGTTAATCCAAACTGGGAATAAGCAAACCATATGATTATTAAAGCTAAGAGAAAGTTGGGGATGGAAAGACCAATAAATCCTATAAATGTAAATATATAGTCAAAAGTTGAGTATTGACGTATAGCGGAATATATACCTATAGGGATCCCTATTATCCAAGTTAGCGTCATAGAGAGTAATGAAAGCACTATACTTAATGTTAATCTTTCTCTAATAAGATCATTTACAGATTTATTCCATTGAAAGGAACGTCCCAAATTACCTTGAGTTACTATATTTTTCA
>CALGNK010000039.1 GCA_937958695.1 uncultured bacterium
GGTTTTAGAGTTTTAGAAAATCCAATATATTGCTAAGAGGTGATGTTATTTAGAAAAAGATAGATTTTATA
This sequence comes from uncultured bacterium, assembly GCA_937958695.1. Classification (GTDB taxonomy): domain Bacteria; phylum DUMJ01; class DUMJ01; order DUMJ01; family DUMJ01; genus DUMJ01. The sequence continues at coordinate 72 of CALGNK010000039.1, forward strand.
GAGATTATAAAGGAAGTGCAAAAAGTCAAGTTAACCTAAATGGTAGATATATTAAAGAATTTAATAAAGATAGGAGGTAAAAAGAGATGTTTAGAGGAAAGATTGCGAGATTTTTAGTTATTTTATTAGTGTTAGGTTTATTAACATCCTTAGCGTTTGCCCAAGAGAAACCTACTTTTGGTCCTAAAGCTTCTTTAAAAGGTGAACTTCAAATCTACTTACAAGCATATACTCCTAGGGCAAGGACAGAAGCAGATAGGTGGCCTCCTCCTCAGTATGCCTGGACTATTCAGAAAGAATACGAAAAAATTCATCCTGGCGTTAAGATAAGATTCTTAGAAGCGGTTGAGACCGATTACTTTATCTGGATACAAACTAGACTGATAGGTGGAGAAGCTCCGCATATCTTTTGGGGACACCATGCCTGGGCAGAAGAATGGGGACCTAAGGGTTTGCTTATCTCTATGGACCCTTATTTAGAAATGCCTAATCCCTATATACCTGGCAACAAGAAATGGCGTGATATATTTGATCCTAATGTCTTAGCAATAAATGCTGCTCCAGATGGAAAACAGTATACGATAAATGGTGACCTTGTAACTACTGGAATCTTCTACAATAAGGATGTATTTGACCAGTTAGGGCTTAAAGTTCCAAGATACTGGGATGAGTTTATTACAGTTCTTAGCAAGATTAAGGCGGATGGTAAATATATACCTATGAGTTGGGCAGGGGCAGAAAAAGAGGTTGCCTATTCATGGTTGAATAGATTTACCAGGTATCCACTTTATAAGCCGTTGATGAAAGAATTTGATGTTATTCCCGAGGAAAAGCCAGGTCTAGTAACTCAAAAAGAGCAAGCCCTAGCATGGAAGAAAGGGATAGAAACTATAAGCAGCGAAAGATGGAAGATAGGAGCTCAGCTTCAAAAAGAACTATCTAAATATTGGAGTCCAGGATTTTTAGGTTTATCAATGGCCCAAGCTTATGATCAATTCATTACTGGTAAAGCGGCAATGCACCTAAATGGAAGTTGGCAGATAAAACCAGTTAGGTTGGATCCATTGAGAAAGTTCAATTGGGGTTGGATGCCATTCCCAGTTGTTACTAGTAAGACCACTAAATATGCTCCAAGAGCTGGAGAGATAAAGGGATTAACTTTAGGAGGACCTTCCGCTGCTTTTCAGTTTAATGTTCCTACTTCTGCTCAGAAACAAGGAATGTTAGAAGCGGCGATTGACTTTCTAATGTATCTTACTGCTCCAAAGAATGCAGGTCCGCTAATAGCGGATTTGGGTGCTTTCCTTCCTAGTATTAAAGGGGTAAGGCCTGCTAAGGAGTTAGAAGCAGTTTTCTGGAAGCCTGGTACTTATGAATTTCTTGAGTTAATCTTTCCAAATCCAGGATATGTAGATATAACTGAAGAAGCTAAGGATAAGAATTATAAGTTATGGCAGTTATATATAGGGGACCAGATCTCTCTAGATAAATATGTAGAAGAAGTTACGAAGAATTTAGATGATGCTGTAAATAAACTTATCAAAGAACACAATTGGGATTTTAGTAAATACGGAGTTAAGTAGAGTAAAATAGCGATAAGGGAGATAGAACCAAAAGTTTAACATTTAAAGTGGTTCTATACTCCCTTATCTTTAATTCTTTGAAAGGGGTAGATATTAATGAGAGAAAATTCTCTTCTTAAGAATATTTATAAAAACAAATTTATTTACCTTTCTCTTGTACCAACATTTGCATTTTTATTAACTTTTAACTATTTTCCTGCCATCAATGCCCTTTATCATTCTCTATTTGAGTGGGATGGTATTGGATATGAAAAATTTATAGGGATCAACAATTTTATAAATCTTTTTAAAGACCCTGTATTTATTATAGCACTGAAAAACGTTTCTATCCTTGCTATAGCTGGAGTTATCATATCTATAACTTTTCCTCTTTTAGCAGCAGAGTTAACATTTAATCTTAGAAACTTAAGGATGCAATATTTATATCGTACCATGTTTGTAGTACCTATGGTAGTTCCTGGGGTTGTAATTCTTTTACTCTGGGGATTTATATATAGGGCTGATGGACTTCTAAATAAAATTCTTATAACGATGGATTTAAGCAATCTTGCTAGACCTTGGTTAGGAGACTTTAAAACCGCTCTATACGCAATTATATTCATAGGTTTTCCTTGGATTGGTTCTTTTAACTATCTGATATATCTAGCTGGGCTTCAAAGCATTAATAGAGAATTATTTGAATCAAGTATAATAGATGGAGCTACTAGACTTCAGCAGATATTCTACATAGATATCCCTATGCTACTTGGTCAGATTAAGCTCATACTTATACTAACTATTATAGGTGTAATGCAAGGTTACACTATTCAAATAGTTCTGACACAGGGAGGCCCTGGTTATTCAACTATGGTTCCAGGAATGTATATGTATAACAGTGCCTTTCAATACTATAAGATGGGCTATGGTTGTGCTATTGGGACATTTTTGTTTGGAGTTATACTCTTTTTAACTATAATTAGCCGTAAATATATTCAAGCTCCTACAGAATTTGGAGGTGCCAAATGAACAAGGCTTATATAGGAGAATTTTTCAAACATTTCTCAATTATTATCCTTATCCTATTAACACTTTATCCTTTTTTCTTCTTAATAATATCATCACTGAAAAGCCATGAAGAATTTACCCATAATTTTTTAGGTTTTCCAGCACATATAAGATGGGTAAATTACACCGCTGCTTGGAAAGCGGTAAGTAGATATATTTATAATAGCCTTATAATGAGCTCTCTTACCGTAGTTATGGTGGTATTTTTATCCTCTTATGTTGGATATATATTTGCCAGATATAAATTCCCAGGAAGAGACTTTCTCTTCTATGCCATTATAAGCTTGCTTATGATCCCCGGGGCTTTAACTTTGATCCCCCAATTTATCATCGTGAAAAATTTGGGCCTATTAAATACTAGGTGGGCATGTATACTACCTTGGACTTCGGGAGGACAGATTTTTGCAATATTTGTTATACATAGTTTTATGAGTTCACTCCCAGAAGAATTATTTGAGGCAGCCAGAGTAGATGGTGCAGGGATATTCCAGATTTATGCAAGGATAGCTGTTCCTCTATCTTATCCAACTCTTGTTACTATAGCCATTATGCATTTTGTTGGAACTTGGAATGACATCATCTGGCCATTGGTAACTATCACGAAACCTGAGCTTAGACCAGTAACTGTAGGAATAATGGCTTTTAATTCCGCTTACTATCAAAATTATGGACCTCTATTTGCTGGATACATACTAGCATCTATACCCTTGGTAATACTTTTTATCTTTACTATGAGATTTTATATCCAAGGACTACTTTCTGGAGCTATAAAGATGTAAGGATAAATTTTAGGAGGAAAATATATGTCTAAAAGGATAAAAGTTCTATCTCTTGGTATATCTTTAAAGCCTTTTAAGAGTAAAAGTAGAGATTTTATCTTTTCTAAGATAGAAGAGTTATTCAGTTTATGGTTTCCTTTAATGAAAGAGGCAGAAGAAGTCTGGTTTAATTTTATGATAGGTAACGGAGACTTGGTCTTAACTTGGGATGGTAATCCTTACTCAGAGTTTGAGTGGGATCATTACAAAGGGCATAACAATCCTTTATATGCAGGATATAAGTTTAATCCTATTACACTGAGAAATTATACAGAAGACTGGGTTCACTTTACCTACAGTGATCTAAAGTTTATCTTTTCTTCTCTTAGACTTTTACTTGGGGAAAAAGGCTTAAGATTGAGGATCATAGTGAATATAGAGCCAGGTCCAGAGTTTAGTGAATCTTCGTTCAGATATATAAAGCATCCGGAAATCCTTGAATTCCAAGGAGGCGGACATGGAAACTCAATCTCATTTAAGGCAAAATTTAACGGAGATAAAGATAGATATGCCAGCTATCCGAATGGAATCCCAGAAGGAGAACCTTTTGGAAGATTTTTAGGAAGACAGATAAAGAAATTTATTGAATTTACAGAGATAGATGGGGTTTCTTTTTCTAATGGGCTTGGGTTTGGAACTCATCCTTGGTCTTTGATTGGCCATAATTTTGATGGGAAAAGATTTAATCTAGTTAATTTCGACTCAGAATCTAGAGAGATAGAGGAATTTTGGAGATTACTGAGGAAAGAAGTCCCAGAAATTATAATTACAGCTCAGGGGACTAATTGGCCTGTAGGGGTTGATATATCTATAAGATGCGTCCCTATGAAAAAGATATATGAAAATTATATCACCAGACCCCTTAGTACCACAGTCTCTGTATTTTTCAATGACTCTTTAGGTTTTGCTATGGCAAGCTATTTATCTCGCATAGCTTCTGTTAATTCTTTTGATTTTGGATATTATCTATTAGACCCTTGGTATCCTCAAGATGCATGGGAAGATTTTCCTTACGATCATCAACCATTTGACATCTACTGCCCAATGTCTAGCGGAGTAATAGAAAAAGAAGGAAAGACTATTGCCCCGGAGAACATAAGTTGTGGTGGAGTAAATGATGATAATGGGGATTTCTGTGAAGATACAGTATATGAAGTAATACCACATCTGAGAAAGGCTATTTTACACCGTCCTGATAAGCCTGGTATATTGATATGGTTATATCCATTTAATGAATATAACGAAGTTGGTTTAAAAACACCAAATTTATTGAAAAACTTGTTTTTCTGGGATTGTTTTACCGCTTCTAGCATAGACAACGGATTACCTTTGAACACAGTAATCTCTACTACTAATTTTAGCGAGATGAATTTTGACCCACTGAAGAATTCAATACTATATACCTGTGTACCTTTATATCATTGGGATTATAGTGAGAAAATAGAAAACTTTGTAAAATCAGGGGGGAAAGTTATTGTTTATGGTTCTATACTATATGCAGATGATAAATTTAAAAACATTTTAAACCTAAAAGTAGGAGAGGAGATAGAAGGAGAATTAGAACTTTTTAAAAGGACATATGAGCCAAATAAGGAAGAAAGAGTTCTTTTACACCATGAATCAGATATCTCTGGAGGGCCCATAGTAGAGGAATTAAGAAATCCTGAAGACCCATACACTACGGTTATATATGAAGCGGTAAAGGGAAAAATTAAGAAGGTATATGCAAGTTTGAGATATCTTCCAGAATGGAATGGCGGTAAAATATTATGGCTTAGGGGCACATTACCTTTTGCATTAGATGGAGAGAACATCAAATTTAAAGATCCTTTATCTGCAAAAATCCCGAGGCTTCTTCTAGAATATCTTGATTACTATATTGGGCAAGATCCAGAAGGGTGTAAAAGCTTACAGATATTTATTTCAAGATCTAATAATGCATATATCTTTTCTGGCTATAAGCCAGATACCACTGTAAGGTGTTTGCTCAGATTCCCTGAGGGTGCCCCTATACTTTTCAATTATGATGTACCTATAGAAAATGGGGCTTCTATATACTATTTCTCAAAGTCTTTCCACGAAGAATGTAGGATCTTTGTAAGGCAATCTTCAGGAAAGATAAAGTGTAAAAGAACACTCAGACACGAGTTTACCGAAGATGAAGTAGAAATTACTGGTTTAAAGACCTCTGAGATTATCTTTTATCCTCCAGAGGATAAACTAGAATATGTCTGTATAAATCCAAAATACGATCTAGAGATAGATAAGAACGTAAAGCGGATAAGGATAAAAGGAGTGGAGGATAGAGTAATTATAAGCTGGTAGTTTCTTTTAAACTCCCTTTGACAAATGTGCGGGGAATAGGTAAAATTAGAAATAAAGATGTATAACCTTAGGGGTAAGATCTTAAATTGGAATTAAGACTGCAAGAGGTTTTAGAGTTTCCGAAAATCTACAAAAAATTTTTAGGAGGTTCGGGAAATATGAAAAAAATATTATTAGGTTTACTTATTATTACTTTAATCTTTAGCCTAGGAGATATTTCTTTTGCACAGCAAAAGCCTATTCCGGGAATGGCTTATGACTTAAGAAGATATGAAGAGATTACTGGTAAAAAGATTACTAAATTTAATGAGGCTCCAATGCTTGCTGAACTTGTAAGGCAAGGAAAACTACCCCCTGTAGAGAAGAGACTACCCCAAAATCCGCTTGTAATTGAGCCGATAGAAGAGATAGGTCAGTATGGTGGAACATGGAGACAACCATACATGGGAAGGGCAGATAGGTGGGTAGCTTATGGTCAAAGAGTATTTGAATATCTTTTTATGTTTGATAAAAATGGAAAAGCATATCCAAATTTGATAGAAAGTTACAAGGTATCTAAGGATCGTAAAAGATATACCCTTACTTTGAGAAAGGGAATAAAATGGTCTGATGGGAATCCTTTGACCACAGAAGATATAATGTTTTCCTATGAGGATGTTCTTCTAAACAAGGAACTATATCCTATAACGCCAGCATGGTTTACGGTAGGTGGAAAGCCTGGAACTATAAGGAAGATTGATGAGTATACATTTGAAATTACGTTCTCAGAGTCTTATGGGGTCTTTCCAGAGAAAGAGGCTTACTTTGGATTTCCTATTAGGCCTGCTCATTACATGAAGCAATTTCATATTAAATATGCAGACCCTAAGCAATTGGAAAGTATGATAAAAGAGGCTAAATTACAATATTGGTATCAGTTATTCTCTCTAAAGGCAGGTTGGCTAGGGGATAACCCTGAGTATCCAGTTCTAACTGCTTGGAAATTTACCAGCGTCGACTCAGCTGGTAATATGATCTTTGAGAGAAACCCATACTACTGGAAGATAGATCCGGCTGGGAATCAGCTTCCCTATATAGATAGGTGGAGAGTTGAGTTTGTCCAAGATGCACAGATGTTCAATATGAAAGTTTTACAAGGAGAAGCTGATTGTGCCTCTTTCCATGTAGACCTTTCAAACTATACCCTATTTATGGAAAATAGAGAAAAAGGTGCCTATAGAGTACTAAGGTGGCCTGCTGGAGATGGGGCTATGGTCACTTTTATGATCAACCAAGATGTAAAGGATCCTATTTTGAGAAAATTATTCCGTGATAAAAGATTTAGACAAGCCTTATCGCTTGCTATAGACAGAAATGAGATCAACAAACTTTTTGTTTTTGGACTAGCAAAACCTAGACAGGCTTCTCTTACATCTTTTAGCCCATACTATGATCCTACTTGGGAAAAGGCTTATTCAGAATACAATCCTAGTAAAGCAAATGAAATATTAGACAATATAGGGCTTAAGAGAGGTAAAGATGGGTATAGATTAAGACCAGATGGTAAGGTCTTAGAACTGACGATAGAACTAACAGATATGTGGCCTATATGGGTAGATATTGCTCAGCTTACTGCTCAACAGTATTGGAAAGCTATAGGTATAAAGACAACTGTAAAGGTAGTTGAGAGAAGTCTATTAGGAGTAAGAGTAAGTAGTGGAGAACATCAAATAACGATATGGAATATGGATAGAGCTGTAAATCCTATAGTTGATCCTTGTTATCTAGTTCCATATAGAAGTGGTTTACAATGGGCACCTCTTTCGGCAATGTGGTATGCAACAAGGGGTAAAGGAGGAGAAAGGCCACCAGCAGATTTAATTCAGTTACAAAAACTTATGGACCAGCTAAATCGTCAGATAGATGAGAAGAGTCGTTCTAAGATTATGGAAAAAATTATAGAACTTCATAAGGATAATATCTGGATGATTGGAACCGTAGGAGAACAGCCTCAATTAGTCATAGTAAAGAACAACTTTAGAAATGTTCCTGAGGAATTAGTCTTCGATGAGATACTAAGATATGAACGTATAGTACATCCTTGTCACTTCTTCATAAAGAAATAATGGGTAAAGAAATAAAACTTTGCTTAGTAGGTTATACTTATAGAAGTTATCCAATGGAGGTAGCTTTTAAGAGAGCTTCCCAGCTTGGTTATTCCTCGGTTGAAGTTAGAGATTTCACCGATATAGATCTGAAATCTCTTCAAGGAATAGAAAAAGCCTTAAATAGAGCTAAAGAGATGTCTACGAAGTATAAAATATCCATACTTCTTTTTAGAACGATAAATATAAAAGAATTATCTCCTAAAAGTGAATCTTGCATCATAGATGAGATAAATTCTATATGTAGGATGTGCAAAACTTATGGGGTATCAATATGGAATACTAGAATTAATCTAATTGATGGACCTAAAAGCTTCTCAGAAGCTAGCGATAGACATATTGATGCTGTTGTTGGTTTTTTAAAAGAAGTAAGTCATATCTTAGAGCAATATCATATAACCCTTACTATAGAGAGCCATATGGGAAACATTCACGATACCCTAAACGGGCTGGTAAGCATTGTTTCTTCAGTTGGAAGTGATAGAGTTAAAGCTTGTTTTGACTTTGCAAATCTTCTTATAGTAAATCCTACTGAGAACCTGTTAAAAGCGATAGACTTATATTATGATCTTATTGGATATACCCACTTAAAGAATTTAAGACTCTATGGGGATAGATACGATTGGGGAATTCCTATAGCCTTAGGTGATATTGATTATAGAAGAGTTTTAGAAAGAATTTTTGAGAGATATGATGGACTTTTAGGTATCGAATACTGTGGGACCGGTGATCCCTACTACTTTTCTAAGATAGATTTAGAGTATATTATGGATATAATCAATGAGCTTAAAGGAAGGACTTTGCAATGAGAAAGGTTAAGGTTGCATATATAGGAGGGGGCAGTCTTTTTGTCCCCTCTGTTATAAATGGAATAAGTAAAGCGATGAAGGATAGTAATCAAGAGTATAATGTTGAACTTGTACTTTTTGATATTGCTCCAGAAAAGCAGGAACCGATGAAGGATTATGGAGATTTAATATCAGATTACTACAAAATTCCTTTATACGTTTCTACAAGTGATGATAGAAAAAAGGCAATAGAAGGAGCGGATATAGTAATAATCTCTGTATCTTTAAAAGAAGAATTAGATAAATTAAATAATATAGTAAGACAAATAGGACTTGCCTCTTGGCATCCAGATGGTTTAGGTGTGATTGGTGAGGCAATATTATTAGCTCCTTTTCACCGTAATTTAGCTAGGGATATAAAGGATTTAGCTCCGAATAGTTGGATATTAACCTTAGTAAATCCTACAGATGTCTTAAGTGGATTTATGAATAAAGCATTTGGAGTGCATTGTTTAGGATTATGTGTTGAGGTTGATGGTTTAAGAGGAGCTCTTGGATATTATTTTAACATTGATCCCGGAAAGATTACTATCTATCATGCAGGGGTAAATCATGATGGATGGGTTTTAGATATAATAGTAGAGGGTAGGAGTGTATACAAAGATTGGCTAGAAAGGTTTACTGAGATAATCAAAGACCCTAATTTTCACCCTGGGAACTATATGATACCAGTAATCTCTCAATTGACTAATCATATAAAGAGTAGCGGATATCATAATTGGCCTTATCGAATAGATTCTATACCGCACGATGAAATTATATGGAGTAGATGGAGAGGTAAAAGGGAAAGACACATAAATGCTTTAAGAAAGGCATTAAAAGAGAGGATACCAATAAGGGATCCAGAACATATTCATCCTGAGGATTCTCTCCTGAACTATCCTCTTACAGGAGAAAGTATAGGCAGATTAATTAGAAGTAAAGCATTAAATACAAATGAGATTATATCCCTTCAATTAAAAAACAATGGTTCTATCTCTAATTTCCCTAGTGAGTGTATAGTAGAAGTTCCAGTTTTGGTTAATGCTAATGTAATTAAAGGAATATCTATGGGTGATCTTCCAGATTGGTTAGGGGGGTATACGAAATTATTGGCTATTCAAAGATACCTAATAATAGAATATCTAATAGAACCAGATTTAAAGAAGCTAAAGCAAGCCTTATCTGTTCTTCCTATGCTAGAAAACACTGAAAATTTAATAACTTTTGCCAATTTTATGCACAAAAATTTTGTCAAAGATCTGGCCTAGATGAAATTCTGACATAGCTTATTCTAATAGACAAAACTAACTATAAAGCCATACTATGTACAAACCCCTTTCCGAATTTCAGACTATATATTAAATGCAGAAGTTGCATAACATAAGAGACTATTACTTATAGGAATGAGTGTCTCTTAGAATGAAAGGAAGAGTAGGAGTACCTCAGAGAGCTATGCATATTTACTGATGCTTATGGGGTATCTAGAGCTACCATCTTTAGATGGAGGTTTCTAATGGAGTCATAGAGTTTGTAAGAAATATTAGGAAAGAACATCCAAGGCTAGGAAAGGAGAAGATAAAGCTATTATTAGACGAATATTGTAAAGAGATATGATATGTTTTATGCAGAGACAGGTAGATGTTATCATAATCCCAATAGTAAGTGGGCAAATAAAAGAAGAGACTACAAATCTAAGGTAAAGAAGTCACCTAGAGAGAAAGAGCCAGGATATATAGAGATAGACTCAATAATCAAGTTTATAGATGGTATAAGGGTATA
>CALGNK010000040.1 GCA_937958695.1 uncultured bacterium
GAAGCTAGGGATATCAGAGAAGAATAGGAAGAAGTACTCAGGATTATACGTACTATTGTATAAGGCTAACAAGATGAAAGAAGAGATAATAGAACTAGGTATAAAAATGGCATACGAAGTACTTCTGTCACTTGTAGGGACATGAATTGATGATCTAGAGAGGCGATAAAAGGGCTAGGCATTAGAGGTTCAAAAAAGATATTAAACCTCTAACAGGTAGGTAATGATACTTTTACATTTTTAGGTAGATTTTGCAGGGTTATGGGTCTTATACAGGGGTAAAAATTTATATAAAAAATTTATAGAAATTTTTGATGTAAGATGCCCTGGTAGGGTATTTTCATATACCTGGTGTGAGCATAGAGACATAGGATGTCCGAATTACTGTCCGAATTTCAGTATAACACATTGCTTGACTATAAGAGAAAAAAATGTATAATCTTAGAGGATTTGTTACAGGAGGTAAATAAGGACATGGTATTTAGATTTCTTGGGGGATTAAGAATAGAGGAACATAAAGAATTAACAGAGTCTCAACCAATATTAGATTTTCCTATTCCCAAAAGGGTAGTAATACCCTTAAAACAGCATACAGGAGCAGTCTTAGAACCTTTAGTAAAAAAGGGGGATATGGTAAAGATTGGGGATAAGATTGGAGATTCAAAGGCATTTGTATCTAGCCCTGTTCATGCAAGCATTTCAGGAAAAGTAACTTCTATAGAGACTCATCCAATACCTACTGGAGAAGTAGTCCCTTCTATTATAATAGAATCTACTGAAGAAGATCCAATAGAAGAGATAGTTACCGAAAATAGACGATGGGAGGAATTAAAGAGAGAGGAGATTATAAGCATAGTTAGAGAATCAGGTATAGTGGGACTAGGGGGAGCGGCCTTTCCTACATCGGTAAAGTTATCTCCCCCTGAAGGAACATCTATAGATACAGTTATTTTAAATGGCGCTGAATGTGAACCATTCCTTACCTGTGACCATCGTCTTATGCTAGAAAGCCCCGATGAAGTAATAATTGGCTTGCAGATTATCATGAAAGTAGTAGGAGCTAAACAGGGGATTATAGGTATAGAAGACAATAAAAAAGATGCTATAGAAGTACTAACTAATAGAGCGAAGAATTATAGAGATATAAAAGTAGTATCCTTACCTACAAGATATCCTCAAGGTTCTGAGAAGCATCTTATAAAGTCCCTTCTAAACAGAGAAGTCCCATCAGGTAAACTACCACTTAACGTTGGAGTAGTAGTGAATAATGTTCAGACAGCGTATAGTATAACCAATGCGGTATGTAAAGGGGTGCCTCTCATCTCTAGGGTTATAACTGTAAGCGGAGATGGAATAGAGAAACCTAGTAATCTTAGGGTAAGAATAGGAACGCAATTTAAAGATATATTAGAGTATGTAGGACTAAAAAAGGAGACTAAAAAGGTTATATCTGGAGGACCAATGACTGGCTTTTCCCAATGGACATTAGAAGTCCCTGTCATAAAGGGCACATCTGGAATTATAGCTTTAACCAAGATTGAAGAAGAGATTTATCCATGTCTGAGATGCGCAAAATGTGTAGATGCCTGTCCTATGGGACTCTTACCGTTAGAGTTAGGGAATCTAGCTGAACAGAAGAGGTTTGATGACGCTCAGAGATTATACGCTCTTGACTGTATAGAGTGTGGTAGTTGTGCATATATATGTCCATCCAGAAGACCCCTAGTACATCTTATTAGATTTGCTAAGGCAGAAATAAATAAAAAGAGAAGAAGATAAGAATAATGAGAGAGCCTTCTTTAAGATTACAGAGCGAGATTGAGTATATATCTAGAAGGATAGAAGAAGAACTGCTATCTTTCTTTCATAGATTACCGAATGATGATCTAACCAATATCATTCGTTATCATATGGGGTGGCTCAATAAGAATTTCATACCGGAAGATTCTTATAAGGGTAAGAGATTACGGCCTGTTCTCTGTGGTCTTATATGTAAGATAACTGGTGGAGACTTGGAAGAATCGTATCCTGCTGGAATAGCCTTAGAGTTAACCCATAACTTCTCTTTGGTCCATGACGATATACAGGACAAAGATAAACTTAGGAGAGGAAGAGAAACCGTCTGGAGCATATGGGGAACAGCGCAGGGGATAAATGTTGGAGATGCTATGATATCTCTTGCCCATAAAGCCATTTTAGACTCAGGCTTAGATTACTACAAAAAGTGTAGGCTTATAGATATTCTAGATACCGCTATCTTTAGGCTTTGCCAAGGACAATTTATGGATGTAAGTTTCGAAGAGAAACAAGATGTGGATATAGAGGAGTATATATTAATGATTCAAGGGAAAACATGTAGTATGTTCGAAGCGAGTGTAGAGATGGGATTAGTCTTATCAGAAAAAGAGGAACTTATAGAGAAGTTCGTTCTTATAGCAAGAAATCTTGGTATCGGCTTCCAAATTCTAGATGATATACTTGGCTTATGGGGTAATCCCAAGGTCACAGGAAAACCTATAGGAAGCGACTTAAGACAGAACAAGAAGACATATCCAATCATCTTAGGGCTAAAAGAAAGACTCGATATTAAGGATATTGTACTGAATAAAGATAAAACAGAGAAAGAGATAGAATATATTACACAGCTATTTGAAAAGTTAGGTATAAAAGAAACATGTAAAGATAGAGTAAACCTATATCTATCTAAGGCTCGAGAGATTATAAATTCACTCCCCTTAGATAAAGATAACCTTGAACTTCTTCTAGAGCTCACCTATTATCTAGAAAGTAGAGAAAAATAAAAACCCCTTGCATAATTTCTGCCCATAGAGTATAATTTTTAATGTCAAAGTGTGGGGCTGTGGCGCAGAGGGAGCGCGCTTCCTTGGCATGGAAGAGGTCACGGGTTCAAGTCCCGTCAGCTCCACCATATTTTTTGTTCGTATTCCTATTGACAGAGCCTTATCCTATACTTTATTATCTTAAGCTAATTAGATACTTGGAGTCTTTTGTATACCAGACTCAAAAGCCCTGACCTTAGAATAAGGTTAGGTATATTATACCTAAATGGAGGTGTTATAAGTAATGAGTCAGATTAAGATAGTAGATACAACCCTTAGAGATGGTGAACAAACCGCAGGGGTAGTATTCTCTAAGGCAGAGAAGATTCAGATTGCTAGGATGTTAGATGAGATTGGGGTTCATCAGATCGAAGCAGGTATTCCAGTTATGGGAGGGGATGAAGCAGAGGCAATAAAGGCTATAACCAAATTAGGGTTAAAAGCCAGTATTATGGGATGGAATAGAGCGGTAATCAGTGATGTAGAAGCTTCGCTAAGATGTGGCGTAGATGCGGTGGCTATCTCTATATCAACTTCTGATATACATATCCAGTATAAACTACAGAAGACAAGAGAATGGGTATTAGAAAATATGGCTAAGGCTACTGAGTTTGCAAAGAAAGAGGGTGTCTATGTCTCTGTAAATGCAGAAGATGCATCTAGGACAGATATGGACTTTCTTGTTCAGTTTGCCACAATAGCAAAACAGGCTGGAGCTGATAGACTGCGTTATTGTGATACGGTTGGAATTATGGATCCATTCAAGATGTATGAAACTATAAAGACACTAAAAGAGAAGGTCGACATACCAATAGAAATGCACACACATAATGACTTTGGGATGGCAACAGCAAATACATTAGCAGGTATAAAGGCAGGAGCAGAATTTGCGGGAGTTACAGTTAATGGATTAGGAGAAAGGGCTGGAAATGCAGCATTAGAAGAGGTAATTATGGCTCTTAAATATCTATGGAATATAGATTTGGGGATAAAAACAGAGAGGTTTAGAGAGATCTGCGAATATGTTGCCAGGGCATCTGCCAGACCACTTCCACCAAGCAAGGCAATAGTTGGAACTAATGTGTTTGCCCACGAGTCTGGCATCCATGCGGATGGAGTATTAAAACACACAAGAACCTATGAGGTATTCAACCCTGAAGATGTTGGTCTAGAGAGGCAGATAGTAATTGGTAAGCACTCTGGAAGTCATGCTATTATAAAGAAGTTCCAAGAATATGGAATAGAGATTTCCAATGAGGTAGCTAATGAACTTCTTCCTAGGGTAAGAGCCCTTGCAGTAGATTTAAAGAGGCCACTATTCGATAAAGAACTTATGATGCTCTACCAAGACTACCTAAAGGAAAAGGAATATGTCTCATAAAACCCTAACAGAAAAGATATTTGAGGCACATCTTGGGAGAGAACCAAAGATAAAAGAGGTAGTTGTAGTAGATGTAGATTTTGCAATGGGACAAGATGGAACATCTCCTCTTGCCATACAGAAATTTTATGAAATGGGAGGCAAAAAGGTCTTAAACCCAGAAAAGATTGCATTAGTAATTGACCATGGAGCCCCAAGTCCAAATGAGGGATTCTCTAACCTTCATAAATTAATGAGGGACTTTGCTTATGAGCAAGGGGTAAAACTCTTTGATATTGGTAGCGGTATATGTCATCAGCTAATCCCAGAATACGGATTTGCAGGACCGTATGATATTGTGGTAGGGGCAGACTCTCATACCTGCACATACGGTGCAATTGGTGCATTCTCTACAGGTATAGGTTCCAGTGAGCTTGCTGCAGTCATGATTTCTGGAAAACTTTGGTTCAAGATTCCAGCATCTATAAGAGTTATTCTATCTGGTAAACTCCCTACAGGTGTCTATTCTAAAGATATTGTTCTATATCTAGCAAGACTTATTGGAGCAGATGGAGCCACCTATAAGGCATTAGAATTCGACGGAGAAGTAATAGAACAGCTTAGTGTAGATGCCAGATTCACTATCTCAAATATGGCAGTAGAGGTAGGAGCAAAAGCAGGAATATTCCCTTTAGATGAAAAGACAAAGATTTGGCTTAAAGAGCATGGAAGAGAATGCAATAAAGATTTGACCATAGACCCATTGGCAAATTATGAATCTACCATAGAAATAGATGTAAATAAGCTTGAACCTCAGATTGCCCTGCCTCACAGGGTTGATAACGTAGTAGGTATAAGTGAAATTGGAGATATCCCTATACAACAAGGTTTCATTGGAACCTGCACCAATGGAAGGATAGAAGACCTAGAGATAGCTGTTAGGATCCTAGAAGGGAAAGAGGTTCATCCTAGGGTTAGACTCATAGTAGGCTGTGCATCTAAGAATATATATCTAGAGGCGATGAAGCGGGGAATTATAGAGAAATTAGTTAATGCTGGAGCAACTATAATTCCTCCGGGTTGTGGTCCTTGTGTTGGAACGCACGCTGGTATTCCTTCGGATGGTGAGAATGTAATCTCTACTGCTAATAGGAACTTTAAGGGTAGAATGGGCAATAATAAAGCGTTTATATATCTAGCATCACCAGCAACGGTTGCTGCCTCTTGTATTACAGGAAAGATAACCGATCCAAGGAGGTACCTATGATTATCAGAGGTTTTGCACATAAATTAGGTGATGATATAAACACCGACTATATAATATCTGGAAAGTATAAATTTAAGACACTTGATATGAAAGAGCTAGCCCAACACATATTTGAAGATATTGAACCTGACTTTATTAAAAAGATAAAGCCAGGAGATATTATAGTTGCAGGAAAGAACTTTGGCTGTGGGTCTAGTAGAGAGCAGGCTCCGTTAGTTATTAAAAATGCTGGGTTAAGTGCAGTAGTAGCAGTATCATTTGCTAGGATATTCTACAGAAATGCTATAAATAACGGATTACCTCTAGTAGAGTGTGATACTTCGGGTATAGAAGAAGGAGACGAATTAGAGATAAACCTAGAGGAAGGAATTGTTACAGATATAACAAAGGGTTTCCAGATCAAGATAAATCCCCTTCCCCCATTTATGATGAAACTCCTCCAAGATGGAGGACTAGTAGAACACTTTAAAAAATACGGAGGTTTCTCAATTGAGTAAGTATAAGATTTCACTTATTAGAGGAGATGGAACTGGACCAGAGATTATGGAGGCAGTTATGCTAGTCCTGAACAATACAGGGCTAGACATAGAGTGGGAGGAGTGTATTGCAGGTGAGGAAGCGTTAGAAAAGTATGGAACCCCAATACCGGAAGAGACTATAGAGAGCATAAAGAGAAATAAAGTTGCTTTAAAAGGTCCTATAACTACTCCGGTCGGGACAGGTTTTAGAAGTGTAAATGTTGCACTAAGACAGGAACTTAAACTCTTTGCTAATGTAAGACCGGTAAAGAGTTTTGAAGGTGTTCCTAGCAGGTATTCTAACATAGATCTAGTAGTGGTAAGAGAAAACACAGAAGACCTATATGCAGGAGTAGAACATTATGTAGATGAAGATAAGACCTGTGCTGAAAGTATTAGGATTATAACAAAGAAGGCTAGTGAAAGAATTGTTAGATTTGCATTTAACTATGCAAGAGAGAATAACAGAAAGAAAGTCACCGCTGTTCACAAGGCAAACATAATGAAGTTTACCGACGGTCTATTTTTAGACACAGCTAGGGAGGTTGCCAAAGACTTTCCAGAGATAGAATTTGAAGATAGGATAGTCGATAATATGGCTATGCAATTGGTAAAAAATCCAGAAGGTTTTGATATAATTGTAACTACCAATCTCTTTGGTGATATACTTTCAGATCTCTGCGCAGGTCTTGTTGGAGGATTAGGACTAGCTCCTGGGGCAAACATTGGAGAGGAATATGCTGTCTTTGAGGCGGTCCATGGGTCTGCTCCAAAGTATAAGGGACAGTATAAGGTAAACCCTACTGCGGTAATACTGGCCTCTAGTATGATGCTAGGTTATCTTGGAGAAAAGGAATGGGAGATGCGGATAGTTCGGGCAGTAGCGGAGACGATAAAGGAAGGCAAATATGTTACCTACGATCTAGGTGGAAATGCATCTACCATAGAGATGGGTAAAAGGATAGCGGAAAAATTATTAGAGGTATAAAGATGTCCTTAGAGCATTATATTCAGACTGTTAGAGCAATGGATGAATCTATTTTTAGGGTCCTCGCAAGACAAGTCGAGGACCCTAATCGTTTCGACTATGGGGGGATAGAAAAACCTAACTTAGGTTTAGCAGACTCTGAATATGGAATAAATGATTTACTAAGTGTATATTTTTGCCCTGACTCTAGATTTTATCTTAATGAGAAACTAAAAGAGAGAATAATTAAATATCTTGAATACCTAGTAAGGATCCAGCATGAAGATGGAACGGTAGATTTATATGAAACAAATTTTTATTCTCCTCCAGATACATCCTTCAAGGTATGGCTATACGCCCCTTGGGTTGAATATCTAAGGAAGATTGGAGAGAAAGATATACTCTTTCTTCTAGAACACTTCCTAAAGAGAACTATTCCAGCGTTAAAGAGTGGAGGTTTTCATACACCAAACCACAGATGGGTTCAGGCATCAGCCCTGGCGAGGTTGGGAACATTATTTGATGATAACGAGTGTAAGTTAATCGCTAGAGAGTATCTAGAAGAAGGTATAGACTGCAATAATGATGGGCTTTTCTATGAGAGAAGCTTAGGGGTCTATAATCCCATATGCGGTATTGCTATGTTATGGCTAGCTGAAGATCTAGAGATGCCTAAACTTATTGATTATACCGAAAAGGTTCTAAACTTTGCTACTTATTTTCTTGAGCCAGACGGAACACTTCTCAATACATTTTCACTAAGGCAGGATAGAGGCATAAGAGTACCAGCAGATACTCGTTATTATTATCTATTTAAAAAGATGGGTATTATAAAAGAAAATGGAACATACCTACAGGCAAGTGATGTCATTTTCAATGGTAATCTAAATAGGCTAGGAAGAGGATTTAACCCTTTACACCTCTTCCTATTCTATCCTGAATTTAAGGAGGAATCTATAGAGAGGAAGCCTCTTGCAAGATCTAGCATATTTTATTTTGAAGAAAGCGGAATAGTTAGGATAAACTCAGGTAAAAACAGTTTAACATTTACAAAAGATACTGACGAATTTTTAACAATAGTACTTGATGATGTTGATATTAGATTCAGATACCTTACATCATTCTTTGGGAAAGGTCCATTTATTGGGTCGTCTTTAGAAAAGGATGGGGATTCTTATACTCTAAGACAAAAACTTACCTGGGGCTACATAGACCTACTTCCAAAAGAAGAAAGGGGTAAAGAGATTTGGTGGGATAAGATGAATCACTCCTTAAGAAAGTGGATAAAACTGCAAGAGATCGATACTAGCATAACTTTGATCCCAGAAAATCTACAAAAGGCTAAACTTTGCATAAGGACTAAAGGGTGTAGGAACGTATTGACCACAATGGAGATAGCTATACCAAAAGATGGAGAGATAGTATTTGATGGTAGAGTAACAAGATTAAAGGAGGATACCTATCTATTGGAAGAGGGTAAACTTAGATATCAAAAAGAAAACTCATTCTTTGAACTATCACCTGGCTTTAAATCTCACAAGCTAGTTGAGTATAGGGGAGATAGAATTGTAAAAAGCAAAGATAAAATCTATGTAGCTATAACATTTCTTGTCCCCTTCGAATATACCTTAGATCTTTCTTACGGAGAGATCTTTCAAATGTAATGAGGGGGGAGTCTCCTCCCCCTACTAAGTTATTTTATTCACCTGTTCCTGCTTCTATTACAAGTCTACGTGGATAAGAGATAGAAATCTGCGTATATTGAATATTCATCTGCCTAGACAAGC
This sequence comes from uncultured bacterium, assembly GCA_937958695.1. Classification (GTDB taxonomy): domain Bacteria; phylum DUMJ01; class DUMJ01; order DUMJ01; family DUMJ01; genus DUMJ01. The sequence goes on from CALGNK010000040.1 coordinate 8,740, forward strand.
CTACCGGTCCTTCTTCTCCCAAAGCCCTACTACCTATAACTCTCCATAGATAATTACCAGGTTGAGCTTCTGGTGGTACTGTTATAGTATAAGATGTGTCATAAGTACCAAAGTATCCTATATATTCCCCTTCCTCTGTTCTTACCTCTACATAATACAACCAGCTTTCTTCACCTAAGGATGTCCATTCAAATGTTACTTCATCTCCGGGAGATACTACCCCATTATTATCTGGATTGATTAACACTAGTTCGTCCGGTGTAGAGACTTCCATATAATCTTCGGGTATATTTTCTCCCCAGGTTCCATATAGAGAAGGATAGATATAATATGTAGTATTAGGAGCTAGCGTCCCTACAGAATTAGATGCGGTACTTTCGGGCATAGATGTGATTACACCGGGTCCTAAGGTCTTAAGTACAAAGGGACCATTTGGAGATGTTCCAACATAGATCCTTGAACCTTGGGCTCCTATTGGTGGAGATGGAGCAAAAGTAGCTCTAAGTATTAAAGTCGACTTATAGTCTCCTCCAACAACTCTAATATCAATTGGATATGAGTCTAGTAAACTCTTAACGCTAGATTTAATATCCTTATCTAGTCTTACATTCCTTATATCGAATTGGCTAGGATGGGTAATAGTAGAAATCAAGATGTCACTAACACTTATTTCTGTGGTTCCTCCACTTCCTGTAGTAAGTGAAAAATTCACCGTCTTATTTTCATCAGCTCCTACAGAAACTCCACTCTCGGTATCAGTATTAAACGTCTCCTTGCTAGCAGAAACATTATACGTCCCAGCTGGAACAATAAGAGTATAGTTACCTTGATCATCTGTAACTGTTGTATAAGTCTTTCCACCACCTGTAGCAATAACAGTAGCTCCAGGGATTCTAGTAGTCACTAATACAGAACTAGATACATAACCGGTAATCTTACCCAGGCCTCCTGAAACTGGTACTGGTCCTGGACATCCGCAGCCACCATTAGCGCCTAAGCCTATAATGGCTAACACCAATAAAAGGGCTAAAATCTTAAAATACTTCATAAAAATCCCTCCCTATTTAAGATTTATACTTATCAAAAAATACTATTTTAAATAGAATATCACAACTATAGAAAGACTTCAATAAAAATCCGTACTTTATCTTTTAGGCTTGACTCCAAGGGTATTTCCAACCATGTACAAAGGCAAATCTTTTCAGTTCTTTCAGGATATCTGGTGGCAGAAGTTTCCCATCAGAAGCTTTAACGTTATCTTCTACATGTGTAACTTTTCTCATGCCAGGTATAACTGTTGAAACTGCCGGGTGAGAAAGGATAAACTTTAGAGCTAAGGTGGGTAGATCCGGTATATCATCACTTAGAAAAGTTTTCAATTTCTCTACCCTTTCATACGCCTCTTTTATTCTTTCTGGAGTAAGCCATTTAGATCTCCAGTCATTCTCTTCAAATTTATAATCTGGTGTTATCTTTCCGGTAAGTAATCCTTCTTCAAAAGGAACCCTTACTATGATACCAACATTATTTTCTAAAGCTGAGGGAAGAAGTTGCTCCTCTGGCCTCTGCTCAAAGATATTATATATAACTTGAACCGAATCAATACGGCCTGATTTTATAAGATTAACAGGACCATACGGATCCCAATCATTACTTGAAACGCCAAAGAATCTAACCTTACCCTGTTCTCTTAGCTTCAATAATCCTTCATACCAATCTAACTGTTCATTATATGCATCTGTCCAAGCATGTAATTGTTGTATGTCTATATAATCCGTCTTTAGATGTCTTAAACTTTCCTCAGTGCACTTTATCACCCATTCTTTAGGAAAAGTCTCGGTAACAGGTTCCGTAGGTAAAACAGGCCATCTATACGTCTTAGGAGGAATCTTAGTTGCAATAATTACTTCGTCTCTGACTCCAGAGAAAACCTCTCCCAATAGCTCTTCACTATGTCCATTACCATATCCAAGAGCGGTATCATAAAAATTTATACCCAGATCAAACGCCTTTAAAAGAGCCCTTTTAGCCTCTTCGTCATCCCTATAACCCCACCCTCCTCCTATACCCCAACAACCAAATCCTATCTCAGATACCTTAAGACCGGTACGTCCAAAAATTCTATACTGCATAAGACACCTCCCCATTTAAAATACATAGTAGAATTATACCATATCTGTAGAATAAATATTACACGACTTATAAAGCTATTCTAGTGAGTGATATTCTTTCATAAGGCATTTTATCCCCATTCTCATATAGACACAAAATCGTATCATCTAACAGAGCTAGATCAGAATAGGCACTAGGACCTTTATAGATAGCGATACTTTTAGTCCAACTCTTACAATCATCATAGCTTATCCTTAACGTTAGATTTTCTCTTTTTAGACTTGCAGGATTACAAAATGCTACTAGACCTTTTTCTGTATCAGAGATGATACTTGCCTGACATACAGGGTCAACTAGCATTTCATCTATTTTTACTTCATCCCAACTTATTCCACTGTCTCTACTTACAGAATAAGCCCTCCTATAAGAATTATCATAGTTTCTCATAGTTAGATATAGCAAACCATCAGATAGTTCAGCTACTTGACATTCATTAGTTCCGCCTCTAGGAACAGTTCCACCGATATGCCAGTTTATTCCATCGTCACTATATATAATGTGAGAGTAGTAATGCTTTTTGGGGTCAAAAACTTCACCTAGTTTTAATCTCACTACATGATCACAGGGTACTATCAATCTACCATTCTTTAACTGGATACCATGTCCTGGTCCTGTAGCATACCATGTCCAGTCTTCTTCCTTGACAGACTGAGTAATCTCTACAGGGTCACTCCAAGTTTTTCCATCATCTGTGCTTTTCATAAGGAAAACTGTTCTTGGTGCTGATTCAAGAAGAATAACTCTCTCTCCTTTTTCTGCCAAATTCCACGTAAGGAAAAGATATATAGTTCCTGTTTTTCTATCTAGAACTGGGGCAGGATTCCCAAAGACATCCTTACCTGCATCAGCTATAATTCTAGGCTCTTCCCAAGTTTTACCACCATCGGTGCTTCTCCTTAGAATTATATCTATATCTCCAGTATCTGAGAGACTATGTTTTCTGCCCTCACAGAATACAAGGATTGTTCCCTTGCTAGAGACTAATATAGCAGGTATCCTATAAGAGTTATATCCGCCCTCTCCAGAGACAAAAAGGTCAACCCTTTCTAAGCTATTCATAATTTCTCCCTCCGATATATTTAAGTTTAAAATAAGAATTAACAAAAGTATTAAGAAAAAAGTTTTATATCCCATTTTTCTATTAAAGATGATAATCTTTTCTTATCATCCCCATCTAAAGGCTTAAAAGGTCCTCTGGGTCTTCCACAGTCAAATCCAGCAATATTTAAAATCTCCTTTATAGCTGGAATAACTCCAAATTCTAAGATATCCCTGATTATCCTATTTACCTTTTGCTGGTAAACATAAGCAGTTCTTAGATCCCCAGATTTGAAAGAGTTATATATAGAGACTATTAGATCTGGGATAAAATTACAGGTACTTCCTATCATTCCATCAGCCCCAAGAGATAATCCTCCCAAAAAGACCTCATCAAAACCATTAAAGACTATCTTATTACTTAGAGTCTTTATCCTTTCTAATATAAATAGGTCCATCGAAGTATACTTAACACCTATTATGTTTTTATGAGATAAAAGCTCTAAAAAATAATCAATAGACATCTCTATATTTGTAAAAGTTGGAATATAATAAATAATTAGCGGTACATTAGTGCTTTCAGCAATATCAAAATAATACCTTTTTATCTCTTCTCGGGTAAATTTGTAGTATATGGGAGGGAAAGAGGAGATTGCAGAAACTCCAACTTTCTCCGCATGCTTTGCTAGGTCTATTGAAAACTTAGTGCTTATACAACCAACATTTACAATAATAGAAGACTTATCTTTGACCTCATCTTTTACTATCTCTAAGACTCTTTTCCTCTCATCTAAAGTAAGTAAAGGCCACTCACCGGTAGAACCGCATACATAAAAACCAGAGATCCCATTATCTAGACTATACCTTATTATCTTCCTTAGAGAGGTCTCATTTATACTATCATTCTCATCAAAAGGTGTAATTAATGCTGTAAAAGCTCCTTCAAATCCTTTCATATATCCTCCTTTCATAATGAAAGGCTAGGGGATATTCCCCTAGCCCTAAAAGTTTTAAAAACTACTTCTTTATAAAGAATTGTTCAGGATGTAAGAAACCTTCAGTATCTGGATTTATATAAACTACGCTTCCGCTAAGCGGAACATTTCTAAAGTTATTCTTAGCTATACATACCCAATTTTGATGTCTTCCTCCAGCTCCAATAATCCATATATTCTTAGCATGGATCTTCATAATCTCTTCTCCAAGTCTATTCCTGTGAACTGGATTCACAGTAGCCTTATACTTTTCCCAAAGATTCAGTATCTTAATAACATCTTCCACAGGCTTCTCTCCAGATCTTCCACCACTAGAGTACCATAGTGCCCATTCTGGAGCCCAGGCAGGCCAGCCAGTTAGATTGAAACTACTGCTACCGACCAATAGTGGATGACAGAAGAAACCCTGAGTAACAACTTCGTGCTCTCCTGCATTTACCCTAGCTGACCAAAGACTTGTCTCTTCTACCTTAACAGCGGTCTTTACCCCTATAGCATTCCAATATTTTGACACCATCTCCGCCACATCAGGCCATGGTAAGGGTTGCCTTGTCTCTATAGTTATCTCTAGTCTCTTTCCATCCGGTCTCAATCTCCATCCATCAGAACCTTTCCTAAGGCCAATCTCATCTAATAGCTTATTAGCCCTATCTGGATCATACTCTGCGTAAGCCTTAGCAAATTCCTCTTTATAGAATGGGGAGGTCTTTACTATTGTAGCCTGTAGTGGCTCAGCTAGACCAAGATAAAGGAGCTTATTTATCTCATCCCTATTTACAGCTAGAGACATAGCCTGTCTAAACTTGACATTCCTAAATATGCTTCTCAGGACTGGATCCTTGGCATTCTGGTTAAACATCATAGCTGGTTCAGTAGGGAAACTTCCAGGCCATAATAACACTCTATATCCGCCCTTTTCTCTATTCTCCATATATAACGAGTAATCTGAGATATCACTACCAACAGCCTGCATATCAGAAGCATCAGATGTTGCCTTTTCGCTAATTATCCTCAGATAAGCCATCTTCCAGTCTGACGTATAATAAACTACTACTCTGTCTAGGTATGGAAGTTGATTACCAGCTGGATCTATCTTCCAATAGTACGGATTTCTCTCAGCAGTTATCCCTTCGGCTCCCCAAGGCTTTGTAACCCTCCATGGATATAATACAGGAAGGTCAGGGTTATTATACACAGTTCCCTTCTGTCCAAAAAGTTGATACCAGAATTGGAAACCCGCCTCTTTAGCCATAGACTCGAGTTTTTCTTTTGATGTATATTTAGGATGGAACTGCTTCAAATAGTGCTTTGGAGCAAATGGTTCTCTACCTCTATAACCGAGTTCCTGCAGGAACAGTCCATAGGGGGCAGTAAAACTTATTTCAACTGTATAGTCATCAAGCTTCTTAAACTTGGCTATTTCTCCACCAATCATAAGCCATGTTGGAGGTCTAGGTGTAAGCTCCTTGTTGAGTATGATATCTTCATACCAGAACATTACATCATCTGCGGTAAATAACTCTCCATCAGACCATCTTATACCCTTACGGAGATAGAATGTGAATGTCTTACCATCTTTAGAGACCTTCCATTTCTCTGCTATATTTGGTTCAACGGTAACCAAATCTGAGCCCCATCTAACTAATGGCTCATAATTAATATAACCATAAGCTGCCCAATCTAGATGACCATATCTACGCCAAGTTCCTCCATATTGATCAATCTCCTCTACAGGTTCTACGACCGCAGGATTCTTAGGTAACCTCTGTTCTACTGGTGGTAATTTGCCCTGCTTTACCAATTCTACTAACTGCGGAGCTTCATTAAATTTAGTAATCTTTTTACCAGAGATCTTCTGATAGTCAGTAAGATTATACTGACCCCTTGGAACAACCTTCTGCTGGGCAAAGATAGATTCGCCTAAAAACACTGAGCCTAGAACTACTAACAACAAAAGCACCAAAAACTTACGCATTATATAACACCTCCATCTACAATTTTTTATTTTCACCTATCCTTATCTTTACCTCTTCATAATATCTACTCAGGTGAACATTCATAATCTTCTCCAATTCTTCAAGATCCCTTGATTTACAAGCTTCATATATTGCCTTGTGTTCGTTTAACGATACAATTCCACTTCGATGTGGGAAGAGTTCATAGAGTTTTTGGAAGAATCTAAAGACAAGGACCTCCATCTGTATCAAAAATCTATTATGGGTAGCTTCTATTAAGGTTTGGTGGAAAAGCATATCATAAGTTCTATGCTCATCAACAGATGTAGAGTTAAACATCTTATTTAACCAGTTTTCAAGCTTATCTAGATGTTCTTCATCGATCCTTTCTACTATTATTGGTAAACAGCCAATCTCTAATGCCTTTCTAGCTTCTAAAAGTTCCAAAAAGATCTCTTCATCGGTTACAAGGGAGAGACTATAGGTAAGACTATCAAAGATTGGCTTTAAGTCAAAGCTGCTGACTACAGCTCCCCTTCGGGGTTTTACCTCTATCAATCCACTAAGTTGTAATGCCTTAATTGCCTCCCTCACCGAAGAACGACTTACACCAAAAATTTTCATCAGTTCTGTTTCTGTGGGTAACCTGTCCCCGGGCTTTAATCCTTTTTCAAATATATATTCTTTTAATCTTTCAGCTATCTGTTCTGCTATGGTTTCCCTCTTTATCTCCTTCATTTTACCTCCATAACTGCTATTTTTTATTATTATAATACTGTAATATTATCTTGTCAATATATTATAATATCATAAGACAAATAAAATCAATAGCAAATACTTTAATAAGATAAGTTTTAAGTAATAAGACTCCTATATGCCTGTGAAAATAAGAACTTTGTCTTTGTTTCTTATAGAAGTCAATAATGGAAGTTAATAACTTTTAATCTGAACTTGACCACTTTATTTTTAGAGAAATTTAATCTCCTAATCCAGTTCTTCAGCAAGAGATAGAGCATAGAATTTTAGGTTATTCTCCCTTGCTCTCTAAACCAAAGATAAGAATCCCTAATACTTTCTTTAATAGGTCTAAATGAATATCCTAACTCTTTTATTGCTTTCTTGCTAGAGATATTAGCATTAGAATGTAATACCAAGATGGAGTAAGTTGTAAAAAGAGGTTTTGTCTTAACTAGACTATAGTAGATTGGAGTAAAGGGAGAAGTGGCATAAGCCAACCAATAAGGCATCTTTATCTTAGGCTTTTTGACTCCAGTTATACTTTCTAAAACTTCTAAAATCTCATATACAGAGATAATTTCTCCCCCAAGTATGTACATCTCACCGCATTTACCTCTTTTCATAGCTTGAATATGACCAATAGCAACATCCCTAACATCAGTAAAATTATAGGCTCCATCTATATAAGCCTTTAATCTTTTATTTGTAAAATCTAATATTAATTGTCCCATCTCAGAGATTTTATAATCAAAGGGACCTATAATCCCTGAGGGGCACAAAACAACAGTATCTAATCCTCTTTTTGTAGCCTTTAATACAGCTATTGTAGCTAATGCCTTAGTTTTAGCATAACCTCCATAAACCTTATCAGGATTAACCTCGCATGTCTCATCAACCATATTTCCTTTAGGAGGCTCTACTAAAGCATGAACAGAGCTTGTATAAATAAGTTTTTTAACTTTATTTTTTATACAGGCTTCTATAACATTTTTTGTCCCTTCTACGTTTACTTCATACATAGTCTTATAGTTCCCTGAAATACTAATAATTCCAGCACAATGGAATACAAACTCAAGAGCAATGGTTGCTTTTTTAATATCATTGAAGTTAGTTATATCTGCTCTAACTATACCGATCTCTTCATACTTGATAGGTAAGGTATCTTCCCACTCAGGTATTATTGCTCTTACTCTAAATCCCTGCTTTATAAGTTCTCTAGTCAAAACATTTCCTAAATGTCCAGTGGCTCCTATTACACCTACCACTTACTTACACCTCCTGACTGACTAGTCAGTCAAATAATGTTATTATAATAAGCCTCCCAATTTATGAGAGGCTTATGGGGCTAGTCTAAAATGGATTATTGTTAAATGTGTACGACTTCTCGAAGATTTTCTCCATCTTTTCTACCGCGCTTGCATTACCTAAAAGTCTTCTACGAGTAAATGCCTCTTTTAGGGTAACATAACCAGTAAATATCTGACTGAATGTCTGAATATTACAGCTTAGTTCTCCGCTATCAATTTCTTCTACTTCTATATTTTCATCTTTTATAGTAATAGAAAAACTTTTATTATTCCATTCCGCATTTGGGTCATAGATAGATATAGAGAAATATGTATCTATATCTCCAGAATATCTTCTATTTATTAACGCCCCCTTTACATCAACCACTCTAAACATCATCCAAGGAGAAAGTTCCATCTTTATCCTAGGGTTCGGAAAATCTAAATGTAATCTTTCATCTGGGGCTGTAGACCAGTACACCTCTTTTATCTGAGACTGATGAACAAATAAAAACCAAAGCAGTCCATCTTTCGCCTCTTGATCTAAATAGATCATCTCAGTAATATTCAATCTATTATCCCTTATAGAATATACTATGTATCCTCTAGGCTCTCCTTGATCATTAAACCAGATATACGCATATCTGGGATGATTCCTGCCGTAAGGATCCTGTAAGACAAAGTCTGTCCAGAGTATTTTATTACGAACCGTACAACAGTTATGTCTCTTAGCATATTCTGTGTAAATGTCATTAAGTATATCTAGGTCTTTCTCCTCAAATGGTTTTATATTTCCTATCTTTTTAAAACCATCAAGATTTTCAGCAGGAATCGTATAATTTAACCTATCAAAGCCTAATTCCCAACCATACTTCCTATAAAACTCATAAGAAAATGGCCCTAACATAGAAACAGCCTGTCCTCTCTCTTTCATAATCCTTAGAGAAGACTTTAATAACTCAGCTACCTTTCCTCCATGCCTAGTTTCTGGCATAGAGGATACGCTTGCAATGCCTCCCATACTGAAAATAGAACCATAGATATATATCTCAAATGGGAGGATAAAAAGCATAGCAGACAAAACGTTAGATTCATCGTAGTAACCTAGAATGGCTTCATCTGGAACGTATCTATCTATAAAATCTCTAACCTTATCCTTAAAGTCATTTAGCCAAGGAAAGCAATATGTATCCAACTGGATAACTCTTTCATAATCATCTCTTTTAACAAATCTTATCGCCATACTAATTACCTTCCTTTTACCTAGAAATTTATTTCTACTCTTCTTTTATTCATAATACTAGGTATTATTAAATACCCTGCACTAGAATCACCTATTCTTTCTACAAAAAACTTTGACTCTGGAATAATTCTAATACTCTTTGGTGATGTATCATGCAGGTAAATTACAGTATTGCTATCTAAAAATTTCTCTTCCCACTCACACTCAAAAAGATTGTTGTCTCTATCAAACTTGTAATATGCAAGGTCTCCTACTATCCTCATAGGATAGGGTCTCTTAATAGCATCAAAATATTCACTATTTTCTATCTCCATATAACCAAAATAATCCCAATAGGTTTCTCCGCACTTCAACTCCTCTATTAATTTTATTATAAATATCGCCACATCTTTTACCCCTATATTTCTTCCAAATGCTCCCCACTCTCCAATAAGCATTGGAATTCCCAATCTTTGTTGAGTTTCCTTGTGTCTATTAAGTATCATTGATAAACGTTTATAATTCGATTCTCCAATAAAGGGTGTATCAGTCAAAATATCATATGCATGTGGGGCATAAACCTGGAGATCGTCTATTTTCTCTATACCACTATAGACACCAATATTAGCAGAAACACTCGGTTCTAAGAATAATAAAGATTCTTTATCTACTTCTCTAATGGCAGAAACTACTCTTTTGTAAAATGGAACAAGCCTTTCTATTTCAAACCTTCTATAGATCTCTTCTGTACTATCTATAATACTTGTAAATACCTCAGGATTCAAAAGTTCCTTTATTATTTCTATCCTCTTATTGATATTAAACCATAAACCTTCTAACTCCTCTAAAGAATTAGCTATTTTAGTCTCCTCCATAAATTTCTTGACCATAATCTCCCAAATCTTATCTATATCTGAACCTATAAATGGTTCGTTCATTATATCATATCCTATAACTGTAGGGTTATCAGCATATCGTCCTGCTATAGTTTTCCAGCATAGTGCATAGTGGTCTTGTAGACCTATTCCATCTATTGCACTTCTATTCTTCCAAAAATTATCAAAAGCAGACTTTATTGCTGGACTAGAGAAGTAAGCATCACTCCAAATCCCTCCTATATTTATATGTGGGTTCCCATCATTTAAGATTGCCCATTCTGGAGCTCCATCTCCGCCAAACTTATGGCTATATAAATCTTGATGCATATCTAATATTACATATATACCATTTCTACTTGCCAAATCGATAAATCTATCAATCCTTTCTAGATAATCATTATCTATATAACCCGGGGATGGCTCTAGGCCATCCCAGATAATTCCTAGCCTTATACAGTTTATTCCCCACTCCTTCAACTTAGAAAAGTCTAATTCATTCCAAGGACCTATGTATCTGCTATTCTTATCTTTACAAACAAGGTTTATCCCATGTAGTATTACCTCTCTACCGTATCTATCTATAAAGACTCCTTCCCTTATAGTTAAATCTTTACTAGAGGCGTATACCAACTTAATATTAAAGGGTGTCAGTACCAGTAAAAAGACTAAACTTAAAAATAACAAAATACCCATTATCTTTCCTCCTTATTCTTCTATAAAGAGTTGATATAACCCTATAGGGGCAGGATTAGGATAATTCCAACTATCCCACCACCATTCTGGGGTATTCTTTATCCTATTATGCACTATAGAAATAATATCTGGAACAGAACAGATACCTATAACGTATAGATTCCTATAGTGCATATCAAAGATCTTATTCATTAAAGACTTTTGCCTTTCTAAGTCACTAGCCCTAATTGCCTCATTATACCAAGAAATCATCTGCTTTATCTCCCTTGGAGGTTCTTCTCCTGACTTACCACCAGACTTTCTCCATCTAGCCCATTCTATCGCCCAACCAGAACTTTCTGTAGGTACATAATATCTTCCTTCGAATAAAACCTCCATTCCACCGTCTCCTCCCCACAATGTAGCTTCATGTTCATTAGCAGATACTCTCTGCCAACGGAGAGGTGCACTTTCTACTTTCACTTCTATCTTTATGCCAACTTCAGTTAAATACTTCTTAAGCACCTCACAGAGGTCGATAAAGTCTGGCCGATAATCTGGAGCTATCTCTATAGTAATCTCAAGACTTTTACCATCTGGTCTTAACCTAAATCCATCTGGTCCTTTCTTAAGGCCCATCTCATCTAAAAGTTTATTAGCCTTCTGAGGGTTATACTCTAAGTAAGCATTTGCATACCTACTATGATAGAAGGGTGATTGCTCAAGAGGAGCTGGCTGTCTTGGCTTGGACAAACCATAGTATAGTAGATTGACTATCTCTTCACGATTTATAGCATGAGATATAGCTATTCTAAATCTAGTGTCATTAAATATCTTTCTTAAGATGGGGTCTTTACAGTTCAAGTTAAATTGTATAACCGCTATATTCATATCTGCAGGCTTCAGCACTCTTACCTTATAGTTTCCTTTTTCTTGTCCTTCTAAAAATAGTGGATATGTCTCCGGAGTTATCACCATTCTATCTACTAGATCATACTCACCTGCCAGAGTCTTCATAATTGCTACCTGAACATCTGTCAGGATTTCATAAGTAACTCTATCTACATAAGGGAGCTGGTTTCCTTTAATATCTACTTTCCAGTAGTAAGGATTTCTTTCCGCTACGATCTTCTTTCCAGCAGATGTAGTCAAAGAAGTAAACTTCCAGGCATATAGAGTGGGCCTTTCTGGATTCTCATACCAACTGTTCTTTTTCTGAAAAAGCTTATACCAAACATCAAAACCTTCTTTTTTAACTAATTCCTTTAATTTGTTTAGATCTGTATATTTGGGATGGAACTGTTTTAAATAGTGTTTTGGTAACCAATATTCTGCTCCGACACATGCTGACTGTAGTAGAAAAGTCCCATAAGCGCTAGCAAATTTGAATCTAACAGTATAATCATCTATCTTCTCTACCACCATTGGTCTATCGTTAGCTGTAAGATATTCAGGAAAGACAGGGGTAAGTTCTTTATTCAATAGCACATCTTTATACCAAAAAAGTATATCATCTACTGTAAATGGATACCCATCTGACCACTTTATCCCTTTACGTATATGGAAAATAAATTCTCTATTATCTTTAGATATTCTCCATGATTCTGCTATATTAGGTAAAACCTTTGTAAAATCGGTATTCCAACTCCATCTAACCAAAGGCTCATAACCTATCGTCCTAGTAAATGTTGGCCAATCTGCTCCAACTATAAAGAACCTAAGAGTTCCACCATAACTTCCAACCTTTTCAATAGGTTCTACTATAAGTGGATTTTCTGGGAGTCTCTTATCTACCGATGGCAATTTGCCTTGCCTTACTAATTCTGCTAACATAGGGGCTTCATTATATCTCTTCTGTGCATAAAGAAATCCATAGTCTATACTAGATAATATTAGAAGGGCTAACAAAAGTATGCTTAAAAATCTCCTACTCATCTCTTTTACCTCCATTCTCTAAGATTTATCTTTTCCAATATAATTTATAAAAGTCTTCTAATTCCTTTTTATAAGAAAATGGGTCTTCTCTAAATTCTCCTGTTATGTACCTCATCATTGCCTTTCCCTCATCTTCGCAGATCTTATCATGAACAGGAAAGATCTCTCTAATCAAAAATTGGGTAAAGAGAGTTAATCTCAAACTCCCATAAACTCTAGCCTCCCTTCCAGGAATACTTTCTACCCCAACCGAGTATCCAGACTTTATGCTTTCTATAATGTCCTTTAATTCTAAACTTGGAGAAAATACTACAGTATAATACCAACCAAAGAGGCTTCCCGTCTCACAACCATGAGCATCGGTAACCCCAACTACAGGGATATTCCTTCCATTAGACTTTTCATAATAAGAGACTATCTGCAAATTATTAGAAATTAACTCATGCATATGATACCCGCCAACTATCTCTACAGCATCGAAAGGAATCCTATCATAGAGTAAATCTAAAAGCCTTTCAGAGATATAATAGCCATCCTTAACACGCCAGAAAGGATGGGCAAAGATTCCAAGACCTTCGCCTTCTCTAATCTTATTAAAACACCATATAGATGATGCTAACTGATATCTCTCAGGTATATCAGGAACCTCATTCTTTAATCCCTCCTCTATTTCTGAAACGTCCCTATCATAAGTCTCTCTATCTTTCTCAAATAGCTCGTTTATACTAAATTTACCGCCAAAATTTACTATATGTATAGGATTATTAGGGGGATGGACCTCTTCTCCAGGAAACAGTTTAAAACCTAAATCTAAATCCTTAAAAGTCTCTATAGCTTCTATAGAGGGAAAGTACTTTCTATGGTCTGTTATAGCCAGAAAATCTAGTCCTATCTTTCTACAAGCACAAGCCACATAGCTAGGGGATTCCACGCCATCAGAGTAGTATGTATGTATATGCATATCACCTTTATAGGGTGTCCTGTAAAGCAAATCCTCCTTTACCGAATATAGAGAGAACGATATAGTCCTATTACCTACCTCTAGATAGATGATATGTTCTTGCTCCCCTTCAAAGAACCCCTCAATATAAAATCTATTACCATCTCTTTTTACTTCAAGATTCTTATATTCTTCTTTGCTAGAGTAATTTGTAGAGTAGTGAGTAAATTTATAATCTCCCTCTGGTAAAAGCCAGTCAGAAAATCTTGGTTCTAATGTCAACATCACCTTTGTATCAGCCTTTACAATCCTAGGATAGATCCTAAAATAATTATCAAGACTTATCATCCTTCATCCTCCTTTGACTTAGATATATACTTAATATACCTCCCAGCGATAATAATCCCCATAGAAGCATAATTATGCGCCAACTAAACCTAGTAGATACAATACCTGTAATGATACTTGCTGATGCAGAGCCTATATAAGAAGAAAAGTCAAGAAAGCCTGCTACAGTTGATGCGCTGTTATATCTTGTAAATCTTAATGGTATATTAGCAAGTAAAAGTGCATTTGCACCATAAATAAGGGCTGAAGAAATACCTAAGAGTACTACAGTTAAAAAGATATCCAGGTCTAAAAATACTGTCAGAATAATACATATGATCAAGTTCAAGGTATATAGAATTGCTATTGAAGACTCATCTCTATGTCTATTTTTATAGTTTAACCAAACAGCTAAGAATAATCCTAAAACAGTTAAAATCGGTATGAGTAGAGTAAAGATAGAGATATCTTCTCTGAATACATCTTTTATGATTGTTGGGGTCCAGAGACCTATACTCTCCTTTATTACGCCTTGGAATAAGCAAGCAATCGAAACAAGTATAATACCAGATTTTAAAATGTCTCTTATAGATGGCTTAAAACTACCAGTTATCTCCTTCTCAACTTTTGCCTTTTTATTAGGAAGAAATCTTAGCCAATACAGAGAGAATAGTAAGACTAATATACCTGGGATAAAGAATGCTAGTTTCCAGTTTGTAGCTTTAATAAATCTTCCCAATGGTCCCCAGTACAGTATATACCCCATAAACATAGAAGTCGATATACCAACGCTTATCTTAGTATGTCTCTCTCTTGGAAACCAAAGCCCTAAGATTCTTATAATAGGTCCCCAAAGCATTGAGAGTAGATAACCATTGATACCCCATAGAAGTGTAAATATAAACTTATTTATAATAAAACCTAGTATTAGATTTATTAGTGAAGAGAAAAACAGGGAGATGAAGACAAAAATTTTAAAATCTACCCTATCACCAATATATCCATTAATAAGTTGCCCAAATGCATAAGTCCAGAAGAATAAACTTCCCATAAAACCTATGGAAGACTTATCCCAGTTTAAATCCTGGATAAAATCTGGGATTACTATAGAGAGATTTGTCCTACAGAGGTATGCTCCAGCATAGGCAAGCCAACAAAGTATAAATACCTTTCTCTGTATATTTTTATCTACCTCTACCATCTTTCAAACCATCCAATATTATCTCTAAACCTTTCCTAGACAAAGATTCCCAATCTTCTTCCCCAACTGCAAATAACTTCTGGATCAATAAGCCAAGGGCAAACGCTACTATAGTATACGAAGCTACTTCGGAATCAACTCCCCAAAATTCACCCTTCTTTATCCCTTCAGATAATAGATTGGAGAAGTAATCTCTGTACTTTTCAAATATTAAGATTATCTTATCTAAGGTCTCTTTATCACGGAGGGCTCTATTCCAGAATTCAAAGGTTAAGGAGATTTCTCTCTCCCCAGAGGTTATTAAATCAATAAGTACTGAAGCTAATTTGAAGAGTTTAGTAGGAGTATCTTCGGGAGATCTGCTTGTTTCTTCCATAACCCTATCTATATCATGTAGCCAGAAGTTGAGTATCTCCAAAAAGAGCGATTGTTTTGTAGGGAAATAGTAGAAAAAACTTCCCTTGCTGACTCCAGCAGATTTACATATTATATCTACGCTTGTCCCATCATAGCCATATTTAGAAAAACACTCTATTGCAGAATTTATAATCTTCTCTTTAGTATTACCAGTCTTTTCCATCTTACCCTTCTATACCGACCAGTCGGTATAATACTATCAAATCTAGATAACTATGTCAATAGTGAGTATCACCTGACCATCTCTCTACTGCAGAAATTAACCATTCTACCCTCTAATAATCCAGCTAAGATAAAAATAGCTTATAGATAACAACAGAAAGATTCAACATCGCATTTAAAAAGAATACTATATAATAGACTAATGTGTAAGCTTATTTTCATTATATATAAAGACAGAATGAAAACATATTGACAATTTACTTGCTCTATGATATTATTTATTCAGATATTAAATGATTTGATAAAGGTAATAGCATAAATTATTTACCTATTTTACTTTTAGTTTTGAAAGGTGAAAATATAGAGTAAGAAGGCTTTAGCTAAAGAAGAAGGGAGATTATTGAGTGGTATCGCTTAGTATAATGCGGTATAAGTCATCAAAGATTTTGAAACCCTGTGTACAACATAGGATAGTGCTAGAGAAAGGAGGGATGTTAAAAAGATTAGGTATATAAGTATTTACTGTATAAAAATTCTACAAGTCTAGTAATCCCTCATGAAAGGGAAGTGGCTAATAGTTAATTAGTGATAAAAACTTAAGGAGGGATATGGATGAAAAGGCTTGTAATAGGGTTAATAGTTGTAAGTCTATTAATGGGTTTATTTGTTAACTTTGGGAGTGTTTCTTTTGCCCAAAAGAAGTACAATGAAGCCCCAATGTTAGCTGAGTTAGTAAAACAAGGCAAACTTCCTCCAGTAGAACAGAGATTACCTGAGGAACCATTAGTCTATAAAGAGGGAGAAGAGGTCCTTGCAGGGGATATGAAGCTTGAGATAGGGAAGTACGGTGGAACCTTAAGAATAGTAAACCCTGGTAGTCCTGGTGGTGGTGAATGGTGGGCTATAAGTAGAGAACCCTTGCTAACCCAATCTGGATTAGGAGAACCTGGTAAAAAACCAAGAGGCAACGTATTCAAAGGTTATGATATGTCTAAAGATGCAAAAGTCTTCACCTTCTATCTAAGAAAAGGGATGAAATGGTCAGATGGAGAGCCGGTTACTACTGAGGATGTGCGTTTTGCATATGAGGATGTTTTACTAAACCAAGAACTTCGTCCAACGTTCCCCGCATGGTTAGCGAATGCGGATGGGACACCATTTAAGCTAGAAATAGTTGATAAATATACCTTCCGTGTAATATTTAAAGATCCCTATGTTTTATTCCCATATACACTTAGCCTACATTGGCAGACTTGGGATTCTGGTCCACTACTTCAACCTAGTCATTATATGAAGAAGTTCCATATAAAATATACCCCGTTAGATAAGTTACAACCCTTATTGAAGAAGCATGGTTTCGGTGATAAAGAGTGGACTAGGTTGTATTGGCTCTACGCATGGAATGGCTGGGGTATAGGAGATACTAGGATTGGTTGTCCAACTTTAGCTCCTTATGTATTAGTAGATATGCCAACACCTCAGGTAGCTATATTGAGACGTAACCCGTACTACTGGAAGGTAGACGCGGCAGGAAATCAGCTTCCTTACATAGATGAAATTAGAGCAGATACTATAGCTAGAATAGATATGCTACCTATGAAGATTATAGCGGGAGAGGTAGATCTAGCAAGAGAAACAGTAGCTATGAAAGATATAGCATTATATAAAGAGAACGAGGCAAAGGGTGGTTATAGGGTAAAACTATTAAAATTACATACTACTGTACCAATTACCTTCAACTATAGTAATCCAGATCTTGTTTGGCGTAAGATTGTATGGGATCGTAGATTTAGAGAAGCCTTAAATCTAGCTATAAACCGTAAGGAAATAATAGATGCCGTTTACCATGGTTTTGCTTCCCCACCTAAGATAGTTCCTAGCGAATATAACCCTACAAAGGCGAATCAATTACTTGATAGGATGGGGCTTAATAAGAGAGACGCAGAGGGTTGGAGACTAAGACCTGATGGAAAGAGAATGGAACTCCTTATAGAAACTAGCGCTCTATCCGTAGAGTTCATACCTATATGTGAACTACTAGTAGATTACTGGAGAGCTATAGGAATCTATACTACAATGAAATATGTAGATCGTGCACTTCTATCTGAAAGAGTGGGGGCAAATCAAACTCAGGTCCTTGTTCACTGGTGGTTTGATATAGATGTTATAAGACATAATCCTATTATGATAGATTGGGTAGCCCTAAATTCTCGATCTACCGTCTCTGTAGGATTTTGGGAATGGTATACCTCTGATGGGAAGAAAGGATTGGAGCCGCCTGCTGCAATTAAGCCTGTCTTTACCTTATATAAAAAGATGAGAACTGCTTCAACACTAACTGAGATAAAAAGATATTTAGAGGCTTGGCAGAAGGCTATCCATGACACCATATTTTTGATAGTTCCAGTAGAAGAAATAACAGTACCTCTAATTGTTAATGAAAGATTGGGGAACGTCCCTGAAAAAGGTTACCAGATCTTAGCTAACTTTGCAGCAGAAATTCTCTTTTATAGATAACTTCTAAAGCTAATGTTAAACCCGGGTAACGTATCTGTTACCCGGGATAATTATTATAATGTAATTTATCTAGAGAAATGGAGGTTAAGATATGCTTATTTCTTATATAATCAGGCGATCTATAATGATTATTCCTCTATTAATTATCCTTTCTATAGTGTCATTTATTATAATTCAGCTTCCTCCAGGTGATTACTTGACAGTGTATATAGAGCAACTTAGAAGGTCTGGAGCTTTAGTTAGTGAAGAGATTGTTGCAAGACTGGTCAAAGAGTACGGATTAGATAAACCTATTTATATGCAGTATTTCATATGGATGAAAAATATATTT
>CALGNK010000041.1 GCA_937958695.1 uncultured bacterium
TTATCTATCCCAAACTGGGTTTGGTTTTCTAGATATTACCTCTTTTATTACCTTTCTTAAATTCTCTCTTTCTCCGTTTCTTGCCATCAGCTCTAACTCTTTTACTATGGATTTAATCTCATCCCAAGGGAAATCTGGAACTGGTGATATAACTTTTATAATACGAGGGTGTTGGGTTGGAAGTGTCTTTTCATCATCTGCCCAAAGCTTCTCTTCTATCTTCTCACCAGGCCTTACTCCGATGTATCTAATATTAACGTCCTTATATAATTCAAGTCCCTGGACCTCACAGAAGATTCTTGCTAGCTCTTCTATAGATATAGGCTCTCCCATATCAAGTATAAACAGCTCCCCTGGGTTTGCTATCCTACTTGTTTCTATAACCAATAATGATGCTTCTTCGGTAAGCATAAAGTATCTCTTCATATTAGGACTAGTTATACTTAAAGGTTGTCCAGAAGCCAATTCCCTCTTCCATACCTCTAGAACGTTTCCTCTACTGCCCAATACATTGCCAAATCTGACAGTAGAATAGTTACATCCATTACCATTTGCCTTAATAGACATAATCTCAGTAAATCTTTTTGTCATTCCCAACATATTTGTGGGTTCTACCGCTTTATCTGTAGAGATGTTTATCATCTGCTTCACATTGTTCTCTTGACATGATTCTATTAGATTTAGTGTCCCTATAACATTTGTAAACACCGCCTCCTCTGGATATATCTCCATAAGAGGTACATGCTTATAAGCAGCAGAATGAAAGACTATCTCTGGAGAATAGTATCTTATTACCCTATCTAAGGATTCTTTAAATCTTATATCTCCAACTACAGGGGTAATCTTTCCAAGCTTACTTAAGTCTTTCTCCAGGTCAAAAAGGCCAGTCTCATTATTATCAAACCCTATAACTTCTGCACCCAAACTTACCAAGTGCTGAGTTATAACCCTTCCAATAGAGCCACAGGCACCGGTAACTAGTATCTTTTTACCACCTAAATAAGCCCTTGCCTCTTTTATATCTATTGTTACAGGCTCTCTAAAGAGAAGGTCTTGTAGTCCAAATGGTCTTAAAGTTGAGATAGAGACATCTCCTCCTAAAATCTCATAAAGTCCAGGGGTTACCAATTCTCTAGCCCTAGTTCTAGATATAATTGTATGTATCCTATACAAATCCTTCCTAGATGCACTAGGTATAGAGACAATAATCGTATCTATATCATATTTGTTAGTAATTATGGGAATCTCATTAGTCCTTCCTAATATCTTTACATTATGTATAGAACTATTTATCTTCCTCTCATCGTCATCTATAAAACCGACTACGTTATAACCAAGTTCAGGATGTGCATATATCTCTCTGAGTAGTTTCTCTCCTGCTTCCCCTGCCCCAACAATGAGGACTCTACTCTTAGGCTCAATCCTATTAAACTTAAGTGGAGATTCTCTAAGATATCTCTGAATAAACCTTGGTAACAATATGAGAAAAATAGAAACACCAAAAGATATTATAAAGATAGCCCTAGGAAATCCTTGTAGACCTATTATATACATTAATAGGGCAAAACATACCTTTTCCAATAATACAATAGAAGCAATCTGTTTAACTTCTCTAATGCTAGTATAAGACCAGATGTCTCTATAGGGCTTAAAGATAAGAAGCACTATTATACCAAGAAGAATCTCTAAGAGTGTAGCTCTTAATAATATAGGATAGTAAGAAACTACTCTTGAGAGTTGAAAGTCAAATCTTATAAGAAAAGATATAGAGGGAGCTAGAGAAAAACCCACCAGGTCCCATATAAATTTCTTATACATCCACAGAAAAAACCTCCTTATCTTTAGAGCTTTTTAGGAATAGTTTACCACAACTAGAACCCTAAAGACAAGCTTCAACCGACTCTTTTAAAACCCTCACCACCTCTTCAATCTCTTCCTCCTTAAGATTATTATGGAAAGGCAATGCTATGGTTCTCTTAGAGATATCTTCGGTAACTGGAAGCATACCTTCTTTTGTACCAAACATTTCTCTTATATAGGGTTGTAGATGTATTGGAGAGAAATAACCTCTGGCTGGAATTCCTCTTTTCTCCATCTCTTCAATCACTTTGTCTCTATCTAATCCCTTTTCAAGGGTAATAACATACACAAACCAGCTCATACGTACATATGGTTTTACCACAGGAGTTTTTACCCAAGTATAATTGCTTAACTTTTCCGTATAGGTTCTTGCAACATTAGCTCTTTTTTGGAGGAAGTTTTCTATCTTCTTTAATTGTGATATACCAAGAGCAGATGACATCTCATCCATACGATAGTTGTAACCTAATCTCTCATGGTGTAGCCAAGCCCCCATTTCTCCCCTTCCCTGATTTCTTAAGCTTCTAGCCAGTTTGGCTATCTCATCATTATTTGTTACTATTATTCCTCCTTCACCTGTTGTTATCTGTTTATTTGGGTAGAAGGCAAAGCATGCACAGTCTCCAAACCGTCCAATCTTCTTTCCCTTGTATTCTGCCCCTAGCGCCTCACAGGAGTCATCTATAACTTTTAGATTATATTTATCTGCAATTCTTAGTATCTCGTCCCACTCTGCTGGATGTCCAAAGATATCAACAGCCATTATGGCTTTTGTTTTTTCAGTAATCTTTCTCTCTAAATCTTCAGGATCCAAATTGTATGTCTGTGGCTCTATATCTACAAAGACAGGAATTGCTCTCTCGTACAGAATGGCATTTACACTGGCAGAAAAAGTAAATGAGGGGACTAAAACCTCATCCCCGGGGCCAATATCTAAAGCCCTAACTAGGATGTGTAGGCCAGCTGTACCAGAACTTACTGCAACCGCATGTTTTATCCCAATATACTCTGCCATTAACTCTTCAAACTCTATTGCCTTAGGACCAAGGGCTAATCTACCAGATTTTAAAACATCTAATACCGCCTCATAATCACTCTCATCCAAATCTGGTGCAGACATGGGAATTCTTTCCATAGTTCCCTCCCATTTTGAATTTTAAACAATATAAATCTCCTAATAAAAGCTCGATCAACCTTATCCTATTTTCATCTTTTAATTTCTTCAAAGTTTACTATCTCTAGTATATCTCCTTTTAATATCATTGCATAGATATTGTTCTTTGTTAACTTTGCTATGGTGGATTCTTCCATACTTATACCTGCATATATAGGAACTATCTTATACTTCTCTATATCTGGTATAAACTCTGGT
>CALGNK010000042.1 GCA_937958695.1 uncultured bacterium
CATTCCTTATTCTGTTTAGAAGTATCTCTTTAAGCTGATAGTATAACGGTATTGGACTATTCCTATCTAAACTCTTAATCCTATTTGTTTGTAATAACCTCATATATTTATATATACAACTAGATATACTAAATGTCAAGAGGTAATTCTTGTAAAACTCTATGAAATTTTTATATTAATCTTAATGTGTTTGTATTCAAAAATATATCACCTCTCAGAGGGTGATGAAAAAACTCCCTCTAGAGGGGACTGATTTAATTGAGTAATTTCTATAGGTTGCTTTGTTTATTTATATTCCAAATTTGACAATAC
This sequence comes from uncultured bacterium, assembly GCA_937958695.1. Classification (GTDB taxonomy): domain Bacteria; phylum DUMJ01; class DUMJ01; order DUMJ01; family DUMJ01; genus DUMJ01. Next base: position 313 of record CALGNK010000042.1, read on the forward strand.
TTCTAGTAGTCTTTTATAGACTTCGGAATGGATGTTTTCTCTCTATCCTGAGTACATATGCATGTTCACATGGTCTCTCCTTGGGAAGTTCAACCTTAAGTTCTTCTCTTGTTATCCTCCAATTTAGTGGTTCTTCTATACCTAACATGCTTATAGATTGGATTTCTGATTCGTAAAACTTTTCCGCTACGGATTTAATAGTCACTTCGTTACCTGGCCAACCTAGCAGAATAGCATAGAGGATATCATCTTTAACTATAAAACGTATATCCTCTCCAGTATATTTAATCTTTTCATCCTCATTAAATTCTCCTGACTTTGTTAGTTTATGAGGACCCTCTCCATATATAAACCAGGGAGTAGTTCCATAGATAGCCTCCCCATTTATCTCTAGCCACTTTCCCATCTCTAAAAGAATCTCTTTAGCCTCTTCTGGGATTTCTCCATTAGGTTTTGGCCCTACATTAAGAAGAAGTAATCCATTTTTACTTACGTTGTCTATAAGGTAGTGTATTAATTCAGTTGGAGTTTTGTACCTTGCATCTTTCATATATCCCCAAGCACATCCATCATCTACAGTTGAATCGGTAATCCATAAATGGTAAGTCAACTCGTTAAAGCGACCTAACTCTAAGTCTACCACACCAGAACCAGGTACAAGTTGGTGACCTTTATATGTTATGACAACTTCTTTCCCCCATTCTTTTGCTTTGTTATAATAATAAGCAACAAAGGACTTTCTGTAATACTCATTTATAAAGTCAATCCCATTATCAAACCAGAGCATATCTGGCTGATAGTTATCTATAACTTCGTAGATTTTAGCCAACCATGCATCTAAAAATTCTTTGCTAGGTCTATCTTGAAATTTCCACTGTTCAAATAATTCCATATTCTCAAATTTAGGCATCTTTTCTGCCCATTCTAGATTATGTAAAGAACCATATAAGCCACTATAGCGAGGATCAGAAGTATCATATTCCTTCTTCCAATGAGGATAAAACCACCAATTTTCTGCATGATGAAGCGCTACCATAAATTTCATCCTTCTCTTTTTAATAGCCTTCTCTAATTCTCCAACCACATCTCTTTTAGGTCCCATCCTTACCGCATTCCATTCATTAACTTGACTATTCCACATGCTAAAGCCATCATGATGTTCTCCTACAGGACCAGCAAATCTAGCTCCAGCTTTTTCAAAAAGTTCAGCCCACTCATCTGGATCAAATCTTTCTCCTGTAAACATAGGAATAAAGTCTTTATATCCAAATTTTGATGGTCCCCCATAAGTCTTTACGTGATGCTCATACTGTGAAGTTCCTTCCCTATACATATTATAGGGATACCAGGTTACATTCGGTCCGTATGCCGGGACAGAATATATTCCCCAATGGGTATATATTCCAAACTTTGCATCTTGAAACCACTTTGGAACACCATGTTCTCTTAAGGAATTCCATGTTGGCTCATATCTCATCTATAATCACCTCCATTTTCTCTAAGTAGATTTTCTAAAACTCTAAAACCTCTTATAATCTCAATTCTAAAGGCTACAGTTCCATTCTTATATAAGCTTTATAGCTAAGAGATAGGGCCTTAGACTAAACTTTACCCATATTTTGTCCCTAATCTTCAATAATCGTCCACTTCTTCCTCTAAAATCACTTCTATCTTCTTGATGAACAACAAACACATCTGAGCTACTCTTAAGAAAATTACACTGATTATTTCACACCACTATCTCTTGAGCTATCTTTCCCATAAATTTCTATTAAGACTTATCTCTTTCATGCGATTTAAGTAATACATATAGTTATCGAATGACACATCAGGAGGCACTAAGTGATCACACCAAGGTATGTATCCTCCACCAAAACCAAAGAGATATGTTAACTGTTTTAGTTCTCCCTCTATCGCCTCTTTACCCTGAGCTAAAGCTCTCTTATCTATCCCTCCTATCATTAGAAGCTCCTTCCCATATTGTTTTCTCAATGCTACTGGGTCCATCCCTGCCGCTCTTTCTAAAGGGTATACACCATTCACTCCTCCTTCAAGCCAAAGAGGAATTAAACTCGATATATTACCATCAGAATCTACAAGTATTACATCAATCCCATGTTCTCTTAAAAAAGATGTGATTCTTTTATACCGTAGAACCATTAGTTTTTTAAAATGTAATGGGGAAATCAAAGGTCCAGTCTTGTAAGCCATATCTTCCCAAAAAAGAGCATAATCTATATCAACCTCTTCCACTGCACGCTTTATAACTGTTAATATATGCCATGTTATATATTCCATCATATCTTCTATAAATTTTGGATCATCATAAAGCGTAAGAGCTACTCTTTCTAATCCCATCCAGTTTCTTATCCATCCGAATAGACTACCAACATAAATACTAAGAGGATAATCCCGATCTTTCCACATCTTCTTCTTTTCTTCCCACCATAAAGGGTATCTAGCAGGAGAATAAGGATTTAATCTCGTCTTTAGTTCTTCAAAATCTTCACGTGACTCTATAGGATATCGTAAAAATTGAGGCATGCTTGACTTAGCATGTTCATGTTTGAATTCTTTTTTTATCACTCCTTGTGCGTCACGATACACCCTATAATCCGCATTTTCCTCAAGAGTTTCTTCTTTAAAGGGAGGGCATAAGGATACATTAACACCAACGTTCTCTCTTCTATCTACTCCAAAGTACTCTATAAGATGAACATCCTGAGGTAAACCTTCTTTATACCATCTATCGAGTGTTTCTTCCCAATACCAAAGTTCCCACCATGGGGGTCTATCTACTTCTTTGAAATGCATCCAGTTAACAAATCTTTCTCTTGAAGTCATATTTATCCTCCTCCAGTTTAAAATAAAGTCTATAAATACTCATGAGCTAATATTAGAAATACACTAGATGTCCAAGTATAAGCCCTATCTCGGAGACCTTCTCCTGTTAAGGCATCGTAGTTTTCAGTAAATCCACTTATAGAACATAAATTAGCAAACCTTATAGCTATATCCTTTGCCAAAGCCTCTTGGCCAGCCTCTTTTAATCCATCTACTATTAACATTGTAGAGGGAGCCCAGATAGGCCCACGCCAATATCCATCTGACTC
>CALGNK010000043.1 GCA_937958695.1 uncultured bacterium
TGAGGAGGGAAATTTTATGGATAGAATGGCATGGTGGAGAAATGCAAAGTTTGGGATGTTTATACACTGGGGAGTTTATAGTATACCCGGTAGGGGAGAATGGGTAATGTTCCAAGAACGAATTCCAAAAGAGGAATACAAAAAATTAGCAGATAGATTTAATCCTGAGAGGTATAATCCTGAAGAATGGGTTAAATTAGCCCAGAAAGCTGGAATGAAGTACATGGTTCTAACCACAAGACATCACGATGGATTCTCACTATTTGATAGTAAAGTAAGCGATTTTACTGCTACTAAAAGTTCTGCCAAGAGAGACCTTATAAAGGAATATGTGGAAGCCTGTAGAAAAAACAATATGAGAATAGGTTTCTACTATTCTCTACTAGACTGGAGATATGATGCTTACTTTAAAGGTCCTAAGAATGATCCTAATGGGTGGAAGAATCTTGTAGAGTATATTCATACTCAGGTAGAAGAGCTTATGACTAACTATGGAAAGATTGATATCCTTTGGTATGATGGTGGCTGGCCTTATACAGCAGAGGACTGGCAGTCTCAGAAGCTAAATGAGATGGTAAGAAGACTTCAGCCAGATATCATTATAAATAATAGAAGCCAACTTCCGGAGGATTTTGACACGCCTGAGCAGTATATACCTGGACACTTTCCCGCTCCTAATGCACCTCAAAGAGACTGGGAATCCTGTATGACTTTAAATGACCACTGGGGATATTGTAAGGGAGATAACAACTGGAAGACGCCTCAGGAGGTTATCTGGAATCTAGCGAGGTGTGCTTCTGGTGGTGGCAATTACCTATTGAATGTTGGGCCAAAACCAGACGGAACAATTCCAGAGGAATCGGTTAAGATACTAGAAGAGGTTGGAAAATGGATGGATGTAAACGGTGAGAGTATATATGGAACGGTAAGAACTAAAGTAGGATTTCCCCATGGAGTAACAACACTGAAGGGTAATAAACTTTATATTCATGTCTTCTACTGGAATAAAGAGTTTGCATTAGCTCCCTGTAAGATTGACGTAAAAAATACATATTTCTTGAGGAATAAAGAAGAGGTAAAGTTTACCATAAAGGGGGAAAGAATCATATTTTCCAATCTGCCAGAGAAGGCTCCTGATCCATTAGATACAGTAATAGTTTTAGAATTTGAAGGAGATATAACTGCCCTAGATCCCTTTAGACCATTTGAATAGGGGTGAATCTTGAGATGGGAGTTTTAGATCTTTTTAAGTTAGATGGTAAGAATGCTATAGTTACTGGTTCTGCACAAGGATTAGGTAAAGCTATGGCTAAAGCTTTAGGAGAGGCTGGGGCTAATGTTGCTATTGTTGATATTAATATAGACCTGGCTAGACAAACTGCAGAGGAGTTTTCAGAGAAGTTAGGGAGAAAATTTGTAGCAATTCAGGCAGATGTTACTAAGGAAGATGATGTGAAGCTTATGGTAGAGAAAGTTATATCGAGCCTTGGTAATATAGATATCTTAGTGAATAATGCAGGGATTGTAAGACATGCCCCAGCAGAGGATATGAGTAAGAAGGATTGGGATGATGTAATAGCTGTAAATCTTACTGGAGTATTTTTATGCTCCCAAGCCGTTGGAAGACATATGATAGAGCGTAAACAGGGTAAAATCATAAATATTGCATCTATGTCTGGACTTATAGTAAATTACCCACAGCCACAGGTAGCATACAATGCATCTAAGGCAGGAGTTATTATGCTTACAAAGTCTCTTGCTGTAGAATGGTCTAAATATAACATAAATGTAAACGCTATTGCCCCTGGCTATATGAAAACCTCTATGACTGCTCCATTCTTTGAAAAAGAAGAATATAGAAGATTATGGATTGAACCTACGCCTATGAAGAGGCCTGGAGAAGCAGAAGAGCTTGGAGGTGCTGTAGTTTATCTTGCTTCAGATGCTTCTAGTTTTATGACAGGACAAGTATTAGTGATTGATGGAGGATACACATTGTTATGAGTAGAGAGATTGCTTTAGATACTATATATCTTAAAGAGACCCCTAGGATTGCCCATACTGAGTATAGCTTGAATTACCATACTAATTATATCTTAAAGAAGACACAAGCTACAGAGATAAATCTAGAGACAACTAGGAAGTTTTTTGATATCTGGATGATAGACTTTCTTTGGAATACAGACGATGGACTTCATGGGGATTGGGAAAAGTTTGGACGTGCTACAGATATGGGACATGCAGAGTACGCTATAAATGGAAGTGATAAGAGAGCCTCAAAAGAGTGTCCCTTTAAATCATTAGAGGAAGTTTGGACTTTTGATACAGTGGCTGAGTATGGATTGCCAGATTTTGATGAACAGGTTCAGGCTTATGAGAATAATATAAAGAGGCTTAGAGAGGACTTTCCAGACCAGCTAGTTACAGGAGGTTACTATAAGACTATAGTATCTGGTGCTATACAGGCATTTGGATGGGAGATGTTTCTTATGGCTCTCTCTGATATTAATAAGATGGAGAAGGTTTTTGATAGTTTCTTTAGGTTTACCCTCTTTCATATGAAAGCTTGGGCTGAGACTAGCGCAGAGGTTATTATTCAGCATGATGACTTTGTTTGGGCTAGTGGACCATTTATGAAACCAGAAATCTATAGAAAAGTAATAATACCTAGATATGCTGAGCTATGGAAGCCTCTTCATAAAGCCGGTAAAAAGGTTCTATTCTGTTCTGATGGTAACTTTATGGAATTTGCAGAGGACATAGTTAATGCTGGAGCAGACGGCCTTGTCTTTGAGCCCTGCAACGATTTTGGATTTATGACGGAGAGATTTGGAGGCTCTACTGTTTTAATAGGAAGTTATGTTGACTGTAGGGACTTAACTCTAGGTAAGTGGGATATAGTTAAGGATTGTATAGATAAGACTGTTGATTTGGCTAGAAAATATAGAGGAATTATGTTTGCTGTTGGAAATCACCTTCCGCCAAATATACCTGAGTGGATGATGGAGAGATATATAGAGTATTTGAGGAAAAGACTTGCTTTTCTTCTATAAAGTAGCTATATTATAGCTACTTTGGAGGTGATAAAATGAAGACGAGGGTTGTTAATATTAAAGAATTTAAGGACAAAGCGACTCAGTTGCTTAGAGAAAAAAGAGAGATTATAGTTACTAGGAGAGGAATCCCCATTGCTAGAGTTGAGCCCTTAGATGAGTTAAAAGGCCTAATGATAAAAGCCAGACTGGAGATGGAAAAGGCTAATATAACAGAGGAAGAAGCAATTGAAATCCTTAAAGAAGCCCAAAAAGAGATATAGAATTGTAATTGATGCTAATGTAATAGCGTCTTCAATTTTTGGGGGATATCCAGCAAAGGTTATGGAGATCGCTAAATCTCATATACTCTTTGCCCCTACAAGGTTAAAGAAGGGGTTAGAAACCTTTCTTGAGAAGGTTAGAAAAAGAGGAGATTTTACTGAATTAGTAAATTATTTCAGTTATATACTTTACCGCATAAAGTTTATTAATATAGAAGATCCTAAACACGTCTCTAGGGATAGGGCTGACGATTTCTATATAGCTGTAGCTTTACAGGAGAATGTAGATTTTCTTATTAATGGCGATAAAGATATACTCTCTTGTAGAGAGATAAGAAACTGGTCCTTTAAAATACTTACTCCTAAAGAGTTTGTGGAAATGATTGAAGGTAAACTTTGATCTTTTGAGGGAGGTTCTATGAATAGATTCAGAGTTCCTTTTGAGAAACCAGAACCAGACTTTTATAGGTTTAAAGATGTGATTTTGGGTAAGAAGTCAGCTGAAAGGGTTCACTTTGTAGAGTTATTTCAGGATGTAGAGATTGTTTATTATATTACTGAAAATATCCTGGGCAATAGAGTAGTTAGGTCAATAGAAGAGGATTTCCAGGGCTTCTGGAGACAGCAGATAACATTCTGGTATAGGATGGGATATGATTATATTAGGGTTTCTGGAGGATTAAATTTTATTGGGCAGAAAAGAAGGGTTACATCTGATACCGCTATACTTTCTAGAGGACAGAGAAGCTGGATAGAAGAATCCATTGGAATAATAAACTCTTGGAAAGATTTCGAAGAGTATCCTTGGCCTAAGCCAGAATCTTTTGACTATTCTAACTATGAGTTTGTCTCTAAAAATCTACCAGATGGTATGAAGATGATGGTCTGTCCATCTAGCGGAGTCTTTGAGATCAGTAGCGAATCCCTTTTAGGCTTTGAAGGTATGAGCTATCTTTTATATGAAGACTACGATTTGGTAAAGGCAGTTTTTAACAGGGTGGGGGAAACAATCTATAAGTTTTATGAAAATCTCATCACCTTAGATAATGTAGAGGGAATATTTCAAGGGGATGACCTCGGTTTTAAAACAAGCACTATAATATCACCTAAATTTTTGAGAGAACTGGTTCTACCTTGGCATAAGAAATATGCCGAATTAGCACATAAGCATAATAAGATGTACTGGTTCCACTGCTGTGGTAACATCCTGGAGATAATTGAAGACCTGATCGAAGATGTTAAAGTAGATGCTGTTCACTCTTTCCAAGATACTATAATCCCGGTTACAGAATTCAAAAAGAGATACGGTGATAGAGTGGCTGCTCTAGGAGGGGTAGATGTAGATAAACTATGTAGATTAGAAGAAAGAGAATTAAGGGCTTATGTAAGAGATATTTTGGACAAATGTATGCCTATTAGATATGCCCTTGGTTCTGGCAATACAGTAACGAATTATGTCCCAGTAGAAAATTATCTAATAATGCTAGATGAAGGGGTGAGATACTATGATTGAATTGCCATTCAGACAAGTCCATCTTGATTTCCATACATCTCCATTGATACCAGATGTAGGAATAGACTTTGATCCCGAAGAATTTGCCAAGACATTAAAATCTGCCTATGTCAATTCTATTACAGTCTTTGCTAAATGTCATCATGGGATGTCTTATTATCCAACAAAAGTTGGAGTGACACATCCCAGCTTAAAGAGAGATCTTTTAGGTGAGATGGTAGAAGCTTGTCACAGAGAAGGTATAAGGGTCTGCGCCTATATCAGTGTGGTTTGGGATGAGTACTCTGCCAGTAATCATGGTGATTGGTTACAGGTAAATAAGGATGGGACCTTGGCAGGGAGACCTCCTTTTGGTAATAGAGGTTGGAGATTCTTATGTATGAATTCACCCTATGTAGATTATGTAGCAGAACAGACAGAAGAGGTACTTAAACTTTACGATATAGACGGTGTATTCTTTGATATAGTTATGCAAACATTTCCTGGATGCGTATGTAATCACTGTATAAAGAGCATGAAGAATCTAGGGCTTGATCCAACAAGTGATGTGGACCTATATAGACACTCTCAAATCATAGGTAGAAACTTTATGGCTAGGATGGATAAACTAGTCAAAGATATAAGACCTGATATCAGTATATTTTATAATTCTAGGCTAAAGCTTGAGAGTGATTATGAGTTAGGTATGAGACAAGAGTCAGATTATTTCACCCACTTTGAGATAGAATCTTTACCCTCTGGAGGTTGGGGTTATAATCACTTCCCTTTATTTGTTCGTTATTATCGGACTCTTGGTAAGGATCTCCTTGGTATGACAGGAAGATTTCATAAAAGTTGGGCTGATTTTGGAGGATTCAAGAATACACCTGCCTTAGAGTATGAGTGTTTTACAATGTTGGCTCTAGGGGCAAAGTGTTCTGTTGGAGACCAGCTACATCCTCGTGGAAGGCTAGATAAGACTGTTTATAGCCTAATTGGTAGTGTTTATAAGAAGGTTGCTGAAAGGGAAGAGTGGTGTAAGAATGGCAAGCCTCTCTCTGATATAGGGGTTCTTATCTCTAACTCCTTCTACAACGACTGGAAGACAGATTCTGATGAAGGAGCTATGAGGATCCTCTCTGAATCTCACTATCAGTTTTCATTTATAGATTCTTGTGAGGATCTAAATAAGTACAAACTTATTATTGCTCCGGATAGAGTTAATATAGATGAGAAACTTGCTAAGAAGTTAAGGGATTATCTAGATAATGGTGGAAAGCTGATATTAAGTTATAAATCAGGCCTAAACGGTGAAAGATTTATCCTTGATGAACTTGGCATTGAGTACCTTGGTGATAGTGACTATTCCCCTGATTACTTTAAGGTTTTGGCTCCTATAGATAAAGGCATAGAACCTGCAGAGTATGTAATGTACGAAAAGGGGACAAAGGTTCTCCCTAAAGATGGGACTCAAGTTTTAGCAGAGATTTATCAGCCTTACTTTAATAGAACCTGGGAGCATTTCTCGTCTCATGCACAGACTCCTCCGGAGAAGAAAAGCCCTTATCCAGCAGTAACCAGGAATGGTAATATAATTTATATCTCTTATCCCATATTCAGGGCATACATACTCCACGGGAATCTAGTTTATAAGAAGTTAGTGAAAAACTGTATAGACCTTCTCTTGGATAAACCGCTAGTCTTAGGCGAATTGCCTTCGACTGCTAGGATAACTGTAAATCTACAAAAAATTGACAACAAAACTAGAACCATAATCCATTTACTCCACTATATACCTGAGAGAAGGTGTAAGAGTATAGATGTTATAGAAGATGTGATACCTCTTTACAATGTAAAGTTAAAATTAAGGCTCGAGAATCTTCCGTCTCGATGTTATCTTGCACCAGAGATGAAAGATTTAGAGTTTGTAGTATATAATAATGAGTATGTAGAATTTAATGTTCCAGAGGTTAATGGTTATCAGATTGTAGTTTTAGAATAAGAAAGGAGTGAGAAAATGAGATCAACACCGATTGGCATTGTTATGCTAAATGATGGAAGACCTCATGTTTACTCAGCCAATGAGCAGGAAAATATGCAGGTTGTTAGAAGATGGGCTGAGGTCATAAGAAAAAATCTAAAAAATATAGATGGTTCTTCTCCAGAGGTTGTTATAGCTTCAGAGACTATTAAGAGTGTAAGGACTGCTCAAAAGATAGCAGAAGAGCTTACAAAGGCTAACTGTAAACAGATAGTAATGTGTTATAATGTTTGGGACTTTCCTTATCTCGCCTGGCCCTTTATAAATTCTTTAGATAGTAACATTCCTATTTTAAGTCTCTCCAATAATAATGCACAGTATCCAGGAAATGTTGGACTTCTTGCTACAGATGGGGAGATAAGGCAAGCTGGAAGAAGGACCCATAGGATTGTCGGAGATATAGATGACCCTAAAGTCCAAGAGAAGGTTATTAAGTGGTTGAGAGCTTCACAGGCAGTAACTAGTATGAGGGGAGAAGTCTATGGTCTCTATGGTGGACATTCTATGGGAATGGAGACCGGATACTTTCATCTTGTTCCAAATATAAAGACATTTGGAATTACTACTTATCAGATAGACCAACTTCTTCTAGTAAAGGCTATGGAAGAAATAGATGATAAAGAGGTAGAGAAAGGTTTCCAGTGGTTTACAGAACTTTTAGGAGATAGAATCCTTTACGATGGAAAGATGCTTACACCTCAGACTTTAAAGACGCAGATCAGGTTATATTTGGCAATGAAAAAGGTTAATGAGGAGAATGGTTTTGACTTCTGTGGACTTAAAGGACAGCGTGAATTGACTGAATACGTGTGTCTTGGTGATATACCAGAGATGGTTATGAACGATCCGTATGACTGGTATGGATTTAAGGAGCCGACTGTATGTGCTACTGAGGCAGATTCATTTGCTGCTATAACTATGGAAATACTTAAATACATAAGCGGAGGTCTTCCCGTTCTCTTTATGGATGTAAGGATATACTATCCTGATAAGGATATCTGGGACTTCTGTAACTCTGGAAATCACGCAAGTTATTACGCCTCTCTGAGTCTGGATCCTAAAGAAAACTTTAAGAAGGTTACATTACATCCAGCCCTTGAATACTACTTTAAAGCTGGTGGAGCTTCTGTATCATTTGATGCTGCTCCTACAAAAATGACTTTTGCTAGACTTGGCTTATACAATGACAAGGTATATATGGTTATAGTCCCTGGAGAAAGCCTAGAGCTTCCTGAGGAAGAGAGGAAGGCTATTAATAATCTTTCTAATCCAACCTGGCCACATGTCCATGCAAGATTAGAATGTTCTTTTGATGAGTTCTTAAATGTATTTCCAGCCAACCATATACAGGCTATCCCTGGGGATTGTGTAGATACCCTTGTATATTACTGTGAGATACTTGGCATAAAGCCGATAGTTCTTGGTCCAAGAGGAAAAGAGAGGCTTATTCCTCTTTGGGAGATTTTAGGATAAACTAGGGCGCCTCTCGGCGCCCCTTTTATTTAATAAATTCTTAACATTTTCTTAACAAAATCTTAATATTAACCTCTTTACTTTATATTAATCTTGATTTATAATAAAATCGATTTTGGAAAACGTTATTAAAAAACGATATTATAAAATGAGAAAGAGGATATAATGGTAAGAATAATTGACATAGCAGAAAAAGCCAATGTATCACCTGGGACAGTCTCTAAAATACTGAAGGGGACTTATACGGGCTCCTCTGAGACAAAGGATAGAGTATTAAAGATAGCTAAAGAATTAGGATATAAACCTAATCTTTTAGCTAGTAGTTTAAGGAGTAAAAAAAGTAAGATCATAGCCCTTATTGTTCCAGAAATTACTGTTCCATTTTTCCCTGAGCTGAGTAGAGGAGTAGAAGATGAGGCAAGAGAAAATGATTATAATGTGATCCTATGTAGTAGTAATAATGACCCTGTTCTGGAGGCTAAATATCTTGAGTCCTTAGAAAGAAGATGGGTAGATGGAATAATATTTTCTAGAATTACTGGAGATACCTTTAAAGAAAGAATTCCTCGTCTTTTAGCTAATAAAATGAAAATGGTCTTTGTAGACCGTGTTCCCTCTGAAAATGACTTACCTATTGCAAGAGTTGAGATAAATAATGAGAAGGAAGCCTATAAAGCTACTGAATTCCTTATAAGATTAGGGCATCGAGATATAGCTTGTATAACAGGACCTTTGAATACTCGCATAGCCCAACAGAGATTAGAAGGATATAGAAAAGCTCTTAAGGATAATAATCTTCCTATCCGAGGGGAGTTTATTGTAGAGGGGACTTTTAAGCTAGACTCAGGATTTAAAGCTGTTAATATCCTTTTGGATAGAAATATACCCTTTACTGCTATTTTTGCCTGCAATGACCTTATGGCAATAGGAGCAATAAAAGCATTGAGGAAGAGAAACTTACGAATACCAGAAGACATCTCTATAGTAGGATTTGACGGAATTCCTCTTAGTGAGTATATAGAGCCGTCTCTTACTACTGTAGTTCAGCCAATATATGAGATGGGAAGGACTGCAGCTAAGTTGCTCTTAGAAGGCATTAAGAGTGGCGTTGAGCCTAAAGATCATATCATTTTAGAGGCTAAGGTAGAAGTAAGAGAATCGACAAAGGAGTTGTGATACTGGTGGAGATTCTAGAGTTAAATTCTAACAAGTTGAAGGTTCTTTTTGATGAGAAAACAGGAGCTATTAGGCAGATAGAGAATCTAGAAAAGAATGTTAAAGGGATAGATGCAGAAGAGATGGCTGAAAATTGGAGGCTATCTATTCCTTTGAAGGAAGACTGGACATATATGGTTTATGGTAAAGATGTAGAGGTATCTAATAAAAAGTTTGAACGGAATTCGATTATTTTTGAATGGAATAATATTGAGATAGAAGGTAATATCCAGCCTATAAAGATAATAGTACAATTTGAAGTGAAGGATGAAGATTTATACTGCTCTATGAGTATAGAGAACAATTCTAGATATCAAATCGACTATGTTTGGTTTCCTATCATATCTGGAGTGACAAATCTTTATCCTGGAGAAAGAGATGACTTATGTGTTCCGACCTCCTTCCAAGACGATATTAAGAAAGGTATCTTTTCAATAGACTGGCCAGATTATAGGAATAGATATTGGTATCAGGCTAGAGAAGTTCTATATTACGGTTATCCCTTTAGTGGGCTTATAATGCAATGGATAGATTTGTTTAATTCCAATTCTAGATGTGGGTTATTTTTTAGTTCAGAGGATACTGAGAAGTTCTGTACTTTATTTATTATTGAACATGAAAGAGCCAAAAGTCCAATGAGTTTTTCAATTGTTAAGGCTCCATTTATAAAAGAATATGAAACTATAACTTTACCAAAAGGAGTAGTTTCTCTTCACAGCGATGATTGGCATAGAGGAGCAGAAAAGTATAGAGGCTGGATAAATTCTTGGTTTAAACGTAAAAAACAGGCTGAATGGGTTAGGAATTTAGATGGATGGCTAGCCTTCCAGGGGCATGCGGGTGACCATCATATAGCTGTGTCGTATAAAGATTATCCTAATTGGTTAGATAAGGCAAAATTGGTAGGCCTTAATACTATCCATGTTCATTGTGGTGTTCATGAACAGGGTATAGAAGGCGGATTTCCTTATTGGAATAATTGGAGTAAACGTATGGGAGGGAGAGAGAAGCTGATTTCAGTTATAGAGGAAATACATAAAAGAGGAGGACATATAGTTACTTTTGCAAAGGATAATAAAGTAAATCTAGGTTTACCAGAATTTTTTGAGAGATTCTACAGATACACAATAAAGGCAAGAGATGGGGGATTCCCGCAAGTACATTATCCTATAGGAACAGTTGATATGCAATTTGCTCAAGTATTTTTAGCCAACATGTGTAGAGCAGACAAATCTTGGCATGAGTTTATAGTACCTATTTTTGAGGATTTAGCAAAAACTGGCCTAGATGGAGTAATGATTGATGAATGGTGCAGTGGGCATCATTTCTGTTTTGATAATAACCATCCTCACTCTAAACCTTCAAACCAGTGGATTGGCCAGCTAGAGTTAGGTAGGAAGATAGCTTTAGTATGGTATCAGCAAAATCCAAATCATTTGTTAGCTGGTGAAGAGGTTTGGGATGCCTCTTATGAGTTTATGGATCTCTCATTTGCTAGAGGTTCTTCAAATCGTTCATATCAGATATATAGGTATACTTTACCGTGGATACAGAGAACAGCCGAAATATTAGAAAATCAATATGATCATCTCAACCATGCTTTTGCTTGTGGGCATATCTTTGCACTCTGTTTTGATTATTATCATAGTGGACCTGAATCTTACCCTAAATTTTCTAGCTACCTTAAAGAAGTGATAAGAATAAGAAGCGAAGTAAGACCATATTTTTTAGATGGTGAATTTCTTGATAACCTATGCCATTCTATAGACTCAGATGGAGAGGTAGAATATAGGTGTTATAGATTAGGGAATGATGAATTAATTATAGTATATAATCGCACTTCTAATAAAGCCTCATTTAGGATTAAGTTTGATTGGAAACCGAAGGCTTTTGTAATTCGAGCTCCTAGGGAGAAGAATCTAGTTAAAGAAGGAAGAGTTTTATTTGGAGGGGATTTAGAGGGATATCAGATGCTTGCTTTAGAGTTGAAGTGCTAGTTAGGTATATAAGGGAGGATATATGAATATTCAAAGAAAAAAGGATTTATTAAATAAAGAATTAATTCGAAATGGAGGTATTTTTAGATTAGCCCCCTGTTGGGTACCCAGAGCATTTATGATTCCAGGTGGAAGACTTAAATTAAGAGAAAAAGATTTATATGCTTTGGGAACTCATAGGGGTGGAATAGATGAGAGATGGCTTGCTTCCACTACAAAAGCAGATAATGGACCAGGTACACCTGAAGACGAAGGACTAAGTTATATAGCCATATTGGAAGATGAAAAGGGAGAAAAGATTCTTCTAAAAGAGGCTATTGATATAATGGGAGATATTATTCTTGGTGAAGAAGTAATGAAGAAATTTGGAGGATGGATGGTATTGACTAAGTTTTTCGATAATCAAGGACCTATCCCATTCCATGTTCACCTTATGGATGAGCATGCACAGAAGGTTGGTATGTTAGGTAAGGATGAGGCATACTATTTCCCACCACAGCTCAATAACAGATTTAATAATTTCCCTTATACCTTTTTTGGATTAGAGCCTGGTACTACTAAAGAAGATATAAAGAGATGTTTGCAAAATTGGAATAAAGGAGATAATGGTATTCTTTACTATTCAAAGGCGTATAAATTGAAGCCAGGAACGGGTTGGAGGGTTCCTGCAGGTGTATTGCATGCGCCTGGTTCTTTAGTGACTTATGAGGTTCAGAAGCCATACGATCTGTATAGCATGTTTCAGTCTTTAGTGGAAGATAGACCTGTTTCTAGAGATTTGTTAGTAAAAGATATACCTAATGAATTTCATTATGACTTTGATTATCTTGTGAGTGTATTAAATTGGGAAGAGAATACAGATCCAGAGTTTGTAAGACACCATTATGTAGAGCCTAAACCAGTTAAAGAAGAAAAAGAGATGGTAGAAGAAGGATATATAGAAAAATGGGTAGTCTATGGATGGAAAGATTTTAGTGCTAAGGAATTAACAGTACTTCCTGGAAGAACCGTAGTTATAATAGATAATTCTGCTTATGGAGCTATTGTAGTCCAAGGTAGAGGTGTAGTAAATAATCTGGTAGTGGAATCTCCTACATTGATAAGATATGGAGAAATGACCCAGGATGAATTCTTTGTTACTATAGATTCTGCTCGAAATGGAGTGAAGATTACAAATGTAAGTCAAACTGAGGATTTAGTGATACTTAAACATTTTGGTCCAGAGGTGTAGAGGAAGAGTTATGATTTTCCCAGAATTTGATATGTCAGATAAAATAGCCTTAGTTACTGGAGCAAGTAAAGGGATAGGAAGAAGTATTGCCCTAACCTTAGCAAAAGCTGGGGCAGATATAATAGTTACTGCTAGAACTGAAGAAGAACTTAAAAAACTAGTTTCTGAGATAGAAGGTTTTGGAAGAAGAGCAGAATATATTGTAGCTGATCTTAGCAATACTAAAGAAGCCATTAATATGGCAAATAGGGCATTAGAAGTCTTTGGAAGAGTTGATATTCTTGTTAATAATGCTGGAGTAAGCTTTCCTCAATCTGCTTTAGAAGTTACTGAAGAAGCATGGGATACCACTATGAACATAAATTTAAAGTCACTATTCTTTATAACACAAATTATAGGGAAAGGTATGATAGAACAGAAAAGGGGTAAGATTATAAACATATCCTCTCAAGCAGGATTAGTGGGATTAGAAGACCACTCTGTTTATTGTGCTTCTAAAGCAGGAATAATTTTACTTACTAAAGTTCTTGCTATAGAGTGGGGGAAATATGGGATAAATGTAAACGCTTTAGCCCCGACTGTTATATTAACCCCAATGGGTGAAAGAGCTTGGGCAGATTCTGCTAAGAGGCTTAAGATGCTAGAACAAATTCCAATAGGAAGATTTGGTTATCCAGAGGATGTAGCAGGAGCAGTCCTTTTTCTTGCTTCTAAAGCATCTGACCTTGTTACAGGAGCAGTTATTCCTGTAGACGGCGGATATACCGCTAGATAGGGGGGTGATAATAGAAGAAATGCAAAATTGAGTATTTAAGCATATTTTAAAGTATTAGTAGTCAAGTAAACCTAAAAAGGGTTAGTTTTTAGGAGAGATCATGTAAAACTTTTAGAATTTTTAAATAACTATAGAAGGAGGTTTTAAAATGATGAGTAAAATGATGAGAAGAATTTTGATGGGTTTGTTAATATTGAGTTTAGTATTTAGTATTTTTATAACTTCTAGTAGTGTTTCTCTTGCTCAGAAAAAGTATAACGAAGCTCCTATGTTAGCTGAATTAGTTAAACAAGGAAAGCTTCCTCCAGTTGAACAAAGATTGCCCAAAGTCCCATATGTTGTAAAAACTATTGATGGGGCAAAGAATGCTAGGTATGGTGGGACTATAAGATTTGTGCGTACAGACCCGTATTATGATGCTGATGGGGGTATCAGTAATATCGCTCAAATAGTGCACATCCCAGGAGAGGGAGGTACGTTTAGACAAACTGGAAGTAAGATGATTCCAGATATAGTATATAGTTATGAAGTTAGTGAAGATAATAGGGTGTTTACTTTCCATTTAAGAGAAGGTTTACGTTGGTCTGATGGGTATCCAGTTACTACAGAGGATGTGCAGTTTGCCTATGAAGATGTCCTATTAAATGATAAACTTACACCTGTATTTCCCAAAAATCTTACAGTCGCTGGAGAACCATGTAAAGTGGAGGTTATAGACAGGTATACTTTTAAGGTGCGATTTTCGAAGAGTTATGGTGGATTCCTTGGAGTATTAGGACGGCGTATGATGGGTTACAGCTGGTTTTTATTACCAAAGCATTATCTAAGAAATTTCCATCCTAAATACACGCCATTAGAAAAGTTAGAACCTCTTATTAAAGAAGCAGGTTTTGAAAAAGGGCAATGGTGGAATCTGTTTAATAGAAAGATAGATCCTTATAGAGGGGATGTAGGATGCCCTACTCTCACCCCTTGGGTAATAGTGGAGTCTAATCCTAAGACAGGGGTGATTAGATGGGAAAGAAATCCATATTATTATAAGGTAGATGAGTTAGGTAATCAACTTCCTTATATAGATAGGAGGGAATCTTACCTTTTAAAAGACCCAAAGATGGTTCCTATGAAAGTAATATCTGGAGAAGTAGACTTTATGCGACAATTTGGAGAACTTAAGGATCTTCCACTTTATAAACAGTATGAAGAGAAAGGTTTATATAAAGTCCTTCTGTTTCAGAAAGACGTAGAAACAGGATATATCTGTCTTAATCAGAGCTATGAAGATCCGATATGGCGTAAGATTGTAGGAGATGTCCGTTTTAGAAAGGCTTTAAGTATGGCAATAAATAGAAAGGAGATAATTGATGCTATCTATCTCGGTCTTGCTATCCCTGCAACTCTGGTACCTAGTACTTATGATCCGGCCAAGGCAAGTCAAATTCTTGATCAAATAGGATTAAATAAAAGAGACGCAGAAGGTTGGCGATTAGGACCAGATGGTAAAAGATTTGAGATCCCATTTGAAGTTCCTCAACTTATGGGTTTTGAAGCTCCAATGACTGAGATGGTTATAGACTTTTTAAAGAAGGTAGGAATTTATGCGACTATGAAGACAGTAAGCTTTGAACTATGGGATCAATTAGGGGCTTCGAATAAGATTAAAGCTTCTATTCATTGGGGACAAGCTCCTGCTACTTGGAAAAAGGCTCCACAATCATCTTATGATGAATTTTTACCTGATAGATATAGAAGTTGGGGGGCAGGTTATCGTCAGTGGTATGATTCGGATGGAAAGACGGGTATAGAACCTCCCTCAGTAGTAAAAAAATTATTTGAATTAAAAGAGAAAGTACATACTGGCTCTCCTGAAGAGGCTAAGAAAGCAGCATTAGAAATAGCTAGGTTACATTATACTAATTTCTTTATAATAGCTTTAACCTGGCCTAAACATCCAATAGTGTTTTCAGCGAAACTAGGTGGTCTTCCTCCTGAGGGTGGTGATTCTTACGTGCCCTATACTATGATGATACAATTCTATTTTAAACAATAAACTTAACATATAGGTTGATTGGCGTTTCCTAGAGATATTTAGTTAATTTCTAGGAAACGCCAATTTTGACCTTCTAGACAAAAAAGGAGGTATTTGAATGTTGTATTATATAATACGGCGTATTATCATAATAATTCCTTTGTTGTTTATCCTTTCTATAGTATCTTTTGTTATTATTCAGCTTCCTCCAGGAAGTTTTTTAGAAACTTATGTAAGCACTTTAAAACTATCTGGAACCGAAGTATCAGATGCTGAAATTGCTCGTCTTATAAAACTATACGACCTAGATAAGCCTCTGTATGTACAATATTTCACATGGATAAAAAATATAGTATTTCATGGAGATTTTGGTAGATCTTTCCAATGGAACCGTCCAGTAAGTCAACTTATTGGTGATAGAATAGGATTAACTATGCTAATCTCTATTTTAACAATACTTTTTACATGGATTATAGCAATTCCGATTGGAATATATTCTGCCCTCCATCAGTACTCTATATTTGATTACCTTTTTACTTTTTTAGGTTTTATTGGACTTGCATTACCTAGTTTTTTAGTAGCTCTCATAGTTGTATGGGGAGCATTTTCAACCTTTGGAATTAGTGTAACTGGACTTTTTTCGGCTAAATTTATAAATGCCCCATGGAGTTGGGCTAAAATAATAGATATGCTTAAACATATCTGGGTTCCCATGGTAATAATTGGCATCTCTGGAACGGCAGGACTTATTCGTACTATGAGAGCTAATCTGCTTGATGAACTACGAAAGCAGTATGTTATTACTGCACGCGCAAAAGGTCTTCCTGAAAAATGTCTTATATTTAAGTACCCTGTTCGTATAGCAGTTAACCCTCTAGTAAGTACTATGGGATGGATGCTTCCTGGCGTTGTTGGAGGAGAGGTTATAGTTTCAATTGTCTTAAATATTCCTACTACTGGCCCATTACTTTATAGTGCATTACAATCACAAGATATGTATCTTGCAGGAAGCTTTATAATGATATTAAGCACTTTAACAGTAATAGGGACATTAATTTCTGACATCTTATTAGCGTGGTTAGACCCTAGAGTTCGCTATGGAGGGGTAGAAAAATGAGTGAATCCAATAATTTTTTAGAGTATGAAGAAACAAAAGAGGTAGAAAAAGAAGAAAAATTTTATCTTGCCTCTCAAAGCCAGCTTATATGGTGGAAATTTAAAAGACACAAGTTAGCAATGATTTCATTTCCTCTGCTGATATTTCTCTATATATTGGCTATATTCGCTGATTTTTTTGCTCCTTATAATCCAGAGACACGTTTTCCAGCTTATTTGAATGTCCCTCCCACAAGGATTCATTTCTTCTCTAGAGAAGTGGGATTTCGGCGTCCATTTATCTATAACTTAAAAAGGGAATTAAATCCTAATTCCTTTCAGTTTATATTTATAGAGGATCATATGAAAAAGTACCCTATTAGATTCTTTGTAAAAGGGGAATCTTATAAATTTTTAGGATTCTTTACTAGTAATATTCATCTATTTGGTACAGAGGAAGTTCCCATTTTCCTTTTCGGTACGGATAAATTAGGAAGAGATTTATTTTCTAGAACCATATATGGAGCACGTATTTCATTATCTATAGGATTAGTAGGAGTTTTTCTAAGTTTTATTCTTGGAGTAATTTTAGGTGGTATTTCTGGATATTTTGGGGGGACAGTTGATGAAATTATTCAGCGAACAATCGACTTCCTTATTTCTATTCCGGGGATTCCACTTTGGATGGCGCTATCAGCATCTTTACCAAGAGATTGGTCGGTGGTAAGGACATACTTTGCTATTACTATAATTCTTTCTCTTGTTGGTTGGTGTGGTTTAGCAAGGGTGGTAAGAGGGAAATTATTGTCTCTTAGAGAAGAAGATTTTGTTATGGCTGCGAGATTGGCAGGAGCTAGCGAGTGGCGTATAATTACTAGACATCTTCTACCATCTTTTGCGAGTCATCTTATAGTATCCATAACTCTCTCTATACCTAGCATGATATTAGGCGAAACTGCTTTAAGCTTTTTAGGCTTAGGAATGAGGCCTCCTGCAATCAGTTGGGGGGTATTATTGCAGGAGGCTCAAGAAGTAATTGTTGTAGCTCAGCGTCCTTGGCAGCTTATGCCTGCTTTTTTTGTAATCATTACTGTATTATTATTTAATTTTCTAGGAGACGGTTTACGTGATGCGGTTGATCCTTATGCAAGATAATAGATATAAACTATAAGGGGGTAAGTATTTTGAAAGTAAATCTTATTAAAATTTTAGAAGGAGGAAAAGTATATTATGTTTACTTACGATGGTATTAAAGATGCTATTATAAATATTAGAGAACTGATGGTTAAAGATGGAATCAGATATCATGAGCGATCTAAAAGATATTTTTATTCTGGTTATGGCAACAACTTATTTGATTGGGAAGTATATTTTGATAGCATTGTTTTAGGATACTTCAGCGCTGAAGATTATATAATTAACTCCCTTCGTATCTTTTTAGATTTTCAGAAAGAAAATGGGTTTATTCCGAGACACATTTATACGGGAGAAGAGCAGGAAGATGTCACTAGCGCTTGGCGACTATTTGAAAATGAAGAGCACTGTAAGCCATTTTTATGTCAGATTGCACTTCTTATATCGAAAATAAAGGGAGATATTTCCTGGCTTTCTCTAGAAGAAGTAAAAAAAATGATAAGGTATATAAATTACTGGATTTCAGGCTGTGATAGAGATGGGAATGGCTTAAGTGAATGGAGTAGTGCTCCACATAGCGGAGCAGATACTCAGTTCGAAAGAGTAGGAGTTTGGCGCTCTTGCTTCTGTGAAGGTGTGGACTTGAATTGTTATCTTTATAGGGAATGTTTAGCCGCTGCAGAGCTCTGTAAAAATTTTGAACTTAAGGAATATGTTAATTTCTTTTATAAAGAGGCAGAAAAAAAGAAAAATAAGATTCAAGAATTATTATGGGATGCTCATGATACCTTTTTTTATGATAGAGATATTAGAACGGGAAGAAATATTAGAGTGAAGTCAGCATCTGCATTTATTCCTCTCTGGGCTGGTATAGCTACTGAGGAACAGGCACATCTTTTGGTTGAGAAACATCTTAAGAATATTAATGAATTTTGGACAAAATTCCCAATTCCTAGCTATGGAATTTCTGAACATTCCTATTCACAATTTTATACCCCTGCTCCAGGAACAGACTCTACTTATACTCTAAGAAAAGGGCATTGTAATTGGTGCGGAGGGATGTGGCCACACTGGGAATATTTCATCGCTCATGGTTTAGAGAATTATGGTTATCACGAGGAAGCTTTATATATAGCTAATAAATTCTATGAGGTAAGTATCAATAATCCATCTCTTTATGAATGGTATAATGCAGAGACTGGAGAAGGAGAAGGACAGCATCCTTTTTGTGCAGGAGCTTCTATACTTGGAATTTTCCTTCCTTTAGAGATAGGATTAGGCTTAGATCCTACGGAGATATCAGAGATTAGTAAAAAATTGGATATTTCGCCAGTAAAAGAAAGACTAGAGTTAGAGTCGTTACCTGTTTATTACTAGGAGGTAGATTATGCCAAGGACAACGAAGATTTTAAATTTCTCCATACCTCCAGACCTTTTCTCAGAAATAGAAAGGATATCCAAAGAAAAAGGGACATCAAGAAGCCAACTTTTAAAAGAGGCATTAGAGATGTATATAGCTTCCCAAAATAGATGGAAAAGGATAAGGAGCTGGGGAGAAGAGACTAGGAAAAAGCTCGGGATAGAAGAAAGTGATATAGATATTTTAATACATGAATTTCGTAAGGAGAACTATTGATAAGAATAGTTCTTGATATTAATGTCTGTATCTCTGCTATTCTTTTTGGAGGAAAACCGGAAGTTATTATAGATTTGGCTAGAAGAGGAAAGATAGAAGTTATAATCTCAGAATTTATTATAGGGGAGATTGCAGATATCCTAAGGAGAAAATTTGAATGGGGAAATTGGCAGATATTAGAAGCTCTTGAGGAGTTAAGAGAATTTACTAATCTGGTTATCCCTAGGGAAAGAGTTTCTATAATCAGCGAAGACCCGATAGATAATCGTATCTTAGAATGTGCCCTGGAAGGAAAGGCTGATTATATTGTTTCAGGAGATAAGAGTCACCTTTTGCCGTTAAAAGAATTTAAAGGGATAAAGATCATCTCAGTTAGTGATTTCTTAGAAGGTTTATCAGAAAACTTGCTTCCTGAGCCTTGATCAAAATAGACCCTCAAGAGAAACCTGTCTTATCCAAACAATTCTGTGGATAACTCAAAAACTTTTAGGGTTGTCTACAGCCTAAGACTTTTCCATCAATTGTTTTCCACAGTTATCGGGGAATTGGCAACAAAAAGATTTCCGAACTCCTGTCCGAATTTCAGGTCCATCATCTTTCTCTTTTCACAGAACTATATGTTATAATGAACTCTGTAGAATATTTTTTAAGAAGGAGGAATTTACTATGGTTCCAGAGGAACTTAAATATACTGATACACATGAGTGGCTTAGGATAGATGGTGAGTATGGAATTGTGGGTGTTACCCAATATGGGTTTGAAAAACTTGGAGATGTTGTTTATGTGGAACTTCCAGATGTGGGAAGTAAAGTAAAACAGGGAGAAGCCTTTGGTGTTATAGAATCTGTAAAGGCAGCAGTAGACCTTATAGCCCCTATTTCTGGTACTGTAGAAGAAGTGAATGAGTCTGCAAAGAAGTCTCCAGAAAATCTTCCCAAGGATCCATATGGAGAAAGTTGGCTTATAAAGGTTAGGATTGAGAATCCTTCTGAGATAGAAAAATTGCTTACTAATAACGCTTATGAGGAATTGATTAAGGAGTAGTTATTATGGACTATATCCCTCATACTAAAGAAGATATAAGGTATATGCTTGATGTCCTAGGATTAGATTCTATAGATGAACTCTTTGAGGATATACCCAGTAACATAAGGCTTGATAGAGAACTTTATATCCCAAGTGGAATTACAGAGATAGAATTAACGAGGATTTTAAAAGAGATAGCTAAACTAAACTCTACTTCTAGTAGATTCTTATGGTTTTTAGGTGGTGGATGCTATAGACATTTTATTCCACAGGCCTTAAATGAAGTGATTCATAGAGAGGAGTTTTATACTTCATATATTCCCTATCAGGCAGAATTGAGTCAAGGAACATTGCAGGTTTTATTTGAATTTCAGACATTAATATGTAATCTTTTAGGTATGGATGTCGTTAATGATTCTATGTACGATGGTGCCACTGCATCTGCAGAGGCAATGTTTATGGCCTGTGATATTACAAAGAGAAATAGGATCTTAGTAGCTAAGTCCTTACACCCTGAGTATAGAATGGTCATTAAAACATATGCTGAAGCCAAAGGGATTGAGGTTATAGATGTCCCGTTTGATAAAGATTCTGGTATGTTAGATATAGAGACAGTGAATAGATTTGCTGATACTTCAGCAGGTTTGATCTTTCAGAACCCAAATTTCTTTGGGGTCATAGAAGAACCAGAGTCTTTTGAACCTTTAATTCATAATGCCAAAGCCTTAGTTATTCCAGTTATCGTAGAACCTTTTTCTTTAGCCATAATAAAACCGCCAGGTGAATATAATGCGGATATTGTATCTGGAGAGTTGCAGTCATTTGGTTTAGGGATGAGATATGGGGGGCCATCTGCTGGTTTTATATCTACAAAGATGGAATATGTAAGAAGATTGCCTGGTAGAATTGTTGGTATGACAAATGATGCTGAGGGTAAAATTGCATATGCGTTTGTCTTACAGACAAGGGAACAGCATATAAGAAGAGCATCTGCAACTTCTAATATTTGCTCTAACGAAGCCTTATGTGCAATGAAGGTTGCTATATATCTTTCACTACTTGGAGAAAAGGGGTTAAAAGATATAGCTTTGACCTGTTACAAATTAGCTAGTATAGCTCGGAAGGAATTAGGTTCATACTTTAGTGGTTTTTCTTTTAATGAATTTCTAGTCCCATTAAACAGAAAGGGTTCAGAGGTTAGGGATATATTAAAGGATAAAGGAATTCTTGTCCTTGATCCTTCTAGATGGTATTCAGAGCTTAGTGATTCTATACTTGTTACTTTTACAGAGATGAATAAGGAGGAAGAGGTTTATAAACTTATTGAGGAGACAAAACGGTATGTTAGAGGGTTCACTTTTTGATAAGAAAAGATCTAAGGTTACAGGTTATATTGATACTCCTGAAGTTGAACTAGAAATTCCTGAAAAATTCTTGAGGAGGAGTTCTTTATCAGCATTTCCTAGTTTGAGTGAACTAGAGGTAGTTAGACATTTTACTAATCTATCCCGACTTAATTATGGGATAGATAATAATATATACCCTTTGGGTTCTTGTTCTATGAAGTATAATCCAAAGATAAATGAATTCTTGGCTGAAATGGAAGAGTTTTTAGATATCCATCCATATATGGATGAAGAATATGTACAGGGGGCTCTAAAGATTATCTACGAATTAGAAAGATTTCTCTGTGAGATAACAGGAATGGACGGATTTACTCTTCAACCCTCTGCTGGTGCCCATGGAGAATTAACAGGACTTCTTATAGCTAAGGCGTATTTTGAAGATAGAAAAGAAGATAGAGACTTAGTTATAGTTCCAGATTCTGCTCACGGGACAAACCCAGCTAGTGCGGTTATGGCTGGTTTTAGAGTTGTAGAAGTAAAATCAGATGGGAGAGGTTTAGTTTCTCCTTCTGCTATTAAACCTTTCCTAAATGATAGAATTGCTCTTATTATGCTTACAAACCCGAACACCCTAGGCCTATTCGAGGAAGATATATATGATATTGCACAACTTATTCATGATGCTGGAGGGTTATTGTACTATGATGGAGCTAACCTTAATGGTATAATAGGTATTACAAGACCAGGTGATATGGGATTCGATATTGTTCATCTAAATCTCCATAAGACCTTTTCTGCTCCTCATGGAGGTGGTGGACCAGGTTCTGGCCCTTTGGGGGTAAAAGATTTTCTAGTTCCATTTTTGCCAGTCCCTAGAGTATTATTTAATGGTAATTTCTATTCTTTAAATTATGATTTTCCAAAATCGATAGGAAAGGTAAAGTGTTTCTATGGTAACTTTACCGTTTTAATCAAGGCGTATTGCTATATAAGATTACTAGGTAAAGAAGGGCTAAAGTCTATAGCAGAGATATCAACCTTAAATGCTAATTATCTCCAGAAGAGGATAGGAGAATTTTTAGAAGTCCCATACAAGAGATTATGTAAGCATGAGTTTGTGGCATCTCTGAGGTCTTTTAGAAATAAAGGATTTAGAGCCTTAGATATTGCTAAGAGGCTTATAGATAAAGGAGTTCATCCGCCAACTGTGTATTTCCCTCTTATAGTAGAAGAGGCTTTTATGATAGAACCTACAGAGACGGAGTCTCTAGATAGCTTGGATAGGTTTGTTGAAGCTTTGAAAGAGGTTGTTGAGGAAGCTAGTAATAGTCCAGATATTGTAAGAGAAGCTCCTAAAGAGCATATTATAAAGAGAATAGATGAAGCTAAGGCTTCTAGGATGTTAAGAGTTAAATGGTAGTAGGATGAGGGTATTAAAGACAATAATCTTATCTTTGGTAACTCTTTTATTAATCATTATAATTGCTGGTTCCATATTTACCTTGATAGTTTTACTTGAGTATATACCTAAATTACCCGATCCTTCATTACTTTTACAGTATAATCCCCCTACGAAGACGACTATATATGATGCTAAAGGTCTGCCATTAGCAGAGCTATATGCAGAAAAGAGAATCATTATTCCTATAAAAGATATTCCCCAACACTTAAAGGATGCTGTAGTTGCTATAGAGGATGAGAGATTTTATTCACATGTAGGTGTAGATCTTAGAGGTATAGCTAGGGCATTATACAGAGGCTTAAAGAGTGGAGAACTTAAAGAGGGCGGTAGTACTATTACTCAGCAGTTGGCTAGAAATGTTTTCCTTACATTAGAGAGAACACCCTCACGTAAGATAATGGAGATGCTATTAGCCCTGCGTATAGAGACTACCCTATCTAAGGAGGAGATACTCCATCTGTATCTGAATATCATATATTTTGGTGAAGGTTGTTACGGTGTAGAATCTGCTTCTAGGACATACTTTGGTAAATCTGCTAAAAACCTTAACCTTGCAGAGAGTGCTCTCTTGGCAGGTATCATTAGGTCTCCTGAAAATTACTCTCCATTTAAAAACAGGGATTTAGCTATAGCTAGACAAAGATTGGTATTAGGAAAGATGTTAGAACTTGGCTTTATAGATCGAAAGGAGTATGAATCCGCTTTAAATACAGAACTAAAGTTTTCTATTGGGAAGAGCGGATTTTGGAAGGCGCCATATTTTGTAGATTATGTTTTGAACATACTAAAGAATGACCTTGGCTTTAGAGATATAGAAAAAAGTGGGTTGAATGTATATACCACATTAGATCTAGATATACAAAAGATAGCAGAAGAGACTTTGCTCGAGGGCCTTAAAAAGGCTAAGGATTATAATGTCTCTCAAGGGGCTTTAGTACTGATAGAGAATGGTAATGGTTATATAAGGGCGATGGTTGGAGGGAGGGATTACAGGGAGAGTCAGTTTAATAGGGCTTTTCAAGCATATAGACAGCCTGGTTCTGCATTTAAGCCATTTGTTTATACAGTTGCCATACGAGAAGGATGGAAACCTGAGGATACTATAGTTGATGAAAAGATAAGCTTTAAGGTAGGGAATAAATTGTGGGAGCCTCAGAATTATGACAAAAGATTTAGAGGAACGATTACTCTGAGAGATGCTCTGGCTTATTCTATTAATATTCCAGCAGTAAAACTCCTTTATGAGGTTGGGGTTGATAAGGTATTAGAACTTGCTATAAAAATGGGATTATCTTTGGATTATAGTTTAGATAGAAATCTAGCTATAGCTTTAGGTGGTATTACTCATGGGGTGACTCCCCTTCAACTAGCTCAAGCCTTTTCTGTATGGGCGAATAGAGGAGTCTTAGTGACGCCTATAGCAATAAAAATTATTAAGGATAAGGAAGGAAGAGTTCTATATAGTTCTGAGGTGAAAAATATTAGGATCCTAGATGAGGATGTTGCAAAAACTATTACAGAGATGTTGGAAAATGTTATAAAATATGGAACTGGGAAAAGGGCTAATTGTGGTCATCCCTGTGCAGGGAAGACTGGTACTACAAGTGATTATCGTGATGCTTGGTTTGTTGGTTTTACAAGACAATATACCACCTGTGTTTGGATGGGAAATGATGATAATACCCCTATGAAGGGGGTAACTGGTGGTATGTTCCCCGCCGAGGTTTGGGGAAACTTTATGAGACGTGTCATGTCTAATAGTCTGCCTTTGCCTCTTTTTGATTAAGTTTTTGAGCATCTCTATGGTATAATTATTAGGATGAATAAGCTAAGAAGTTATAGTTGGAGAAACTTAAAGGTTGACCTTGGGAAGAAGATAGAAGAATTGCTTTTGAATAATGGGTGGATTAAGGAAGAGAATAAGTCTTCTATAGAACTTTGGAGGATGAGATTAGATAGTTCTACCTGTATATTCTATAAAAGTGGAACACTTTATATCTCTTATCCTGATTATAAAGAAGAGAAATTTAAAGAACTAAGAGAATTAATAAATAGTTATGTAGGGACAAGATATATAGTTCCTTCAAAGGAGTTTTTGATTGGACTTGATGAGGTTGGTAAGGGAGAGGTTATAGGAAGTATTATTTTGGCTGGGGTAAGGTTTCCTAGAGAACTTTTTGATGATTTGGATATTATAGTTGATAATGTAGATACTAAGCATAATCATCGTATAGAATATTGGGAAGAAATATACAGGAAGTTAGAGAAGTCTAAAGATAAAGGCCTTTGTTTCTTAATAGAAAAGATTTCACCTAGAGAGATTGATAGTAAAAAAAGTATAAATAAGGTTTTAGACCAAAGGTATAAGAAGTTATTAGAAGGCTTAATAGAAGGCCTTGATATTAGTAAGGCTAGGATAGTTATAGATGATTATGGTGTTGGAAGTATACTAAGTGAAAATCTGGATAAGCTAAAGAGTCAAGGTGCGGAAGTATTGGTAGTTGATAAGTCAGAGGATAATTATCTAGAGACTAGAGTAGCCTCTATCATGGCAAAATATGAGAGATACTTAGAAATAAGAGATATTGGAATGCCTCTTGGTTCTGGAAATGTTAGTGATGAAAAAACTATAGAGTGGTTAGAAGGATGGTATAAAAATCATAGGGAATGGCCTTGGTTTGTAAAAAGGTCTTTTAAGACAATAAAAAATATAGAGAGACGTATGGATAATGAAGGAAGGTGAATTTTATGAAGGCACAGGTATTTTATGGACCGCAGGATATGAGGTTTGAAGAGATTCCAACTCCAATTCCAAAGGATGGAGAGATATTAATCAAAGTTGAATCCTGCGCTATCTGTGGAACCGATGTAAGGATCTATTATTCTGGGCACCATAATGTAAAGCCTCCTCAGGTAATAGGTCATGAAATTACTGGTACTATAGCAGAGATAGGAAAGGGGGTAGAAGGTTATAATATTGGAGAAAAGGTAACTATAGTAACACCAGTCGGTTGTGGACATTGTAAATATTGTGTGGCAGGAAAGATTAACCTCTGTACTAATTTTAGGGCTATAGGCTACAACTTTCCTGGCGGATTTGCAGAGTATATGATAATACCTCAGGAGGCTGTTAAACAAGGAAATACATTAAAATTGCCGTCTAATGCTGATTTAGATACATCTGCATTGATAGAGCCACTCTCCTGTGTTTTAAATGGTCAGAGATATCTAAATATAGGATTTACCGATACTGTTGTAGTGATAGGTTCAGGACCTATAGGGTGTATGCATACGGCAGTTTCTAGGGCTAAAGGTGCAAGTAAAATTATTTTGGCAGATATACAGGAAAAGAGACTTAAAATGGCAGAACCTTTTGGGGCAGATATTTTTGTAGATTCTTCTAGAGAAGACCTCGTAGAGATAGTAAAGAGAGAAACCGATGGTCTTGGGGCTGATGTTATCATAATAGCTGCTCCTTCTGGGCAGGCTCAGGAACAGGCACTACAGATGATTGCTAAAGGCGGAAGGATAAGTTTCTTTGGCGGATTACCTGGAGATAAGGCTAATATTACATTGAATAGTAATATTGTTCACTATAATGAGGTATCTATCTTTGGTGCATATGCTTCTACTCACTATGATTACTATGAAGCTGCTAAGCTACTTGCCAGCGGAAGGGTAAATCTAGAGAAACTTATTACACATACTTTACCCTTAGAGGATTTGGTCAATGGGATTGAACTTGTAAGACAAGGAGGTGCCTTAAAAGTTCTTATAAAGCCTTAAGAAAGGAGAATAAAGATGGATGATGTTGTTGATATAAGAGCTCAGTTAGTAAAGTGGGGTAGAAGACTGGTAGAGAAAGGATTAGTAGTAGCAGCTGGTGGTAATATCAGTGCGAGGGTAGGGGATACTATGTTTATATCTCCTAGTGGATACTCTATATCTGAAGCTACAGAAGAAGATTACGTTCCAGTTGAGATAAGTACAGGTAAGATATTAGATGATTTTCCTATAAAGCCATCCTCTGAGGTATTGATGCATCTTAGATGTTATAGGGCCAGACCTGATATAAGGGCTATAGTTCATGTTCATCCACCCCTTCTAGTAGGAGTTATTAGTGCAGGAGAGATGGTAGTACCATTTACTCCTGATGCTGTTGCTCTTTTAGGTAAACCGGCAATAATTGAATACATACTTCCTACAACAGATGAATTGGCAAAGGCGGTAGAAGAGAAGGTAAAAAATGCGGATGTGATCTTCTTAAGAAATCATGGTGTAGTTACTGTTGGTGCAAATCTTAGAGAGGCTTGTTACAAAGCAGAAGTTGCTGAAGATACAGCCAAATCCTTCTTGGCTGCTAAAATAAGTGGGATTTTAAGACTCTTCAGCGAAGACGAATTAGAGGCTATTAAGGGCTTAAGTTCTGAGCAGTATAGACTCGAGATAATGAGAAAGATGCAGGAGACTTAAAAATTGCTTGAAAAGTTCTTTGCTCTATTGTATATTTATCTAGTCTAGAGGAAAGGAGGAAGGGGATGATTAAGACAGAGCATCTATATAAGAGATATGAAAAGGTTGAAGCTGTAAAGGACCTCAATATATCAGTAGAACCTGGAGAGATATATGGGTTTTTAGGACCTAATGGTGCAGGTAAGACAACTACTATTATGATGATATTAGGTATTTTAAAGCCAACCAGCGGGAAGATACTGATATTCAATAAGGATCTGTACAGTGATTACTTTGGTATAAAAAGAAGGATAGGGGTAGTCTCAGAGGTGCAATACCTTTATGAAGATATGACCGCTTATGAGTATCTTTCTTTCTTCTGTGATCTCTATGGGGTAAAAAATAAGGATAGAAAGATAGAAGAGTTATTACATAGGGTAAACCTATACGATAGAAAAGATGACCTTTTAGGCCACTATTCTAGAGGTATGCAGCAGAAGATAGGTTTTGTAAGGGCTTTATTAAACGATCCTGAATTACTTATACTAGATGAGCCAGTTTCGGGATTAGACCCCACAGGGATAAGAGAGATAAGAGATTTAATCTTAGAAGAGAATAGGCAAGGTAGGACGGTCTTTATGTCCTCCCATATTCTTTCAGAGGTAGAGCGTATTTCTCATAGGGTAGGAATACTTAATAAAGGTAGATTAGTAGCTGAAGATAATATGGAAAACCTAAGGAAAAAGCTTACTAGTGAAGTGGAGATAGAATTGGAGATAGATAACTTTGATGCGGAGGCAGAGAAGAGATTAGAGACTTTGCCTTTTGTTAATAGCCTTACTAAAGAGGATGGGAAATATCTAGTAAGGGTAAAGGCTGATAAGGATTATCGTGGAGATCTAGTAAGTTTTGTCTCTTCTATTGGTGGAAATCTTAAGGAGATAAGAAGAAGAGAGATGAGTCTAGAGGATGCCTTTATTACTATTACAGAGAAGAATATATCATTATTCTCCTCTGAGGAGGTAACAGAATGAGTTATAGATGGGTTGCTATAAAATCTATAATAAAGAGAGAAGCAAGGTCTAGTTTCTTTGGTTTAGGTCTTTATATAGCTAGTACATTAGCATGTTTTGTGTCTGCCTTTATTTTCAATAGTTATATAAATACAGTAGAGGGTAATAATATTATGGTTATGGCTTCCCCCCTGAATATGCCTCTATTCTATGCTGTTATAGTATCTGCTTTATATACCGCTATATCTTCTTCTACTGCGCTGTCTAGAGAAAAAGATAAGGGAACTTTGGAGGTATTGTTTTATGGTCCTGTTGATCATCTCTCCGTTATATTAGCTAAATTCTTTGAAGATATTGTAAGTTTTCTGATAATAATGGTTCTTGTAACTCTCTATTTTGTATATACTGCTATTGTTACTAATCTTGGTTTTTCTATATCTTATCTTTATGCAGTTATACTTTCTATATTTATCGCAGGTAGTATGTCTTCATTTGGATTGTGGCTTTCTTCTCTTACTGCTCGTATTAGGACATCGGTGCTATTACTTATACTTATAATGGGAGGACTTTTGGGACTTCAATTCCTTCATAACTACATACTTACCTTAAAACCAGAAAATCTTTCGCTCTCTATGGTTTATATTATGGGAATCCTTTCTAACGTCCTAAGAATCATTAGATGGGCTTCCCCCTTTAGTTATCTGATGAATGGAATAAATGCTGTAGCATTAGGGAGTACTAGTATGTACATAGAAAATATGTTAGGTGCATTTGCTTATACAATTGTTCTACTTACTCTTTCTGTCTACACACTAAAATGGAAGGGGGTAAGAAAGTTATGAAGAAGTATCTAGTATTTTGTCTTCTATTATTATCCTTACTGGTCTTTTCTTTGGAAGTATTTGGAGCTGCACCGCCAAAGAAGAGAGAGATTGTTTATAGTTTAAATGTTTGGGATGGAAAAGACTACGCCGCTCCTTTCTATCCAGCTTCTTTGAGTACTATATATGTAATGGCAGATTTTGAGAACGTTTACTCTGTAAAGGAAACTTTAGTATACTACTGGCCTATTACTAGAGAATATATGGCAGATTGGGATGGACTCAATAAAGATGTTGGTGAGACATTGGAGGTGCTAAAGGGTAATCAGGTTATAGGAGAGTATAAAAAGGTGGACTATGTGTTTTATTATCCCAAAGGCTACTGGGGTGGAGGGACACAGTTATTTACCGGCGAAAAGGCTAGGGAAAAGAAGAAGGAATATGATAAGGCTGTAGATAAATATTGGAAAGAGGTGGATAAATATTATAAGGATTACTACGAGTATAACAAGAAATTACAAGAGTTCTATCGAAAGATTCAGGAGGGTAAACCTGCAGGACAGATACCAAAAGAGCCAAAACAACCGAGAGCTCCTACCTTTTATGTGACAGATGTATCTAAAGCTTATGTATTCAGCCTTCCAGTAGGAAAGTATACTATAAGGGCTAAGGATAAGAATGGTAATATTATACCAGGAACGGTCAAGACCCTTATAGCCTTCTCTCATAGAAGAGAAGGGATAGGATACAATATAATACCTGAGAGTAAGTGGACATATCCAGAAACAGCAAATGATTCTAGTGATATTATATACCAGTATAGAGAGGGGACTCTTTATTTCCAGCCATATAAAGAGTGGGAGTTTAATGAACTAGAATATAATAAGCTTTCTAAACCACAATCTTCTGGCAGACCCGATAGATGGATATGGGTTCATATGGATAGGGCTTCCAAGATAAAGCTTAATATACTTAGCAAGAATAATCTTATTGCTCAGATAAGAGAAAGGCCTTATTATGTGGAGCAGATACCTGGTTCTGCATTGGGTTACAATATAAAGCTTCTTGACCGGAAGGAATATCCATATGCTACGGCGGATTTTACTGCTTTTAAGTTTAGTGTTCCTCCTACTGGAGACTATAAACTTGTAGCCGTTAATGAGAATAATGATATAATAGAAAATAGTGATAGATATATAAGACCTGTTACAGTTACAGATGCTAGGAATATATTTATAGCTAGTTTAGCACCATTAATTATTGGTATAATAATCTTTATTATCAGAAGAATAGGAAGGTGATGTAAGAATTGATTGGTAGTTATTATTGGGGAACAGGAAGAAGAAAAGAAGCAGTAGCACGAGTGAGAATAACAGAGGGAAGCGGAAGAATAATTATAAATGATAGAGATTTGGAGACGTATTTTCCTCTAGATAGATGGCGGATACAGATTCTTTCTCCATTTAGGGTTACGGGAACGGAAGGTAAATTTGACTGCTATGCCAATGTTACTGGCGGAGGAGTTAATGGACAGGCTGAATCGGTAAGACTTGGTATAGCTAGAGCATTAGTAGAGTACAATCCTGAATTCCGTCCAATCCTTAAAGAATATGGACTCCTCACTCGTGACCCAAGGATGAAAGAGAGAAAGAAGTATGGACTCAAGAGAGCAAGAAAAGCACCTCAATTCTCCAAGAGATAAGTTGAGAATTTTAGTGATAAATGGCCCTAACCTTAATAGGTTAGGGCTTAGAGAACCTGATATCTATGGGAGGTTTACACTAGCAGATTTAGAAACAATTCTTCGGAAAGAGGGAGAAATTCTGGGTGTAGATTTAGATTTTTTTCAGTCCAATAGCGAGGGTGCAATAGTTGATGCTATTCAGCAAGCTAAAGATAAATATGATGGACTTATAATAAATCCAGGAGCTTATACGCACTATAGCATCGCTATAAGAGATGCTATAGCAGGAGAAGGGATACCGACAGTTGAGGTTCATATATCCAATATATATAGAAGAGAAGAGTTTAGACACCATTCTTTTATAGCACCCGTTGCTATAGGACAGATAACAGGATTTGGAATCTATGGTTATATATTAGCCTTATGTGGTTTAAATAACTATTTGAGAGGCAATTATGCTTAGAATAGATAGATTAAATAAACTCAGAGAGAAGATTAAAGGAAATTTTGATGCCTTTATTACTTTAAACCCAGTAAATCTAAGATATCTTTTAGGTTATAGAGGGGAAGGGTCTATACTTTTGGTAACTGAAGAGAAGGTCTTATTATATGTAAATGAGATGTATTTAGAACAGGCTCAGGAAGATTGTGGTGACATAGAGATTATTCCTGTTAAAAAAGATTGGGAAGGAATACTAGTTAGAGCACTTAAAAAGGAAAGGGTGAAGAGATTAGCCTTTGAATCTGATATAACTTTTTCTACCTACAAGAAGATAAGTTCTCTTATAAATGGAATAGAGCTTATACCTGTAGAAAATTTTTTAGATTCTATCAGGGCTATAAAGGATGAGGAAGAGATAAGTCTTATTAAAAAATCAGCAGAGATTGCAGATCTGGCTTTTATGCATCTAAAGTCTATTATAAAGCCTGGTATTAAAGAACAAGACCTTGTAGCTGAGTTTAATTATTTTGTAAGGAAAAGAGGAGCTACAGTTAGTTTTGAACCAATTATTCTGTATGGAGAGGTATCTAGTCTTCCTCATGGGATACCTGCCTCGAGAGATATAAAGCCTGATGGCATATTATTAATAGATTATGGAGCAAAGTATAATGGCTATTGTTCTGATGCTACTAGGACGTTCTTTCTTGGGAAACCTCCTAAGGAGTACTCTAAGATATATAATGTGGTTTTAAAGGCTCAGGAATCTGCAGAATCTATAATAAAGCCCGGAGTACCTGCCTCTGAAGTGGACAGAGTTGCAAGAGAAGTGATAAATAAAGAGGGATTTGGAGACAAATTTATCCACAGTACTGGCCATGGGGTTGGTTTGGAGATACATGAGTATCCTAGGTTGGCGGAAGGTAATGGTGCTTTGATTGAAAAAGGAATGGTACTAACGGTAGAACCAGGGATATATATAAAGGGTTTTGGTGGTATAAGGATAGAAGATTTAGTAGTTGTTACTGATTCCGGTATAGAGGTTTTGACGAGGATAAGTAAAGACTTTGAGTTTAAAGGAGGGAACATATGATCTCTACGAATGACTTTCGTCCCGGGATGACAATAGAGATAGAAGGAGAGATTTATGAGGTTGTTGAATTTCTACATGTTAAGCCAGGTAAAGGCTCGGCATTTGTTAGGACGAAGTTGAGAAATATAAAGACTCAGTCCGTTATAGAGAGAAACTTTAAAGCTGGAGAAAAATTCCCTAGAGCTATATTGGAGAGAAGGGAGATGCAGTATCTCTATAATCAAGATGATGTATATCATTTTATGGATACTACAACTTATGAGCAAGTTAGTCTTTCTAAAGAGGCTATAGGAGAAGGAGTTAAGTTTCTAAAAGAAAACACGCTGGTATATGTAATATTCCATAATGGTACCCCTATAGGAGTGGAATTACCAATAACTGTAGAGTTAGAGGTTGTTAATACAGAGCCTGGTTTTAGAGGGGATACAGTAACCGGAGGTAGTAAACCCGCAACACTAGAGACAGGCGCAGTCATTCAGGTTCCACTGTTTGTCAATGTTGGGGATATTGTCAAGATAGATACAAGAACTGGTGAATACCTAGAACGAGTAAATAAATAGGAGGATTATTGATTGATATGAGTAGTTTAATGGATAAGCTTGACTTACTTAAGTCTTTGGGTGATAGTGCTACCCTTTCTGATGTTGTTAAAGCACTAGAGGCAATAGCTGAGGAGATTAATTCTATAAAGCTTACACTTAACAACCTTAAGGAAAGGATTGATGCGATAGATTCAGATCTATCAAGCCTTGAAAATGCGGTTTATGGTGAGATAGAGATAGAGTGCCCAAGTTGTAATGTAACATTTACTATCCCTATAGAAGAAGTTCCAGAGAGTGGAATTTTAGATGTGGAATGTCCCAATTGTCATAGTATTTTTACTATAAACCTTGAAAATTGGGGGCCAGAAGAAACAGATGATTGATGTAGATCTGATAAAGAAACTGGTAGATATAGTAAGTCGCTCTAACATAGACGAGCTAAGGGTAGGAGATAAAGATATAAAGATTACTATAAAAAAATCTACTAAGCCTTACAAGTTTCAAGAGATTCCTCAGGAGATCGAAGAAGTTCAGGAGTTATCTTCTGAAAATAAAGAAGATAAAGAAGACTTATTTGTAATCTCCCCTATAGTAGGGACATTTTACAGGGCTCCAAAACCTAATGCCCCTCCTTTTGTAGAGGTTGGCGATGAAGTAAAGGTTGGACAAACGTTATGTATTATTGAGGCGATGAAACTTATGAACGAAATAAAATCTGATTATAACGGGATAGTAAAGCAGATTTTAGTAGAGAACGGAGAACCAGTAGAGTATGGACAGCCTCTTTTTGTCATTGAGCCTGTGGGTGAGAATAGCGGATGTTCCGTAAAATTTTGATAGCGAATAGAGGAGAAATAGCTTTAAGGATACTAAGGACTTGTAGGAGTCTTGGTATAAAGACGGTTTTAGTTTTCTCAGAAGCTGATAGATATTCTTTAGGGGTTAAATATGCTGATGAAGCTTTCTGTATAGGACCTCCGCAGGCAAGTAAGAGTTATCTAAATATACCGAATATAATAGCTGCTGCTGAGATATCTGGAGCAGATGCAATTCATCCAGGCTATGGTTTTCTAGCAGAAAATGCAGATTTTGCTGAAGTATGTGAAAGTTGTGGTATCAAATTTATAGGTCCCTCTTCTAAGGTCATATCTCTTATGGGGGATAAGATTGCTGCCAGAAAAGTAATGTATGAGGTAGGGGTTCCAGTTATACCTGGTACTTTTGAACCTGTAGAGGATGAAAAAAAGGCTATCTCTATAGCTAAAGATTTTGGTTTTCCTCTCATTATAAAGGCTGCCGGTGGTGGGGGAGGAAGAGGGATGAGGATAGTAAGGGATATGGATGATTTAAAGGGAGCGCTAATGGTTGCTAGAAGTGAAGCTGAGGCTGCATTTAACAATGGAGCGATCTATATAGAAAAATATATAGAGGGCGCTAGACATATCGAGGTTCAGATACTTGGTGATGGAAATGGTAATGTTGTCCATTTTTATGAAAGAGATTGCTCTATACAACGGAGACACCAGAAGCTTATTGAGGAAAGTCCGGCAGTCGGCATTCCTAGGGATGTAAAAGAGAAGCTTTTAGAATCTGCAGTAAGAGGCGCTAGAGCTATAAATTATGA
Organism: uncultured bacterium; assembly: GCA_937958695.1. GTDB lineage: Bacteria > DUMJ01 > DUMJ01 > DUMJ01 > DUMJ01 > DUMJ01. Next base: position 34,934 of record CALGNK010000043.1, read on the forward strand.
AGGAGTTGGAACTTTAGAGTTTCTCTTGGACAAGGATAACAACTTCTATTTTATGGAGATGAATACGAGAATTCAGGTTGAACATCCGGTGACAGAGGTAGTAACTGGTCATGACCTTGTTAAGTATCAGATCCTCGTAGCAAGTGGTGAAGGAATGCCTGTGAGGCAGGAAGATATAGTTCAGAGAGGGCATGCTATTGAGTGTCGTATAAACGCAGAAGATCCTTTTAATAATTTCTTACCGAGTACTGGTACTTTGAAAATCTTTTCTCTCCCTGGAGGCCCAGGGATAAGATTAGATACCGCTATCTATAATAATATTGAGATTTTACCATACTATGATTCTCTTATTGCGAAGCTTATCTCTTGGGGGTTAGATAGAAAAGAGGCTATATCTCGTATGAAAAATGCTCTAGAAGAATTTTTGATAGAGGGGATTAAAACGACTATCCCTCTATATCTTAAAATAATGGAAGATGAAAATTATGTAAGTGGTAATATATCTATTAATTTTCTTGACGAAAGGGGATTTTTAAATGGAGAGAGGAGTTAATGTGGAGATATCTCCTAATGTCATAATGTCCATTGCTAGTAGGTCTGCTTTGGAGGTTAAGGGTGTATATAGTTTAGAAGTTCCTGCTAATGTTTCCTTTTGGAGAAAAGCTCAGCAACACGGAGTAAAGGTAAATATAGTAGATAACAACAAAGTTAGATTAGAGGTTTATGTGATAGCAGAGGAAGGATATTATCTTCCAGAGGTAGGACTTAATCTACAAGAACATATAAAAGAGGAGATAGAAAGAGTTACAGGAATGACTGTAGATAGAATAGATATCTATATACAGGGGATACACTTTTCTAAATCAGAAGAAACAGAGAGGTAATGTATTATGGAATATAAGTTTAGAAAAGCTAGGATGTATGATGTTCCTGAAATTCAGCAGTTAATAAATGTTTATGCCAAAGAAGGTAAGATGTTACCTAGGTCTCTTAATGAACTCTATGAGAATATTAGGGATTATTGGGTTGTTACGCTAGATGATGCCGAGGTAGTTGGATGTTGTGCATTACATCCTGTATGGGAGGATATTGGAGAGGTAAGGTCTTTGGCTATAAAAGAAGAACATACTGGAAAGGGTTTAGGTAAAAAGCTGGTAGAGATCTGTCTAAAGGAGGCAAGTGAGCTTTCACTAAAAAGGGTCTTTGCCCTTACTTATATACCAGAATTTTTTGCTAAATTGGGATTTATTCAGGTTCCTAAAGATGAGCTTCCTCATAAGGTTTGGAATGACTGTATAAGATGTATATATTTCCCAAACTGTAATGAAGTAGCTGTTGTACACGAGGTAAAATAAGGAGGGATTTCTATGGAGCTTCCTCAAGTAGATATAGGTATATTTGGTGGATCTGGATTTTATTCCTTTTTAGAAAATCTCAAGCCTTACAAGATAGAAACCCCGTATGGTCCTCCGAGTTCGCAGGTGATGATTGGAGAACTCTATGGCAAAAGGATAGCTTTTATACCGAGACATGGAGAGCAGCATCAGTATCCTCCACATATGGTAAATTATAGAGCTAATCTTTATGCTTTCAAATTACTAGGTGTAAAGAGAGTTATTGGCCCTTGTGCAGCCGGAAGTTTAAAGCCAGAGATAAAGCCAGGCGATTTTGTGATCTGTGACCAGTATGTTAACCTTACAAGCGGAAGAAAAGATACCTTTTATGATGGTCCTATTACTACCCATATAAGTTCTGCAGACCCTTATTGTCCACAGTTAAGAGAGATAGCTATAGAATGTTGTAGAAAGCTAGATCTCCCTTTTCATCCTAAGGGAACTGTTGTTGTAATTCAAGGCCCAAGGTTTAGTACTAAGGCAGAGAGTAAATGGTTTAGAAGTTTAGGTTGGGAAGTAATTAATATGACCCAATATCCAGAAGTTACGCTGGCTAGAGAGCTGGAGATGTGTTATGTTAATATCTCTTTAATTACCGATTATGACACTGGACTAGAAGGAGACCCAAATATAAAGCCAGTTACGCATGAAGAGGTTATGAAAATATTTCAGGAGAATATTGATAAGCTTAAATCTCTTATTATAGAGATGATTAAGTCTATTCCAGAAGAGAGAACTTGTCCTTGTCCTAATATTTTGAAAGGAGCAAGATGAAACCTGTCTGGTGGGAAGATAACTATCTGTGCTTTATAGACCAGAGAAGGCTTCCTCTGAATTTAGTTATAGAAAAGACGAGAGATTATAGAGTCGTAGCTGAAGCTATTAAAGAACTTGCTATAAGGGGAGCTCCTGCCATAGGGATAGCTAGCGCTTATGCGCTAACTTTAGCTCTCCTTCAAAATGAAGACTTAGATGAAGCAGTAAAAATATTGAGAAGTACTAGACCTACTGCAGTTAATCTCTTTTGGGCTATAGATAGGATGATGAGTCTTCCAGTGAAAGATTTTGAGGCCTTTCTAGAAGAGGCTAGAAACATAGAAAGAGAAGACGAAGAGATGAACCTTGATATAGCTATTCTAGGGGCTAGCCTCATACCATATAACAGTGTTATTCTTACCCATTGTAATGCTGGTGGATTGGCTACTAGTGGGTATGGAACAGCTGTTGGGGTAATAAGAAAGGCATGGGAAGAGGGCAAGGTTATAGAGGTGTTAGTAGATGAAACTCGTCCACTTTTACAAGGGGCAAGGTTAACGGCATGGGAACTTCAAGAAGCTGTTATCCCATACAGAATAATAACAGATAACTCTGCAGGTTTTATGATGGAATTAGGTAGGGTTTCGGCGGTAGTTGTTGGGGCTGATAGGATAGCTAGTAATGGGGATGTAGCCAATAAAATAGGAACATGTAGTTTGGCTATGTTGTCTAATAGGTTTGACATACCGTTTATAGTTGCTGCCCCAACTAGCAGTTTTGATTGGAGTATCAAGTCTGGTAAAGATATACCTATAGAGGAAAGGAAAGAAGAGGAAGTCTTAAGTTTTGGAGGAGCAAGAATAGCACCATTAGGAGCTAAGGCTGTAAATTTTGCCTTTGATGTAACCCCTGCGGAATTTATAACCGCTATTGTCTGTGAGGTTGGTATACTTAAGCCTCCATTTTTTACAGAACTTTCTATTCTTTGAGTTTATTGACCACCGAATAATAAATAATCCCATCTAATAATAAAAAAGACCCCTATTATGGGGTCTTCTAATTTTTAGGCTTTATATTACAAGTTGTATGTTCTATTCTTTTTTACTCAATCCCTACTAGACTGAGTTTTTCCGCAAAGTGACAGGCAACAAAGTGGTCATTACCCAGATTTCTTAATTGTGGATGCTCCTCTTTGCATATGTCTTGTACATATGGA
>CALGNK010000044.1 GCA_937958695.1 uncultured bacterium
TTTAAGTTAGGAGCTTGGGAAAGAATCTATCAGCTTGTTGATGATAAAGAGTTCTATGAATTAGATGAAAACTTAGAGAGTGTAGATGCTTTGCCTTTTAATGATGGTATATATCTAGATAAACTAAAAGAGAGTAAAGAGACAACAGGTTTAAATGAAGCTATAGTTACAGGAAGAGGTAAGATAGAGGGTTTTGATACTTTTATAGGTGTATTTGACTTTGGTTTCATAGGTGGTAGTATGGCTTCTGTTGTTGGAGAGAAAGTAACTCGTCTTTTTGAATATGGAGCTAGAGATAAATTACCTGTTGTTATAGTTACTGCTACTGGTGGAGCTAGAATGTATGAAGGGATGTTGTCCCTTATGCAGATGGCAAAAACAAATGCTGCCCTAAGTAGGTATAGGAGAAGTGGAGGATTATTCATATCTGTGTTATCAGATCCTTCTACTGCTGGGGTAATGGCTAGTTTTGCATCTCAGGGAGATGTTATAATAGCAGAACCAGGGGCATTGATAGGTTTTGCTGGCCCAAGAGTTATTGAACAGACTATAAAACAAAAATTACCAGAAGGATTCCAAAGTTCTGAATTTGTCTTTCAGCACGGTATGGTAGATATCATTATAGAAAGAAGTAAACTGAAATCGACCATAGGGAGAATAGTAAACATATGGAACAAGAGATTAAAGAATTAACACCTTGGGAAAAGGTCCAAATATCTAGGCATCCCCAGAGACCTTTGACAATAGACTATATAGAAAATCTATTTGAGGATTTTATTGAACTCCATGGAGATAGATTATACGGTGATGATCCTGCTCTTATAGGAGGTATAGGTATATTTAGAGATCAGGGTGTAGTCATTATAGGGCATAATAAAGGCAAAGATGTAAAAGAAAATGTCTCTAGAAATTTTGGTATGCCTCATCCTGAAGGTTATAGAAAGGCATTAAGACTTATGAGATTGGCAGAAAGGTGGCATTTACCTGTAATCTCATTTATTGATACCCCAGGGGCATATCCGGGAGTTGGAGCTGAGGAAAGAGGACAAGCAGAAGCTATAGGTAGAAATATACTAGAGGCTTTTGAGATAAGGACTCCAATTATTGTAGTAGTAATAGGAGAAGGAGGAAGTGGAGGAGCTTTAGGTATAGGTGTAGGGGATAGGATTCTTATGTTAGAGAATGCAATATATTCAGTAATATCTCCTGAGGGATGTGCTGCTATCATATGGAAAGACTCTAAAAATGCAGAGAGAGCTGCTTCAGCACTAAAACTTACAGCGCAAGATCTACTAAGATTTAACATAATAGACGAGATAATTCCTGAACCGCCTGGAGGTGCTCACAATAATGTAAGTGCTACCATAAAAGCTGTTGAGGAGAGTATTGCTAGGAATTTAGAAATGTTATGTAGTAAAGATATAGATTCTCTTTTAGAAGAGAGGTACTATAAGGTTCGAAAGATTGGAGTTTTTGAAGAAAAATTGGTGCCGAAGGCCGGAGTTGAACCGGCACGGAGTCCAAGCTCCACTTGATTTTGAGTCAAGCGCGTCTGCCTATTCCGCCACTTCGGCTTTCTGATATAATTTTAAAATAAGAGGTACGTAATGTCAATAGAGAGGCTTGTATTAGTAGATGGAAGCGGAATAGCTTATAGGTGTTATTTTGCATTACCAAGACTATCTAATTCAAAAGGGTTCCCTACTCAGGCAATATACGGTTTTGCTAATATTATGTTTAAAATATTAGATGAAATCAAACCTGATTATATAGCGGTAGCTTTTGATACCCCTGCACCTTCTTTTAGACATGAGGCTTATAAGGAGTATAAGGCGCACCGCCAGGCGATGCCTGATGAGATGAGTATTCAAATTCCTTATATAAAAAGACTGCTAAATGCTATGTCTATTGCAATACTAGAGTATCCTGGGTATGAAGCTGATGATGTGATAGCTACTCTTGTAGATAGATTTAAGAAGAAGCTAAAGATAACTGTTATATCTGGAGATTATGACCTTTTGGCTTTGGTAGATGAAAGTATAAACGTCTTAGTCCCTAGAAAAGGTATAACTGAGGTAGAGACTTTTGATATTAAAGCGGTAGAAGAAAAATTAGGAGTATTACCACACAAAATACCTCTTTTTAAGGCTTTAGCGGGAGATGCCTCTGATAATATAAAGGGTATTGAGGGAATAGGAAAGAATAGTGCTATTGAAATATTAAAAGACGTAAATACCCTAGAAGAGCTTATATCTAAGATTCATAACCTCCCTTTAAGGTTAAAGACAAAACTTATTGGAAAAGAAGAGGAAATTAGAGAGAATGTCTTTTTGGCAACTCTAAAGAGGGATGTGCCCGTTGATCTTAATATAGAAAATCTTGCCATTGGACTTCCAAATATAGAAGAAGTTAAAAATATAGCCTTAGAATTAGAAATGAAAACCATACTGAAGAGATTTTCTATAGATATTCCTATAGATACAAGTACAGAGATACATACAGAAAGAAAGGGTATTGAAGAGGTTACTAATGTTATAAAAGATAAAGAATATTTTGCATTGAATCCAGATATGGATTTTTCAGTGCACCCTCCAAGACTTAAAGGATTAGCTATTTCTGTGGATGAAAAGATATATAAAGTCGAAGGAGATAAGGATAGTCTAGGAAGATTTGTCTTAGATATCATTGGTAAAGATAAACATATAGCAGTTTATGATATGAAGTCTTTATGGAAGACTATAGATATGGATAGAGTAGAATCTTCCAATATACTTGACGTCTCTATTTTAGGTTATCTCCTTGATCCTTCCCAAGAAGTAACTCTAAATAAACTTATAGACAGGTATATAAAGGAGAGACTTCCTCAAGAATATGCTATCTATAAGTTAGGAATTTTCTTAAAAGAAGAAGTAGATAAAAATGATATGAGTGAATTATACAGTAGGATAGAATTACCCCTTACTAAGGTCCTTGCCAGTATGGAACTTAAAGGGGTCCTGATAGATATAGATTATCTACAAGAACTTTCTAAGGTATTGGAAGTTTCCCTCTCTCAAACTGAGAGAGAAATCTATAATCTCGCCGGGGAAGTCTTTAATATAAATTCTCCAAAACAACTCGCCTATATACTTTTTGAGAAATTGAAGCTTCCTCCTGTAAAGAAGACAAAGACTGGATATTCTACTGATGCTGAAGTTCTGACTCAGCTAGCCACTGAAAGTGAAATATGTTTGAAACTTTTAGAGTTTAGAGAATTGACTAAGTTAAAGTCTACATATGTGGATGCTTTACCGAAGCTTATAAATCCTTATACTGGGAGGCTTCATACTACATTTAGCCAGACGAGCACCTCTACTGGAAGACTGGCAAGTAGTGAACCTAACCTTCAAAATATACCAATTAGAAGCGAGATAGGAAAGGAGATAAGAAGGGCATTTATAGCACCTAAGGGGTATAAGCTTATCTCAGCAGACTATTCACAGATAGAGCTTAGGGTACTTGCACATCTAAGTGGAGACCCATTACTTATAGAGGCATTTGAAAGTGGGGTAGATATACATTCTCAGACTGCGGTTAAGATACTTAGGATAAAACCTGAGGATGTAACACCTAATCTGAGAAGGTTGGCTAAGACAATAAATTTTGGGATAATATATGGTATGAGTGATTATGGATTATCTAAAGAATTAGGGATACATAAAAGAGAGGCTAAGGAATATATAGAAAACTATTTCAATACGTATAAAGTAGTCAAAGAATTTCTGGAAAGTCTTAAGGAGACCGCTAGAGAGAAAGGATATGTAACTACCATCTTTAATAGAAGGAGATATATACCTCAGATAAAGAGCAATAATAAGACTGAAAGAGAGCTGGGGGAAAGATTAGCTATAAACACTCCTATACAGGGTAGTGCAGCAGATTTAATAAAATTGGCTATGGTTAACCTTTATAATAAACTAAGGGAAAAGGCTTTACCAGCAGATATCATCTTACAGATACATGATGAATTGCTTGTAGAGGTAAGAGAAGATATTGCAGATGATGTGGCTCAGATAGTTAAAGAGACTATGGAGAATGCTTATCCAATGAAGGTTCCTATAACAGTAGAAGTGAAGATAGGAGATAACTGGTGCGAGATATGAAGGTATTGATAGTTGGCAGTGGTGGAAGAGAAGATGCTATAGCTTATAAAGTAAAGCAGAGTCGATTATTATCTAAGCTATACTGTATTCCTGGCAATGGAGGTATGGTAGAGAAGGGGGAAATTATAGAAGGGAAGATTAGTGATATTCCTCAGATTGCTAAGGACCTAGGTATAGATCTTATAATTGTGGGTCCTGAGGCGCCACTTGTTGAGGGTCTTGCTAATAAATGTCTTGAGCATAACATCCCTGTTTTTGGTCCTGATTCTAAAGGGGCACAGCTTGAAGGCAGCAAAGTTTTTGCCAAAAATTTTATGAGAAAGAATGATATTCCAACTGCAGATTATTATGTTGCCTCTAATTATGACGAAGCTGTAAATTATATAGAAAAGTACGGTCTTAAGGTGATAAAGGCTGACGGATTAGCGGGTGGTAAAGGTGTGGTTATCCCTCAAGATTTGGAATCAGCTAGAGATGCCCTTCATAGGTTTATGGTAGAAAAAAGCTTAGGTGCTTCCGGAGAAAGAGTAGTTCTAGAAGAGATATTAATTGGTAGGGAACTCTCATGTTTTATAATAACTGATGGTAAAGATTATATACTCTTACCTTCTGCACAGGATTATAAGAGAGCATATGATGGGAATAAAGGACCAAATACTGGTGGTATGGGAAGCGTAGCACCTATAGCTATATCACCAGATATAGAAAGTAAGATTAGAGAGAGGATTATAGAGAGGACTCTAGAAGGTCTAGGAAGAGAAGGGATCAGTTACAAAGGAATCATATATTTTGGGCTTATGTTAGTTAACAGAGAGCCTTATGTCTTAGAATATAATGTCAGACTTGGAGACCCAGAAACGCAGGCGATAGTTCCATTGATAGAAGACGACTTGCTAGAATTATTCTACGAAACTGCAGTATTTAAATTACCTAAAGTCAACATAAAGATAAAGTCTATGTATTCTTGCTGTATTGTCCTTGCTTCTAAAGGTTATCCTGGATCATATGAAACAGGTAAAGAGATATCAGGCCTAGATAATCTCTCTGAATGTATAGTATTTCATGCAGGAACTAGATTTGTGGATGGAAAATTTTATACATCAGGGGGAAGGGTTTTGAATATAGTAGGTATAGGAGAGAGTATAAAGACTGCTCGAGAGAAGGCTTATAGTTGTGTCTCTAAAGTTTACTTTGAGAATATGTTCTATAGGAGAGATATTGGAGAAGGAGTGATGAATATTGATTGAAAGATATAATGTTCCTGAAGTTGCTAGGATATGGGAAGATGGGTATAAATTTTCACTTTGGTTAAAGATAGAGCTTTTAGTATGTGAAGCATATAGCAAACTTGGGATAATTCCTCCTTCTGCATTAGAAAGGATAAAGCAGAATGCTACATATGGGAGTGTAGAGAAGGTAAGAGAGATAGAGAAAGAGACAAAACATGACGTAGTTGCATTTGTTAAGGCAGTAGGAGAAAGCCTTGGAGAAGATGCTAGATATCTACATCTAGGCCTTACCTCTTCTGACCTTTTAGATACTACTTTGAGCATTCAGTTGAGAGAAGCAGGTAGTATTATTCTAAAAGATTTAGAGGATGTTATTGAAACGGTAAGAGAAAAGGCAAGAAGATATCGTGACCTATTGATGATTGGTAGAACACACGGGGTTCATGCCGAACCTATCACTTTTGGTTTTAAACTAGCAGGTTGGATTGCAGAGTTAGAACGTAACAAAAAGAGATTAATCTCTGCTATAGAGGAAATATCAGTAGGAAAAATATCTGGGGCTGTAGGAACGTATGCAGAAGTTCCTCCTGAGGTAGAAGCATATGTATGCGAAAAGTTGGGTCTAAAAGGTGATACGGTTTCTACACAAGTTATATCTAGGGATAGATATGCATTCTTTCTAGCTACACTAGCTATGCTTGGATCTTCTCTAGATAGGTTTGCTACAGAGATAAGGCATATGGCTAGAACAGAAGTAAGAGAAGTAGAAGAGGGTTTTTCTAGAGGGCAGAGAGGTTCGAGTGCTATGCCTCATAAGAAGAATCCCATTACAGCTGAACAGATATGTGGACTTGCAAGGGTATTAAGAGGAAATCTCCTTGCATCCCTTGAAAATATATCCCTTTGGCATGAGAGAGATATAAGCCATTCCTCTGTAGAGAGAATTATTATGCCTGATTCAACTATTTTAGCTAGTTATCTACTACGTAGATTTAAGAGATTAGTTGATGATTTAGTAGTATATCCAGAAAATATGGAAAAGAACCTAAAACTTACCGGTGGATTGTATAATTCTCAAAGAGTCCTTTTAGCCCTTATGGATAAAGGACTACCTAGAGATGATGCTTATGAAATTGTTCAAAGGAATGCCCTTAAGGCATGGGATTTAGGGAGGCCTTTTTTTGAAGTTCTCTGGGAAGATGAAGAAATAAAAAGATATCTATCTCAAGAGGAACTAAGAGCCTGTTTTAATGATGATGTATATAGGAAGAATCTGGAAGTTATATATAAGAGGGTGGGGATATAATTAAGTTATAAATTACTAATTTGTCTAATTTATCCATGTCTTTGTACAGAATTTACTTTTTCCGTAGCTTTTATAGTTTTTCCTATATACTATATACTTGTTGGTAGTATGATGACTACCTCTGAGATATTTCGCCAGCCACCATATTTGTTCCCCCCTTCTCCTAAGGAAGCTATTACTAATTATTCTACAGCTTTTAGAATACTAAGCCGTTATGCCTTGAATAGCCTTATTATAACCTTTGGAGTGATGATTTTAGTTTTATTACTTGCCCCAGCAGCTGCCTTTGCATTGGCTAAACTTAAGCTAAAATTGGGAGATATTTTTAATTTTATCTTTGTTCTTGTTCAGATGCTCCCAATAACTGCTACTATTATTCCACTGTATCTCTTTTTCCGGGAATTTAAGCTTACAAATATTCTAGGAGTAATATTAGCCATATCTTCTTTTTCTGTTCCATTTATAGTAATAATGCTTACTTCCTATATGAGAGCCTTTCCTGTTCAATTGATAGAGTCTGCACAGATTGATGGAGCTAGCCTTTCTAGAATTTATTGGAGAATAGTCTTACCTTTATCTATGCCAGCATTAACCACTGCATCACTGTTTGCTTTCTTACAAGGATGGGGCAACTTTGTATTTCCTTTGACTCTTCTTCAAGACGATAGGCTGTATCCTCTAAGTATCCGCTTGTTTACCTTTGTAAGTGAGTTTGGTGTCCAATGGAATTATTTAATGGCAGGAAGCTTTGTATATTCTATCCCATCAATAATAGTGATATTAGTAGGTAGTAAGTTTTTAATATCTGGTTTAACTGCAGGGGCGTTCAAGGAGTAAAAAATAGGAGGATGATATCAATGAGTATGTTTAGAGTAGAAGGAAACCGGCTTGTAAGAGAGTTTGATTATGAAAAGCTCTGGGTTGAACCCTGGGGTAAAGATAGTTTAAGAGTTCGTATAACAAAAGAATCGGAAATGCCAGATAAAGATTGGGCACTTTTAGAACAACCAGAGTTTAAGCCTGAGATAAATGTAGAGGAGAATAGAGCAAGTATTACTAATGGCAAGATTACTTGCTATATAAACGAGTTTGGCGCTATAAGTTTTAAGGATAATAAAGGAGAGACCTTGTTAGTAGAAAAATGGCAGACTAGGGATGACATCAACAATCGTATATCTCTTATGATCCCTGGAAGGGAATTGAAGCCTATTATAGGTGGGAAATATAGAGCCACGGTTCGATTTCAAGGAAACGAGTCAGAAAAGATCTATGGTTTAGGGCAACATCAGGAACCTTTTTTAAATCTAAAGGGATGTAGTTTTGAATTAGCACAGAGGAATTCTCAGGTCAATATTCCATTTGCCCTATCTAATCTAGGTTATGGATTTTTATGGAATAATCCTGCTTATGGGCGAGTAAATCTAGCTAGAAATTGTATGGAATGGGTAGCTGAAGTTACAGATGTGATAGACTATTGGATTACAGCAGGGGATAACCCAGCGGAGATTATAGAGAACTATACAGCTACCACCGGAAGATCTCCGATGATAGCTGATTTTGCTTTAGGTTTCTGGCAGTCTAAACTTAGATATATAACTCAGGATGAATTGTTAGAGGTTGCTAGAGAGTATAAAAAAAGAGACCTTCCGCTTTCTGTTATAGTAATAGACTTTTTCCACTGGACTATGCAGGGAGAATGGCAGTTCGATCCAAAATATTGGCCAGACCCAGAGGGTATGGTAAAAGAATTAAAAGATATGGGCGTAGAGTTGATGGTTTCTATATGGCCCACTGTTGATACTCGTAGTAAATATTACAAGGAGATGAAAGCCAAAGGTTATCTCCTAAATACTGAGCGTGGAGTTCGCGTCCATATGATGTTTAGGGGAAACGAGACTTTTGTAGACTTTACTAATCCAAATGCCCAGAGGTATGTTTGGGAAAAAGTGAAAGAGAATTACTATAAATATGGAATAAGGGTATTCTGGCTTGATGAGGCTGAGCCTGAATTTAGACCGTATGACTTTGACAACATACGTGGATATTTAGGGCCATGGCTTGAGATTGGGAATATATACCCATTTATGTATGCCAAAGCATTTTACGATGGCATGGCCTCTGAAGGTATAAAAGATGTGGTGAATCTGGCTCGTTGTGCTTGGGCTGGGAGTCAACGCTTTGGAGTTATTATTTGGTCAGGGGATATACACTCAAACTTTGAGACACTAAGAAAACAAGTCCCTGCAGGTCTCAATATGGGACTCTCTGGAATTCCTTGGTGGACAACAGATATTGGTGGATTCTATGGAGGAGACCCAAATGACCCTAAATTTAGAGAACTTATAGTAAGGTGGTTCCAATTTGGAGTCTTTTGCCCAATATTTAGACTTCACGGTTATAGACTACCCGAGGGTAAAAAAGATGAAGACGCTGGTATTTGGGACTTAGAAACTTGTGGGCCTAACGAGGTTTGGAGTTATGGTGAAGAGGCTTACGAAATAATAAAAGAACTCCTCTTTATGCGCGAGAGATTAAAGCCTTATATAAAAGAGCAGATGAGAATAGCTCATGAAAAAGGTTATCCAGTTATCCGTCCTCTATTCTTTGATTTCCCTGAGGATAGAGAATGTTGGAATGTAGAAGATGAGTATATGTTCGGTCCAGATATTTTAGTTGCACCTGTACTATATGAAGGAATGACTAAGAGAAGTGTTTATCTTCCGGAGGGTACAGAGTGGAAAGATATAAATAGCGGTAAGATATATAGTGGCGGTCAGTGGATTGAAGTTCCTACACCTCTTAGTGTAATCCCTGTATTTCTTAGAGCGGGGATAGATCTGCCTATAAAGGATTAAATCTTAAGAAGATAAGCCCTCCTAGAAGAATTTTTCTCTGTATTGCCTCTAGGAGGGCTTACTCTAATTGTAATCAAAATTTTAAATGGAGAAAGAAGGTGATAGACAAGAATGAAGGACTTTTTCAAATATTTAGAAAAAGCTGAAGTGATAATATTCGATGGGGCAACTGGAACAGAGCTTCTGAAGAGAGGATATCCTCAAGATAAGCCTATCGAATATGCAAATATTATAAACCCTGAGTTAGTATTATCTATCCATAGGGATTATATAAGCGCAGGCGCTGATTGTATTGAAACAAATACCTTTGGGGCTAACGGATTTAACTTAAAAGATTGGGGATACGAAGATTTAGTAGAAAAGATAAATAAAGCTGGGGTAAGATTGGCTAAAGAAGCCTCCGGGGAAGGTACTTATGTATTTGCAAGTATTGGACCAATAGGAAAACCTATAGGAGAAGGATTTGAAATAAGTAGAGATAAAGCTACTGATATATACAAGAGACAAGTTATAAGTATTATGGAGGAAGAGCCTGATGGTTTGATATTAGAAACTATGACCTCAATAAGAGAGGTAGAGATCCTTATCGAATTGATGAAAGATCTTTCGATTCATATACCTATTATTGTCCAATTTTCCTTTTCAAAAGATATGAGTACCATTCTTGGAGAGGATATTTACAGGGTATTAGATTTCTTAAGAGGAATTGATGTTGATGTAATTGGATTGAATTGTGGGAATGGTCCTCTTCAAACCTTAGAAGCCCTCAAGATATTTTCAAAAAACTTAAACGGTCCATTTTCTATTCAGCCAAATGCAGGATATCCAAAGATTATTCAGAATAGACTTATATATACTACAGGAGAAGATTATTTTGCTAGCTTTGTAAAAGAATATATAAGATATGGGGCAAAGATCATAGGGGGATGTTGTGGAACATCTCCAAGACATATAGCTTCTATTAGAGAGGTTATTAAGAAAGAAACATCAATAATAGATATAGCGATTGAAGAGGTTCAGAGAGAAAAGGTAGAATTAGTTAAGAAAGATGAACCATCGGAATTTTCCAAAAAACTTGGTAAGAAGTTTTTATTCACAGTAGAAATAAATCCTCCAAAAGGAATAGAAATAGAAAAGGTAAAGACAGATGTTAAGATTTTAAAAGAAGTAGGTGTAGATGATATAAATATTTCAGACTCTCCTATGGCTAGGGTTAGAATATCTCCTATAGCTTTAGCACATATACTTAAAGAGGAATTAGATATAGAATCTATACTTCATTTTACATGTAGGGATAGAAATCTTATAGGACTTCAATCCGAGCTCTTAGGCGCTGCTGCATTGGGCATAAAGAATGTTTTGGCATTAACGGGAGACCCTCCATCTATAGGGGATCATCCGCAGGCAAAACCTGTATTTGATGTTACTTCAGAAGGGCTTGTGATGATAATGAATAAATTAAACAATGGTACCGATTATATGGATAATCCTATAGGATTATCAACAAATTTCACCATAGGTGTGGCGGTGAATCCTAATGTAGAGGAGATAGATAAAGAGTTAGAAAGGTTAAAGCGAAAGATTGAGAATGGTGCTAATTTTATTGAGACTCAGCCTATATACACTAGATAAGTTCTGGAGAGATTCTTATAGAGAGTTAGTTTTAAATTACCCCCTATCTTAGTAGGAATTCTTCCACTGAGAAGCTTTAGACATGCAGAGTTCTTACATAATGAGGTACCTGGCATATCTATTCCTAGAAATATTAGAGAAAGAATGGCTAACTCTAAAGATCAGAAAAAAGAGGGGATAGAGATAGCTTTAGAGATAGTTGAAAGTATAAAAGATATGGCTAGTGGTATATACATAATACCACCTTTTGATAGGTATGATATTGCTATTGAGATTATAAGATTTTGCCACATTTTATGATATAATAATACCTATCAAAGAGATATTAGTAAGAGGGGCATATGGAGAAAAAGGGAGGTTTTATTTTAGTATTTGTAATATTTTTAATCTTACTCCTCAGTATGTTTATTCTCTTGGGTATGGTTATCGTGTTAAATCTTCATAGAAGCTTAAAGATAAGTTTCGATGTAAATCTAAAAGCCAACGAGGTAGCTAATGCTGGGATAGAGGATGCCATATCCTGGTTTAAAAGACAGCTTGTTCAACCAGTGCAAGATTTTTCGCCAAGTGGAAATGATACTGAAGAACCTGATATAGGCTTAGTGAGAGAGTATCTAATCTCTGGAAATGTGTATGGGAGGTATGAGGTTCCTAAAAATAAAGTGGAGGATGTTTCTATCATAAGGGGGCTTTCTCAACGTGGAAGCATATGGAAGATTACAAGTTATGGGTATGTTTTTCATAGGTTAGACCCTAATAAGAGGTTTAATGAATCTCCAAATAGAGTACTTGGATGGAGCAAATTATCTACAGAAATAAGGAGAATAGATGTTAATCTCCCTATTGAATCTGCAATTTTAGCGGAAAGGAATGTCCAGATAGGTAGAGGTGGAAGAGTCCGTGGAGGTATAGCTACTAATGGTAAGGTTACTGGTAAGCAAGGAGAAATTCAAGGAACAATTCTAGAGAATCAGAGTATGGCTCTTGATCCATTCTCTATCTTTGGTCTCTCTCTAGAAGAACTGAGTAATATTGCAGATATAAGTGTATCAAGAGTAGAAGAACTACCAGAAAAATTACCAAGTTCGGCTTTGATATATATAGATGGTAATGCTCAATTTGGTCGTAGAAGGCCATTGAACGGAGGGGGAATTCTTATAATAAATGGGAATCTAAATATCCAAGCTGGAAGTAATAGTAACTTTACAGGTATTATATACGTTGTTGGTAATTCCAGCAGTAACTATAATCAACAGGCGCCCTCTTTAATATCGGGTTGTATAGTGGTTACAGGTTCGGTAGTTAATTTGGAAGGGACAGGAGAGATATCTGAGATAGATTTTGATAAAAATATTATAGATATGATGAAGCGGAGAGTAGGCCTTTATAGAAGGGCTACCCCTCTTATAAAGGAGGAGGTCCAATGAAGAAGGGTTTTACTCTGATAGAGGTATTGATAAGTTTGTTTGTTCTTGGAATAGTAATTGCTATTATAGCCAATTATATTGGTATGACATTTAACTATACTGCAAATAATCAGGATGTTTCATTTTCAAATGTTAAGGCAAATCAGATATTAGAAGAGCTCAAAAGCTATGTAAGAAAAGGAGAAGAGAAAAGGGCAGAATATCTAGATAACTTTGACGATGGAACTAGCTATAATCCAGTACTTACTACACTTAAAGATGCTACCCCAGATTCTATCCTAAGTGGTAATAGTAAATTAAGTGATGGAAGCTGGAGATATTATAGAAGAATAACAGTGAAGAGATTACCAAACATCGAGAGTCGTGATATAAGGTATGTTATAGTAGAATTGTTTAAAAAAGTTGGAAACGACTATAAGAAACTTGCAGACCTAAGTACTATAATTTCAACGATGGGCTCACCTGATATACCTCAGCAGGTTTATGATGTATATCTAATTGCTATAGAAAATGTCCCTGGGTGGTGGGTAAACACTACAAATTTGAGAATGATGATTGATAGCGCTATTAGTGAACTAGAGTCTAGGAATCCAAATCTCTCTATAAGAACCCACTGGATAACAAGGCTCTCTTATGGAAGAGATGAATACTATAGACCATACATAAATAAAGAAAATACAGTGGCACAAGATATTCTTTGGACTTATCTATATCCAGGACTACTGAATAATTCTGGAAGCGCTAATTCCTACTATTTTGATGCAAATTTTATAAAGGGTAAACTCAATATTGATGAATCTTTTAATGATGGGAGATACGCCTTAGCTGACCAGTTTAATCACAGTATGAGATATCCAGATGAGATACTTAGGTATAACTATGAGAAACAGTTTAATCCTGGCTTAGAACCAAGTTGGCGGATGTTAATGGAAGACTTATTCTCAAACCCAGAAAAGTATAAGAATTCTATTATAATAAACCTTCACGGTGAGTTAATGCCTTTTCCTCCTTTAAGAAACTACTCTGATCCAGCTAAAGATCCTGAAGTTTATCCTGGCGTAAGAGTAGTAACGCATCCGGAAAAGTTAAAATACAACGTTAACGAAGATGTAAAACTAAGGGTATACTCATATCTTATGCCTGAATACTCCTCACCTTATACTGTAGATAATATCACCATCCTTTTTAGAGGAATTAATCTTGATATAAATAACGATGGGAATATAGAAGGTATAAAAGGTATAGATTTTATTAAAGGTGATGGAAATACAAGATACGAAAAAATCTCTGCACTTTCTGGAACTCATTATAGTGCTAGTATTGTTTATGATACCAATGGAACTCTAATAGGCACAAAGATACTACTTAAAAATACACCAACGAAGTGTCCTTATCATAGTAGTAGTAAAACAGGATTGCCTAGTAGTAAGAAGCTCTATGGACTTGAATATATACCTTGTGTGGTAGGAAAATCCTCCAATCCTTTGGATTGGCAAGATTTGACAGTATCTGGAGATATTGCTAAGAATACCGCTAGATGGATAATAACCTTAGATAAAAACATCCTAAGTAACATATACCCTTCTAATAAAATGCTTACTGTAGAGACTTATATAGGAGATAAAGGGGCTAACAATATTCCAGACCCAATACAGTATACTCCAAACCGTTCTAGGACATTCACCTGGATTGGTCTAGAACCTCCAATTACAGAAAGATTTCAATTTATGGGAGATCCAAGATACTGTCCCTATTCAGATGTAAAGAATGATGGTAGATATAATAGATGGTTTACATCTGATCTATCTGGTTATTATGGTTTTAGTGGAAACAATGGTTGGGGTATGCAGTATAGCTCAAATAGTCCATTTGATTCCGATATACCTAGATATTTCCAAGTTTTTAGAGATGGTATCTTAAGGTCTTCTAGTATATTTACTAGTGTTACCGGATTTTCATTCTACTACATTGGTTTTGGCCAAGAGATGGGTGGAGATACTGCAAATCCTTATATAAATAATCTATTAGATAATCCCATATCGAGTCTTCCTTGGGGAGGGGATTCTGGGAGAACAACAAAGGTAGACGAAATAATACCAGATGATGGGGCAAACCAGTCTTACTGTAGGTTAATAAAGGATAAAGATTCTAATTGGTATTCTAGGATCTGGCTTGGAGAACTATATCCAGATAATGAGTATAATAATTGGAAAACAAATGGTAATTTATCTTTCTCAAGATTCTATAGGGAAAGATATAAAGTATTGCTAAATTCTTATGATAGATTTAAAAGGACAAGGGAGTATGGTCCACCTACCGCACTAAACGGAAGCTCTAATCCTTCTGATTCTAATTTAGGGTTTAATCATGAACATAGGAATTCTAATAATACAGCAACACTTACTAGCGATGGAAGAAGGATGAATGAGACTTTTAATATAGTTTTACCAGAGTCGATGGAGGCAAGAAGACCTTTCGCTATAAACGTTAATTTGCAAACAAAGGGTTGGATGCCCTCTCAGTGGAATGAATCTTATTTTGGCAATTATAGAGGAACTTTGAGTTTTTATAAATCATACTATAACGCTCCACCTGACATTAGTAATTATAGATCTAGTGCTCTTTTAAAGTTGACCGCTCCTACCCTTGCTGGTGATACAAAGACCGGATATTTTTTGATAAATGGGTTATCTCCAGCCGGAGAGGCAGGGGTTGCTTTTATCTCTAGGTATGCCCTTGTAAGTAGTATTATGGGGTTTCTTGATGCTGGAAACCCTTCAAATCCACATAGGATAGAACAGGTTCCATACATATCTATCACTTCTCCTACAGAAATAGATGAGATAGATAATCCAGAGAACATTACTATAGAATGGCTCTTAGAATGGAAACGATGGGATGGAAAACCCTATTCTAATTATACATATACCAATCCACCCCAAGTAATTTATGCAATAAAATATTCTAAGGACGGTGGAAAGACTTGGAATTATGTTCAAGATGATCAGTCTACATATCCAGGAGAAAGGCCGGATGATGCTCATAAGGTGGAAGGGGTAACATCATATGTACTTAATACTCCACCTGACAAATTCCCTATAGGTACCTATTTATTTATGGTAGAAGCTCATAGGAGGGATATCCGTAACCACTATGCTTTCCATCAGAGAAGGGTATTTATAAGAAGATGAGATCAGGTTTTACCTTGATAGAGTTACTCATAGCTTTAGTCATAGTCTCTTTAGTTATACCTATAATTTATGAGATTTCGGAGAGTGTAATATTTTCTACAACTACCTTAACCGCTACAAATGATATAAAACTAATAAACCAGCGACTTATAGAAGATATAAAGACAGATATTGTTCAGTCAGCGTTAATATTTGATAATAATTCTAGTTATAAAGATAAAATTTCTTTAAATACTCCTCCTAATTTTACAACTTTAAGCGGGAATAAGCTTCCCATCATAGATGAAACTGGTAATTTCCCTCCTAACCCAGACAATGTGGGTAATGTGCTTTTTATAGCTAAGTACCTTAGCCCTATAGAGCTTGCAGTTAACGGAACTGAATATAGGATAGATATCTATAGGTTTATATACTATTTTCTAGCAAAAGATACTACTTATAAAATAAAGGAGAGAAATCCGATAGTACTACTGAAAGCCCAGTCTAGAGAATCATATATAGACTATTTGACAATAAATAACGTTTCAGATAACAACAAGAAAAGGGCTTTAGTTGTAGCCCTATATAACAGTGGAATAAGATATTCTGTTGATCTAAAAAATGTAAAGTTTTATGAATTAAGAAGTAATGGGAATCTTTCTCTACTGAATAATTATCAAATTCAAATGGACGCTATGCCTGCGCTTAGAGATTTTGGAATTTGTCAGCTTCCAACTGGAAGTGTTTACTATGCTATAGGTTATAATACAGAGCATCTAAATATCCCTAAATTTGCCAATGCAAATAATAATGGAGACGGTTTCCCAAACGGATTTGAGGTAGCGGTAATTGGTCCAAAATCTAGTAGAGACGTATTAATTAGAACTGTTGTAATTTCTCATATCTCAGGTAGAGCCCTTGGAAACGAAAAATTAACAATTATAAGTGTTCCTCAATTTTGATCTAGTTCTTAGAGTTAATCTTTTTATAGAGAGTAATGAATTCTTTTACCGTTTCGTTAGAGGGATTTTCTAAGCCATATCTAACTCTTATATAGATCTCTCTTATTCTAGGTAACACTTCCTTATTAAAAAATTCTTTTGACTTTGAGTATATATCTAGAGTAGTATCACTCTCTTTTAGACCTATTTCTTTCTCTTTACACATCATAAGGTACCTTTTATAGTATAGCCTAATCTTTTCTATCGGATCCTTAGGCCTAAGTCTCTCTAGAAATTTCTTCAATATGTTAGAACCCTCTTCTTTCTTTATAGTAATGAATTCTTTTGTTTCTATATAATCTTCCTCTTTAGGGGTACGTCTAGATTCATACCTTTTGAATAGAATAAAGATTATATAAGCTAGAATAATTATTATTAGTATCCCTAGAATGATTATCAGGATATAATTAGTGCTAGAAGATGTAGCTGTTTTCTCTTTTATTATTTCTCTCCCTTCTTCCATCCTTGTCATATTGAAGATCCTTTTAGTTAACTCATCCATCTTTATTTCTGGGATTTCTCGCTTTACCGGTTTGAAGAACCTACCTAAGAATGAGACAATCTTATCAAGGATATATAAGACCCCAAATATAAGCCATGCTAACCCCGTAAGGAAACCACTGATAGTATAGGTAAATCCAATTGAGATACCCCTCCAGATAATAGCCCTTACTGCCGGTAGGCTTAGAGTAAATGAGAGGGATATTATTCCAATAGAATATGCCAGGTTTACCTTATTTATATCCTTGTTTTCGCTGGAGCTATATTCTATATACCTTAGAGTTCTTAATAGAATAATAGTAGAGACTAAATAGACAACCAGATATGGTAAGACAGATCTGCTGTATATTATAGCCTTGTCTGGAAATGCGAGTGATACACCTATAGAAATTATAGTAATTGCTATGATTATAGGCACAACCCTTTCAAACTCCTCTACGCTAGAGCCATAAGTTAGCCTTTTGATAATTCTGGACAAGAGATATATAGAGTATAGACCTACTATAGATATAAATACAATATCTAAAGCATCTCTCATAAATAGAAGAGGAGAGAATAGCAAAAATCCTAAAGGAATGGATATTATCTTTTTAGAGTAAAATCTAAATATAAAGAGAGAATTCAAGATAGTCCATAGATATAAAATTTCAGTACGGTGAAGCTCAACATTGTTTAGCATACCAATAGAATTCAGTATAAATCCCAAGATTCCAAATATTAGAGATATATTACTTATTATCTTGAGGTATCGTATATACATATTCACTCCCTCTTCCTGTATACTTAAGTACACTATCAGAAATAAACTCGAGGTTTTCGTCTTTGAGAGAGATAAGTATCACCTCTTGTAATTCAGATGCCAAAGAATTTATATATTCTATATAGGAGTCTAAGACCTTTGGTGTTATTATGATATAGGTAGAACAATTTATATCATGCCTATTTAATTTTAAAAGTAGTTCCTCTAAGGTTAGACTTATACTATATGAAGCCCTACCTAGACATTCTAATAGTGATTCTAGGTGAGAGATACCAGAGGAAGGATAGACAATATTCCTATTTGCCGGTAACCCATGCATAATAGAATTGGTGGCAAATCCATATGGCATTCCAATAGACTCAAATTTCTCCATAACTCCCCTAGTTATAGATATACACTCTTCTATATCGTCTGGTTTTATATCTACCCAGAAAGGCTTGTCACATTCAACGTTTAGTATAATCATAGCAGTATTTTCTAGAGTAAAATCAAATTTCTTCACCATAAGATTTCCTGCCCTTAGAGAAGAGGGCCAGTGAATAGTCTTTGCCGGTTCAAGGCCAGTATACTCCTTTACACCTATAATCATTGTAGGGTCATCTATAATCCATCGCTGAACTGAGAGATTTCCATTATAATTTCCATAAGGGACAAGTTTTCTTTCTAGGTCTATACTCTTTGGTAAGACTATTATCTCTTGATTGTACCTTATGCTCCTTACAAATGTATTTAGCCCCAGTAAGTCTCCACCAATTAACGAGACATCTTCGAAAATATATCTTCCCCTTCTATAGGCTACCGCAGTATAAATCCTTTTTATACGCTGAAATGGCAATAGGAACATAGTTATTGTATGGTATAAAAACTCTACGGTCTTAAACTGGTCCGCCTTAAATTTATACTCTATACCTCTAGGGAATCTCTCTACAATCTGAAGGAATGTTACAGGAAGAAGCTTCCTATTCTCTATAACAGTGGTTATATGAAAATCTTCTCCTATCTCTAAGATCTTTTTAGATATCTCTCTCTGATATGTAACTCCAAAGAGTGTATACTTTTTAGATAATCTATTAAGTATTATTCCAACAATTATCAAAAAGAGCAATAAGTAAGCCATCTAGACCTCTTCTACAGGAACCTTTATGGTATCAAGAACAGAGTTTATAAACGAATAGATATTTTTGTCTCTGCTTAACCCCTTCAGAATAACCCTATGGTTCAATACATAGGGAGCCACCTTTTTTATGTCCTCTGGGATTATATAATCCCTTCCATTTATCGCTGCATAGGCTTGACTTGCTTTAAATAGAGCAATAGTTCCTCTTGGACTTACTCCAAGCTGGACAACATCGATATTTCTTGTCTTTTCTATAATATCTAAGAGATAATCCATTACTTCTTTGGAAATTCTTACCTCATTATAGACGCTTCTAACATAGTTTATCTCTTCAAGAGATACCACACTTTCTAGATCCTCTATGAGGTCTAGCTTTTTATTCCTATTTACTATTTCTATCTCTTCTTCTCTTGTTGGATAGCCAATCTTGACTCTCATAAAGAATCTATCTAGTTGAGCTTCTGGAAGAGGAAATGTTCCAAATGATTCTATTGGATTTTGAGTTGCTAGAACCATAAATGGCTCTGGAAGTTTTCTAGTTACGCCATCGGTAGTAACCTGCCTCTCCTGCATAGCCTCTAAGAGGGCAGATTGGGTCCTAGGGGTTGCTCTATTAATTTCATCAGCAAGTAAAATATTTGTAAATATTGGCCCTGGTTTAAATTGAAAATCTCCAACCTTTTGATTATAAAAGTTTATACCGGTAAGATCAGAAGGAAGTAAATCTGGGGTGAACTGAATCCTCTTAAAATCGCACCCTATAGTCTTAGCAAATGCCCTTACCAGCATAGTCTTCCCTAATCCTGGGACATCTTCAAGAAGGATATGTCCTCCACAGATGAAGGCTACTGTAACAAGCTCTATCACCTCATCTTTACCCACTATAACCTTTGAGACATTCCTTATAATCTTATCTTTAAAGTTTACAAATGCTTCTATATTCATCTATACCTCCTAAAACAAAAAATGACTTCTACCCTAGACCGAGTAGAAGTCATCAACCCCTATGGGGTTATATTAAGGTGGACTTCATCACCTGAACTAATTATATCACAAAGTTCATTATGTGTAAAATCATTATTTATATTTTTTATCAAATATAGAAAAATACTAGAGGGTAGCATCACTCTACCCTCTAGCCTATATTAAAAAGGAAGTCTAATTTTCTAGAATCTTCATACTTTCTTCATAATCCATCTCCATCACATAAGGAAGGCCGGTTACTTTAGACGCTTCTTCAGTAAGACATATTAGATCGCTTCTATCTATGTACTCTAAACTAAACTTTCTAACTCCGGCCATAAACTGCTTTAAGCCCGTAGCAAGTCTGTCAAAATAGGCATATACACCTAGAGCACCTGTCGGGATCCTCTTCCACTCTTCTCCATAAATCTTCTCCAAATCTGCTACGGCTGAGAATATTTCTTGAATCTCCTCTCCATATTTCTTATACTCTTGAGGAGTCTTACCTTCTTTGACTAGTTCTCCTATAGTCTTTCCAACCATAGCGGCAGTCAGAGAAGCTCTGCCCATAGCAACTAATTTAACAAATGGTGCTCCAAGTGCTAGACCTTTGAATATGTGGTCTTCTAGTGTAAATCCTCCAGCTATAGCTATTGGTGGAACGTATTTGCCTCTTTCTTGGAGAATTTTAGCATACCTGTAGACTAGAGATTCTAGATAAACGGTTGGGACTCCCCACTCGTTCATCATTCTCCAAGGACTCATACCTGTTCCTCCACCAGCTCCATCTACAATAAGAAGATCAATCTTACCTTCAGAGGCACACTTTAAAGCTAGGGCTAAGTCTCTTGGTCTGTAGGCTCCTGTTTTTAAAGAAATATACTTTGCTCCCTTACTTCTCAATTCATAGACTCTTTTTAAGAAGCCTTCTAAAGAGGCCATACCTAATCTAGAATGTCTTTCAAATTCCTTTATCCCACCCTTACTGTATATTTCTTGAACAACTGGATCGTCTGGATCTGGATGAACAATGTATCCTCTTTCTTTTAAGGCTTTAGCCCACTCTATTGCGGGGAGTTTTATTTCGCCTCCAATGTCTTTAGCCCCTTGTCCCCATTTTATCTCTACAAATTTTACCCCCAAACTATCTATAACATACTCTAAAACCTTTAATCTTGAATCTTCTACATTTTCTTGAACTATAATCTCTCCGTACCCATCCCTTTGCCATTCTTTAAATAACTTAACTCTTCTTTCCATTTCTGGAGAGTGAAGGATATATCCATTTTTAAATTTAGCATCTGGGTCTACCCCACAGACATTTTCTCCGATGCCAACCATACTTCCAAATATAGCAGATCCTATAGCTACTCCCTCCCAGTTATCCCTTGCTATAAATGTAGAGCCTAATCCGGTAGTGAACCAAGGTGCTCTCAGTTTTATATCTCCTAGTCTTGTCTCTATATTAACCTTAGGGAAAGTAGCTACATCTGGATCTGCTTCTACTCCATGAGCTCCTACGCAAGTTCCACTTATATTAAGGTGAGAAAAGTCTACCGGATAATCTTTCTGAGATCCGGCGGTTATCTTACCATAAGGTTGCGGATATATGTATTCTCTTCCCCTTACGGCAGACCTGCCTATCTCACAGTATCCAGGACATCCATCTAAACAAGTTACGCACATCCCACTAAAAGGGGAAAAGTCCTTCTCTCTCAACCTTGTAAGTGTAGCATCAGATGCATTTGGTTTAGAAAAAGACATTATTATATACACCTCCTACTAATTTGGATTTATTTTATAGATAAAATATACCTTCTTTGGGAATCCGCCATCGGATTTAGAAACAGCAAGGCGCCATTGCCTTAGACTGTTAGAATATATTATAGAGATAAGATGTAAACATTGTCAACAGAATGCCGAATTCTTTACACTGCCTATCTTTGGATAATCTAGCTTTTCAAAAAAGGGAGGAATTTAGATGAAGAAGATAGAAGCTATAATTAGACCAGGGAAATTAGACTCTGTGTTGAATGTCCTTCAGAAACTTGGCTATCCCGGTATAACTCTTACAGAGGTCGAAGGGCATGGAAGACAGTAGAAGACATTGTAAGGATAAGAACAGGAGAAAGGGGAGATTTAGCGATATAAAGATGGTAAGGTAGTGTAAAATAATCTGTGTAAATTTCCTACTATAAATTATAGAAAGTTAGGGAATAAGATGGCGATATTCAGTAAAGAAGAAATGAAAAGAATTATAGAAGAGAATGGGTTAAAGACTATGGATGAGGTAGATGAATTTATTACACAGCTAGAAAAGGAAATGGTAGAAGCAATCTTAGAGGGAGAAATGGATACTCATCTCGGATATCCTAGATATGATCGTGAGAACAAGAAGACAGATAATTCTAGGAATGGATATACATCTAAAGAGGTCTATGGCAAATCAGGAAAAATAAGAATAAACGTTCCAAGAGACAGAGACTCTTCTTTTGAACCTAAATTAGTTAGAAAGAGAGAAAAGGATATCTCCAACATAGAAGATATAATACTACTACTCTACCAAAAAGGTCTAAGCACTAGAGATATCCAAGATTATCTACAAAAAATATATAACTGTGAAATATCGCCAGAAACTATAAGTAACGTTACGAATAGAGTTTTGGAAAAGGCTAAGGAATGGCAAAATAGAGTTTTAGAAGAGATATACCCAATAGTCTTTATAGATGGCTTAGTATGCAAAGTAAAAGATGATGGGGAAGTAAAGAATAAAACAGTCTACATGAAGTGGACGAGCAAGATAAGAGATTGGCACCTTATACTAGCGGAATTAGCTGTTTACTTTGAGAATAGACTAGGAGGATACCTGTAGAGACACTAGGGAATTTACACAAGCTTCTTGACAGACCCCAGATGCGATCTCCTTCGTAGTCTTTCCTGTATCCATACTCTTTTTCTGTAAAAATCTATACGCCTCTTCCTCACTCATCCCTCTTTGTTTCATAAGAATTCCTTTTGCCCTTTCTATAAGTTTTCTAGCCTCTAACGTCTCTTTTAACTTTGTTACCTCTTCTATGAGCTGACTACTTCCTACAGCTATAGCTGCATAATTAGCTAATGTCTGAACAATATTTACCTCCTCTTTTTTAAAACTATGCCTCTCTGAGGTATAAACATTTACTAACCCAATAATTTTATCTCTGAAGTACATAGGTACTGAGAGCATAGAGACTAGTCCTAATCTTCTGGCAATATCTCTGTAGAAAAAATTAGAATCTTCTCGGACATCTGACACTATAATAGGATGTCCTTCTTTTAATACTAATCCACTTATGCCTTGATCTAGCTTTAGATTTGGCTTATTTTTATACTCTTCATCTAGACTCTGTGTAGCTTTGATTATAAATTCCCTTCTCTCTTCGTCTATAAGCATTATGGAGCAGACTTTAGTTTTTAAGATTTCTGCTGTTACCGTTACTATAAGGTTAAGTATATTATCTATAGAGCTGAGTTGTAACGCCACTAAAGATGATATCTTAGTTATCCTGTCTATTTCGGCATTTTTCATCTCTATCTCAGACTTTAAAAGGGATATTTCTTTATCCTTCTCTTCTATTGTCATTTTGAGCTTCTTAACACTTGCCTTAGCCATAAATTACTCACCCTTCTTACTTTAAATAGATAAATAAGAAATAATAATTTTGTTACAGAGTCCATCGTTGGATAAAATAACAGTAAGGCATCCTTGCCTTAATCTGTAACATACATTATTGGATAAATCATAGGATTTGTCAATAGATGTTTGAATTTGATATTTTGCTTGATCTCCTTTACTAAACTCTTCCCTAATTATATAATATTAATAAACATTATCATAATTTTGGAGGATAAAGATGAGTGAATACTTTGGTAGAGAAAGAGACAGGAAAGAAATTTTAAAGGATATTATTAGAAAACTCCATTCAGGTGTAGACCCTGTAGAAGCCAAGAGGCAGTTTAAGGAACTTTTAGGTAGTGTAGATGCCTTAGAGATCTCTAAAGTAGAGCAAGAGCTTGTGCAAGAAGGTATATCTAGGGATGAAATCCAAAAATTATGCGAGGTCCATCTAGAGATATTTAAAGAGTCTCTTGAGAAGAAGGAAGAAGAGTTAAGGTTAGGTCATCCTATAAATATCCTCAAAGAGGAGCATAAAATCCTCCTAGATTTTGCCTTTAGGCTTCAGAATATTGTAAGCGGGATAGATACTCCTGAAAGCTTTACTAGCAAAAGAGATGAAATATTAGACATAATTGAACATCTTAAGGAGTCTGAAAAACACTATCTTAGAGAAGAAAATGTCTTGTTCCCTTATCTTGAGAAACATGGTATAGTGGAACCTCCAGCTGTAATGTGGAAGGAGCATGATATGATTCGTTCAACAAAAAAAGAGATTTATTCTGCTTTTGAAGGAATAGATGATGATTTCCATAACTCTTTAGAGAGATTAACATCTTCTACTGAGAATTTATCTCAACTACTCTCAAGTCATTTCTATAAAGAGAATAACATACTCTTTCCTACAGGCTTAAGGGTCATTCAGGATTCTGAATGGATAGATATAAGGTCTCAATTTGACGAAATAGGATACTGTTGTTTTACCCCAGAATCTACTTTAGTACCATTGGAAAAGATAAGTCAAGAGAGTGTAGAACCCAAGAGAGAAGAGGGTGTAATTACCCTAGAGACAGGGAGTTTTACTACCGATGAGCTAGAAAGCCTTTTAAATACTCTGCCGGTAGATATAACGTTCGTAGATAAAAATGACTCTGTTAAGTACTTTAGTCAGACCAAAGACAGGATATTTGTAAGGACGAAGGCTGTTATAGGGAGAAAGGTCCAGCAGTGTCATCCGCAGAAGAGTCTACATGTAGTTAATCAGATAGTAGAAGATTTTAGAAGTGGTAAGAGAGATTCTGCAGAGTTCTGGATTAACCTAAATAATAGGCTTATCTACATAAGATACTTTGCGGTACGAGATAAGAACGGAAACTATCTAGGGACCCTAGAGGTAACCCAAGATATTACAGATATAAAGAAGATAGAAGGAGAGAAGAGGCTCCTAGATTGAGGTCAACGATAAATACTATTACAGGCGGAATATGGTTCCCTCGGAGCTCGTTTATTCTAATATCCATATCCCGCCTGTAAGTACTATAATCCTTTTTCTACGATCGCTTTTTCTATAGTCTCTCTTAATTCTTCTACCGAAGGAATAATACTTATATATGTGGGTTTCCCATCTATACATATAGTTGGTATATTGGGAACTTTCAATTTTATCATACGTGCCACTGATTCTCTTTCCTTTATCTTGTATTCCTTCCATTCTACCTTGTCCTCTAGTCCTTTAATTGCAGATTTTACCGCTTCTACAACGTATTGACAAGGAGCACAAGATTCAGAGTCCAGTGTGATTATATCTAAGATGACTTTTTTTGCATTTTTATAGTCAGGTAATTTTATATCGATATCTTCGAAACCACTTTTTATATCCTGCCTCATAAACTCTGCTACATCTCCATGGACTGCACTGGCTATGGCTTTTATATTCTCTGGAGGGGTATTAAAAGGTATGTCACATCCAGGAGAGAGGATATATCCCTTTTTACCACCTATCTGCATAAGATTTTCTGCTTCTCTTATATTATCTAATGGAGTTCCAAAGAGCATAGTTACAGTAAGCTTTATATTTCCACCTAGGGATACTCCATACTTACTGCATATCTCCTTGGCATATCTTAAGTCAACATTTTCATCTATTGAAATATTATCAGGCTTACACTTACACATAGCCTCTATATTCCTTGTAGCATCACCACAGACAAAAAGAGAACACGCCTTTCCTCTTTCTTTAATGTATTCAAATACTGGAATGATATACGGTGTAACAAATTCTTCAAAACTATTCGGAGATATCTGAGATGTCATAGGATCCACAATAGCCACTACATCAACACCAGTATCGATATACATTTTGGCACTATTTGTCGAAACATTCTGGCAGAATCTCATAAGTTTATGAAGCTCTTCTGGCTCATCCATCATCTGATAGAATATATCAGTCCCCTTAAGATGCAATGCTAGAGTAAAGGGTCCGATAACAAGTCCATATATGGCTATCTTATCCCCTAATCTTTTAACTATCTCCCTACTAGCTTTTAGAACTATTGGAAATCTTCCATCCTCCTCTGTTGGTATCTTTAAATCTTCGATAGTTTTCCCTTCTGCTAGTGGGTGCGAAGCTACCGAAGGAGGATTTGTATCTGAGTATATAAGTTTACACCCTAGAGCTTCTGCTTCTATTTGAAGGTCAAATGTTACTGGTAATCCATCTGGCTTGTATAGTTCGAATGCCTTTATTGCCCCTTCAACTATATATTTGTCATTCTTGAAGTACTCTTCTGCACTGACCCCTATAAGACTTGCAGAGTGACAGCCTACAAATGGAACCCAAGGTGTTCTTTCTACCTCCCCGTTATGTATAGCCTTTAAGAGTAATTCTTTTGAATTCACTATCTCACTCCCTTTTATAATATTTTATCTAAGATTTTATTTTAACATATCCTATGGTTTAATTTAAATTTTAGAAACTAAACGTCTTAACTTTTTTAATGCTTTATTTTCTATCTGTCTTATTCTTTCTCTAGTTACATCGAATATCTTTCCAACTTCTTCTAATGTATGAGGCCTCTCTCCACCTAAACCAAATCTAAGTATTAGTATTTCTCTTTCTCTTGGAGAAAGTCCTTCCAATATCTCCTGAATATCCTCTGAAAGTAAATGTTGAGAGG
>CALGNK010000045.1 GCA_937958695.1 uncultured bacterium
AGGAACCTTTTAAGTATGTTTTTAAGAATCTGTATGCTGATTTTATTTAAGAATCTTTGTATGGCTTTATAGTTAGTCTCATCTATCTTATCTGCATTATTACCCTTTTTGCGTGAGATACTGCCCATAGAATTAGCTATGTCAGATATACGAAGTCTTTTAGCTTGTAGATATGCTATAATAATTTTAGTGAAGGAATCTAGGTATGATTCTTCGAAAGGAACTAGCTCTTTTAGAAATTTTTTGATAGAATAAGTTTTTATGAATGTCATTTGATCACCTCCTTTCTGTAGTGTTTTTATCTAATAATATGATAACACTACGGAAAGGGGGTATCTTTATCTGAATCCAGATGTCCGAACTTCAGCTTGTATATATTACATCTCTTGACTTGAAGTTAGATCCAGCAATTAAGGTATGGAAAAACAGAGGTATACAGCATATAAAATTAGGAAGATCTGGGTTAGATGTATCAAGAATATGTCTTGGATGTATGGGCTTTGGAGATAAAGAGGCGAAGAAATACTGGGAAAAGAAATGAAAAACTTTGCAAAGAGAAAGTATAACTCTACCGCAGAAGTGGATAATAATTGATAGAGTAGGAGAAATCGTCCAAAATCTTAATAAATGGCTAAAAATAGTAAGCCGTAGGTCCCAACGAATCTTTGAAAACCCGCCCCAAAGTCCCTTAAGCGGTTTGCCCATCTACCTTTAGGGTTCCTTACTAAATTCTGGAATGGACTCCAGAATCTTAGCAGGTTTCCCTTAGTAGCCTAGGCTACCAACCTAAGTTTCTTTGGTTTCAAGGTCTTCTAGACCCCTCAGAAACCTACGGCACTTATATAATACTCCCCTTATATAATACTGTCAATACCCGCTGGGGGTATATTATTCAGTTTATGCAACTCTCCCTTTTTAGGAATAGAGTATGAAGAGGCTGACATAGGGTATAATAATTACAAATAGTTTTATAAGGAGGTGCTTTTCTATGCTTTATGTAACTGATACAGAGACAAGAGATGTAAAAGAGCTTTCAGGAGTATGGAGATTTAAAGTGGACAAAAATAACGAAGGACTAGAAAAGGAGTGGTTCAAAGCACCACTAAAAGGCACAGTCTTAATGCCTGTTCCATCTAGCTATAATGATATAACTCAAGATCCAAGGATAAGAGATCATATAGGGATGGTCTGGTATGAGAGAGAATTCTTTATACCAAAAAGTTGGCTAGGTAAGAGGATTTTTGTAAGGGTAGGTTCTGCATCACATACCGCTATGGTTTTCATAAATGGAAATAAGATAGTAGAACATAAAGGTGGTTTTTTGCCCTTTGAGGGAGAGATTACAGACTTTGTGAGTTTTGGCAAGGAGAATAGGATTACTATAATGGTCGATAATACGCTAACCTGGGATATACTTCCACCAGGAGAAGTAAGACTTATCGAAGACCAGATACATCCAAAAGGATATAGGGTTCAAGAGTATTTCTTTGACTTTTTTAACTATTCTGGGATCCATAGGCCGGTAAAGATATACGCTGTTCCTCAAGATTATATAAAAGATATAACGGTAAGGACTAAAATTCAGGGTAAACAAGGGATTATTGAGTATGAAATAGACTACTCTGGTAAAGGAGATATAGATATCTCTGTAATGGATGAGGATAATAACAAAATTGGAGAAGCAAAATCAGTAAAAGGCACAATAGTAATTGATAACGCAAGATTCTGGGAGCCAGGTAATCCTTATCTATACTCTTTTCAGGTTAGGACCTTTGTAGATGGAGAATTAGAAGATTCGTATACCCTACCCATAGGTATTAGGGAGATCAAGGTAGAGGGCAAAAGGTTTCTCATAAATGGAAAGCCATTCTACTTCAAAGGCTTTGGGAAACATGAAGACTCTAATATCAGAGGGAAGGGGTTAGATCAGGTAATAAATATAAAAGACTTTAATCTATTAAAGTGGATTGGGGCAAATTCGTTTAGGACATCTCACTATCCATATTCAGAGGAGATATTGTATCTTGCAGATATGTATGGCATTGTAGTTATAGAAGAAGCTCCGGCGGTTGGTATGAATGCGTTTATGGGAAGAATGAAGATATTCACCGAAGAAAGAGTAGGGAAAAAGACATTGGACCATCATCTTAAGGTAATGGAAGAACTTATAGCTAGGGATAAAAATCACCCCTGCATTGTGATGTGGAGCGTAGCAAACGAACCAGCATCCTTTGAAGAAGAATCTGAAGAATACTTTAGAAAGGTTATAGAGAAAACAAAGGAACTTGATCCAACAAGGCCAGTAACATTAGTGGAAAGTTCTAGGTATGAAGAGACTAAAGCTAGTAAATATGTCGATGTAGTCTGTGTAAACAGATATTACTCTTGGTATACAGATTCTGGAAACTTAGATGTCATTGAAATCCAACTAGAGAAAGAACTAAAGGGATGGTATGAGAAGTTTAAGAAACCGATAATTTTATCTGAGTTTGGGGCAGATTCTATAGTTGGATTCCATAGTGATCCACCATTAATGTTTACCGAAGAGTACCAGAAAGAGATGATTGAGAGATTTGTAAAGGTCTTAGATAAACTCGATTTTATAATTGGAGAACATATATGGAACTTTGCAGACTTTGCAACAAAACAACAGGTCTTTAGGGTTTTAGGTAATAGAAAAGGAGTATTCACTAGGGAAAGACAACCAAAATTTGTGGCACACTTTCTAAAGGAAAGATGGCATAATATAAAAGACTTCTGGGATAAATAAAAAATTAGGGGGGCAAGGATCTCTTGCCCCCTAAGAGAAAGGTGATGAGTCTTATCTTAGTAGCTGTAGAACTGTCTGTGGAACAGTATTTGCCTGAGCCAGCATTGCGGTGCCAGCCTGGAGCATAATCTGGTTCCTTGTAAATTCCATCATCTCTTGAGCTAGGTCTGCATCTCTAAGTCTAGACTCTGCAGATGTCAGGTTCTCCTTTGCTACACCTAGATTCTGTATTGTATGGTTCAATCTATTCTCATATGCACCAAGCTTACCACGTTCTGTTACTACTAGCTCTATAGCATTATCTATAGTCTGTCCATCTATAATTGCCTGTGCTGATGCCTGATCTGTTACATTAATGCTACTTACCCCTAGGGCACTCGCGCTCATATCATTAATAGAGATCTCCATCCTGTGGTCTGTTCCAGCATTTGGACCTATCTGAAGTGTAATAGAACCTTTGCTTAGGTCAAATGCAAAGTAAGTGCTAGTAGATTTAGCTGCATCGCTTGTAAGTGTAAATGTAATTCCACTTATACCACTAGCATCGACGTTTACATATGGACCACCTGTTCCAGCCTTAAAGTATCTACTAGTAGAGGTTACATATCTTACCGTAGATCCTACAGGGTCTGTAACAGCAATAGTAACATCATTTGCAGCTATGCTTACTTTATCTGCTGCATTAAAGTCAAATGTACCAACAGTACCAGCAGTTAATGAACCACCAGTAGCAGAAACACTATAGGAGACCACCTTTGTTGAGCCTGCAGCATAAGCAAATACAAGAGCATCATTTGGATCATCAAATGAAACAGTCACATTAAATCCTCTGCCACTATTATTTAAAGCATCCTGTATATTAGTAACTAATTGACCAACTTCTAGAGTATCGGCAGCTGTTAGAACAACAGTACTTCCATCTGCCAAACCAAAAGTGAAAGTATAAGTCCCACTGCCACCAAAAGCAACATCTAGAGTGTCACCTTCAGTTACCGCATTCAAGCTAACGCTATTAAGCTGATATGCTGCGCTAAATCCGTAACTAGTGGCTATACTGTTACTCTCAGACCAGGAGATGTTGTACTTTGTTCCAACCTCTGTTGAAGTAAGATTTATCTGATTATAATTCTCATCAAAGGTAGCCCTTATTTTCATCCCAGCATTAGTAAATGCAGTATTTAACTTATTAAGAGTGGTTTCTATAGTGTCTCCAGTATTTGAAATATCAAGCGTTACGGTAGCTGATTTCCCATCTGCTTGGCTAATAATTAGAGTCTTAGTATAAGCTTCAGTACTTGTCTCATTCAAAGCATCTCTTAGAGTGGTCCCTAAAGTAGCATTAGTATCCCTTAGTCCAATAGCAGTCAAGTTTTCCCTTCCTGCAGTATAGACAGAAACCTGATAAGTACCAGTAGCCCCAACAGTTCCTGAGATACCGATAGCATTATTTTCAACTATACCACTATACGTTGTTGTATCTATAGTAGCCTTTGTCCCTAACTGCCCATTTAGTAGCTTCTTAGTGTTATACTCAGTTGTCGTTGAGATCCTATCTATCTCTGCTATAAGTTGGTTTATCTCGTCTTGATACTTTTGTCTATCCGCATCTGTCTTATCACCGTTGGCTGCCCATCCAACTAGGTCTCTCATCCTCTTTAGTATGGCATTTACCCTATCTAATGCCCCTTCTGCTGTCCTTATTAGGGAGATACCATCGTTGGCGTTATCTATAGATACACCTAAACCACTCACCTGAGCTCTTAACTTTTCAGAGATTGCAAGCCCAGCTGCATCATCAGATGCCCTATTGATCCTTAACCCAGAGGATAGTCTCTCTAAGGAGACTGCTAATTTATTATTTGTAATCTGCAGGTTCCTCTGAGCATTCAATGCATAAATATTTTGGTTGATTCTCATCTATAATCCCTCCTTGTTTATAATTTTTTTAAGGCTTCCCTGCCTTATCTCCTCATCTCTACTCCCCTTCAATTCTAATTTTTTTCTAGAATTTATTATTCTTCCCTTTATATCACCTCCAATATCTTACATCGGATAGTTTTACAAAAACTTTAGAGGTTAAACCTGAACCTTTAAAACCTCAAGGGTATCTCTCATTCGAGATAGAAGTTCATTCATATCACCGCTATGTGAAAGCAGAGTGATTATATTCATCCTAAATTTGGTATTATTTGGGTCTAACTCTATAGCCTTCTCAAAACATCTCTTAGCCTCCGATAAAATTCCAAGATTTGCATAGGCAATACCGAGGTTATTAAATATATCAGGATTGTCCTGGGAAATCCTAAGAGCATTTTCACCATAGATAATTGCTTCAGAGTACTTCTTCAATTCTAAAGCACACGCTGTAAGCATTATATATAATGGCAAACCTCTTATTTGAGAATTAAAGACTAAACCATAACTCTTCATAGGATCAACCTCTAGGACTTTCTTCAAGGCAGAATAAGCTTCAGAATAAGATTTCAACGTAACATATATATTACCAAGTAGAAAATAACTATCTGGAAAGTTAGGATCTTCATTTACAGCCCTCAATGCATAAAGCTCTGCTACTTTTAAGTCACCTTGTAAAATATATATCTTTGCTAAATTCAATAAAGAGGTTACCTTTACATATTTATGTTTTATATCCTCTTTAGCTGTTTCTACAACTTTATTATAAAACTCAATACTCTTTTCAATTTCTCCCTTTAAGAAATATATATCTCCTATATACCTTAGAATTCCAGGATCATTAGGATTAGCCTTAACTTCTTCTTCCAATATCTTAGAGTTTCTCTCTATCTTTTTCCTAAGTGTATCTTGCGATTCATACCCTCTATGTTCTATAAATATATCTGTTAATCTTAAAACCTTCCCGTTCAGCTCATGAATAGAATAATCTACAACCTCATGAATTCTTCTCCTAAATCTTATATCTTTTCTATTTCTAAATAGTCTTATGAGGTAGTTTATAATCTCTGTATTATCAGAACTCTTACTACGTATAGGTAATGCCACACCTAAAAAATCATCATCAAGACTCTTTAATATCTCTTTAAGTCTTAAGATATCTTCTCCACGCATCTCATCATCGGCATCCATTGAGAGAATCCAATCACAGGTAGCATATTTTAATCCTTCATTCCTCGCAGAGGCAAAATCATCGTTCCACTCATAATAGTAGACCTTTGCACCAAAAGACTTAGCTATTTCAACTGTCCTATCGGTAGAACCGGTATCAACAATAATAATCTCATCTACCGCTTCCTTTACAGGATTTAGCGCTTTAGCCAGATTCTCTTCCTCATTCTTTACAATCATACA
Source organism: uncultured bacterium (assembly GCA_937958695.1). Classification (GTDB taxonomy): domain Bacteria; phylum DUMJ01; class DUMJ01; order DUMJ01; family DUMJ01; genus DUMJ01. Next base: position 6,098 of record CALGNK010000045.1, read on the forward strand.
GAGGCTTATAGTTGGGATTTTACTTGAATTTTGTATCTTTTTAGAATTTCTACTTTTAATATCATCTTTAATACCTTTACCATCCATCATCTTACCAGTGCCTAACTTTAGATTACTCTCTAAAAGATCCAAGTTTTCTTTAGCCTTTTCATAGTTTGGATTTATAGCCAAGGCCTTTCTAAAAGAATCTCTAGCTTCAGTATATTTCTGTCTATTACAGTACGCCACTCCCAAGTTATTATAAGCCTCAGCATTATTAGGATCGTATCTTATTGCTAATTTAAACTCCTTTATCGCCTCGTCTAATCTATTCTGCTGGAGATACACTGCTCCTAAATTATTATGCCCCTTAGAGTATTCAGGCTTTTTTTCAATAGCCCTTTTAAATTCTAGTTCAGCCTCATTTAGCATTCCCTTTAAAAGGTAAGTCATCCCCAAATTATTTATCTGTGCTACAGTTTCTTCATTCTTTTCACCCTTAACTATCTTTATAGGCATTTCTATCACCTTCCTCTAAGATTAAAAATCGGAATGAATATAAAAAACTTTAGAACCGCACTTTATGGTATAATACAGTAAGATAATATGAATGAGAATGAGATACTATTCAGATTTATAGATGGCACATTAAATGATATATCTACATTTGATTATAGCGCCATTAGTTCTATTTGGAATAAAGCCGTATTACTAAGAGCTAAAGGAGAGTATAGAAAAGCTATTAATCTCTTAAAACCTTATATAGATAAGCCTATCTTTAGGGCTCTCTATGGAGAGATGCTTCTATTTACAGAAGATTTTGAAGATGGAATTAACATCTTATCAAATATAAATGATGCTACAAGCCTACCACTATCATTAAAATTATCTATAGTACTTTCTTATCTTAAAAGGATAGATGGGATTCAAGATGAAGCCTCACTAAAGGTTTTAAAAAAAGAATTTCTTGTTAATGAAAATATTAAACTAAACATACTTTTCCTAGCCTTACACAATAATCTAACTGGTGGGGCTAGAATATTTTTTGAGTATGCAAATAGATTGGCATACTTAGGCCATAATGTTTGTATTAGTGGAAAAGTTCCACCTCCAGACTGGTATAAGATAAACGTTCCTTGGATAATGAATATTGAAAAGATACCTAGATTTAAAATAACATTTCCTGATGTTGTCTTTTCTATGTTCTGGACTCTAGTTCCTAACTCTTTGTTTATAGATGCACCTGTAAAGATACTTCTAGAACAGGGAGATCCTACCATCTATGAACCAGAGAAATTCCCCAAAGAACAGATTCAACGTATGGATAGGTGTTATCTTTCACCTATAAGAATCTTTGTAGTATCTAAAAATCTAAGAGAATTAATAAAGATTAGATATGGTAGAGAGGCATTTTATGTACCAAATGGGATAGATACAGATCTTTTTAAACCTCTCCCCTTAAAAGATAATAATATTCCCATAATAATGCTTGTAGGAGCAGATGAGATATACTTTAAAGGGTTTAAAGAAGTCTTTGAGGCTCTTCAGATACTTAGAAATAGAGGCTATGAGTTTAGAGTAAGGCAAGTTAGCCCAACTGGAAAGATTATCTATAAGTTTGATAGAGATGTCATAACAAGACCACCCCAAGAAGAACTAGCATACCTATACGCCAGTAGTGATATATTTGTATCTGGATCTTATTTTGAAACATTTCATCTTACACCTATAGAGGCTATGGCCTCTGGTACCGCAGTGATAACTACCGATAATGGAGGCATAGAGTACTGTGTTAATGGTGTAAACTCACTTATAGTACCGCCAAAAGACCCAATGGCAATGGCAGAGGCGATAGCAAAACTTCTACTAGATAAGAATTTACGAGATAAGATTGCACAAGAAGGGCTAAGAACAGCCAGAAATTATTCATGGGATAAGATTATAAAGTTAGTAGAAGATGAGCTTTATAACGAAGTTTCGGATATCAATATATTTACCGCCGAAGGACAAAATTTTAGAAGTCTATTAGAGTTAAAGGACAGAAATTATCTATTACTTAATGCAAAACCAATAACCCTTAAAGAGATTGTAAAGAGATATTTAGAACTATTTTTAGGAGACAACTCGGCAAATTTAATCATTGCGAATTCCCCAGAGATTAAGGTCGAGGAGATTCAAGAAATAGTAGAAGAACTAGATGTTTCACAAGAAGAAGTACCAGATATAATACTCTTAGAAGAACCACTTTCAGATCTTGATATCTGGTCCATCAAACAGTATGTAGACCAATTAATGTAGATTAATAGTTTCTAGAAAATCTCTCAGATCAAAATTGGCTTTACCCTCTTTCTGAGAGAAAGCCTGAAGTATTCTTCCGTAATCCCTAGGCAAATAGGCAAATAACTTGTCAAAATAATCCTTCCAAAGCTTAATTATATCAAAGCTTTTAATTTCTAACTTTCTATCCTCTATAGTAAGAACTATATTAGGAGGTACGGATAAACCTTCTAGAGAAAAGATAACATTAAAGTGCGGTTTAGTGCCAATCACTTTATAAAAATACCAGGGATATCCGCCAAGAAGATATTCTAGAGTCTTTTTCTCCCACCTAGTTAGATGATGTGGAGGATTATCCATAATGCCTATATTACCGTGTTTTGCCCCAATCCTATTTCTATTAGGAAGACATAAGATTAATATGCCTCCAGGCTTTAGATGAGAGTAAACAAAGTTCATAAAAAGTAATGGATCTTCTAGATGCTCCAAAACCTCAAAGGCGGATATTACATCATACTTCTCTGGCCAGTTGTACGGAATTTCAAAACCCTTAGAAGATATAAAATTTCCGATAGGAATTCTTTCCTTTACTATCTCCACCGCAACATCTGATGCCTCTATACCATAGACATCAAAGCCCATTTCATATGCATCATAGAGGAATAAACCTTCCCCAAATCCTACTTCTAAAAGGCTTGGTGACTCGTTAACTTCGGCTAAATTTTTAATGACTTCTATCGGAATAGAATAATAACCCTCTATATAGTTAGGGTCTCTATGAATTGCATATAGATTATTCCAGTTTTCTAATCTATGCCTATAATCTTCTGCAGACTTCCATAACAAACTGTAATCAGGAGCATTCATAGGATTGGAAAATTCTAACCCACAATTCAGGCATTTATAGATATCGTATTCCCCTATACTTTCTGTAAAATGGATATCTTTACTAGAGCACAGTATACAGCGCTCTACAGTTGGATTAATATTATACCTTCTTATTATTAGATTCCTATCAATCTGGACGGTATCTTCCTGATAAAAAATGATATCATCCTGTGGAAATGGATATAATTCCTGCCTCTTAAGTACCACATTTCTATCTTCTCTTATTAGAACCGCTTTTGGATTATAAAGTGGTCTAATCCCCTTTTTATTTAATAAATAACAGATTCTTAATGTTTCAATAGACGGATCTGCCTCTATATCAAACCATCCAACATCTTGCAAGACGTCCCTTCTTATAGCCATTCCCTCATAATAAAGACAGTTAAAATACCTATACTTATTAGCCCCATAGAAATCTTTATCTAATCCGGAATAGATAAAGTATGGATTAAAATCCTTATCAAAGACTATTCCTGCATGTATTATCTTCCCGTTATTATCTATTATCTTACTACCAGTAAGCTTTACACTACTATCAGTAAAAGGTTCCAATATATTTTTAATCCAGTCTTCTTTGGGTAGATCAATAGAAGAAAGAAATACAACGATGTCACCGCTAGACATCTTTGGGTCTTCTATAAATTCTAACTCAAATCCTTCATCTAAAGAAGAAATAAGTATATCTTTTATCAACTTAAAATTCTCTTCAGGCAAAGATGGCAGTGTAACTACCGATACTTTAGTCATTATACCCTCCCTATTTTAACTAAATATATAAAGATACTACCCCCCTAGATTATATGAATTACTCTACAGTAACAGATTTTGCCAAATTCCTAGGTTGATCTATATCACAACCTCTTTCTTTAGCCATATAGTAAGCAATAAGCTGTAGAGGAATCACTGTTATAACAGAAGCATAGATGTCATTAACCTTTGGGATGTAGAATACTTCATCACATACGTTCTTAAGGTCTTCTGTCCCTTCTATGCCAAAACCTATAGCTATAGCCTCTCTAGCCTTTACCTCTTTTATATTGCTTATCATTTTATCCAACAGATACCCTTGAGTAGCAAGACATATTACAGGGACGCCTTCTTCTAATAGAGATAATGGCCCATGCTTAAGTTCTCCTGCAGCATATGCCTCCGCATGGATATAGGATATCTCCTTGAGCTTAAGAGCTCCTTCTAAACTAAGTGCATAATCTAAACCGCGTCCTATGAAAAATACATCATGAGCCTTATAGTACCTCTTAGAGAAATCAATAATAGCAGGTTCTAGACCTTTTAAGACTTCAGAAGCAATATCTGGTATCCTTCTAAGATCATCTACAAAATCTCTAATCTTATCTAGAGGTAGAGTCCCCTTTACCTGGGCTAAGAGCAACATCAGAAGATAGATAACCATTAATTGTGATGTATATGCCTTAGTAGATGCAACAGCAATCTCTGGCCCCGCATAGGTATATAACACATCATCAGACTCTCTAGCTATAGAACTTCCAACAACGTTACATATGGCTACAACCTTAACCCCATTCTCTTTAGCCATCCTCAGGGCAGCCAAGGTATCAGCTGTCTCTCCAGACTGACTTATAACTATCATCAGACTATCCTTCTCAAAGATAGGATCACGATATCTGAATTCACTAGCTATATCTGCCTCTACTGGTATTCTAACAAACCTCTCTATAAGATACTTACCTACAAGACCTGCATGGTATGCGGTTCCACAGGCTACAAAATAGAGTTTCTTAAGATTCTTCAGCTCTTCGACAGTAATATTTTTGAAATCTAACCTAACCAGTCCATCAGTTCCTACTCTACCTCTAAATGTTTCTCTAAGGGCATTTGGCTGCTCGTGAATCTCTTTAATCATAAAGTGCGGATATCCACCCTTCTCTGCCATAGAGATATCCCAAGAGACAACCATAACTTCTTTCTTTCTCTCGTTTCCTTCTAGGTCGTAGACCTTACAACCAGATGGGGTAATCTCTCCTAATTCCCCATTTTCAAGGATCCAGATATTACGAGTATAATTCAAAACCGCAGGTATATCTGAAGCAACAAAATATTCCCCTTCTCCTATCCCTAATATTAGGGGGCTATCTTTTCTAGCAACAACTATTCTCTCTGGTTCTTTTGAAGAGACAACAGCTATAGCATAAGAACCCTCTAATCTTTTAACAGCAGACCTTACCGCTTCTAAAAGATCACCCTGATAGGATTCTTCTATAAGGTGAACAATTACTTCTGTATCGGTTTCTGAAAGAAACTTATGCCCTCTATTTATAAGTTCCTCTTTTAACTCAAGATAATTCTCTATAATTCCGTTGTGAACAAGTGCTATCTCTCCCTTGCAATCTGTATGAGGATGGGCATTGATATCTGAAGGTTTTCCATGTGTTGCCCATCTGGTATGACCTATACCAATAGTTGAAGGATAATCTTTTGGCATAACCATTGTCTCCAATTTAGATAGCTTTCCAACACTTTTTTCTACAACTAAAGATGAATCCTTTATTATAGCTACACCAGCAGAATCATACCCTCTGTATTCCAGTCTTTTTAGGTTATCTACTAATATAGGAACAGCCTTCTTTTTACCCAAATATCCAACAATTCCGCACATTAAAACTCCTCCTTATACATCTCCACTAGTTATCTTTCCAAACTTCGTATATATCTCAGCCTTACCTTCTATCTTTATTGCAGACACATTCTCTGTAAACTGAGCAAACATAACTTCTCCGGCATCTAGCTTTTCAGTATGGCTTATCTTGGTCTCTTTTCCTCTTGTAAGACCTATTATGGTAACTCCATTTTCTAAGGCCTTTACACCAATAAAATCTGCTAATCTCCAGTCATTATTCTCACCCATCGCTAATCTCTCCTCCTTTCTATAATCCGAATAGTCCCTTGAAACCTAAAAACGCAAGGGACATAAGACTTGCGGTTATAAATGCAATTGGATAACCTTGAAAGGCTTTAGGTATAGGCGCAGAACTCATCCTCTCTCTTATACCGGCAAACATCACTATCGCTAAGGTATAACCACCACTCACCCCTATGGCATACACTATTGCATCTATAAAATTAAAATTATTTAATACATTTAAGAGAGCTACCGCTAGTATTGCACAGTTTGTAGTGATAAGTGGAAGATATATACCCATAGCCCTATATAGAGTAGGACTGTTCTTCTTAAGGAACAGCTCAACAAATTGAACAAGAGACGCTATAGTAAGGATAAAGGCAGATATCTGTAAAAACTCAAGATGTAAAGGAACAAGGATAAAATGCCACAAAATCCAACTTACAGAAGAAGCCAGGACCATAACAAATGTTACCGCCATCCCCATTCCGATAGAAGTACTCATCGAGTTTGAAACACCAAAGAATGAACAGAGGGCAATAAATCTTATGAGTAAAATATTATTTACTAATAAAGCACCTATAAAGAGAAGGAGGAAATGACTCATCATTGCTAACTTTTACCTCCTCTATATCTCTGTAAAGCTTGTAGAAAACCTATGGTCAAAAAGGCTCCTGGGGGTAGTATCATCAGTAAAACGGGTTTAAAACTTACCGGCATAACCTGAAAACCAAAGAGAGTTCCATTACCTAATAACTCCCTTATTCCCCCTAAGACTACTAAGATGAGAGTAAAGCCTAACCCCATTCCAATGCCGTCACCTATTGAATCTATCACGCTGTTATGATAGGCAAATGCCTCTGCCCTGCCTAAGATTATACAGTTAACTACAATCAAGGGGATAAAGATACCTAAGATATTATACATATCAGGTGCGTAGGCATGCATAACCATATCTACTATAGTAACAAAGGTGGCAATAATAGTAATAAAGATAGGTATACGGATCTGGTTAGGTACAAATTTTCTAATGATTGAGATAATGAAATTAGATCCAACAAGGACAAAGGTAGCAGCCAAACCCATATATATACCATTTATTGCTGCACTAGACACTGCTAGAGCAGGGCACAGACCTATCATAAGGACTAATATTGGGTTCTCTCTAAGGATACCATTAATAAAGGGACGAAAGAACCTCTTCATGCATTCCTCCCTAAAGTTTTATATCCAAATGGTTTTGGTATAGTCCACCTATCTAATAGAGGTGTCATAGCATTCATAAAGAGGATACTAAAAGAAACCCCTTCAGGATAACCACCAAATAGCCTTATAAGGATTGTAATGACACCACAGCTTATCCCGAATACTATCCTTCCAAGTTTAGTTATAGGGGTAGTGGTATAATCAGTAGCCATAAAGAAGGCCCCAAGAATTAATCCTCCAGCCATCATATGGAATAATGGATCCTGCCTAAAAACTATAGCCAAAACACCAACTGTAATTACATATGGTATAGGGATCTTCCAGTCTATTACGCCCTTAAAGAATAGATATCCAGCTCCAATAAGAAGGGCTAAAACTGAGGTTTCCCCTATACACCCACCCCTATTACCCAAGAAGAGATTTATATATGGTGTATATGTATGTTGTAACTTTAGAAGGGTAAGAGGTGTAGCCTGTGTTATACCACTAAGGGGGGTAGCTTGGTTTATCCCTATATATGGAAACATCCAGGTAGTCATCTCCATAGGCCAAGAAACTAAAAGAAAAGCCCTTGCTATAAGAGCAGGGTTAAAGATGTTAAATCCTAATCCTCCAAATAGTTCTTTTGCTAGTACTATAGCTACAAATGTTCCTATAATAGGCATCCACCAGGGTACTAGTGGAGAAAGATTTAAGGCTAAGAGAATGCCTGTTACAACTTCACTACCATCCAAAACCCTTCTCTCACCCTTTAAAAGTAGAACCAGTCTTTGCCAGAGGATAGAACTTAGTATGGATATGATTAAGATCAAAAAAGCTCTAAAACCGAAGATAACTATACCAGCTATCGTAGGAGGTATAAGAGCTATAGTTACCTGACGCATCATATACCTAGCATCATACTTTGTCTTAATATGTGGTGGAGCAGAAACATAAAATCTCTCATTCATATCTTAGCTCCTCCATTTAACTCTTCTCAAGAAATATATCCACCTTTTCTATAGCTCCAAAAGGACACTTAGCAAAACAGTCTCCGCACTTTATACAGAGATTTTTATCTATAAAGTGAATCTCTCTAGGCTTACCTTGGGCAGCACCAACGGGACAAACTCTAGCACATATTCCGCAGGCTCTACATTTATCAGGTATAACTTGATATGCTATAAGAGCCCTACAAGACTTAGCAGGACACCTTTTTTCATTTATATGCGCCTCATACTCATCTCTAAAGAATCTTATTGTGCTGAGAACAGGATTAGGAGCAGTTTGACCTAAACCGCATAGAGAATCTTGTCTTACCTCATTACCGAGCTCTATAAGTCTCTCTATATCTCCTTCCTCTCCTTCTCCATTAATAATCCTTTCTAATATATCAAGCATCTTTCTTGTTCCAACTCTACATGGGGGACACTTACCACAGGATTCGCTCTGCGTAAATTCTAAGAAGAATCTAGCTACATCAACCATACAGGTATCCTCATCCATAATGATAAGTCCACCAGAACCGACAATTGCACCAATCTGTTTCAAGGATTCATAATCTAATGGAATATCTAGATATTCGGCAGGGATACATCCGCCAGAGGGACCACCAGTTTGAGCAGCCTTGAACTTTTTCCCTCCTGGTATACCTCCACCAACTTCAAAAACAATCTCTCTAAGAGAGGTACCGAATGGAACCTCTATAAGGCCTGTATTATTTACCTTACCAGCAAGTGCAAATACTTTAGTTCCTTTACTCTTTTCTGTTCCTATACTACTAAACCAATCAGCACCATTTAATATAATAGGAGCTATATTGGCTAAAGTCTCTACATTATTTATAACAGTAGGTTTGTCCCATAGACCTTTGTTAGCTGGGTATGGAGGTCTTGGTCTAGGTTCTCCTCTTCTACCTTCAATAGAAGCGATAAGAGCTGTTTCCTCTCCGCATACAAAAGCCCCTGAACCTCTCCTAAGTTCTATATCGAAAGAGAAATCTGTTCCTAAGATATTCTCTCCTATAAGCCCATAGTTTCTTGCCTGCTCAAGAGCTAATTCGAGTCTTTTTATTGCAAGAGGATACTCTGCTCTAACATAGAAGAAACCTTTGCTGGCTCCAATAGCATATCCAGCTATCATCATACCCTCTATAACACTATGAGGGTCACCTTCTAGAATACTCCTATCCATAAAAGCACCAGGATCACCTTCGTCACCATTACATATCACATACTTGGGATTTCCTTTTGCCTTGCGTGCAAGTTCCCACTTTAGTCCAGTAGGGAAACCAGCACCACCACGTCCTCTTAAACCAGACCTTTTTACTGTATCGATCACCTCTTCTGGGGTCATAGTAAGGGCTTTTGCCAATGCCTCATATCCCTCTCTTGCTATGTACTCTTCAATACTTTCTGGATTTATGATTCCCATATTCCTTAGGACGATCCGTTTCTGTCTAGCAACAAAATCTATCTCTGAGAGGGAAGGAAAGACCTCTTTTGTCATAGGTTGTTGATAGAGGAGTCTATTTACAACACGACCCTTCAATAGGTGCTCATTAACAATAGTAGTAGCATCTTCAGGTTTTAACTTTACATAAAACACACCATCGGGATACACTATAGCTACAGGACCTAAATCACAGGTCCCTACACATCCAGTATCAACAACATTTACTTCCGCTCTTATGCCAGCCTCTTCTAATGCCTTTAATAGGGCATCCTTAAACTCGTAGGCCCTAGAAGATACACAGGCGCTTCCAGCACATATAAGGACATTAGCTCTAACTATAGCCATTTCTTATACACCTTCTTCTGTGCTTAATACCCACTCATTTATAACCTGATCATTTACTATATGACTGGCTATAATCTGTCTAGCCCTTTCTGGTGTTACCTTCATATAAGTAATCTTAGGCTGTCCCGGTTTTACAACATTAACCAAAGGTTCATATTCGCAAAGGCCTACACAGCCAGTTTGGGTAACTACTACGTCTTGGATATTCCTCTTTGCTAACTCATCAAGAATCGCCATTAGGGTCTCTCTAGCACCGGCTGCTATACCACATGTCCCCATCCCCACAATTATCTTGGTATTAGTCTCTTGAGTTCTAAGCCTTATCTGGGCTTGTGCCTGTTCTCTTATACGCCTTAAATCTTCCAATGATTTCAAATTAATTCACCTCCAGTAAACTCTTTGTAACTATTATACAATACTTCTTTTATTTTTCCTAACCAGGCATAGTCCTCTAATAACCCTTCTACATCTTTGGAATTAAACTCCCAAGCTTTTCCATTGCGAGTCTCCCTATAAATTATCCAAACCTGAGGGTTAGTTAAAAGTATAGTTATAAGGGTAGATATAATATCCCCTAAAGGGGGCCTATCTGGATGGTCAAGTGGAAGTTTTAACTGAACAGTGGTTCCTAAACCTAGCTTAGATTCAATATTCAGCTCTCCACCTGTAAGTTCTGCTATCTCATCTAAAAACGAAACGCCTAATCCAACCTTACGTGTAGTTCTGGTTGTAAAAAATGGATTCCTTACATTCTCTAAAGTTTTACTATCCATCCCTTTACCATTGTCAGTTACCCTTATTGTTATAAGATTCTCTTTTTTATCTATATCAACATCTATATCTACTCTAGTAGCCTTTGCATTTATACTATTTTCAACTATATCTAGGATATGTAATGAAAGTTCTTCCATCATTTCAGTGATTTAATAAGCTGTAAGACCTTTTCAGAGTTCATTCGACCGTGGACCTGGTCATTTACCATAATAGCAGGTGCATGGCTACAGGCACCTATGCATCTTACACTCTCTATAGAGAACTTACCATCTGGGGTGACCTCTCCTACCTTTATACCTAATACTTCTTCAAACTTCTCTAAAACCCTCTTTGCACCCTTAACATAGCAGGCAGTCCCTTCACATACTTGAATCTTATACTTACCCTTAGGTTTTAAAGAGAAGAAGTGATAAAATGTTGCCACTCCATATATCTCAGTTAGAGGAATATTTAAACACCTAGAAACCTCTTCCATAGCATCAGACGGAAGATATCCTAGCTTCTCTTGAATCTCTTGTAATACAGGCATCAATGCCCCTGGTTTATCCTTCCAATTAGCTATTATCTCATCTACCAATCTTTTCTGAACAGGATCCATATTCCCTCCTTATTAACATTTAAAATTTATAGTTTCTTAAGGCTTCCTTCAAAGCATCAAAACTCTTTTCTTCTAAATCTAAGAAGGTTCTTGGTTTGGTGATATCATCTAGAAAATGCGCATCACTTGAGAATATAATGGGCACTCTATAAGGAATAGATGTGCTAATAAGCTCTATGTCTTTCTCTGTAGCAAATTTAGAGACCTCAACAGCATCAACCTCAAGATTAGGTGGGAAAAAACCCAAGGTATAGATAAGACCAAATGATTCTCTATCTATATGAGCAGGGATAACTAACCCATTAAAAGAGTGAACTAGATTTGATATGTCCTCTACAGAAAGATCGGTTGCTCCTAACAAAAAATCCTCTTCGTATTTAATAAAATTGGCATCTTTATCCACAATTAACTGTTCAGTTATATAATCCCTCTCTGGAACTTTACTTAGATGCCTATGGATTATAGCCTCCAACTCTTTAGCCGATTCTAAATTTGGCAATATACCCAAGATATGAACCTCTTCTCTAGATGTAATCTCCATCCCTGGCAAGACCTTTAATTCTGGTGCATATATCTTGGCACAATCTATTACGCTTGACACATTTCCTACCGCATTATGGTCTGTAATAGCGATCATATCTATCCCTAACTCCTGAGCTCTTGTTACTATATTTATAGGTATCATCTCTATCCCAGCACAGGGAGACAGCAAGGTATGTATATGCAAGTCTAAAGCAACTTTCATCTAATTCCTAACTCATATATTTTACCACATAATGTAAAGGCATCTAATTCTGTAGATAAGATTGCTATATGCTCCTCTTTTGCTTTAGCAATAGTCTCCTCAGGAGGCTTTACACCGCAAGGAAATATAACACAGCTTACACCTATCAAAGTTGCTACAGCTATCACATTTATATGGGTCTGTACGGTAATCCATATATTACCTTCTTTAGCAAATCTCATTACATTACTCAATAGATCCCCTACATATCCTCCCTTAGGGGTCTTTTCTAGATCAGACTCATTACCCAAATTAGTTAATGGTAAAACATCCAATAGCTCTCTCAAGGTCATAGTTATCTTTCCTCTCTTATCATTTTTATTAAATTCCTAGCATACTCTTCGATATTATCTTTAAGTTTAAAGATACAATCAGTAATTCTCGCTTCTCCATTTACTATATCTTCAGCCAATGCCCTACAGTTTGGAGCACCACAAGATCCACAGTTAATACCAGGTAGTTCTTGAAGCATCTCCTCTAATCTTCTCATCTTATCTATAGCAGTAGTAATATCACTATCTAATTTATATGGAGAGGATTCTGTCTTAATAGGCTCTCTGAAGAAATAATTGTTAGACTTTAGAAAATCGTATGTAGAGAGATCTATCTTTCCGGTTCCTGTCTCTTCTAGCATTCTAATCTTTACTCTAGATAGATAAGGATTCTGAACGTTCAGTGGGCCTCCTACACATCCGCCACTGCACATTCGGCCTTCAACAAAGTTGATTCCCTTTAATTTGCCTAAGTCTAAATCGTCTAGGACCTTTAATACATTTTTTACCCCATCTACCACTAAATAATTTAGTATACCAAGACTCTTTGCCTCTCCACCATCCCTTACCCAACTAATACCTTCCCCTAAAACAGGTTCACTGTGATCTTCCTCTACACCTTTTATAAATCTTATAATATTCCTATAAGCCTCCAATACACTTATACTTCCATTTACGTAGTGTATGCCTCTTCCTCCCTTTATATCAGATATCTTAGCGGTACAAGGAGTGATCAAGAATATTCCTATCTCTTCATTCCTATATCCATCTCTTATAAGTTTTTCTCTTACATATCTAGCAGAAATCTCTTCTGGGGATGGAATAGGTGTAAGGTAATCTACCAAAGATGGAAATCTAATCTGTATCAACTTGACAACCGATGGACACATAGAAGATATATATAACCTATCAGGGTTTTTCTTTATAAGCTCTCTAAGATACATACTAGAAGCTGAAGCCCCGAAAGCCACATCCATAACAAAATCAAAGCCCATTCTTTTTACCGCCGACCTTATAAGGTAAGGAGAGATATCTAATCCAAACTGGGCATACAATACAGAACTTACCAAAGCTATCTTTATTTTATATCGAGACATATCTTTAAGTTCTTCTAAAATTGCCTCTATGGCATGCTCAGGGCATACAGTTATACACTCACCACAATCTATACATCTATCCTCTAATAGAATAGCTTTTCCTTGTCTTACTCTTAACGCTTCAGTAGGACAAACCCTTATACAATCTATACACCCCTTACAGAGTTCTCTATTAATCTTTATCATACTCATCTTATCGCCCCTATTTTATATATATTATTGAGGTCACCTCTGTCCCTACCCCTACGTTACTCTTTATATCAAACTCATCAGAGCAGGAGATAATGTTAGGCAATCCCATTCCTGCCCCAAAGCCCAATTCTCTCACTTTTGGAGATGCAGTAGAATATCCAGGCTGAATTGCTTTATCTACATCTTCTATCCCAGGACCTTCGTCTATAGCCTTTATTATAATCTTATCAGAAGATATCTCTACTATTAGCTTGCCCCTATACGCATGGATAACTATATTCATCTCCATCTCATAGCTAGCTACAGCAACGCGCTTTATAATATCTTTAGACAAACCTAAATTTTGTAAATATCTCTTTATCTTGCTAGAAGCCTCTCCACCATTAATAAAATCTCCACCCTCTACCGAAAATTCAAGTCTTATTACCTTAGTCGCTTCCCCTCTACCCTCTTTTATCTCTTCTCTTTCCTCTTTTAAGATAGGTAACCTTATAACTATATCTAAAGGTGTCACCATACCTAAAAAAACTCTGGCCCCATCTACTACAGGAAATCTTCCATATCCATAAACCCTAAAATACTCTATAGCGTCAGCCAATGTGTGACTTGGAGAAAGAGTAACAACATTCTTAGTCATGATATCTTCAACAAAAGCATCCCTTTTATCCTCTTCTATTGCTTTAAGCAAGTCGTACATTGTAACTATTCCAACCAATCTCCCATCCTCATCTGTTATAGCCACCCCATCTAGCTGATTTATCTTAAGTATCTCTCTAACCTGGAATACTTTTCTATCTGGTAAGACCTTTGGCATATTAGCATTCATTATAAGAGTAACTGGAAGTTTTAATAGATTATAAAAATCCCTATCTATCTCTCTCACTTTTTATTCAATGCCAGATATATTTTCCCACAAGTCTCGAACATGGAATACTTTGTGGACATTATCAAGATCTCATTAGACCTAGCCAAGCTTAACGTTTCCTCTGGAGGGACCTTACCATTTACAAAAATGATACCTATAAGGTCTAACATCTGTGTTGTTCTTACTACTTGAGGCTGAACCATAGCAGTAATTAGAATACCCGGCTCTTTAACAGTAGCTAGTATATCACTCATAAGATCAGAGGCATAAAAATATTCAACATCTCTATCTAACATACACTCACCACATAAGACTTTAGCAGACAATAGTTCCTTAACTTCTTCTAACTTCATTATATTCACCCCAGCATAGGTTTAATCTTTCTCTACTTCATTCAAAAGAGATTCTCTAGCCTCAGCAACTGTATAGAGAGACCCCATAACACATATGAACTCCTTTTCTAAATCTAATCCAACCCTTATGGCTTCCTTTACATCTGGAACTATAATAGGCCTTCCTCCTAACTCCTCAACTACTCTGCCAAGGATTGCAGGATCTAACGCCCTGTTAGTCTTAGGGGAGGTGACAATTATACTATCCTTCACATAGGGAATCATAGAGCTTATTATCCCATACGCATCTTTATCTTTAAGCATACCAACAATAAGTGTGGGTTTTAGATCAAAAAGCAATGAGATAGACTTAGAAAGTTTCTCTGCACCACCTCTATTATGTGCACCATCTAAAAGGATCGTAGGATTTTTAGATATTATCTCTATCCTGCCTGGCCAAAAGGTATCTCTAAGTCCATCTATAACGTTCTCTTCAGAGATACTGAGCCTATCTCTTAATATCTCTAATGCCATAAGAGAGACAGCCATATTATCTACCTGATATATCCCCCTAAGACTACTAAAAAACTCTTTTTGGCTCTTTTTACTCCTAAAACCTATCTCAGTTCCAACTTGAGACAAGACATACCAATCCACAAAAAAGTCTCTACCTAATATATAAATTGGAGCATCCAAGGACTTGGCAGTATCTAAAATTACATCTAATCCCTCTCCGCTAGCCCCAGTAACTACAGGAACCCATCTCTTTATAATCCCAGCCTTTTCTCTACCTATAAGAGAAAGGGTGTTACCAAGCCTATCCATATGGTCCCAATCTACATTAGTAATAATAGAAACCAGAGGATTATCTACAACATTAGTGGCATCTAACCTTCCTCCCAAACCAACCTCCAAAACTACTACATCTACCTTAGATCTGTAAAAGTATAGAAACGCCATTGCAGTAAGAATCTCAAACTGTGTAAGGTAAAAGTCACTATATCTATCAGTAAGATCTTCTATGATTGGCAGAACCTCGTTTAATATATTAACAAAAGATTCTTTACCTATAAGATTATTATTTATCTGAATTCTTTCACGCACTGAATGGAGATGGGGAGATGTATAAAGTCCTACTTTATAACCAGCCCTTATAAGGACAGAGGAAATCATCCTAGAGACAGAACCCTTGCCATTCGTCCCACCTATATGTATAACTGGAATCTTATCCTGAGGATTATCTAACTCAGAAAGTAACGTCTTAATCCGCTCTAATCCTAACTTAGAGCCAAACCTAGAAAGACCTTCTATAACATCCAATGCATCCTGATAAGAGGTGATCATATAATTAAGATGAGAGTAAAGATAATCTATAAAGTAATCTTTCCCTTTCCTTCATAAGAGTTTCTCTTCTTATTCTCTCCTTCTCTTTAGCCTCTTCTTTAGCCTTCAATAAAAAGTCTCTATTCTGTAGTCTTTCTTCTATTCTTGATATCTGCTTATCCAGCTCTTCTAGTTTTACTCTTATTCTTCTAATCTCCTCATCTACATCTACAATATCCCCTATCTTTACATATGCATCAAAATCTGACTTGACTGTAGAGATAATCCCTTTCTGTGGAGGAAGAACATCAGTAATAATCTCTAAAGGTTCAATCTTAGACAAAGAAGAAATAATATCTTTATGACTTAAAATAAGTTCTCTATAAGCCTCACTGTGGACAAACCCTGGAGCTTTCTTTTCAAATGGAATGCCCATCTCCTGCTTTAGCGACCTTAGACTCTTTATAATATCAAAGATGACATTAGCCTCTCTGATACTTATTTCATCTTTAAAGCCTAGAGGAACTGGCCAATCAGATAGAGAGAGTATACTATCCTCATCCTTTACATATTCCCATAATTCCTCGGTGATAAATGGCATAATCGGATGTAGAAGTTTAAGATATGTCCTAAACACATAGAGCAAAACCCAACTTATATAACTAGGGTTATCCTTTAATAGGAGTTTAGATATCTCTATATACCAGTCACAAAAATGGTCCCAGAAAAAGCTATACAGTAGTTGTGCTATCTCATTAAAATCATAGTTATCATAGTAGTATGTTGATTTCTCTATAATCTCATCTGTAAAACTCAATATCCACTTACTAAAGACATCCAAGTTATTGAGAGATTCCGGCTTAACAGGGTCCTTAATACTCATAAGGATAAATCTACCAGCATTCCATATCTTATTAGCAAAATTCCTAGCACCTTCTAGTTTCTCTTTACCTATATTGACATCCTGCCCTTCTGTAACCAGAGAAGTAAGTGCAAACCTTAGACCATCTGCCCCTAACTCTTGGACTATCTCCATTGGATCTATTACATTTCCAAGGGATTTACTCATCTTACGTCCCTTCTCATCCCTTACAAGTCCAGTTATATAAACCTCTTTAAAGGGCATCTTGTCTGTAAATTCTAACCCCATCATTATCATCCTAGCAACCCAGAAATATATGATATCGTATCCGGTTATAAGTAAAGATGTAGGATAAAATATCTCAAAATCTTCAGTATTGTCAGGCCATCCTAAGGTGCTCATGGGCCAGAGGGAAGAACTAAACCAAGTATCAAGGACATCTTCTTCCTGCTTCAAATTACCGCTATTACATCTTGGACAGTACTTAGGGTCTTCCATCTCTACTATAGTCTCTTTGCAATCCAGGCAGTACCATACCGGAATCCTATGGCCCCACCATATCTGTCTTGATATACACCAATCTTTTATATTTAACAGCCAATCATGATATACCTTTCTCCACCTCTCAGGTATAAACCTTACTTCGCTATCCCTATCTAAAGCCTTTTGGGCTAAAGATTTCATAGAGACAAACCACTGAGTGGATAAAAGGGGTTCAATAACAGTCCCACACCTTTCACATTGCCCTATGCTATGAGTATACTCTTCTACCTTTTCTAGATATCCCTTCTCCTCTAGGTGTTTTACTATAAGTTTTCTAGCGGTAAATCTATCGAGATCATTATAATCACTCAGGTTAGGGCAATCCATATTACCATCTAGATCTATAACCTTTACACTAGGAAGGTTATGTCTTAGTCCTATCTCAAAGTCTACCTGATCATGAGCAGGCGTAACCTTAAGAGCCCCTGTACCAAAACTCGACTCTACAGCACTATCGGCAACTATAGGTAGCTCTCTCCCAACTAATGGGAGTATAGCGGTCTTTCCTATCAAGGATTTATACCTATCATCCTCCGGATTTACCGCAACTGCAGTGTCTCCAAGCATGGTCTCTGGTCTTACAGTAGCTATAGTTACATAACCTCCATCCTTTATAGGATAACGAATATAATATAGCTTATCATTAACCTCTTCATATTCAACTTCTATGTCTGATAGGGCCGTCCTACACCTAGGACACCAATTTATTATCCTTTCTCCTTTATATATAAGTCCCTTTTTATAAAGAGAAACGAATGCAGTTCTAACAGCCTTAGAGCAATGTTCATCCATGGTAAATCTCTCTCTAGACCAATCACAACTAAACCCCATCTGTTTAATCTGATTTACTATATTATCTCTGTAGATTCTCTTCCACTCCCAGACCTTCTCTAGAAATTTCTCTCTTCCTAGATCGTACCTAGTAATTCCTTCTTTAGCCAGTTCCTTTTCTACCACATTCTGAGTTGCTATGCCTGCATGGTCAGTTCCAGGAACCCAAACTGTTATAAAACCCTTCATCCTTTTGTATCTGACTACTATATCATCCAGAGTAAAGCCTAAGGCATGCCCTATATGGAGGTTACCAGTAACATTTGGAGGTGGTAATACTATAGAAAAGGTTTCCCCTTTTTTATTCGTATTTGGAGTAAATACATCTGAATTAAACCATCTTTCTATCCATTTAGGAGCTATCTCTTTTGGGTTGTATACCTTAGCTAACTCTCTCAATGATCTCCTCCTTATAGAATATTATTGGGAAAACTTCATCCATATGAGCAACACTTCTTATAGTCAACTTATCTTTTATCTCATCTGGAATCTTACTCAGGTCATTCTCATTCTCTTTAGGGATTATGACCTCTTTTATCCCTGCACTATAAGCAGCCAAAAGCTTCTCCTTTATTCCTCCAACAGGGATTATCCTACCTCTAACAGTAATCTCTCCTGTCATAGCTATATCCTGTCTTAAAGGCACCCCAGATAAACTCGAAGCTAAAGCAGACGCCATTGTTATACCTGCAGAAGGTCCATCCTTTGGAATAGCGCCCTTTGGAACGTGAATATGAACATCTATCTCGCCAAAATTATAGTTAATACCAAGTTCTATGCTCCTACTCTTTATAAAGCTAAAAGCGGTCTGAGCAGATTCTCTCATCACTTCTCCTAACTGTCCAGTAAGGATAAGGTTCCCCTTACCTTTCATATGGATAACTTCTATAGGCAGTACCTCTCCACCAACTTCTGTCCATGCTAGACCGTTGGCCAATCCAACCTCCGGTCTTTTCTCTATAAACTCATTCAGGAATTTAGAAGGTCCTAAAAGTTCAACAAGATTTTCTTCGTTAACCTTAAATATTCCCCTTTTCCCCTCTAAGAAAAATACCACCGCTTTACGGAATATCCTTGCCAGTTCTCTCTCTAGATTCCTAACGCCGGCTTCTCTGGTATATTCTCTTATAATCTTTAGCACAACATCTTGTGGTATAGAGATCTTTTTCATAGATATATTATGCTCATTTGCTAATCTAGGTATAAGAAAATACTCTGCAATATTTAGTTTCTCCTGCTCAGTATATCCGCTAAGTATCAACGTCTCCATCCTATCTAAAAGGGCAGGTGGAATATTTTGAGTGGTATTTGCAGTCGTTATAAAGAAAACTTGGGAGAGGTTATATGGTATCTCTAAATAATGGTCACTGAAATTCTTGTTCTGTTCTGGATCAAGAACCTCTAGAAGAGCAGAAGCTGGATCACCTCTAAAATCCATTCCAAGCTTGTCTATCTCATCAAGTAAAAATACAGGATTAGAAGATTTTGCCTGTTTCATACCCTGTATAATCCTACCAGGAAGAGCCCCTACATATGTTCTTCTATGGCCCCTTATCTCTGCCTCGTCTCTTATACCGCCAAGAGAGATCCTAACAAAATTTCTACCAAGGGCACTACTTATAGATTGAGCCAAAGAGGTCTTACCTACCCCTGGGGGACCAACAAAACATAGTATAGGACTCTTCTTTGATCCTCCATATTTTTTTACCGCCAAGAACTCTACTATCCTCTCTTTTACCTCCTGGAGTCCATAGTGATTCTTATCTAATATATCTCTAACCTTCTTCAGGTCTAATTTGTCTTCGGTATAGATATTCCAAGGAAGGCCTATCACCCAATCAAGATAGGTCTTTATTACCCCACTCTCTGGTGAAAATGGTGGAACCTTATTAAGCCTTTCCGCCTCTTCTAATAATTTCTCCTCTATATCTTTAGGAAGAGCTAGGCTCTTAATCTTATCCTTATAGCTAGATGTCTCTGAAAGACCTTCCCTCTCTCCAAGCTCCTCTTGGATAACCTTGAGTTTTGCTCTTAGATAATATTCCCTTTGTATGTCATCAACCTCTTTCTGGATTTTGTTCTGGATCTCTTCTTCTATCTTTAATATCTTAAGTTCCCTTTCTAATATTACAGAAAGTTGAAGAAGTCTCTCCTTTAGAGATAATATTGAGAGTAACTCTTGTTTTAAGGAACTTTTAAGGGGAAGATTAGACGCAATAATATCTACCAATCTATTAGGGTCATCTTTAATCTCTTCAAAACTCACAGAGGCTTCATCAGGTATCTCGTGATTAAGTCTTATATACTCATCGAACTGGGAAAGGACTGTCCTAGATAGAGCCTCTAACTCCAAAGAATCTTCTTTGATATCGTTTAGCCTTTCTATCCTGGCTATAAAAGAAGAAAAAGTATGAGAATAGACACATTCAGTTATCTTAGCCCTATACTTTGCCTCTATAACTACCCTATAACTTCCGTCAGGAAGTTTTATAGTCTGTATAATCTCCCCAACAGTCCCTATATCGTATAAATCCTTAGTATCTACATCCTCTAACTCGTTATCTTTCTGAGCTACTATAAATATCCTTCTATCATATTCACTAGACAATTCTACAGCCTTTATAGATATATCCCTTCCAACATATATCGGGACTATGGTGGAAGGGAATACAACCATATTCTTTAAGGGTAATACTGGTAAAACTTCAGTCTTCTTCTTAGGCACTTTCCCTATTTAACCTCTCTACTTCTTTTTGAGTTAATAATATCGGTGAGCCTTCTCCTCTTATAACATTGGCATCTATAATACACCTAACCACATCGGGCCTTCTAGGAACCTCATACATAACATCAAGCATAATCTTCTCTATGATACTTCTAAGCCCTCTTGCCCCGGTTCCCTGTTTTAAAGCCTCATCTGCTACAGCAGATAGGACATCAGGGGTAAATATCAGTTCAACACCATCTAAGGCTAATAATCTTTGGTATTGCTTAAGAATGGCATTTTTAGGCTCAACAAGTATACGTATCAGCTCTTCTTTCGTTAAGCTCTGTAATGTTGATATTACCGGGAGTCTACCAACTAATTCAGGGATAAGGCCAAATTTAATTAAGTCTTCAGGTAAGACATAAGAGAGTATATCATAAGTATCCTTGTTAGATATAAGTTCACTAGTAAATCCAATAGTCTTCTTCCTTATCCTTGAAGCTACTATCTTCTCTAAACCTTCGAATGATCCACCACATATGAATAGTATATTCGTTGTATCTATCTGTATAAATTCTTGATGGGGATGCTTCCTCCCTCCTTGAGGAGGGACATTGGCTATAGTACCTTCTAATATCTTAAGGAGCGCTTGCTGGACACCTTCACCAGAGACATCCCTTGTTATAGACGGATTCTCTGATTTACGTCCAATCTTATCAATCTCATCTATATAAATAATACCCTTCTCTGCCCTTTTTATATCGTAATTTGCCACCTGGATAAGCCTCAAAAGTATATTTTCCACATCTTCTCCTACATAACCAGCCTCAGTCAAAGTAGTAGCATCTGCTATGGTAAATGGAACATCTAATATCTTGGCTAATACTTGAGCCATAAGGGTTTTACCAGAACCAGTCGGTCCTATAAGTAGTATATTGCTCTTAGTAATCTCAACATCATCTTTACCGGTAGGAGGGGCTAAGATTCTTTTATAGTGATTATATACTGCTACAGAAAGTATCTTTTTAGTCTTTTCCTGTCCTATCACATACTCGTTGAGTTTTTCATAGATCTCGTGAGGCTTAGGAACTCTTTCCCATGTTATCTCCTTGCCACTTCTACTAGAAGTATTAGTAGATATATTATCCTCTTCTAATATCTCATTACATATCCTTACACACTGATCACATATATACACACCTGGACCAGCTATAAGTTTCTTAACCTCATCCTGACCCTTACCGCAAAAAGAACATCTTAGTATCTCTCTTCCTTTCATCATTTACTCCTATGGTCTTCTCTCTATTATCTCATCTATTATACCGTATTCCTTTGCCTCTTGAGGACTCATAAAGAAGTCTCTTTCTGTGTCCCTTTCAATCTTTTCAAGAGGTTGAGAGGTATGTCTAGCTAGTATCTCATTAACTATTCTTTTCAATCTGAGGATCTCTCTGGTCTGTATGTCTATATCAGTAGCTGGTCCCTGCAGTCCTCCATAGATAGCTGGCTGGTGTATCATTATCCTACTGTGGGGAAGGGCATACCTCTTTCCCTTAGTACCCGCTGCCAAAAGGACAGCACCCATACTTGCCGCTTGTCCTATACATATAGTGCATATATCTGGCTTTATATATTGCATCGTATCATAGATAGCCATCCCAGCAGTGATAGATCCACCAGGAGTATTTATGTATATGTATATGTCCTTCTCTGGATTTTCTCCTTCTAAGAATAAGAGTTGCGCCATTATTAGATTAGCAACCTCGTCCTCTATTGGGCCTCCAATAAAGACAATTCTCTCTTTTAGGAGCCTAGAATATATATCATAGGCCCTCTCTCCTCTACTTGTCTGCTCTATTACTATTGGAACTAGATAGTTTCCTGTCATTCCTCTTCTTCTCCCTTTTTATTTTTTACTAAGTCCAATAAAAATCTTAGAGCTTTATCTTCCTTAATTACATTTATAGCATTGTTTCTAGTCTCTTCGGTTACATCTTTCACCTTCCAAGAGCTAATTAATCTATCAACCTCTTCTTCTGTCGGCTCTAAAGATTCCTTATCCGCTATATAACGTAATGCTAATGTAGCCTTTACATCATTCAAGGCATACTGATAATTCTTATCCTCAAAGTCTTTAGGTGCTTCTCTATTATTATATATTACCCTCTTCCAAGACTCTAGCCTATTCCTTACCATTATATCAGGAATATCTACCTTTACTTCATCTGCAAGACGATCCTTTATCTGGTGGAACATCTCTTCTTCCTTTTGAGCCAACCTCTCTCTATAGATGACCCCTTTGAATCCATCTCTCATAGCTTCTACAGACTGATAATTGAATCTCTTGGCAAATTCTTCATCTATAGGGGGAAGCTCAAGTGTCTTTATCCCTTTTATAAGTACGTATAGAGTAATATCTTTATTCCTCAAAGACTCATCCCGGTAGTCTTCTGGGAATTTAGTTTTTACTTCCACAGAATCTCCTATCTCTTTTCCTACTAAAGCCTCATCATCTTGTAAAGATAGAATTCCTTCCCCTATCTTTATAATAGAACCTGTTTCTTTACTCTCGTCAAAAGGCTTGGAAGGATCGTCTTTGATATCTACAAGCACATAGTCTCCCTTTTCTACGATACTTCTATTTTCTACATCCTTCCATACACCAAACCTATTTCTTATGCTTTCAATGAATCTATCTACATCTTCTTCTGTTACTACTGGTTCTTCCCAAGTCAGGTCAGAAATAAGATCTCTATAATTTTCTAACTCTACCTTTGGATAAGTATCGATTACAAAGGTAAAGATTAGAGGCTTTCCGTCACCTTTTTCAACAAAATCTAAATCCCTAATCTCTACGGGAGTAATATTATGTTCTTCTATAAATTTCTTAATTCCTTCATTAACAAGTCTATCTATAGCCCTTTCTACTATATACTCTCTACCAATAAAGTTCTCTACTAATCTTAAAGGCGCCTTACCCTTTCTAAAACCAGGGACAGTAACAGAAGATGCACGAAACTTCAACTCTTCTTCTATAGCCTTTGTTACTTCGACCTGGTCATAAGATATCTTCCCTTGGACTTTACTTCCGCTTTGAGTGATCTCCTTTTCCATTAATACCTCCATAAGAATATTTATATAATAAAAAATAACTCGATAGCATACGCTATCGAGAGTAGTCTTCTATATTGGAGCGGAAGACGGGATTTGAACCCGCGACCCTCTCCTTGGCAAGGAGATGCTCTACCGCTGAGCCACTTCCGCACTTTATTAATGGTGCGAGGAGCGGGATTTGAACCCGCACGGGTGTTAACCACTAGATCCTAAGTCTAGCGCGTCTGCCAGTTCCGCCACCCTCGCTCTATTAATGGTGGGTCGTGCAGGATTCGAACCCGCGACAGCCTGATTAAGAGTCAGGTGCTCTACCAACTGAGCTAACGACCCACTGCTATATATTTTATCAAAAATTTCTAAGATTGCAATAGCCTTTTATTTAATGTAAAATATAGATAGGCAGGGGAGCTCCTTAATTGGGGCTGAGAGGAAGGGTTTAACCCTTCGACCCTCTGAACCTGAACTGGGTAATGCCAGCGTAGGGAGCTATAGCTTATAACTGAATAAAAGGGCTGTAGGCTCTCTCGCTTACAGCCCTTTATATTTTATAAGGAGGTCGAAATATTATGAGTAGATTAAATGCTAAGTTAATAGCAGAGATAGGGTTAACATTAGCACTGGGTATCGTCTTACACATGATTCCAATATATCAGTTACCCCAGGGAGGACGTATTACCCCTGGAAGCTTAGTTCCTCTGTTTGTTATATCTCTTAGAAGGGGATACAAGGTAGGTTTAATTACCGGAGCGGTTTTTGGTATATTGGTTTATCTCATAGAACCATTCTTTGTTCATCCTATACAATTTATACTGGATTACCCTCTAGCATTCTCTCTTTTAGGACTTTCTGGATTTGTAAGTAACATACCCATTGTTGGTGTATTGTTAGGAGCCTTTGGTAGACTTCTAAGTCATATAATATCTGGAGTTGTATATTTCTCATCCTACGCACCTCAAGGTATGAACCCCTGGATTTACTCCATAACATACAATGCCTCTGTAATCTTACCAGATGCATTCCTAGCACTAATAATAACAATTGTTATTCTACCGAGGCTTCCAAATAGATGAAAGGACTACTTATTGCTAGTGGAGAATCTTGGGATAAGACATTACTAATAGATGAGTTAAAGAGAGATAAATTCTTTATTATATGCGTAGATGGGGGGACAAACTATGCCCATAGGCTAGGAATAGTTCCCAATATGATAATAGGGGATATGGACTCCGTTGAGACGTCTATATTAAATAACTATAAAGAACTTAATATACCATTCAAAGAATACCCAAGAGATAAGGATAAGACAGACTTTCATCTGGCTTTAGAGGAGCTAGAAAGATTTGGCATAAAAGAGGTAGTGATATTTGGAATAGTTGGGACAAGACTAGACCATACACTCTCTGCCCTAGGGATAATAAGAAAATTCATAAGAGAAAATAGGATGAACTTTGTCAAGATATCTCTAGGGGAAAGATCTGACGGATATATATTTAATAAGAAGATTAAGATATGGGGAAAACCTGGAGAGATAATCTCTCTTATACCAATGACTGAAAAAGTGACCGGGGTAACTACAGATAATCTCAAATATAGACTTGATAGAGCTGATATCTACCTAGAAGATAGTCTTACTGTAAGTAACGAGATAGAAGAGTCTCCATGTTCTGTAGAGGTAGAGGATGGTGTTATATTAGTCATACATCATAGATCTTAATAAGATAGGGACCTCTTTAGCCACCTCTTGAGCTAAGACTCTTTCTTGGCTTTTACTTAAACTGTCTCCAGCTAAGCCATGTATATAGACACCTAGGATACTTGCATAAAGTGGTGACATACCTCTAGCTATAAATCCACCTATAAGTCCACTTAAGACATCTCCCATACCACCAGTTGCCATGGAAGGATTTCCTGTTGGATTTATATAGGTTATTCCATTTGGAGATGATACTATAGTCCTAGCACCCTTTAGTACAGTAATTACCCCATATTCCTTACTAAAATTATTAGCCACCTCTAACCTGTTACTCTGAACAAAACTTGTATCTCTACTTGTAAGTCTAGCCATCTCTCCAGGATGAGGCGTTACAACGATAGGAACCTTAGAAGATTTAAGTATATCCACCGAGCCAACTATACTATTAAGGCCATCGGCATCTAGGACTATAGGGACTTTACTCATACCTATAATACTACCTATAAAAGAGGCATCTAGCTTACCAATTCCAGGACCTAAAACCAAAGAGGAAAGATCTGGTAATAAATCTATCCAGTTCTCTCTAGGATAAAGTGTTACCTCTGGGTCTAAAGAATGGAGCATCTGATACATGTCTGGAGTAACAAAAAGAGTTACAAGCCCTGCACCACTTGCAAGGGCACCCTTGGTAACCAAGATAGATGCGCCAGGGTAATTGGAAGACCCTGCAATAACTCCAACCCTACCATAAGTTCCTTTATGAGAATCTAGCTTCCTAAGAGGAAGTATAGATCTTATGAAATCTTCATCGATAAGTTCATATTCATTCTTTACAAATCTATCCAAAGGAAATCCTAGGTTTATAACATAGACTTTACCTACAAACTCTGCACCTGGATAGATAAATAGACCTAACTTTGGTAGACCCAATGTAAAGGTATAGTTAGCCTTTACACATTCATTAGAAATCTTACCAGTGCTAGCATCTAACCCAGAAGGAACATCTATAGAAATAACTGGTATCTTAAGGCTATTCATATACTTTATAGTAGAGACATAAGGCTCTCTCAACTCTCCCTTAAAACCTGTTCCAAAAAGGCCATCTATCAAGAAATCCCCTATAACTTTTTCTTGTGCAAAATCTATTATGGACTCAGAAGAAACCTCTCTCAGTCTATCGAGCTGAAGTTGAGTGATAGGAGAAGTTTTTTCACTTTCCTCCTTTACTAGAAAGACTCTTGCCTCTGCACCTTCTAAGATAAGATGTCTAGCTATAGCTATTGCATCTCCACCATTCTTACCCTTTCCTGCAAAGACCAAAAATCTCCTCCCTCTAATATTACCAAATATTTCTATTAGCTTATCAGTAAATCTTGTAGCAACAACTTCCATTAATAATTCTTCATTTACTTTATAAGTTTCCATAACAGTTAATTCAGCTAATCTCATAGTCTCTGAAGTTACTAACAACATACAATCACCCTCTAACTAAATGCCAAACTTAACATACGTGCTATAAGTGGTACCTTTATATGGGTCATAATCTTATATGCTACCCTCCAAGGATGATCTATATT
This sequence comes from uncultured bacterium, assembly GCA_937958695.1. Taxonomy (GTDB): domain Bacteria; phylum DUMJ01; class DUMJ01; order DUMJ01; family DUMJ01; genus DUMJ01. The sequence goes on from CALGNK010000045.1 coordinate 33,668, forward strand.
ACCAGTAGAAAGTATTATAGATTTCGCCTCTTGATTATCTAAAATCTTTAATAAATCTGACCTTTCTTTATTGTTAAGGCCCAAAAAGATCTTTCTCAATCTCAAACCAAGCTTTATCTCTTTACCAACAGACTTAATCCAGAGTTTTTGGTATTTAGATAACATATTACTAGAGAAATCTCCCCTATCTAAAGACTCTAAAGCTACTTTGCTACATATAATACCAGCAAGCAAGCCAAGATATAATCCTCCTCCAGATAAGGGTTTTAACTGTAGTGCAGCATCGCCAACAAGCATAACATTATCTGTATAGCTTTTCTCTATAAGTCCTAATGGTATTAGCCCACCCATAACTTTCTTTATATCCAAATCTTTAAAATACCTCAAAGGTTCCCACTTATTGCAAAGCATTTTCAAATAATTCCTAGGGTTTCCCCTTACATTTATACCTAGACCTATCCTGGCATAATCTCTACTTATAGGAATAATCCAAGAGAACCAACCTGGAGATGTTTCATTATCAACCATAACTTCTACCTGGTAAGGATTATCACAATCTAATATACCTTCAACCTGAAAACCATAGACAATCTCTTTAGGTAAAGGTAGATTAAAAGACCTTGCAACCATAGAATAGGCACCATCAGCCCCTATAACTAAAGAAGTCTTGACTTTAGATCTCTCACCGCTTCTTATAAATATAACATCTACACCGTTATCATTTCTCTCGAAACCTATGACCCTTGAATCTCTTAGTAGCTCTGCTCCGCTATTCTCAGCCATCACTGATAATCTTTTATCAAACATTACCCTATCTATAACTAAAGCATAAGTTCTTTCTCCTAAAAATGAAAGCTTTGTCCCATCATAGGCATATATATTGGCTCCTCTTATTTCATTCAGAATAACATCATCTCCAACCCCACTTATAGAAAGGACCTCTGGCGAAACAAGCCCTGCACAATGCGGGGGAACCCCTATCTCTCTATGTTCCTCTAGAATGAGGACCTTTCTACCAGCTTCAGCTATATGTCTAGCTACAAAGCAACCTATGGGTCCTCCCCCAACTATTACAACATCATAATACATCAAGCCACACCCTCAAGCTCTGAAAGACTTACAATAATTAGATATCCACCTTACCCTTTCTATACCTTCTTCCTCTACCCCTTCTGGAATCTCATCAGAGATGCCTAGTACTAATCTGGGATGGAAAAGCCTTATCAATGTCTCCACACATTCATAAAGTTCCTCTCTCGGATAGATTGGTAAAAAGAGAACTGCCGGAATTCCATCTAGTAGGATCTTATCTCCTATGTGCTCTTTCATTTCTTCTATGGATACATCTCCCTGTGGTAGCGGAGTTAATGCCTCTAAGCCATCAAATGGAAGGTCTTTTAGATACTTGAGTATAGGTCTAAAATGACCATCTAGATGCATATGGGTATATATACCCGCCTTTCTAAGTTGATTTGAACGTTTCTCCCAGAAAGGTAAAAGATATTTCTCAAAATACTCTATAGATAATAGATAGGCATCTATGTTTTCTCCAAAGTTAACTATCTTGACCTTATCCTTATAAGATATGAGCTCTTCATAAAGTCTATCATAAGATTCATCTATAGCAATCATTAGTTCTTCAACCTCTTTTGGAAAGTCATTAAGTGCATATACTAGATCTTCCAAAGTCATCCAAGAACTATCAACATGTAAAGACTGATATGGGCTTCTAGGAAGGAAAAATTGAGGATACCCCCTATCGCCAATAAACCTATCTCCTTCGTCAAAATTCTCTCTTATAAAATAGAACTCTGTATGTTTAAATACCCAAGTAGCTTTTTTTATATCATCTTTAGTCTTTATAAAAGGTTTAGATGTCCTCCAATTCTTATCTGAGGTCAATCTTATTTCTCTTACCATTTCTCCATAAGGGGTATCTATAACTATTAACCTGTAGTCATCACTCAGTATCTTTTCTTTAACTTTTACTTCATCGTCATACCTTGTGGCTATCAGACTAGGTATACCTGTGTAATAGGCAATATATCGCATAGATATGTCCAATTCATCATAGAGCTCTAGAAGAGAGTAGTTTTTATATCTTTCAGGCATTACATCAAACTGTTTATGCCAGTGATACCAGGATTCTATCCTTGGCTGAAACAGAGGATAGGGTATATCCAACCTTTGAAATATTATTAGATTCATTTCCCTTTTAGTCATTCTCTTCCTCCTGTTAAGAATAATTTAATTATAAATCTCCTAGGCATCTTTGAAAAGGTATCGATTAAATTTGAGGAGACTCGGGCTCAGGTCCTGTGTTTCCATATGCATCCGTCTTTATCACATAGACATCACTTTTGCCTGCACCAAAAGAATATGTCTCTCCTATAACAATATACCCTCCGTCTTGTGTCTGCTTAACGGAATATGCTCTATCAATATCACTTCCACCAAGGGTCCTTTGCCACTGTAACTCTCCATCTGCATTAAGCTTTAAAATATAGACATCCAAACTTCCTGTTCCAAATGATTGTGTATATCCAGCGATAATATATCCTCCGTCTTGTATCTGCTCAACAGAGTAAGCTCTATCAACATTACTTCCGCCGAATGTCTTTCCCCATATCAAATTTCCATCAATATCAAGCTTTAGAACGTATACATCTTCCTTACCCGAACCAAAAGACTTTGTATACCCGGAAACAATGTAACCCCCATCAGCTATTTGCTGAATAGAACGTGCAACATCGTCCTCTTTTCCGCCAAATGTTTTCTGCCACATTAAATTTCCACTTTCATCAAGCTTTAGAACACAGACATCTTTACCCCTTTCCTCAAAAGATTTTGTATTTCCAGCAATAATATATCCTCCATCAGTAGTCTGCTGAATAGAGTATGCTCTGTCAGCTTCCATTCCACTGAAGGTTTTCTGCCAGGTTAAATTCCCTTCTGCATCAAGCTTTAGAATAAACATATGTGCAAGCCCGAACTCGTAGAGCATATATCCTGCAACAATGTAACCTCCATCAAAAGTTTGTTGAATAGAAGTTGCTATATCAGTGCCATTCCCACCAAAAGTCTCTTGCCACTGTAACTCCCCGTCTGCATTAAGCTTTAAAACATATACATCCAAACTTCCTGCACCAAAGGAAGCTGTCCCTCCAGCAATAATATATCCTCCATCAGTAGTCTGCTGAATAGAGTTTGCAAAATCTTCGAGTTTTCCACCAAAAGTCTTTTGCCAAGTTAAAATTGTTGCTGGAGTAGCACTGATAAGAGACTGAATTATAATAAATTCTAAAAAGAGAAAAAAGAAGACTAAAATAGGTTTAAGAAAAACTCTCCTATTCATAACCTTTCCTCCTATTTCTCTCTTTGTTTAAATTATACCATCTTAAGAAAATTTTAGTTATCTATTAAGCTGAAATTCAGACAGGAGTTAGGATATCCTATATCTCTATGCTCAAACCAAATATGTAAAAATACCCTACCAGGGTATCTTACATCAAAAATTTATAGAAATTTTTACCTCCCAGTAAGGACCTATCAATAAAAAAAGAACCATCCTGTAGCCTGTTCTATATTTATCCTAAAAAAGGAGGCTACAAGATGGTATGTATCATTCCTAAAGTAGTATACAACATGAAAAGAAGAATATCTATAGTCCTTGAGAATTCTAGTAACTTAAGATACTTCACATAAATAGAAAGTGTCTAGCATATCTTCTTAGAAATGCAGGTATTTACCTAAATCCCTTATAGGTTAGCTACAAACAGTTTAGGATTAGATTTGGCGCAGGAATATTCTGATCGTTTCAATCCCTTATAGGTTAGCTACAAACGTGAAAGC
>CALGNK010000046.1 GCA_937958695.1 uncultured bacterium
AAGTCCGATAGAGGTAAGGAAGAGCATAATAAGGGGAGATAGGTTTAAGTTTACAACTGAGCTATATAGATGAAAGGGGATGAGAATGTAGGAAAAGTTTAGGAATATTAAAGTAAGATATAAATTTAGTCTAGATAACCCAAGAAGGGTAGTGTAATTATAAGGTAAGCAATAAAATACATAAAAATTATGAAGGAGGAGTTATTTGGTGATGAAGAAAAAATATTGGTTTTAATTTTGTCTTTTGTACTTATGATATCTTATACTAGCTATTCTTACAGTAAAGTTACTATTAGATGGTGGGGAATAGTAGGTGGCCCGCAAGGCGAAGCTTTAAAAGCTTTGGCTAATAAATATATGAAATTAAATCCAGAAATCACTATAGAGATAAGAGAGGGTACTTTAGGACTTACAGATGTAGCTGCATTTTTAGCAGCTATTTCTGCTAAACAGACTCCAGAGCTCCTTTATTGGGATAGATTTACGGTAGCTGAATTTGCTGCACGTGGTGCTTTTATGCCTCTAGAAGAATTTATTACTTCCTCTAAAGTTATAAAGACTAAAGATATGTATGCTTATGCCCTAAAGGAGGCTAGCTTTAAAGGACATATTTATGCTGTTCCACACGATGCTGCTACTCATGGATTGGCTATCAATATGACGCATTATAAAGAAGCTGGACTAGACCCTTCTAAACCCCCAAGGGATTTTGAAGAATTTATAGTTTATGCTAAGAAGTTTACTAAATATGATGACAAAGGTAATATAATTAGGTGTGGGATAGAAGCAAGTGAATATTTTAATGATCCTACCCCTCTAGTTGTCCTTATGAAAAGTGCTGGAGCGGATTGGGTTTCTATAGATGGAAAGAAGTGCACAGTGAATGACCCTAGAATAGTAGCAGCTCTCGAAGCTATTGTAAGGCTTTGCGATACTTTAGGAGGTAGGCAGAAGTTGCAGGATTTTATAAGCGCACAAGAGGTTATGGCTGGAATATCTTATTTTGCTGCAGAGCTTACATCTCAATACTATAGGGGTGGATTATGGCTTCTGGCTCAGATGCGACGAGCTAAGCCAGAACTAGCAAAAAGTGTAAAGGTATTTCCTAGTCCTCCTATGCCAGGAGGTAAGCCTAAGGCTTTTATGGGTGGTTTTAGTTTTGTTATTCCTGCTGGAACACCTTTAGATAAGGCAAAGGAGGCTTTTAAGTTTATAGAATTTTGTATGGCTCCTGAAAATATTTTAGAATATGAGAAATCTTCTACTAAGATAATTCCTTATCATAGTGCTATAAATCTTACTAAAAAAGAATTACAAGCTAAACCTCAAGACTTTTTTGCTCCACATTTATGGAAAGATTTTTTGGACCTTATTCGTATAGGAACGCCTAGAACTCCTACACCATTTAACTTCCTTATGTATACAGAGTTGAGAAGAGCAGTAGACAATGCTACTTATCATAAGATGTCTCCTAAAGAAGCACTTGATCAAGCTGCTGCTGTAATCCAGAAGAATCTTGATGAATTTTATAAGAAGGAGAGATAAAGGTGAGTTCTTTTAAGAAAGTCCAAACTACCGCAGGAATAATCTGTGCATTACCTTCTATCCTTGGTTTCTTTATCTTTGTATTAGGTCCCGCTATAGCTTCTGCTTATTTTAGTTTTACTAGATATACAGTTATAGAACAGCCAGAGTTTATAGGTCTTGAAAACTATAGATCATTGATTTTTGAAGACCTTTTTAAGGTTTCTTTTTATAACACTATATATCTGACAAGTTTAGGTGTTTTATCTACCATAATAACCGCACTCGCTTTAGCTATTCTTTTAAACCAAAAGTTAAAGGGAATAAGTATTTATAGAACGGTCTTCTTTGTGCCATCTATTACTCCTCTGGTAGCTAACGCGGTGATTTGGACCCTTTTCTTAAATGGTAAATATGGATTAATCAATTATGTATTATCTTGGTTCGGCATAAATGGCCCAGCGTGGTTAGCCGATCCACGCTGGGCTAAGCCAGCCCTTATCATGATGGGGATATGGGGAGTAGGTCAATCTATAGTGATTTATCTGGCTGGACTTCAAGGAATCCCCTTAGAATTCTATGAAGCTGCAGAAGTTGATGGGGCAGGTATTATAGCAAGATTTAGATATATTACCTGGCCATTACTTTCTCCTACTACATTTTTTATATTGATTACATCCACTATAAATCATTTCCAGATGTTTGTCCAACCATATGTTATGACTCAAGGAGGTCCAGCTGATGCTACGATGACTTATGTATATCTACTTTATAACAAGGCATTTGGCTGGTTCAAGATGGGAGAGGCATGTGCTATGGCTTGGATGTTGTTTATATTAGTAATTACCCTTACCATGTTACAATTTTATTTTAGTAAGAAGTGGGTCCATTATGAACTTTTCTAGTAGAAGGTGGTAAGAGATGTTTAGAAGAAATTTGCTTTTTTTCTTGGCTTATTTTATTGCTTCGATTCTTGCTTTCTTCTTTCTATTACCTCTTTGGTGGATGGTATCTACCTCTTTAAAAACTAGTGATCAGATTTTTATTTTCCCACCAACTTGGTATCCGAATCCAATCAGATTTTCAAATTATGGAGAAGCTTTAAGTAAGATAAATTTTTTTAGACACTTTTCTAATACCCTTTATGTTACTCTTATGACTCTGATCGGAGTATTCTTTTCGGCTCCTCTTGCAGCTTACTCTTTTTCTAGATTAAAGTGGAGAGGTAGAGATTTTTGGTTTTTTACTATATTGAGCACTATGATGTTACCCCCTCAAGTTACTATGATACCTTTGTATATGATCTTCAGTAGGATAGGATGGATAGATAGTTTTAAACCATTATATATAAGGTTTTATTTTGGACCACCTTATTTTATATTTCTCTTAAGACAGTATTTCTTGACTATTCCTTCCTCTTTTGATGATGCAGCTTATATAGATGGTTGTAGTCCATACCGAGTTTATTGGAGTATAATGTTACCCTTAGTCAAACCTGCACTTATAACTGTGGCGATATTTGTTTTTCTTAATACTTGGAACGATTTTATAAATCCCCTATTATATCTTCATAGCCCTAATTTATATACCTTAGCTATAGCTCTTAATATTTTTAAAGGTCAGTATGAGGTAGACTGGAGTTATCTTATGGCTATTTCTACTCTAATGACTACCCCTGTACTCTTAATCTTTTTCCTACTTCAGAGGTATTTTATAAGAGGGATAGTGTTAAGTGGAATAAAGGGATAAAAGGAGGAAAATATATGAATGTCTTTGTTATTGTTACAGACAGTATGAGAAAGGATGCCTTAGGATGTTATGGAGGTAAAGCCAAAACTCCAAATATAGATAGCTTAGCAAAGGATGGGATAATTTTTACTAACGCTTATAGTGAGGGTTTACCTACTTTACCTACAAGAACAACTTGGTGGACAGGAAGGTATACTTTTCCTGTTCGTGGTTGGCAGCCCTTTGAATCCTCAGATTTGCTTTTAGCTGAAGTCCTTTGGGATAAGGGTTATACGTCTTGTTTAGTTTCAGATACGTATCATATGCATAAACCAGTTTATAATTGTGGTAGGGGGTTTGATACAGTAATTTGGATAAGAGGCCAGGAATATGATCCTTGGATTATAGATGATATAAATGTAGATATATCTAAATATCACAGGTTAAGGGGAGACTCTTCCGATTTTTTATGGAAGCCTAGATTTGAACAGTATCTTAAGAATGTATCCTGGTATAAGAATGAGGAAGATTACTGTGTAGCTAGAGTGTTTAAGTCTGCAATAGAATGGTTACAAAGAATAAGTAAGGAATATAAAGATAGACTTTTCCTATGGATAGATGCATTTGATCCTCATGAACCTTGGGACCCTCCTGAACCATATAGAAGTATGTACAATCCTAATTATTCAGGGCAGGAATTGATAGATCCTGTTCCAGGCATAGTAGAAGGTTATATGACTGAGGAGGAACTTCAGCATACTATAGCTTTATATCATGGAGAAGTTTCATTTGTAGATAGATGGGTAGGTGTATTTCTTGAAGAGCTGAAATCTCTGGATTTATACGATGATTCTATAATAATATACACCTCTGATCACGGAGAACCATTTGGAGAGCATGGGATTATAAGAAAAGCAAGACCTTGGAATTATGAAGAGTTAGTTCATATTCCTTTGGTTATAAAATATCCAGGTATTTCAGGTAGTAAAGTAGTAGAATCTATTGTACAAACCACCGATTTAATGCCAACTATATTAGATATGCTAGATATAAACAAAGATTCCCTTACTCTAGACTTTCTAGCCCCAGCTTCTACCGGAACGTTTCCTCAAGATATGAGGCTTTACTCTAAGAAGGTCCTTTTAGAGGGTAACAGTATGTTGCCTCTTATAAAAGGAGATATAGAGAAGATAAGAGAATATGCATTTATAGGACATTATAAACAGTCTTGGACGATAAGAAATTTAGATTATAGTTTTCACCTTTTTATAGACGGTTCTAAAAAACCAGAACTTTACAATTTAAAAACTGATCCTTGGGAAAAGAATAACATAATTGAAAAAGAGCCTCATATAGCAGAAGAACTAGAGAGAATACTAAAGAATTTTGCTGATGAGATTATACAGAAGAGGAGAAAAGAATATGAAACCTAATATTCTAATGATAATCTGTCATGATTTAGGACAGCACTTGAGATGTTATGATAATTTATCTGTAGAGACGCCTAACATAGATTCTATAGCTCATAATGGCACCCTCTTTAGAAATTATTTTGCAACTGCTCCTCTTTGTAGTCCAAGTAGGGGAAGCATCATGACAGGGAAATATCCAGCTAAAACTGGTTTTATGGGGTTAGTAAATAGAGGCTGGGAGTTACCAAATAGTGAGAAGACTATGCCTCAGTACTTAAAGGAGATTGGATATTCTACTTATCTTTTTGGGTTTCAGCATGAAAGGCGAAATCCAAAGTCTTTAGGGTATGATTATGTCTTTGGTTGGAATGACCCGCCCCATTTAGCAAGAAAGATAACACCATTGGTATTAGATTTTATAAGAGAAGTAAAAGTACCATTTTTTGCCTGTGTAGGCTTTTTTGAAGTCCACAGACCATGGGATATCTATAGAAAAGTTGATCCTAAAATTGTAAAGATACCTCCTTATTTACCAGATACTCCAGAAGTTAGAGAAGATCTGGCAATGTTTTATGGAGCAATATTAGAAACTGATTATTATGTGGGGAAAGTATTAGAAGCATTGAGGGAGAATAATAAAGAAGAAGATACCATTTTAATCTTTACCACTGATCATGGTATAGCGTTTCCTAGAGCAAAGTCTACTCTTTATGATCCTGGAATAAAGACTACATTAATAATGAGATGGCCTAAAGGAAACTTAGTTAATGGAAAGGTATACAATGAATTACTAAGTAATGTAGATCTTCTACCAACGATACTTGATATAGTTAATGTTGAAATTCCAAATTCCTTGCAGGGTAAGAGTTTTAAACCACTTATTGAAGGAAGAGATTATAAACCTAGAGAAGAAATATTTGCCCAAAAAGATTGGCATGATATTTATGATCCGATTAGATGTATAAGGACGAAAAGATTTAAATATATAAGGAATTTTGTAGAAGGTATATGGCCTTATTTGCCACTACCACTAGATATAGAAGAAAGTCTTACTAGGAGGTCTTTAGGTAATTCCCATTACCTAAGGTTAAGAGAAAGAGAAGAACTTTATGACTTAGAGAATGATCCAAATGAGTTTTATAATCTTGCTAGAGATCCGAAATATTTATCAGTATTAGAATCTCTTAGGTTAAAGCTACAAAGTTGGATGGAAGAAAATGATGATCCGATTCTTAAAGGAGCTATACCTGTTCCAGGTAAAGGATTTGTTCAAGACCCTGTCCCTATGTTTGAAGATACAAAAGATGACATAGTTGGCAAGTTAATGTAGGAGGATATTTATGTTAAATTATTCTAAAAGACCAAATGTCTTATGTTTTATTACCGATCAGCAGAGAGCGGATCATCTAGGCTGTATGGGAAATCCTATTGTCAGAACTCCTAATATTGATGCTATCGCCAAAAGTGGTATAGTTTTTCAGCGTGCTTATGTTTCTAATCCCCTCTGTATGCCCGCTAGAGCTACACTTTTTACTGGCAGAACCCCTAGAGGTCACGGAGTAAGAACAAATGGTATACCTCTTTCTAATAATATTCCGACAATGGTTGAAGCTCTAAGAATTGCAGGTTATAGAACCCATTCTATAGGTAAATTACACTTGAATACCTTTGATACTCCGCGTGGAGTTGATCCTAAAACTTTAAAGCCAGAAAAATTCCCAGAGTCTAGATGGATGTGGATTAATGAAAAGATTAAAAGTATTCCAACCCCATATTATGGTTTTGAAAAGGTTGATTTTGTTGGAGGCCATGTAAGCTATGTATTTGGAGATTATTTAAATTGGCTTAAAGAAAACTATCCTGGAATGGAGAAGTTGCTCCTTAAAGAGAATGCCTTGGAAAAGCCTAGTGGAGCTGATCAATGTTATAAAATGTCTTTGCCTGAAGAATTACATTATAATCGTTGGATAGCAGATCAAACAATAAGATTTTTAGAAGAAGCTAAAGAGGATTCTAAGCCATTTTTCTTGTGGTGCTCTTTTCCAGATCCTCATCATCCTTATAGTGTTCCTGCACCGTGGTGTTATATGTACGATCCAAAAGACATACCTTTACCTATAAGAAGAGAAGGAGAATTGGAAGACCTACCTCCTTTTTACAAGAAAATTTATGAAGAAGGTGCCCCTTTAGTAAGTGGTCTTCTAGGAGCGTCTAAGATGCCGGATAAACATATACGAGAGATTATAGCTATGACTTACGGGATGATAAGCTTTGTAGATAATGAGATAGGAAGAATTATAAAAAAGTTAGAAGAGCTTGGCTTAAGAGAGAATACAATAGTTATATTTATGTCTGATCATGGGGATATGATGGGAGATCACTGGATGGTTAGAAAAGGACCGTTTCATTTCGATGGACTTCTTAAAATACCTTTCATATGGAGTTTTCCTGGACGCTTTCCTGAAGGAAGAGTTATAAAAAGCCTTGTAAGCCAGATAGATTTTGCTCCTACAATCTTAGATCTATGTGGTGCTCCTATCCCTGAAGGAGAAGTCCCTGAAGAACCAGAAGCTCCTGAAATGCTACCACCATGGCCAGGTAAGTCTTTAAAAGAGATCTTCGAAGGGAAACTAGATAAGGTTAATGACTATATAATAGTAGAAAATGATGAAGATTATTTAGGCCTTAGATTGAGAACTTTTATTACTGAAAGATATAAAATAACCATATACCCAGGAAAAGATTTTGGTGAGCTATTTGACCTTAATGAAGATCCACAAGAGCTATTTAATCTTTGGTGGGAACCTCAATTCCAAGAGTTAAAGAAGAATTTAATTTTACAATTTACTGATGCTTATATACTTCAGGAAAGTACTTTACCAAGGCGTCTATGTCATGCATAAGACATAATAATTAAAGCTTATTTTCTAAAAATATTACCAAATTCATATAAACCTTGATAGACAGGTTATAATATGAGATATGATTTTAAGTATCCAGAGGTAGTAATGGATATAAAAGATGATGTAAAGTCTAAACTTGAATTGGCTTTTTCTATCTTTGTTGTGTTTTTTAAGATAGGTGCTTTTACTTGGGGGGGAGGTTATGCTATGCTTCCCCTCATAAAGAACGAGGTAGTAGAGAAGAAGAGTTGGCTTACATCTGAAGATTTTATAGATGGAATAGCGGTGTCTCAAAGCCTTCCTGGCCCAATCGCAATAAACATTGCTACCTTTGTTGGGAATAAACTCTGTGGGAAGTTTGGTTCATTAATGGCTTTAGCCGGTGCAATACTTCCCTCTTTTATCTCAATTTTAATCATAGCTATGTTCTTTTTAAGATTTCGTGAATTAACTCTTGTGCAGAACTTCTTTAGGGGAGCAAATCCTGCCATAGTTGCCCTTATAGTAAGTGCAGTGATAGATATAGGTAGAAGCGCATTGAAAAGATATAGAGAACTCATAATAACTATAACTCTTTTCTTTTTGCTTGTATATTTTAGGATTCATCCTATATGGGCAATATTAATATCGGCAATTTTGGGGATAATTTTAGGGGAGAGAGGATGATTTTTTTAAGACTTTTTTTAACCTTTGCCCAGATAGGACTCTTTGCCTTTGGTGGGGGATATGCTATATTACCCCTAATAGAGAAGGAAGTAGTTATTAGCTTGCGCTGGCTTACTCATAAGGAATTCTTAGAGGTAGTTACCATCTCACAACTTACACCAGGGCCTATAGCTATTAATGCAGCTACCTTTGTTGGTTACAAGGTAGGTGGGATTATGGGTTCAGCTATTGCTACCATTTCTGTATGTCTTCCTCCAGTGATACTTGTTCTTATTGTACTCAAGTTCCTTAAGAGATTTGAGACAAATGTATGGGTCAATAATGTTATAAAAGGGTTAAGACCTGCTGTTGTAGCTCTAATTGCTTCTGCTGCCTATTCTCTAGTAAAGGGCGGAGGAATTGCTGAAACAAAAGGATTAATTATAGGTATAATAAGCTTCATTATATTAAGGACTAAAAAGCTGGACCCAATTTTAGTACTTATATTAGCTGGAATAGTAGGGATAATTGTATATTCATGAAAAATTCCCCTCTTGGAGGTGGTAAATACTTATTAGATAGGGTATATGGGTCCATCCTAATGTAAGGTTGGTAAAAGTTATCTTAATAGAAGAATGAAGTTTAAAGAGCTGTGGAGGAGATATGAGTAGGATCAAAGATATACTTTTTACTCTTAAAAGATACAATTATAAAAGGCCATTTTGTATAGCATATGGGTTTGTGACAGAGACAGAAAACATAGAGATAGAGATTATTACCGAGAGTGGGGTTTCAGGATATGGAGAATCTGCCCCTTCATTTAGAATAAGTGGGGAAACTACAGAGATGTTATTAGCTTTACAACCAAAAATCAGAGAGATGATTTTGAATAAGGATGTTAAAAACTATAGGTTAATATTTGATATTACAGATAGGCTTATCTCTTCTCCTAGTCTCAAAGCAGGTGTACAGTTTGCAGTTATTGATGCTTTCTGTAAAGAAGGAGGAATTGGTGTATGGGAATTCTTTGGAGGAGTAAAAGATGAAATAGAAACAGACAGAACAGTCTCTGTTAGACCTGTAGAGGAAAGGATTAACGAGGCGCTTGAGATATATAGAGAGGGTTTTAGAGTCATAAAAATAAAGGTGGGAGAAAATTTAGAGGAGGATTTAGTAGTAATTTGCGAGGTTTATAGTAAAACCAGAGGCTGTAGATATATAGTCGATGTTAATGGAAACTATACCCCAAAAGAAGCTGTCTATTTTGTAAAGAGGCTCTACTCTAGTGGTGTAGATATATCAGTTTTTGAACAGCCAGTTAATAGATATGACATAGAGGGACTTAAATATGTTAGGTTTAATTCTCCCTTTCCTGTTTGTGCCGATGAGTCTGTGAAAACTAGATATGACGCTTTAAGATTAATTAAGGAAGAAGCAGTTGATATGTTCAATATAAAACTTATGAAAAGTGGCATATCAGATGCAATAGCCATTGTTGAGTTGGCTAAGACTGCTAATATAAGATTGATGATAGGATGTGTAAGTGAATCGAGTTTAGGTATTAATCAGAGTGTTCAGCTGGCTTGTGGAATTGGATGTTTTGATTTCTGCGATCTTGATTCTCATCTTATGCTTGAAGAAGATAGCTTTAGAGGCACTTTTAAACAGGTTGGTAGTAAGATGATTGTAGAATAACCTATTACTTGCATAAGATTATTTTTTGACATTTTGTATTTTAGTAGTATAATTTTAATGTAAAGGTATAGAGATGAAAATAATATGAACTTACTTTATAAAAGCTAAGGCTTTTGCCTCTGGAGGAAAGACCGCAGAATCCATGGCTGTAACGGTTAATGTCAATAATGATATCAAGTGGACATTTATGGTGTATATTAATGGGGATAACAATCTAGAAAATGCAGCATTAGATGATTTGAATGAGATGAAAGCTGTTGGTTCTACTGATAAACTAAATATCATAGTTCAGCTGGATAAGTATAGTGAATCTGGGTGCTGGAGATACAAGGTTAATCAGGGGAGTCTGCAAACATTACAAACCCTTGGCGAGCAAGATTTTGGTGACCCTAATGTTTTACTTAACTTTGTAGACTGGGCAATGACTAATTATCCTGCAAGTAGATACGTCTTAGTCATCTGGGACCATGGAGGTGGATGGAGGAGAAAGATAGGAGAGTCTGTAAAAGGGATTTCTTATGATGACCATGGGGGTTCTATAGATACCGTAGAGCTAGGTAATGTCTTTGATTCTATTGATAGACCAATTCATATTATAGGAATGGATGCTTGCTTTATGCAGATGGAAGAGGTAGCTCACCAGATAATGTATAAAGGTTACTATTTAGTTACCTCTCAAGAGACGGAGCCCGGAGATGGCTGGCCTTATGATACGATACTTCAGGAGTTGAAGAACAATCCTAATATGGATATATCTCAATTACCTACAATAATAGTAAATAAGTATATGGCTTCTTATCCTGGTGGAGGAGTTACACAGTCATCTAGAATCTTATACTCAAGGGAGGTAGCTTATAAAGCCAATGACCTAGCTCGTACTATTAGGAGTAATCAAAATGTATGGGGAACAGTTAGAGAGATAATAAATAGCACTCAACATTATTACTATTCAGATTATAAGGATCTTTACGACTTTGCTAAAAGACTTAAAGATAATGCTTCTATGCCTACTTCTATAAAGAATGCAGCCCAAGCAGTAATGACTGCAGTAACCAATGTAGTAACAGCAGAAGGACATAGTGGTACGAGCTTAGCTAACTCACATGGTATCTCCATATGGTTACCTAATGCCTCTCAGTTTAATAGCGGAAAAGCAAGTTACTCTCTTCTAGATTTTGCCCATGATACAGAATGGGATGAAATGCTAGATGACCTATACTAAATTTTAGCATTCAGGACCTGGTAGAAATTTACAATCTACTAGGTCCTTTTCTTATTCTTTCAGGATCGTGCTGCTGACATAATATGGTCTATATGTTAGAATATATATGAAACTATAATATCATATGTGATACTGAAATGGATAAAAGTTTAGTCCCAGGATTAGAGAGAGGTTTAAGGATTATAGAGCTATTGGGGAAGGAAAAAGAGGGACTTTCATTTGGGGAGTTACTAGATAGGACAGGTATCCCAAGACCTTCTTTAGCTAGGATTCTGAATATTCTTGAGGCTTATGATTTTATTAGAAACTCTAATAATGGAAAATATAGGCTCGGATATAGATTACTTTCTTTAGGATATAAAGTATATTCTCAGCTAGACTTAGTAAGTGAGGCTAGACCCTTTTTATTGAATCTAGTGGAATTAACAGGGGAAACAGCTGAATTAACAATCTTAGATAGAGGGGAAATCTTCTACATTGATAAGATAGATAGTCCAGAGCCAATAAGACTTGTTGCTCGCATCGGGAGTAGATACAAAACCCTTCATTGTACAGCTATAGGTAAAGTTTATCTAGCATATATGGGAGAGAATTTTCTAAATGACTATCTTTCAAAGGTTGGACTCCCTTCTTTTACTGATAAGACAATTACTAACCCTGAAATTTTGAGGGAACAGCTGGAAGAAATTCGATTAAAGGGTTATGCATTTGATGACCAGGAGGTGAGAATAGGGGTAAGGAGAATAGCTAGTCCAATATTTGGGTCTTTTGATGGATTAGTGGGAGTGTTAGGTATAGCAGGACCGACATTTAGGATAACGCTAGATAGGGTAGAGGAACTTGGGAGTATAGTTAAAGATATAGGACTAAAGTTATCGGAGAGATTTGGATATAGAGTTGGAATTTAATACTAGAGGTTTTATATGACAGGATAAGATAGAGGTCTATATAAGGAGGTGAAGATAGGAAAGAATATTATTGAGATGGTCTTTAAGGTGTTTTAAACGGGGGAAAGTAGGGATGGGTTTAAATGTTTAAGTTTATAAAATTTAATAAGGAGGTTGAGAGATTATGAGATATTTAGTTGGTATATTTTCAGTAATAATTTGTATAAGTCTCGTCTTAGGAATTGTGCCATATAATTTTGGAGCAGAGTTGCCATCTCCTAAACAGTATAGTACCGTTCAGGAATATGAAAAGGCTACTGGCAAGAGGATTTCTAGATTTAATGAAGCTCCTATGTTAGCTGAATTGGTAAAACAGGGTAAACTACCTCCGGTAGAAAAGAGATTACCTGAGGAGCCAGCAGTTGTAGAACCTTTAGAAGAAGTTGGTCAATATGGTGGAAAAATGAGGATAGCTTTTACAGGTGCAGGAGAGGCGAGTGAAGTACTTATTCAAGGATTACTTACAGCTGAGATGTACCGACTTGGTAAACCTATACCAAATATAGTAAAAGATTTTAAGGCTTCTAAGGATCAGAGGTTCTTTACTTTCTATTTAAGAAAAGGGTTAAAGTGGTCTGATGGGGCTCCTTTTACTGTAGATGATATCCTTTTTTGGTATGAAGATGTGATAAATAATAAAGAACTCACTCCTGTCTTTCCATTATGGTTAACATTTGGAGCAGATAGGATTCCTGCTAAATTTGATAAAATTGATGATTATACTCTTAGAATAACATTCGCTGGACCTAAGCCAGATTTTATCCAAAGAATGGCAACTACTGGTCAGAGAGAGATATTTTTACCAAAACATTATCTGAAACAGTTCCATCCTAAATATCAAGACTCTAAGAAGTTAGAAGCTATGGCAAAAGAGGCAAAATTTGACTTTTGGCATCAACTTTTTTGGGATAGAAATAGTTGGACAACAAATCCAGAAAGGCCTGTTATGTTTCCTTGGAAGGTCAAAGTACCTTCACCTAATACTCCTGTTATACTAGAACGTAATCCATACTACTGGAAGGTCGATCCAGCTGGTAATCAACTTCCTTATATAGATAATATTGTTATAGACATAGTTTCTAATGCAGAATTAATAAACATAAAAGCGATGTCCGGAGATTTAGATTTTCAAGCCAGACATCTTTTCTTGGCTAATTATCCGGCATTTATGGAGAATAGGAGTAAGGGGAACTATAGAGTATTAAGATGGACTAGACCTGCTACTGCCGAACCTATGATTGCTCTTAATCAAAATACAAAGAATTCTAAGTTAAGACCTCTTTTCCAGGACAGAAGATTTCGTATAGCTCTATCCTTAGCCATAAATCGTGCTGAAATTAATCAAGTAGTTTATCTGGGATTAGGGACACCAGGACAGGCTTCTCTTTCCAAGAGAGATCCCTATTACAGTCCTGAGTGGGCTAAAGCATATGCTGAGTATAATCCAAAAGAAGCAAATAGGCTTTTAGATATATTAGGGCTTACAAAGAGAGATAAGGATGGATTTAGATTACTGCCTGATGGGAGTCCGCTAAATCTCACTATAGAGGTTGCTCCTATATTTGCAGACTGGGTTACGGTGTGCGAGATGGTTGCAAACTATTGGAGTAAGATAGGCATAAAAACTGCTATAAAGGTTCTGCAAGATACTCTTTACTATACTCGTGCCCGAGCAGGGGAGCCAGATATAGTTGCCTTTCCATTTGACAATACAGCTGCATGGGGGATACTAGTATTTCCAGACCATGTAATAGGAACACATGGTGCAGTTCCATGGATTCCAGAATATGCTAGATGGTATCTTACAGGTGGCAAGGCTGGAGAAGAACCTCCTGGGGATATTAAGAGGATATATCAGTTATGGGATAGGGCAATCTCCAGTACTAGTGAAAAGGAAAGGGCTGCAGCTATAAAGGGAATCATTGATATCCATAAAAGAAATATATATTTAATTGGAACAGTGGGTGACTATCCATTGCTAGCTATAGCTAAGAATAATCTAAGGAATGTTCCGGAAGGAGTAGATCAATGGCCCTGTTTAGGATTCCCTGAACAGTTTTTCTTTAAGTAATTATGCTAAGGATGAGGCGGATAAGAGGTATCTAGGATGCTTCCTTTCCGCCTCATTTAAACGGAGGTAAACATTTTATGGTGAAAAATATAGTGCTTATAATCTGTGATACTCTTAGACAGGATTTTGTTAGTTACTATGGAGGTTTTGCCTATACTCCAAATATAGATGCGCTAGCAAAAGATGGAATTACCTTTACCAATTTCCTCCCAGCAAGTTTTCCTACAGGGCCATTTCGTAAGGATTTGCTTACAGGGAGATTTACTTTTACCTATCATGCTTGGAGAGGTAACTGGCAAGAGAGAGATTGTCTAATTACTGATGTTCTAAATACTGCTGGACTTATAACGACTCTTATCGGGGATACAATGACAGTTGGTACCTATGATTCTCACTTTCGATATGTAGATTTTATTAGAGGGCAAGGTCCTGTTTCTCTTTATCCGGTAGAAATTGAACTGCCCCTTCCGGCAGATGAAAACAAACTTCGTACCCCTAGAGAAAGACTTCAGATTTTGATGGAGCAGTGGGTAAGATGGAGGGGAGAGGAGGATAGGTTTGCTCCTCAAGTATTTAAAAGGGCCCATCAATGGCTTGAAAATTTTGGGAGAAAAGCCAAGAGATTTTTTCTTATGATAGATTCTTTTGATCCACATGAGCCATGGAATCCTCCTAGATATTATATAGAAAGATATGACCTTAACTATGAAGGTGAAGAGTTATTTGAACCCGCCTATGCTCCGAGTAATTATGCCTCTGAAAGAGAGATTAAACATATGAAGGCAATGTATGCAGGGGAAATAACAATGGTAGACAGATGGGTTGGTTACTTGTTAGAAGGGCTTAAGTATATGGATTTATGGGATGATACTGTAGTAATTTTTACTTCAGACCACGGTTTTTATCATGGGGAACATGGGTTTATAGGTAAGGTCGAATTAGATAGAAATGGAACAATTATAAAGAGATGGCCTCTCTATGATACAATAACTAGGGTACCATTAATAATTAGAATCCCAGGTGGACCTAAGGGTAAAATATATGATACTCTTTGCCAAACTCCAGATTTAACAGCTACTATTTGTGATTTAGCTGGTATTAATATACCGAATACCTGTCAAGGATTTTCTCTACTTCCGTTAATAAATAATGAAAAAGAAAGTATTAGAGATCTTACAGTTACAAGTCATACCTATGTGACTGATAAAGAATGCCGTTGTCCAACCTCTATACGTACTAAAGAATGGCTATATATTTATGGTGGGGATGAGTGGAAACATGAGCTTTATAATTTGTTGAATGATCCCTTTCAGGATGATGATATCTTTGTAACAAATCAGGATATAGCTAAAGAATTTCATAGAAGATATATTGATTGGCTAAGAAAAGTGGAATGTCCAGAGGTAAGTGTTAATTTGAGATCTGAGTTTAATAATAAAGCTAAGGAGGATCTGCCATATGCGAAGGTAATTTAAAAAAAGATAGAGGTCTATGCAAGGAGGTGAAGATAGGAAAGAATATTATTGAGATGGTCTTTAAGGTGTTTTAAACGGGGGAAAGTAGGGATGGGGTTTAAATGTTTAAGTTTATAAAATTTGATAAAGGAGGTTGAGTAAAATGAGATTAGTGAAGTTGTTAGTTTTATGTGTAATTGGTGTTAGCTTAGTTTTAGGTTCGAATTCTTTTGCTCTTACTAAAGAGATTAGCTATCCAAAACAATACAATACTCCAGCTGATTATCAGAAAATTACTGGCAAGAGAATAACTAGATTTAATGAAGCTCCTATGCTAGCTGAATTGGTAAAACAGGGTAAACTACCTCCGGTTACTAAGAGACTACCTAGCGAACCTTTAGTTATAGAACCTACAGAGGAGATAGGGCAGTACGGAGGAACAGTAAGAATCATCCATACAAATCCGCAGAACTTTGAGGATGGGGTAAATATAGTTGGTAAAGAATCTATATTGACCTTTGACCCTAAAGATGGAGCAACCATCTTACCTAATCTGGCTAAATCTTGGATATTCTCTAAGGATGGTAAAACACTTATATTAGAATTGAGAAAGGGTATAAAGTGGTCAGATGGTCAACCTTTTACTGCAGATGATATAGAGTTCTGGTGGAAGGATGTAATATTAAATGATGAGCTTACACCTGTAAAACCTAAGGTATGGGCACCTAGTGGAAAGTTGATGAAGTTAGAAAAGTTAGGACAGTATACTGTGAGGCTTCAGTTTGCAATTTCTTACCCTGCAGCACTAATACAGATGGCTGCTTGGGCTACTGAAAATAATTTTTATCTACCAAAGCATTATTTGAAACAATTCCATATCAAATATAATCCGCAGGCTAATGAGCTGGCTAAGAAAGAAGGATTTGCTTCTTGGATACAGCTGTTTCAATCGAAATCTGCTTTAGGCTATTTTGATGGTATACAGAATCCTGATGCTCCAGTAATAAGAGCCTATAAGATAGTAAGTAGAACACCTGAAGTGACAATCTTAGAGAGAAACCCATACTATTGGAAGATAGACACAGCAGGCAATCAACTTCCTTATATTGATAGGATTAGATTGACCTTAGTTACAAATGTTGAAGTATATACAGCAAAAGTGGTAGGTGGAGAAGTAGATCTAGCCCAGTGGAATACTACTCTAGATAACTATACTCTTTACAAGGAGAATGAGAAAAAAGGAGATTATAGAGTGATTAACTATCAAACTGCTTGGCCCTCTATGGTAGAGATATTCTTAAACCTGAACCATAAAGACCCAGTAATGCGTAAGATATTTAGTGACCTTAGATTCAGGAAAGCCCTTTCTCTGGCGATAAATAGAGACGAGATAAATCAGATGGTCTTTCATGGTATGGCTGAGCCACTGCAGACAGTGATACTCCCGAGAGGAGGTAGATTCTGGGATGAGAGATTGGCAAAGTTATATACAGAGTATGATCCGAAGGAAGCCAACAGACTTTTAGATGAGATGGGGCTAGATAAAAGAGATAAGGATGGTTTTAGATTAAGACCAGATGGTAAACCTCTTCAGATAACTATTGATTTTTGGCCAGGTGAAGGTGGACCAGCAAAGATCTCTATAGTTGAATTGGTTCAAAATTACTGGAGTAAGGTTGGAGTAAAAACTACTTCTAGACAGCTTGAGAGGAGCTTGCTTCAGGTTAGGCGTCAGGCAGGAGACATCGATGCTACTATTTGGCATACAGGTCAGTGTTCAGATCCACTATGGATTTTGAATCCATGGCATTTTGTTCCTAATTCCTGGGAGTTTTCTACTGGGCCTCAATGGGCTTTGTGGTATACATCTTGGGGAAAATCAGGAGAAGAACCTCCTGAAGAGGTAAAGAGGGCACTAAAACTTTGGGAGACTGTGCAGACATCGCTAGATGAAAGGAAACAGATAGAGGCTGGAAAAGAGATGTTAAGACTTTTTGTAGAGAATCTCTGGGGTATTGGTACAGTAGGACTCCAGCCTTGGCCAGTAATAGCCAAGAATAATCTAAGGAATGTCCCCGAAGGTGGACTGTTAGCTTGGGATTGGGTCTACCTAGCTAGGTATAGGCCAGAACAGTTCTTCTTAAAGCAAAAGTAGATATAAATTAAATATATAAAGGGGGATAGGGGAATAGTATAGATTTCTCTGTCCCCCTTTATTATCACTGGAAGGAGGTTGAATTATGAACGTCATTTTAATAGTTTCTGATACATTTAGAAGAGATTTCTTGAGTTGTTATGGGAATGACTGGATTCATACTGAAAATATAGATAGATTTGCAAAATCCGCTATTATCTTTGATAATGCTTATACAGCATCATTTCCAACGGTCCCGAATAGACTAGATCTATTTACAGGAAAGTTTACTTTTACCTATAGAGATTGGGCACCACTACCTCAGAATGAAGTGGTACTAGCCGAAGTCTTAAATAAAGCAGGATATACAACTATGCTGATAGCAGATACTCCTCATATATTAAAGGATGGATATAACTTCCAAAGAGGATTCTATGGTTGGGAATGGATAAGAGGACAAGAGAATGATAGGTATAATACAGATCCTATAGATATAAAGTTTCCTTGCGATCCTAAAAAACTAAGGAACCCTTATGATGCGGTAGCCCACTATCTAAGAAATACTTCTTGGAGGAGATATGAATCTGATTACTTTGTAGCTCAGACTATGGAAACAGCTATAAGATGGTTAGAGAGAAATTATAGAAGTGAGAGATTCTTTTTATATGTAGACACATTTGATCCTCATGAGCCTTGGGATCCTCCTAAATGGTATGTAGATATGTATGATCCTGGATATGAAGGAGAAGAGGTCATATATCCAAGGTATGGTCCAGCAGATTATCTATCTAAAGAAGAATTGAAGCATATGCGAGCCCTATATGCTGGGGAAGTAACACTGGTTGATAGGTGGGTTGGAAGACTACTTTCTAAAATAGAAGACCTGGGTTTATTTGATAATACAGCAATAATATTTACTACTGACCATGGATTCTATCATGGTGAGCATAACCTTACGGGTAAAAGCATCATCCTAGAGGAGAAAAATTATCATGGGCTAGCTCCGCTTTATGAAGAGGTGGCTCATATACCACTAATAGTTAAGATGCCAAATGCTAAAGGTGGATGGAGATGTAGTGCTTTTGTTCAGCCTCCAGATATTATGCCAACCATCTTAGAGATCTTAAATGTGGAAGATCCGGGAACTACTCATGGGAAGAGTTTCTTCCCTATTATTAGAGGCGAGACAAAGTCTATAAGAGATTTTGCTGTTACATCTCCTGCTATAATATATGGTCCTGTTGCAGGACAAAGGATTACGGTAACTACAAATGAGTGGAGACTTATATATGCTGGAAATCCTGAAGCTGTTAAAGAACCCTCTTTTACAAGTATAGTTGATGGCATCCAGAGAGAACAATATCCGCTAGGAGAAGTCAAGTCTGAGCTTTATTACATAAAGGATGACCAAAGAGAAAGAGTAAATCTTATAGATGAAAGAAGAGATATTGCTGTAGAGATCCATAGAAAACTTTTTGAATTTCTTAAGTCTATCGGTACTCAAGAGAAATATCTAAGATTCTGGGATAAAATATAATTTATGGGAGAGTTTTAAATGACAGAAAAAAAGCCAAATGTATTAATATTTTTTACCGACCAGCAGAGGTGGGATACGGTAGGAGTATACGGAAGTCCTTAATATATCTGAAAGGGGCTGATCTAAATGAATATTATCTTTATAATGCTTGATAGTTTTAGACAGGATCATATTAGCTTGTATAATGAGGGAAAGCCTGTATTTGATGGTGTTCCTCCCTGTAAAACTCCAAATTTAGATAAATTCGCTAAAGATAGTATCGTGTTCTATAATGTATATCCAGAAGGATTACCGACCATCCCAGTTAGGACAGAATTGATGACTGGTCAACAGACATTACCTTATAGACCCTGGCAACCTCTAACTAAAGAAGATGTGACAATTGCAGAGATCCTTAAGGAAGAGGGGTATATCTGTGGTTTAATATCTGATACTTATCACTATAGAGCTCCGGGTATGAATTTCCATAGGGGGTTTCACTCTTATAGATGGATAAGGGGACAGGAATATGACCCATATACATCCTGGAAATCCAAACGAAATGCTGATGATTACATAAATGAGAATTATACTCCAGAGTGGAGAGCTAGAGTAGAGCAATATCTTAGTAATTCCGACGATATGGAAGATGAGGATAATAGATTCCCTGCTCTAGTAGTTTCACAGGCTATAGAGTGGTTAAAGAAGAGCAGAGAGCATAAAAAAATCTTTCTATGGGTAGATTCTTTTGATCCCCACGAACCATGGGATCCTCCAAAGAGGTTTGATAAGTATACAGACCCAAACTATAAGGGACCTAGATTAATATTGCCAATGGGAGGGAGAGCAAGCGACTGGGCAACCCCAGAAGAGATAAGGTATATTCAGGGTTTATACGCTGGAGAGGCGGAATTTGTAGACTATTGTTTAGGTGCCCTATTTGAAACATTAGAGAATTTGGGCTATTATGAAGATTCTCTTATAATCATAACCGCTGATCATGGACATCCTCTCTGTGACCATGGCAAGTTTTTGAAGGGTGCAGATAGAATGTATAATGAGTTACTTAAGGTACCATTTATCGTAAGATTTCCAAAAGGTGAGTTTGCTGGGATGAAAGTTTATTCCCTTATTCAATTTCAAGATGTCCTTCCTACTATACTGGATATAGTAGGACTAAAAAATAATACTTCTAGTATGCATGGAAGAAGTTTCCTACCAGTGATAAAAGGAGATAGGGATAATCATCGTGACGCAGTAATTATTGGTTATTATGAAGGGATAGATAGATGTGTAAGGGATTTACACTGGAGTTATATCCAGAGGCCTGAGGAAGAGCCAGATGAACTTTACAATTTAGATGAAGACCCCAAGGAAAAGAATAACCTTATAGATAGATATCCAGAAGAAGCACTTAGACTTTCTTCCATGTTTGGCTCCTACTTTAGAAATAGAAGAGCTAAGAGAGTTGTAAAGGGTATACAGGGTAAGTACGAAATAAGTTCTGGCAGTGTAGAATAACTAAAGGGTGGAGATATTATGAATAATCCGTTTCTTGTGGGTGAGAGGATATATTTTAGACCATTAGATGTAAACGATTTAGAGAGACTTATAAAGTGGATAAATGACCCTGAAATTACCGTATTTCTAACTATGGGAAGATTCCCTGTTA
>CALGNK010000047.1 GCA_937958695.1 uncultured bacterium
CTATAAGGAAGTTTCTCTTACAAAACTTTATAAAATTTTGTATACTAATTTTAGTGTGTTTCCATATAAAAATTATATCCCCTCTTAGAGGGTAATGAAAAGTCCCCCTCTAGGAGGGGTAATTTAATTGAGTAATTTCTGATTTCAGTTTAAAAGTCTTGACAAATTATAACAAAAGTGATATACAAAAGGATAGATATTATTTAGGATAATTTAAAAAGGAGGTGATAGAGATAGTTAAAATGTAAGCTTTCTTTTTTAGTCTGTTTTATACAAAAGACATATTTTTAAATCTTGTAGGAGGTGAATTGTTTTTATGAGAAGTTTTTTAAAGTATCTCTTAATAGTAGTGTTATGCGTAAGTCTAATTTCTAGCTTTACTAGTCTTTTATTTTCCCAAGAGAGAAACCCACTAGGACAGTATGCAACTCTCACTGAGTTCCAGAAGGTAACAGGGAAGAAGATCACCAAATTTAACGAAGCTCCAATATTAGCAGAGCTAGTAAAGCAGGGGAAACTTCCACCAGTAGAAAAGAGACTACCGGAAGAGCCAGCGGTGGTAGAACCAGTGGAGGAAGTAGGTCAGTATGGAGGGACTTGGAGAAGGGCAGCATTGTATCCAGCTGATACTATGATACATGCAAGACTAGGATACGAGCCTATGGTAAAATGGGCAAGAGATGGAAAGACACTAATCCCAAATCTCTGCACTTCTTGGAAAGTAACAGAAGGCGGTAGAGTCTATACATTCTATTTAAGAAAAGGAATAAAATGGTCAGACGGGCAACCTTTTACAGCGGATGATATCTTATACTGGTATAATGATGGACTATTAAATAAGGAACTTACACCTGTTTTTCCAGCTTGGTTAGCCCCAGCTGGTGAACAAGTCAAAGTAGAGAAGGTAGATAGCTATACAGTAAGATTTAGATTTAAGAGACCTTACTCTCTGTTTTTAGAGTATATAGCTGTAAACAATGCATCTTTTGCCTCTCCAAAACATTATCTCCAGCAATTCCATGTAAAGTATGCTCCAAAAGAGAAGTTAGAGGCATTAGTGAAAGAGGCGAAGAGAAATTTTTGGTATCAGCTCTATGGGGATAAGGCGAGTAGATTCTCAAATACTGAACTTCCGGTACTTGCTCCTTGGAAATTAACAATTCCACCCACTAGCCCAAGAGCAGTTGCAGAAAGGAATCCTTATTACTGGAAGATAGATATAGAAGGTAATCAGCTACCGTACATAGATAGAATTTCTTGGGATATGGTTCAGAATACAGAAATGATCACAATGAAAGCTGTACAGGGAGAAATAGATATGCAAGGGAGAAATCTTGCATTTAAAGACTTTACCCTTCTTATGGAAAATAGAGAAAAGGGTGGGTATCAAGTCTATCAATGGCAATCAGGAGAGACAGCAAGCGCAGTATTCTTTAATCAGAACTATACAAAGGACAAGTTTATAGCTAGTTTATTAAGAGATGTAAGATTTAGAACCGCTCTATCTCTAGCCATTAATAGAGCAGAGATCAATCAATTAGCCTATCTCGGACAGGCAACACCTACATATACCATATTCCCCAAGGCATCTTTACAGAATAATCCAGAGATAAGAAAACTTTATGAGTATAATGTAGCAGAAGCTAATAGAATTCTAGATAGTATAGGGCTTACCAAGAAAGATAAAGATGGATTTAGGTTAAGACCAGACGGAAAGCCAATACAATTAACAATTCTCTCTAACATAGAGTATGCTATACATCCTGATGTTATGGAGCTTATTGCACAATACTGGAATAAGGTTGGTATAAAAACTGCTATTGATGCCATAACTAATTCTCTCTGGTGGCCAAGAATAAGTGCTGCTGATTATCAGATAGCTGGATATACGCTAGGAAGTTTATATCCTGGTAAGTTCTTACTCACATATTCTATCTTTGTAATTCCAAATAGCACCGCTACTTATTATGCTCCTCTTTGGGGTCTATGGTATACCTCTAGAGGTAAGGCTGAAGGCGCTGTAAAGCCGACAGGGGATGCGTTAAAGATAATAGCAAACTTCGATAAGATAATAGTTTCTACAAGCCAAGAAGAGATAGATAAGCTTACAGACGAAATCTTATATCTCTGGGGTAAGAATCTTTGGGCTTTACCTGTTTTAGGATTCTTTAACTTCCCAGTAGTAGTAAAGAATAACTTTAAGAACGTTCCTAAAGAGGGAACATTGGCATATCCATACATGAGTCCTGGCTATATGAACCCAGAACAGTTCTTTATCAAAAAGTAAATCAATTAGAAGGGGGACAATATAACTTTGTCCCCCTTCTATCTTACAAAATTAGGAGGGATTATTGATGATAAAAATTGGTATTGTAGGGTCTGATAATTCTCATGCGATAGCCTTTTCACAACTTACTAATCTACCAGAAGGGATAAAAGGGCTAAAAATAGAAGATGCAAAAGTAGTCTCTATATGGGGATTTGAAAGGAATAGAACAGAGGAGGTTGCTAAGCTAGGTAATATCCCTGAAATAGTTCAGTATCCTGAGGATATGATAGGAAAGGTAGATGCGATTATGGTAGTCTTAAGGGATGGTGCGTTACACTATAAGTTTTCAAAACCATTCATTGAAGCTGGTATACCAACATTTATAGATAAACCCTTAGAGACATCTGTAGAGAATGCTAAAAGGATAATAGATTTAGCTAAAGAAAAGAATACTCCTATAACCTCTTTTTCCACACTTAGATTCGATGAACCTATAGTAAGATTAAAAGAAGACCTATCTTCTAAAGGTCCATTAACTGCTGGATTTGTGTGTGGCCCAGCAGATATTAAGAGTGAATATCAAGGGATATTCTTCTATGGGATTCACATAGTAGAGCTCTGTCAAGAGATATTTGGTAGCGGTGTCGAAAGAGTTATAGCGGTAAATAATAACAATAATATAGCAGTTACTCTAACCTATCCTGATGATAGAATAGTGGAACTTATGATGCTTGGGAATGCGGTATACACATTTACCATCTCAGCATTTGGCAAGAATGGATGGAATTACTGGGATGGTAAACAAACACCATCTCCATATTACTATGGAATCTTGAAATTTCTAGAGATGATAAAGACTTCTAATTTGCCAGTAAATTACAGTGATATGTTGGAGGTAGTTTCTGTATTAAAAGCTATTGAAGTATCTTATCTTAGCGGAACCGAAGTATATCTACAGGATATTGGGTGAAATAGAAAGATGAGAGGATATTTTGACTTTAATATAATGATAGGAAAACCTACAATTGATCCATTAAACAACTGGCTAAATATAGATAGATTAAAAGAGGAGATGAGTAGATTCAATATCAAAAAGGCATTGGTTTATCACAGTTATAGCAGAGATTATGATGCCTATTTTGGCAATGAGAGATTGACAGAGGAGATTAAAAACTTTCCTAATCTCTATGCCACTTGGGCTATCCTACCAATTGATATTTCCCCCATCGATACATTTGACAGACTTTTAGAGGAACTCAAGATTCATAATGTTAAAGCAGTTAGATTTTTCCCAGACTTGCATAATTTTCTATTGGAAGAAGAAGTGGTGGGAGATCTATTGTCTTTTCTTGAAGGAGTAAAAATCCCCGTATTAATATCTCCAAACAGTACAGGTTGGAAAGATATATATAATATGTTAAGAAATCATCCTAATATTAGGCTGATTCTGATAGATCTGACCTATAGACAAAGTTCTTATATATTTCCGCTTTTAAAAAGATATAAAAATGTTTATATAGAACTATCCGGATATATCACATTTCTTGGAATAGAAACAATGT
Organism: uncultured bacterium; assembly: GCA_937958695.1. Lineage (GTDB taxonomy): Bacteria > DUMJ01 > DUMJ01 > DUMJ01 > DUMJ01 > DUMJ01. Next base: position 3,832 of record CALGNK010000047.1, read on the forward strand.
ATAGAAAATTTGGTGGAGAGAGAATGCTTTTTGGAAGTAATCTTCCATATAAGAATCCAGGCTCTACAATATTCTACATAGAAAAGGCAGATATCCCAGAAGAAGTTAAGGATTATATAGCATATAAGAATGCTGATAGACTTATTCAGAAGGTAGATCTATGATAGACGCCCATGCTCATCTGGGTAAGTGGTATAACTTCTACTATGATAGTGGTGACTTTTTATCTATGGTAAAAATAATGGATAGAATAGGCATGGAAAGTGCCTGGATAAGTGCACTTATGAGTATAGGGCCTGATTACGAATTAGGTAATGAAATGGTTTTTGAGGCTATAAAAGCCTTTCCAGATAGATTTAAGGGATATGTTACATTAAGTCCTTACTTTGCAGATAAGATAGAAGAAGAGATCAAAAAGAGAATCTCTCAAGGATTTATCGGCATTAAACTACATCCAGGAACACATATGTACCCTATAGATGGGGCTACTTACTTATATGCGTATAAATACGCAGATGAACATAAACTGCCGGTATTAATACATACCTGGGGGGAACGTGACGTTAGAACTGTTGTGGAATTGGCTAAATCTTATCAAAATGCAATATTTATAATGGGACATTCCGGGGGAGATTTAAGGTCTATGCTTTTAGCAGTAGATTTGGCAAGAGATGTTAATAATATCTATCTAGATCTAACGGGCTCTGCTATGTATAATGGGATAATTGAATACTATGCCAATAAAATTGGCTCTGAGAGGATTCTATTTGGAACAGATTTCCCTTTTATAGACCCAAGACCAGCTATCGGTTGGGTGGAAAATAGTAAATTATCTGAAAGAGAAAAATATAATATACTGCAAGGTAATGCAAAAAGAATTTTAAACTCTAATAAATGACTCTGAAAAACATTAGTTTAGGAATTTGAATAGATAAAACAGAAGTGGCAGGCTATAGCCTGCCACAAATTAATTTATTGCCCCCAAAAAGGATACGCATTACCAGATGGATGATCTGTAATTCTAGTCAAGCCACTTCCATCAATATTAATTGTATAGATCTCCCAGCTTCCACTACGATTAGATTGAAAAACAATCTTTGTCCCTAATAGTGAGAAGCAAGGATACCAATCCTGATAGGAATCATTAGTGAGTCTAGTCTGATTAGAGCCATCTGCATTCATTATATAAATCTCTTCAATCCCATCCCTATTAGATGTAAAGACTATCTTTGTACCATCTGGCGAGAAGCGAGGAAACAGCTCTTGGCTATTATTGTTAGTAAGTCTAGTTATATTGGTACCATTTATATTCATCGTATAGATCTCATCATTTCCATCACGGTCTGAGACAAAGATAATTTTTGGCCATCCGGAGAAAAAGATGGATCTCTATCATAACTAGAATGATTAGTAAGATTGGTCAATTGAGGATGAGAGATAACTGTTGAATCATACAGATAAATTTCATCATTCCCATCTCTTCTAGAGTAAAAAACAATCTTCTTCCCATCTGGAGAAAAGTTTGGATAAAGGTCCCAAGCCTGATTATCTGTAATTCTAGTCTGATTTGAACCATCTCTATTCATCGTATAAATCTCAGGGTTTCCATCACGGTCAGAAACAAAGACAATCTTTGAACCATCTTTTGAAAAGGAAGGATAATAGTCAGGGGAAGTATTACTTGTAATCCTAGTTAAATTAGAGCCATCTGGATTCATAGTATAGATTTCAAGGTTTCCGTTACGTCCACTTGCAAAGACAATCTTACCTAAGTTTAATATGGATTCTGGGTTACAACCATCACAACCATAAAGCCCCATAAGGAAGAGACTTGGAACAATAAAAAGTACCAAGAGTTTTATAAGTCTTTTCATATTTATCTCCTTTCATAAAAATAAAAGTCTAAATTTAGAGACAAGATAAGAATAAATTTTTAGAATAATTAGAAACGCTTTTCTTTTAAAAACTCAAAATCTCCCTAAAATCTCTCAAAAAATCAAGAGACATTCCATTTATTATATCTTTCTCCCTTTCTCAACTCCTTCCATTATCCTGTCTCTGGATGTACTATACTATAAAGAATACATCTATGTCAAATTAATATTAATTGACAATATATCTATGAGGTTATATTCTATATCTTGGGAGACAAATAATTATGTTTAAATGGACTGGGAGTTTCTGGAACATTCTTATATATCCAGAATACTGTACGGATGAGGTGGAAGATCCAGAGGTTAATGTATCTTGGGTCATAAAGAAGGTATTGAAAGACGAATTCCCTGATTTTGTCGTATGTATCTCATTAGATGATTATGATAATATAGCGGTTGAAAAGAGGAAAGAATTTATAGCTAAAGTAAAGAGATATATAAAAAGATTTTTCCCAAAACGCAGTGTAAGTTATTAGGATTTGCTCACGGAAATAATATCTACTTCTGTGGCAATATTTCAGACTATCCTACACTTAAAAATTACTCTTCAGGACAGAGTGAGATATATCATAAACTCTGCCTACTACAAAATTTTCTCAAAAGGAAGCTTGACACAACTGTTTCTATTGGTTTGGCATTTCTTAGAGAGCACTCTATCGAGGGATTGAGGTTTACCGCACAGAGAGCTGTAGTAGCTCAAAGACATAAGATTAAAAGAGGAAAAGGATGCATAAATATATATCCAAAAGACATCTTGCTTCCAGAATTAGAGGACTATTCAGACCTAAATATATTATTGTTAGAATTGTACGACTCTATCCTCATAATGGATACTTATAGGATAGAAGAATCTACAAGGAATATACTGAAACGTCTATTTGAGGAAAGATACGCCTCTTTAGGAAAATTAAAACCAATAATTCAAGTCCTCATAGGTACAGTTGTATTGGCTTCTATTAAAACTGGTTTAAGCTTTTCTGAAATTTTCCCAGAGATAAAAATGTATATCACTGAGATTGATAATACTTACGACTACATTAGATTAAAGGAACTTTTAAGAAACATAATATCTTTAATTACCATTAAAATCTAAGGATGAAATAGAAACTATCGTCATAGCTGGCAAAGAAATGCAGTGTGGAAGAGTCAATTTTAAAGCATGCAAGCTATGTCCACAAGGTGTATATCTAGATGAGGCTTCTCAGAGAGCTACTCCAACTACAAGCATAGACTATCTAGGCAAGAAGATTATAGAAGATATTAGTCTGAATAGATTAACCTCAGCCTGTGTAAGGGCGTGTATAGCTCATTTAGAAAAAACAGGTAGGATAGCAAAGAAATATAATATACCATTTAGAATCAGAGAACCTTGGAAACTTGGGATATTTGATGTGTAGGAGGTAGATTATGCTAACTAGTGATAAAATAAAGACTTTTGCTAAAGGGGTTGGGGCAGATTTAGTTGGAATAGCAAATATAGAGAGGTTTGATAAGGCTCCTCCTGAGATGCATCCTTGCACTATCTTTCCAGAAACCAAATCCGTTGTGGTCTTGGGGGCAAGAATTTTGAGAGGCTCATTTAGAGGAATAAGAGAATGGACAGAGTGGTCCGCCTAATGTTTCTATATCATTTAGACTAGCAGCTGCTGCAGCTGGATTAGGAGAGTTGGGATATTCTAAGGTATTTCTAACACCAGAATTTGGGCCTAGAGAAAGATTTACTATTATTTTAACCGATGTGAGATTAGAGCCAGATCCAATATTTGAGAGTAGACTATGCACAAGATGTATGAGATGTGTAAGAGAATGCCCAGCAGGGGCTATAAGTAAAGACAAAACAATCTCGGTTGAAATAGAGGGAAGAGTTTTCGAATGGGGAGAAATAGATTGAGTATGTATTCAGGCTTGTTTTGATCAGTTAGAAAAAACTGGAGTTATATCTAAGTTTCATACCCCATTTATAATAAACAGATAAGGAGGATGTTGTCTATGATTACTGCAGAAGATTTAAAGAGATTTGCAAAAGAGATAAGGGTTGACCTTATAGGAATAGCAAACATAGAGAGGTTCAAAGATGTTCCACCAGAACATAATCCACTTTCGATATTTCCAGAAACAAAATCAGTAATAGTAATAGGTAGAAGAATAACTAGAGGGACTTTAAGAGGAATCGAAGAGGGTACAAATTTTGACTTGTATTATCTTTACGGACGTGATTGGCTTAATAATAGAATTCTAGCAATGAGTACGTTTAAAATTGGGGAATTTCTAGAAGATAATGGCTGGGAGGCGGTTCCTATTCCTAATCTTCCCTTAGAAGTCCCACCATTAGGAATACCTGTAAGAGAAGGTCAACCTGCACCTAATGTGATGATAGATGTTGAAGATTGTGCATTAAAGGCTGGTTTAGGGGAGATTGGACACTGTGGATTCTTTCTTACTTCAGAGTTTGGTCCTAGACAGAGATTTCAGATTATACTTACAGATTTAGAATTAGAAGCCGATCCCTTATTCGAAGGGAAGGTATGTAATTATCCAGTCTGTCCAAGTTTCTGCCCTCTAGGAGCTATAAATCCTGAGGGTAAGATTGACTATAAAAAATGTCAAACCTGTAAGAATGGAGCAACTCCAAATCCTCTTCATAGTTCAGGAAAACCAGACCGTCTAGGAGCAGTATGTGCCAGATCCTGTCTAGACTATCTAGAGAGGAATAACCTTATAAAAAATACATTCAAGAATCCATTCAGGACAAAACCAGCAAGGTTCAAAAATGCACCTAAAAATATGCACCCTGCATCAATCTTCCCATCAGCCAAATCAGTTATAGTTGTTGGTAAAAGAATACTTAGGGGTGGTTGGCGTGGAGTCGAAGAGGGAACTTACTGGCCTTCCTATACCTACTTTGATTATCACGGATTATTAAATACTCTATTTATACCGTATCCCTTATATGAGTTAGCCTGTTTTTTAGAAGACCACGGTTGGGAAGCAGTTCCTTATTATCCTGGCTCTCCCGAAACTCAACCTTCTACAGAACCGCTAAGAAAGAACGGTGTTCCACCAAATGTTCATTTGGCTATGAGAATAGCTGCTACTGCTGCTGGCTTGGGAGAGATTGGTTGGAGTAAGGTATTCTTGACTAAAAAGTTTGGACCAAGGCAGAGGTTACATGCAATAATCACTGATATGCCCATAGACCCAGACCCTTTAGTAGAACCAGGTAGTATATGCAAAAGAGATATGGCTTGTGTAAGTGGATGCCCTGGAGCAATACTACATATAAAAGAGGGGAAGACTGTAAGAATAGAGATTGAGGATAAGGTCTATGAGTGGGCTGATATAGATCTGGGGAAGTGTACACTGGCGTATCATGGGGGCGATCCTAGAGTTTCTCCTTTTATCCACAAAGATCTTCCTGGATTTAACTTTGATGTAACAGAGCAAGAGGTGGATGAGGAAACCGCATATAAGATATGTTGGACACTTTCTACTGCAAGATGGCGTGTCACTAAAGAGTTCCCTTCTGGATATATAATAGAGGGGCATGCCCTACTCCAAAAATGGGGAGAGGGAGGTAGTTATGGAATCTGTGTTTCTAGAGGCTGTATGAGGAGTTGTTTTGACTATTTAGAGAGTGCTGGCATCATCGAACAACAATTTAATGGGGGAAGATTTATTAAAAGACCTCGTTGGCTATTGCCTTCTAAGGTAGAGAAGAAAAGGTAAAAGATATAAGATAACCCTTCTAAAACTCCTACTAAATATCTTAGAACCTGATAGGGGATATGTTGAAATATTCGGTAAAATCGGATACTTACCTCAAGTCTCCCTGTGGAATCTTAAGTGGAGGAGAGAAAATAAAATTAAAATTGGTAGAGCTCTTAGGAGATAAACCAACAGTGCTCATCTTAGATGAGCCAACTAATCATATGGACATAAGAGGTATAGAATTCCTTGAGGAAGAGCTGAAGAGATTTTCTGGAACACTCTTAATAGTATCTCATGAGTGGAAGAACTGGAAAGAGCTTGGCAAGAGTATGAAAAATATACTGAAGAAAAAAGGAGATTAGAAGAGGCTAGTAAGAAGATGAAGGAAAAATCTCAGTCTGTAGCAAGAATAAAAGACAAAAAGGATTCCTTTTGGCGATATTCTAAAGATTTCTATGGGAGGAAGGCTTCTAAAGTGGCTAAAATTGGTAAGTCTATAGAAAAACGCATAGAGAGACTAGAGGTTAAAGAAAAGCCTTTTGAAAAACAACATATTAGGCTTGAGTTTGATACCACAGGTGAAGGTTTGGATACCATAGTCCAATGTAATGCCTTATCTAAGTCATTTGGTGATAAGCTACTTTTTGAAAACGTCGATTTATCAGTAAAAATTGGACAAAAGATAGTACTAATAGGAGATAATGGCGTGGGAAAGACTACCTTACTTCACATAATTCTAGGAAAAGAAACACCAACTAAGGGAGAAATTTGGATATCAAAATCAGCTAAGATTGGATATCTGGACCAGGAGGTTAACCTCCTTAACCCTGAAAATACAATTATAGATGAGGTAAGGGGAAGTTTTAACTCTGATATAACAACTATAAGAACACTTTTAGGCTGTCTTTTATTTATCGAGGATGAGGCTCTAAAACGTATAAGCTCATTGAGCATGGGAGAAAGGGTAAGGGTTACTCTTGCAAAATTGATCCTTGGTGGCTTTAACCTTTTGCTTATAGATGAGCCTACTAATTTTTTTGATATAAAATCTAGAGAAGTTATAGAAGAGGCCTTAAGATGGATATATTAAAGACAAAATACTTATACTAGAGGTACAACTTTCAAAGATAACAAGTGAACTGGATAAGGCGAAAGACATGGAGAAAGAAGAGTTAAATAAAAAGTTTATAGAGCTAACTAGAGAAATCAATCAGTTAAAGTCTATGATAAAATAGTTTTTGTAGGAGGTAGATATTATGGAGACAGTATTATCTAACTGGAGATTGTTTCTACCAATACTTGTCTTACAGGTAGGACTTCAGATATATGCCTTAGTTGACTTAATAAAACGTCCGATAGAGGAATTACGAGGTCCTAAAATTATCTGGGGTATAGTTATAGTTGCATTTCAGATATTAGGAGTGATCATCTATCTCGTATTTGGAAGAAAACAATGAACGCTATAGAAACAGAAGGACTTTGTAAGTATTTTAGGGAGAAGAAGGCTTTAGATAACTTAAATTTAGAAGTTCCTAAAGGAATCATATTTGGTTATCTTGGGCCAAATGGGGCTGGGAAGACAACTACAATAAGGGTTTTTCTAAATCTAGTAAAACCAACTAAGGGAACTGCATATATATTAGGTGAGGATATAAGAGAAAGTAGAAATTATCTAAGAAAGATAGGATTTCTTCCTGATGTTCCAAATTTTTATAACTTCTTTACTGCAAGAGAGTTTCTTTCCTTTATAGCTGATATAACAGATATAGAAAATCCAAAGAAGAGGATAGAAGAGATTTTAGAATTAGTAGGGCTAAAAAATGAGAAAGGTAGAATAGGAACGTATTCTAGAGGAATGAAGCAAAGACTCGGTTTAGCGCAGGCGCTTCTACCAGATCCAGAACTTCTTATACTAGATGAACCAACCTCTAGCTTAGACCCACAGGGTAGAAAAGAAGTTTTAGATCTAATTCACTCATTAAAGGACAATAAGACTATATTCTTTTCTACGCACATACTTACCGACGTGGAAAGAATATGTGATAGGATTGGTATCTTAAAGGAAGGAAGATTACTCTTAGAGGATGATATAGAAAATATTAAGAAAAGATATCGGAGAAGGAGAATCTTGATAGAGGTAGATGATTTAAAGAGATTTTCAGAAAGGATAAAAGAAACCTTAAAACCAAATTCCATAGAGGTCAAAAATAATAGTATTATTATAGAGGTCTTAGAGATCTATAATACGCTAAAAGAAATTCCACAAATTATTGTTCAGGAGAATCTTCTATTAGAGAAACTCGAGGTATTAGAACCTTCACTTGAAGATATATTTTTGGAGGTAACAAATGCTACTTAAGTTAATGAAGAAGGAATTTTATGAGTTTAGAAAAACAGGAAAGCTTATAGCTATGATTATTACCTTTCTTATCTTTTCTATTGTAAGCCCTATAACTGCCAAGATTATGCCGGAATTAATAAGGTCTATATCTTCAGAGATCACTATTATAATTCCTACACCTACCTGGAAAGATGCCTTTTTACAGTTTTTTAAGAACTTAAATCAGATGGTATTTCTGATAGTAGTTTTACTTTTTATTGGAAGCATTGCGGAGGAGAAAAACCGCAAGACTGCAGGACTTATTTTAAGTAAGGGTGTAGATAGAAAGAAATGGATTTTAGCAAAGTTTCTCTTTCAGATATCGCTGGTCTTTATATTGACCATAATATCTTTCTTTCTATGTTATTACTATTCTGTAATACTCTTCCCAGATACAGAATTTGACGTATCTTTACAGAGTTGTATATTATTTCTCGTCTATATGACATTCATTATTTCTCTAACCATATTTTCAAGCTCAATAGGAAACAACATAATTCAAGCTGGCGGGATATTTATTACTATATTTATAATCCTCGGCATATTAAATATGTTATCCCCTGTAAGAGATTATAATCCTATATATCTATCATCTTTAGAAAACCAGTGGGTAACAACTGGTGTAGAATGGAACTCTGCGGTAAAAACCATAATATCAAGTATTACACTATCCGTTATACTAATATTTATAGGATTATATTCATTTAACTCCCAAGAGTTAGAATAAAAACTACATATAAATGTATCGCTTTATCTTCTGTGTAGGAGTCTTTTCAAACTCATTCTCTACTATTTTGAAATCCTTAATTTGAGAAAAAGTAGGAAGTCTCTTATTTGTCTCTTTTATAAGGTTATCGAAGTATTTTTCAAGTCTTTCTCTTGCCTGACTAGACTCAACATCAAGGAGTTTTAGTTCTGTATTCAAAAAATCGTAGTCAGGATATATATAAGCTATTAATTTCCCTTCTCTATCTAATACTAAAGCTTCTAGGACTCCTCTATTTTCAACCAGGACTTGCTCTATTTCCTCCGGATATATATTTTCTCCACTAGGTCCTAAGATAACATTCTTTAGCCTTCCCTTAAGATATAGATAGTTATCCTTGTCTATGTAACCTAGGTCTCCAGTTCTCATCCATCCATCTTCAGTAAATAATCGTTTTGTTTCCTCTTCATTCTTATAATATCCTTTAGTAACCATTGGTCCCTTTACTAAGACTTCTCCTACACCAGTTACTGGATTAGGATTATCTATCTTAATCTGTGCCCCTTTTATAGGATAACCACAACTCTGGAATCTCTTCTTATCAGGCATAGCGAAGGTAATTAGAGGAGCGCATTCTGTCATACCATAACCTACAGCGCTAGGAAACTCACCTTCTAAAAGAAATAGGTCAACATCTGGACTAAGAGGAGCTCCTCCTATACATATGAGTTTTATATTACCACCAAATGCATCTAGAAGAGCCTTACAAGCCTTTTTATAGAGAAGCTTTCTAATAGGTTTAATCTTAGTTGCTCCTTTTAAGAGGAGATTGTCCTGCAATTTTGGAAGTACACTCTTTTTGTATATCTTTTCTATTACTAAGGGGACCATCATAACCATAGTCGGTTTTACCTTTTCAAAAGCTTTCAGTAAAATCTTAGGACTAGGCTTTTGCTTAAGATAGTATACACTAGCGCCTCCAACCATAGAAAGGAGTAAAGTAAAGGTACATTCATAAGTATGAGATGACGGTAGAATAGATAAAAATCTATCATTACTATTAATCTCTATATAGTCTAATGCTGCCAAGATGTTCCAGTAGATATTTTTGTGTGTAAGCATAACTCCTTTAGACCTTCCAGTAGTTCCAGATGTATAAACTATTGCAGCAATATCATCCGCCTTTGGTTTATATTTCTCGTTAGGTTCAAGTTTTATCTTACTTCTACGTTCAAAGAATAAATGGTCTATCCTATTCTTAAATTCTAAAATTCTACTTTTAAGTTGTGATTTTACCTCTTTAACATCTTTTACCTCTACCTCTCTAAAATCATCTAGCAGATAAACCTTTTCCAAATGACTTAAGTTACCTTCTTCTACCTTTTCGAGCAATGACGAAGAGACAAAAAGGATTCGCGATTCGGACATATTTATAACATTAGAAATACTAACACTGTCAAATTCATGTAAGATAGGAACAATTGTAGCCCCATATGTTACAACTGCCATATAGACTAGTCCCCAATTTATAGAGTTCTCCCCAAGAAGAGCAATCTTATCGTTAGGTTTTATACCATTCTCCTTTAATATACTCTGGATACCCTGAATCCTCTCTTTAGCCTCTTTGTAGGTAACAGAAGCAACCACTTCGTCTTCGTCAATTTCACAAAGAAAAGTATTATCTTTATATCTATCGAGACATACCTCTATATATGTTCCTAAAGCATCTATATCATCGTAAAACATAATTCACCTCTCTTCTTATAGCCCTACCTAAAAATAGGCTTTTTTATAAATTTAGTCAATATAATCTTTAGCTTTTCCTTTTCTTCACCAACAATTAATAACATAATAATACTATAAACAGATATACCTAGCAATATAAGAACGATTATTCTTAAAAATTCAGATTTGATAAAATATAAATAGCCATTAGAGAAAAATAAAATTCCTCCCATTATGATGGAAGACGATAAAATTTTTATAAAATCGGAAATCAATCTCCCTCCACCTATGTAACCAAGTTTCCTTCTTAGGAGAAATAATCCTAAAACAAGAGAAAATATACTAGATATAGAAGTTGCTAGAGCTAATCCTGAGTGAGCCATTATTCTAACAAGAATAGCATTAAGGCATATATTCAATCCGATGGCAAAAAAGCTAGTAACTAAAGGTGTAACTGTATCCTGAAAAGAATAAAAAGTTCTAGCTATTATAGGACCAACAGCGGATGCAAATAGTCCTAAAGAATAGTATCTAAGAGCACCAGCAGTAAGTACTGTTGCTCTACTATCAAAAGCACCTCTTTCAAAAAGGAGCTTAATTATCTCTTTGTCTAGAACTATAAGTCCAATACTAGCAGGAATAATTATCATCCAAGTAAATCTAATAGCCTTATTAAGTAGGTCAATAACCTTATCATTTCTACCTTCCACTACCATCTCAGATGTCGTAGGATATATAGCTACAGAAAGAGAAGAGGCAAAAAGAGAGACAGGGAGATCCTTTACCCTTGCAGAAAAATTCAACGCAGAAATAGAGCCCTCTGGTAATCCAGAGGCAAATATCCTATCAATTATAGTATTTATATAACTAACACTAGTCCCAATTAAGATAGGGATCATAAGATAAAAGGTTTTCTTAATGGCTGGGTGGGAGAAATCTATATGCCACTTTATATAAGGCAATCTATTTTTTAAATAGATAAAGACTAAAAAAGCCTGCAAAAAGACACCTAAGACATTCCCTAGAGCGAGACTAACTGGAGGTAGGCTTCTCCCTAAAATTAAAACGGAAAGGATTATACATAAATTATGGAGAAGTCCGCCTATTCCAGGGACTAAAAACTGCTTATATGACTGAGAAAGGCCTGTGAGAATTCCCAAAAGGCCATAGAATAAAAGAGAAGGAAGTAATAACCTAGTCATTAAGATAGTCAATTCTAGTCTGTCACTTGAGAAGCCAGGAGCTATTAATCTCAGAAACTGTTCTGTAAAAAGATAAGATAAGAATAATGCTAAAACTAGATATACCAGAGAGACGCTAAGCACAGTATTTGCAGCATACCAAGCCTTATCTTCTCCATTCTTCTCCTTTTCTTCTAAGAAAACAGGAATAAAAACAGTAGTTAAGGCTCCGCCTACCAGCCCAGCCAATGTTAAAGGGAGAATTTGAGCGACTAGATAGGCATCTGTTATTGCTTTAGCCCCAAATATACTTGCTATAACAACCTCTCTAAAAAATCCTAAGATTCTACTTATAAACGCTATAATAGTAAGTAGAACAGTTGCCTGTAAGATCGATTGTTTATGTATGTTAATCATAGAGATTGAATGGTTTCCTCGAAGATTCTCCTATAAAATTCTAGCTTTTCTTTAGTATTAGCTTCGAATCTTAACACAAGAGCAGGTTGAGTATTGCTTGCCCTTATTAGGCTCCATCCGTCTGAAAATTCTACCCTTAGTCCATCAATAGTTATAACTTTAACAATGTCTTTAGCTACTTCTGGATATTTACTCTTAAATCTTGGTAAAAATTCCTCTACTATCTGAAATTTTTTCTCCTCAGGACAATCTAGCCTTATCTCAGGAGAAACATACACCTCTGGTAAGTCTTTTAAAAGGTCTGAAAAAATAAAGTTAGGATTATTAAGTTTTTCTCGAGCCACTATCTCTAGAAGCCTTAAGGTTGCATAGATGGCATCATCATATCCAAAATATCTATCATTAAAGAACATATGTCCACTCATCTCTCCAGCTAAAAGGGCAGATTCTTCTTTTAATTTCTTTTTAATTAGAGAATGACCTACCGGAGAAAGGATGGGAATCCCTCCAAGTTTCTCAATTCCATCAAATAGTGTTTTAGATGCTTTAACCTCGCTTATTATCTTTGCTCCAGGATTATCCTTCAATACCTCCTTAGCAAATATATAAGTTAATCTGTCTCCATAAACAACATTGCCATTCTCATCCACAACCCCTATCCGATCTACGTCACCATCATAAGAGATTCCTAAGTCAAGATTATGTCCTTTTACTATATTTATCAAATCTTCCAATGTCTCTAATAATGTAGGGTCAGGGTGATGATTTGGAAATCTACCATCTGGTTCTGAGTAGAGTTCAGCTAGAGATATATTTAATTCTTTAAGTATTTGTGGAACTATAATACCAGCACAGCCATTACCACTATCTATCCCTATTTTTATCAGTCCAGGGGTTATCTTTCCAAGAGGACCTTTTTTAAATTCTTCTATAAGAAAATCCTTGTAAAGAGATAATATATCAAAAACCTCTAGATTTCCTTTCTCAAAGTTAAAATTTATTTCCCCACTCTCAACATCTCTTGCTATCTCATAAAGCTTCTGTATCTCATCACCAAATAGAGTTTCTCTTCCAACACATATCTTTAGTCCATTAAATTCTGGGGGGTTATGACTTGCAGTAATCATTAGTCCTCCATCTACATCTAACTTAAAGAGAGAGAAGTACAAGACAGGTGTCGGACAGATACCAATATCTATGACATTAATACCTCCTGTATTTAAGCCCTTAACAAGTCCATCAAAAAGTGTCTTAGAGTGTAGCCTTACATCTCTTCCAACAGATACAGTATAATGCTTTTTATTTATTCTGTCTCTTAAATATACACTATAAGCCTTTCCTATAACTTCCATTACATCTGGTGCGATCTCTTTACCAACCTCGCCTCGTATATCGTACATACGAAAAATAGTCCTATCTAGCATAGATACATCCCTCCTTACTTTACAAAAAATAGAACTACAATAATTAGTATAACATATAAAGAAAAAGGGCGAGCATTTTGCTCGCCCCATAATATCTTCTTACTAACTACTGCTTAAAGAAGAATTGTTCGGGTCTAGCATTCTTTGGAGATCTAAGTGTATCATCCCAAATAATACCATCAGGAACATTTCTAAAGTTATTCTTCACAACAACTGGCTGAGGCAATTCTCCAACAATACCTATCATCCAGATATTTCTCTTATGGAGATTAATGATCTCTTTGAAATACCTATCTCTAACCTTCTCATCTGCTGTAGCTTTTGCTTTATCCAAAAGCTCATAGATCTTTCTAATATCTCCTTTAGGCTCTTCTCCACCTTTACCTCCAGTAGAATACCACTGACCATAGAGAGGAGCCCAAGGGCCATCAGTAACTTTTCCTAAGAGCCTTCCGGGGTCAGACATTACTGCTGCGTTTCTATCAAAGTTCCATACTCCAATTTCCAAATCTCCAGCGTTACATCTAGTAACATATAAAGACCTCTCAACAGGCTGTAGTGCAACCTTTACCCCTACAGACTCCCAATATCTCTTTACCATCTCCAAAACATCAGACCAGGCTCCAAATATACCACTTGGGAATGTTATAGTTAAAGCTAAGGTCTTTCCATCCGGTCTCAGTCTGAAACCTTCCCTGTCTCTCCTGTTAAGTCCTATTCTGTCTAAAATTTCATTAGCCTTCTTTGGGTCATACTCTGCATAGATCTTTTCCCACTCTGGGTCATAAAAAGCAACACCACTAATAAGTGAGCACTGCCTAGGTTTACCCATTCCTAAGTATACAAGCTTCCATATCTCATCTCTATTAATAGCTATAGATAATGCCTGCCTAAATCTTCTATCTTCAAATAGCTTACGTAAGGTAGGATCCTTTACATTCTGATTCAGGCATATCATAACATCGGAGCCTACGCCCTGCTTCCAGTTTCGGAAGAGTAGTATTCTTCCAAGGGTGTAAGGTTGGAAGTTCCGGATTTTGTAACCAGGCATTAGAATTACTTACTCTTGCATCGAATAATTGATACCAGAACTGGAACCCAGCATCCTTTGCCTTCTTTTCTAGCTCTTCCCTTGAAGTATACTTTATATGGAACTGCTTTCCATAATGTTTTGGCAGGAAGAACTGGTTTCCTCCAGATTTACATATATTTATTAGGAAAAGCGGATTTGGTTGCTCAAATTCTACCCTAAATGTATAAGCATCTACTTTTACTACTTTACAAGGTTTACCACCAGCTGTAAGCCATGTAGGAACTGTTGGAGTAAGGTCTTTGTTTAATATAAGATCTTCATACCAGAACATTACGTCATCAGTAGTTACAGGATCTCCATCAGACCATTTCATTCCTTCTCTAATCTTAAAGGTATAAACCTTAGCATCTCTAGAGACCTTCCAGCTCTCTGCTATATTAGGTAAAACCTTTGTTCCTCCCTTGTCAAACATAACTAGATGCTCATGACAGATTTTGTTAGGACCCCACTGGTCAGAGAGTCCTACCCAAGCCCTACGCCAAGTCCCACCATATTGACCAATCTCTTCTACCGGTGTCACTACAAGTGGGTTTTTAGGTAATCTCTGTTCTAATGGAGGAAGTTTGCCCTGTTTAACCAGATCCTGTAACATAGGGGCTTCGTTAAACTTGGTAATCTTTTTACCTGACAATTTTTCATAATCTGAAAGATTATTAGTATTCTCCAGGGATAATTTTTTCCTGTGAGAATACTAAACTAGAAGTACTTATAAGTACACTCAAAACTAGTACCAAAACTAAACCAGCTCTTAAGAATCTCATAATTTAACCTCCTTCCTAGATTTATTTAAATAACCATACTTTACAAATGCTTTACAGGCAATATCCTGCCAGTAAGGGTCAAGTCCCAAAGCTTCGTTAGATTGATAGTATCCAGCTATAAATCCCCCGTTAAAACAGCCTAATTTTTCTATCATTTCTTTGGCAAAATCTTCTATTAACCTTTCATCTTTTTTAGGTAGTATCTGCTGTATATCTACTGGACACCAGAAATTGACCTTACCACCGAAATCTCTAGCTAGATTATCCACCCCATGTAATGCAGGTTGATCAAACTGGAGGACATCTATACCAACCTCTATTAAATCTGGAATTATTTCATAGATATGCCCACAGGAATGCATAAAGACGTAAAGTCCAAATTTGTGAGCAGTATTACAGAGTTGAATAAACCCAGGTTTAAACAACTCTCTCCAAGACTTAGGGGAAACTAAAAGTCTATCCTGTGTTCCCCAGTCTTCAGCAAACATAACTGCATCTGCCCCTGCCCTAGCAAACTTTTCTATAACAATTTCAAGTAAATCAGCAATACTTTTAAGTAATCTGGTAACATTTTCCTTCTCTGCAGCTACATCTAATAGGAAGTTATCCATTCTTCTTAGGTATCTAGCTATACTAAATGGGAATCCAGGAAGAAATCCTATATGGAACTTATCTGGAGTTTCCTTAAAGATTTTCCTAGCAATCTCATATCTCGAATCCAAATCTAGTGGTGGAAATCTATATGTATCTAACTGGCTCCAATCTTCTATGGACCCCTTAATTACCTCACCTTTTGAGTACGCTTCAAGTCTAGCCCAGGTATTCCCCCATTCATCTATCCTTTCCCATCGATTATTACCTTTATAAACCCATTCTTCACTCACATAAGGATTTGGACCTAAACCAACCCCAACCACATCATTAGGATAGGGTGGTGGTAAGGTCATTGGAATTCTCTCAGGCCCTTCGAACTTTAAGCTTTTTATAACTATTTCTCTGCTAGTCATATACCTCCACCTATATAAATCTAAAGGAAGCGGATCATCTCCGCTTCCTTTAATATATTACAAAGTTATTTTTTACTATTACTATCTGAGGTAAGACACCAACTATACCTATAACCCAAAGATTTTTGGCATTCAATCTCATAATCTCTTGAGCATAGTTTGTTCTAGCGGTTTCATTAGTAGTACTCTTAGCTTTATCATAAAGTTGATATATTTTTACAATATCCTCAGGAGGCTTTTCCCCTTCTTTACCACCAGTTCTATACCATCTCCAATACTCATTAGCATTATTGGGAGGTGTTCCACTTGGCATACCTGGAACCCAGTAGAGTGGCTCTACTAGAGGAGTAAAACATCTATCCATAGTCCATATACCAATGTCTAGCTCTCCAGCCTGTGCCCTAGTGGTAAATAGGTCTCTACTCACTTCTTTAAGTACTGTCTTTATACCAACAGACTCCCAATATTTTTTCACCATTGTGACAACGTCTGTCCAAGGCCCAAATAGAGGGGCATACTCTATAGTTACACTCAAAGTCTTTCCATCTGGTCTTAATCTAAAACCATCTTTATCTCTTTTTGTCAAGCCAATCTTATCTAACAATTGGTTGGCTTTTGGTGGACTATACTCTGCATAGGCCTTTTCATACTCGGGTTTATAGTATGGACACTGAGGAATGACAGATGCCTGTCTAGGCTTGCCCATACCTAGATAAGCTATCTGGTTTATCTCTTCCCTATTTATAGCCAAGGATAAGGCTCTCCTAAAGTCTACATTCTCAAAAAGTTTACGTAATACTGGGTCCTTATGATTAAGGTTAGGCATAAGTAGAGCATTTGAACCCTCAGCAGATGTCCACTTTAAAACTCGGTAATTCCCCTTATCCTTGCTTTCCATAAATAAGTTATAGTTTGTCCATGATATATGTCTAAACTGCATATCTATCTCGCCAGCCATAGCCTTCATATTAAGGACTTCTATGTTCTCAACTATAGTGAAACTTATCTTGTCTATATATGGTAGCTGATTTCCTGCGGTATCAACCTTCCAATAGTATGGGTTTCTTGTAGCTATAACAATATTAGAGGGGGGAGGTGTGGTTATTACCCATGCCCATATCCTTGGACAATCTGCATTCTGCCAGCTCTGTTTGTTAGAGAACAGCTGATGCCATAATTGGAATCCAGCCTCTTTTGCCATAGTCTCTAACTTTTCTTTAGGAGTATAGCTAATATGGAACTGTTTGAGATAGTGGGCAGGATATTGAGTGATACCTAAAGCATTAGGCCCTGCCAGTATCTGCATAAATAATCCATAAGGGGCATCAAATTTAAATCTAATAGTATATTCATCTATCTTCTCAACCTTACCTGGTTTTCCTTCTACCGTAAGCCAAACAGGAAAAGTTGGAGTTAGATCTTTATTCAACAGAACATCTTTATACCAAAACATTATATCGTCCGCTGTAAATGGTGCTCCATCAGACCACTTAATGCCCTTTCTTAGATAAAAAGTAAAAGTCTTACCCCCATCCTCTATCTTCCATCTAGTGGCTACATTTGGGACAACCTTTTTACCATCAGCACTCCATCGGACAAGATTCTCATAGGTAATTCTACTATTAATGATCCCAACATCGCCAACCCCAACTGCAACTCTTCTCCAAGTTCCTCCATACTGGCCAATCTCCTCAAGAGGAGAAACCACTAATGGTTCTTGAGGGAGTCTCTGTTCTACAGAAGGAAGTTTTCCTGTTTTACTAGATCAGCTAACATTGGAGCTTCATTAAATTTATCAATCTTTTTACCAGTTGCCTTTTGATATTCCTGAGGATTATTATAAACCTGGACACTAATAGCCTTTTGTTGAGCTATAGCTAAGTTACTAAAAGTCAAACTAAATAGACTTAAAGTCAATAAAAACACTAAAAAATACCTAAAAACCCTAATATTTTTCCTCCTCTTCTATAATTAGTTTACTCTTATCCAAAACCAATATTTACACTTCCATCCCGCATCAAAACTTTTACCCCCACTTTGGAAGAACTTTAATATCTTCATTTTATATTCTTCTTTCTCTCACCCCTTTCTCTATTTAAAAACCGATTGCATTGTAATTATATCTTAGAAAATAGGCTTTGTCAACAGTACTTAGCTAGGTCCAAAGCTCTAAATATTGTTAGAATAGGTTATAATTGAAATGTAAATTAAATATCTTAGGAAGGCAAGATAGAACTACAAAAATTTATAGAAGAGGCAAGAAGGGTTGTAGGGGAGTTTAAGCTTTCCAATGCAGAACATTCAGCAATTGCTGAAATGTTAAAATATCGAGAGACAGAGATAGAATGGATTTAAAGAGAAATATTTAATATTGTTGTTCATTATGTAAGTATAGACAAATCTGATAAAATAGTATCGAAAATTTTATATATGGGAGGGCTAGTATGGAGAAAAGAATAAATGACTGGGAAAATCTTAAGGTACTACAGAAGAATAGACTAAAGAGTAGGGCTTATTTTATTCCTTATCCTGATGTAGAATCTGCTCTAACTTTTCAGAGAGAGGTAAGCGAAAGGATAAAAATCTTAAATGGCAAATGGAAATTCCATTATGCTCCTTCACCCTATGAGGCGCCTAAAGATTTCTATAAAGAAGACTATGATGTAAGTAATTGGGGCGAGATCAGAGTCCCTAGCAATTGGCAGATAGAAGGATATGGTTATCCTCATTATACAAATGTTATGTATCCTTTCCCTGTGGATCCTCCCAGAGTTCCATCAGAAAACCCAACCGGTTCTTATCGTAGAGAATTTTATATAGATGAAGATATAGAGAGTAAGAGAGTTATTCTTAGATTTGAAGGTGTAGATAGCGCCTTTCATGTATGGGTAAATGAAAATGAGGTGGGCTACAGTCAAGGTAGTAGACTGCCTTCAGAGTTCGATATAACACCGTATGTAAAGATAGGTAGAAATATATTAGCGGTAAGGGTATATCAATGGTCGGATGGAAGCTACCTAGAAGATCAAGATATGTGGTGGCTGAGTGGCATATTTAGAGATGTCTATCTTATAATAAGACCAGATGTCTATGTAAGAGATATCTTTATAGTTGGTGATTTAGACGAAAAATATGAGTCTGGGGCTTTAAAGGTAAAACTGGAATTAGCAAACACAAAAAGGGAAGATATTGAAAATCATAAGATATCATTTGTATTCCTTGATGGAAGCTATAAACCAATAAAAGAAGCAGAAAAGGAGGTTTCTCTAAAGTCATTAGAGGAAAAGAGCTTAGAGATAGAATTTTCTATAGATAACCCGAGAAAATGGTCAGCAGAAGACCCATATCTTTATAATCTTATAACTATTTTAAAGAATGAGAAAGGTGATATCCTTGAGGTGATACCCAATAAGGTAGGCTTTAGAAAGGTCGAATTAAAGAATGGAGTCTTTTTAGTAAATGGTGTTCCAATAAAGCTAAAAGGAGTAAATAGACATGAGCATCATCCTGATTTTGGAAGAGCAGTTCCTATAGAATGGGCAGAACAAAGCATAATCTTAATGAAAAGACATAATATAAACGCAGTACGCACTTCTCACTACCCCGATGATCCAAGGTTCTATGACCTGTGTGATAGGTATGGGATATATGTTATAGATGAAACAGACCTAGAATGTCATGGTTTTGCATTTACAGGAGATATAAATAGAATAAGCAATGATCCAGAATGGCAGGAGGCTTATATAGATAGGATAGAGAGAACCGTTCACAGGGATAAAAACCATCCTTGTGTTATCTTTTGGTCGCTGGGGAACGAATCAGGATTTGGCATTAACCATAAAGCAATGGCAGAGTGGTGCCGTAAGAATGACCCAACCAGGTTAATCCACTATGAGAGAGATACATCCGCAGAGGTAGCCGATGTGGTAAGCACTATGTATACTCCGTTAGAAAAACTAGAAGAGTTGGGTAAGCTAACAGATATGGAGAAACCGCATATACTCTGTGAGTATGCCCACGCTATGGGTAATGGTCCAGGCAACCTTAAAGAATATTGGGAAGTATTTTACAAATATGAGAGACTTCAAGGTGGATGTATATGGGAATGGATGGACCATGGAATAAGGAGAAAACATTCTGATGGTAAAGAATACTTCGCCTATGGTGGAGATTTTGGAGATGAACCTAATGACGGAAATTTTGTAATAGATGGATTAGTCTTTCCAGATCATACACCTAGCCCTGGACTGATTGAATATAAAAAGGTCATAGAACCTGTAAGAGTAGAAGAAGTAGACCTCAAAAAGGGAGAGGTAAGGATAATAAATCTCTATGATTTTATCTCTCTTGATTATCTAAATATGAGCTGGAGCGTGGTTGTAGATGGAAAGCCAGTAGAAGTAGGAGAAATCTCTATAAAGGGAATAAAACCTAAAGAGAGTAAAATAATAACTATACCTTATACTTTACCAAATGACCCGGAACCAAATACCGATTATTGGCTAAATATATACTTTACTCTAGCTACCGATACTATTTGGGCAGAAAGGGGACATATAGTAGCATGGGCACAATTTAAACTGCCAGTTGAAACTAAGAGAAAGCCAAGGAAGTTAGCTATTGAGTCTATGCCCTCTTTGGTCTATAGAGATTTGGACGATGCGATAGAGATTAGTAGTTCAGACTTTATATTAATCTTTAATAAAGTAAAAGGTACTATAGACAAGCTCATGTATAGCAATCTAGAGTTAATAAAGATAGGACCAAGATTAAACCTTTGGAGAGCCCCAATAGATAATGATAAATATGCCTTAGAGAATTGGAAGAAAAAGTTTGTACACCTATTAAAGCACAGGATAGATGATGTTTCTATCAATGTGAAAAATGATCGATTAATAGAGATAAAGGTCTTATCTTGTGTAGCTCCTCCTGTGGTAAATTGGAAGATAGATACAGAGTACGTATATCGTATTTACGGAAGTGGAGATATCTTGTTAGAAGTAAAGGGTAAACCCCAAGGTGACCTCCCTATGGTATTCCCTAGAATCGGATTAAAGATGGGGCTCAATAAAGAGATAGACCAAGTTATGTGGTATGGTAGAGGTCCTGGGGAATCTTATATAGATAGTAAAGAAGCAAATCCTTTTGGTCTCTATAGAAAAAACGTAGATGAACTATATACTCCCTATGTAAAACCACAGGAAAATGGTAATAGAACCGATGTAAAATGGGTATCTCTAACAGATAAAAAAGGGATTGGATTACTTATTGTCGGAATGCCTACTATAAACTTTAGCGCTCATAGATTTGAACCTGAGGATTTTGAAAAAGCAAGGCATACTTGCGACCTGATACCTAGAGATTACATAGTTTTAAATATAGATTATAAACATAACGGTCTTGGTAGCGCAAGTTGTGGACCTATTCCTCTTGAAAAGTATCTATTATATCCTCAAGATTTTGAATTTTCTGTTAGGTTAAAACCATTTAATAATTCGCTAATAACACCAATCTATCTCAGTAAATATGTGCTATAATTATGGGAAAATCTATTAAATTGGAGGTGTTTTGTGAGAAGAAGAAAGAAGAAGTTAAGAGTAGGAATTATCGGAGTAGGTGGAATTTCTAGAGTCCATCTAGAAGGTTATGCAAAACTTCCTGATCTAGTGGAAGTTGTGGCTTTCTGTGACATTATTCCAGAGAGAGCAAAGGCTGGGTCAGAGAGATATGGAGCTCCAGGGGCAAAAGTCTTTACCGACTATCGAGAACTATTAGAAATGGAAGACCTCGATGCTGTAAGTATCTGCACTCCAAACAATCTCCATGCACCAATGACTATAGATGCGCTGAAAGCTGGTAAACATGTCCTCTGTGAAAAGCCTATGGCAATAACATCAGAAGAGGCAGACGCTATGGTAAAGACAGCAAAGGAGACAGGACTTAAACTGAGCGTAGGTTATCAGTCTAGATACTCAGATGATGCTCAACTTCTAAAAAGGATGATATTAGACGGTGAGCTTGGCAAGATATACTATGCAGAAGCATTGGCTCTCAGAAGAAGAGGAGTACCAACATGGGGAGTGTTTCTATCTAAGGAGAAGCAAGGTGGTGGCCCATTAATAGACATAGGTACACACTCTCTTGACTTGACACTGTGGCTTATGGGAGATTATTCTAAACCTATAGAAGTTTTAGGTTCATCTTACAAAGAACTAGCTCCATTAGGTGGATATAATGCTTGGGGACCTTGGGATCCAAAGTCATTTGAGGTGGAAGATTCTGCATTTGGTTTTGTAAAGTTAGAAAGTGGCGCTACTGTAGTAGTCAAAGCTTCTTGGGCATTAAATATAAAAGAAGATGAGCATGGTTCTGTACTATGTGGAACAAGAGGAGGAGCTAGATTAGTAAACAATACTCTTACCATAAACAAGGAAGGCAATAATAGATTGTGGGATATAACGCCAGTTCCAACCAGAAGTCAAGAATCTTTGTATGACAGAGAGATTGCCTACTGGGTAGATTGCCTTGTAAATAATAAAGAGCCTCTAGTAAAAGCAGAAGAGGCAGCACAAGTTACTAGAATCCTAGAAATGATATATAAATCCTCTGAAGTAAAGACAGAGGTCTCTAAAAAGAAGTAGCTATTTATAAGGGGAGCTGAAGATTAGTATTTTAGCTCCCCTTTAATGTCTTTTTCTATATTAGTATATGGTATAATGTAATGCAAAATCTTAAATTCTAAGTAAAGGGAGATTTATTTTTGATTTATAGAGCAATACCAATAAGAAGAGTAAAGATATCTGTAATTGATGTTGGAATAATCCTTATCCTCTTTGTATTTATATATGGTATTGTAAGTACTGCTAAAGAATGGAGAGATATCCCTACTTATACCATAAATATTTCACTATCACCTAAAAACCTTCCAGCCTATGCATGGTTTTCAGTTTTAAGACAGTTCTTAGCCTATATACTTTCTCTAGCGTTTTCTATAATTTATGGTTACGTTGCTAGCCACAATAAAACTTTAGAACCTTTTATGATAGCTCTCTTAGATATACTACAGTCTGTACCTGTATTATCATTTATGCCAGGAGTTATACTAGGTTTAATAGCTATCTTCCCTTATGGTAGGATTGGGGTAGAACTTGGTAGTATAGTCCTTATATTTACAGGTCAAGTTTGGAATATGGCTTTCAGTGTGTATGGTTCTATGAGCTCCTTACCGAGAGATCTAAGGGAGGCATCAGAGGTCTTTAACCTTTCACCGTTTCAAAAATTTCTTTATGTAGAACTTCCATATTCTACTATAGGGTTAGTTTTAAATTCCATGATGTCTGTGGCTGGTGGATGGTTTTTCTTAATGGCATGTGAAATGTTTACCCTTGGAAACAGAGACTTTAGGCTTCCAGGATTAGGCTCTTATCTTCAGTTAGCAGCTATTAAAGGGGATACTAGAGCTATTCTTATAGGGCTAGCAACAATGATAGCTATAATAGTTCTTATAGACCAACTAATATGGAGGCCTTTAATAGCTTGGGCGCAAAAATTTAAGGTAGAATTAACCACTAGAAATAATGTCCCAACATCAACCATCTTAATGATATTACAGAGGTCTACCATTTTGACAAGGATAAGTCAAACGATAGATACCTATATAGAAAAGATATCTAATAGATTCTCTAAAAAAAGATATGTTGAAAAAAAAGTCAGTGCTTTTCCTATATTGAAGATTATAATACTTGGATTGGTTCTAATCATAGTGGGATATGCATCTGTAAGATTAATATTTCTCATCTCTAATGTTCCTCTATCTATGTGGGGAGAAATCATAATTGGAGACCTACTTACTTTACTGAAAGTGTCCGTAGCGGTAATTTTGTCTATAGCTTGGACTTTACCAGTTGGGGTAACAATCGGTATGAATCCGAAGATATCTACAGTAATGCAACCGGTAGTGCAAATTTTAGCATCTATACCTGCTACAGCAGTATTCCCTATTATACTTATGTGGCTGATAAACTTAAGGGGAGGGTTATCTGTAGCTTCTATCCTACTTATGCTTTTAGGAACACAGTGGTATATTCTCTTTAATGTAATAGCAGGCGCAATGTCTATACCATCGGACCTAAAAGAGGCGGCAGAAGTATTTCAACTTAAGGGTATAGAAAGATGGAGGAGGCTAATTATACCAGCGGTTCTCCCCTACCTAGTAACTGGAGCCATTACTGCCACTGGAGGGGCTTGGAACGCATCTATAGTATCTGAATATGTTCACTTTGGAGGTAAAACTATAATGGTAAGAGGTTTGGGTGCATTAATAAGTAACTCTGCTGATAAAGGAGACCTTGGAGTGTTAGCAGTTAGCACTATAATGATGATTATAACCGTTACTCTGATCAATAGATTTTTCTGGAGAAGGTTATATTGGCTTGCTGAAGAACATTATTCGTTGTGATATAATAAAACTATGGCTATAATAGAGACAAAAAATCTGACAATAATCTTTGATATGCCTAATAATACCAGGATAACTGTTGTAGAAGATATAAACCTTTCTCTTGAAGAAGGAGAGTTTGTAGCTATTCTGGGACCATCTGGGGCAGGAAAATCCACTATAATAAGAGCAATAGCTGGACTTATAAAACCAACACATGGAGAGGTCTTATATAGGGGGAAATTAGTAGAAGGAGTAAATCCGGGCGTATCTATGGTGTTTCAGACAGCTGCGCTTTTCCCATGGTTAACTGTTCTAGAAAATGTAGAGATAGGATTAAAGGCTAAGGGAGTTCCACCTAAAGAGCGCAGGGAAAGAGCTCTAAAGATGATAGACCTAATAGGTCTAGATGGATTTGAAAGTGCATATCCTAAGGAACTTTCTGGGGGGATGAGACAAAGGGTTGGATTTGCTAGGGCTTTAGTGGTAGAACCAGAGGTCCTCCTTATGGACGAACCCTTTTCTGGTTTAGATGTGCTTACCTCAGAGAATCTTCGTAATGATCTCTTAGAGCTCTGGATTGAAAAAAGAATCCCCACTAAAACGATTCTTCTTATAACACATAGTATTGAGGAAGCTGTTTATCTAGCAGATAGGGTAATAGTCTTAGATAAGAATCCAGGAAGGATAAAGCAAGATATATATGTGAATATACCACACTGGAGGGATAGAGAATCAGAGGAGTTTTTAAGACTGGTTGACCGTATATATAGCATTATGATGGGTAAACCTATAACAACTAAACCGTCTAGACCAGAAAG
>CALGNK010000048.1 GCA_937958695.1 uncultured bacterium
TAAATGATAAATATGTTCTTATGCCATATGCTGAAACAGCAGGTATTGTCTTAAGATGGTTTAGGGATAATTTCCCTTCTCTTAAGGGTATCGAAGACTATGACAGTATGCTTTCTCTTGCTAGTCGGATACCCCCGGGAGCAGAAGGACTTATCGCTATTCCATATTTTAATGGAAGTTTTTGTCCGAATTTTAATCCTAGTGCTAGAGGAGCATTTGTAGGCGTAACTCTAAACCATACTCGGGCTCACTTTATAAGAGCAATAGTTGAATCAATCTCTTTTATGCTACTAGAAAATGTAAACTTATTAAGATCTCTTTCTATCCCTGTAGAAAAAATAAGATCTTTAGGAGGAGCAGCTAAAAGTGATATTTGGTTACAAATAAAAGCAAATGTGTTAAATTTACCTATAGAAGTCCCATTATATAGTGAAGCGTCAGTATTTGGTGCAGGAATATTAGCAGGAATTGGAAGTGGAGTCTTTTCTAGAGATAAAATAGACGATTTAATAAAACTTAAAAAAGTCTTTCTCCCAGATCTCAAAATATCTAAGATTTATGAAAATCTATTTAAAGCTTATATTTCTACCTATAAAAAGCTTTACGGATAAGGAGGGCAAATCTTTTGTTATGAGTAACATCAAGATAAGCATAATTGGAGCTGGAGGATCTTTTACAGTTGGATTAATACATGACCTATGTCTAACGCCAAATCTTCATGGTTGCACTGTAAGCTTAATGGATATAAATGAAGAAAGACTAAATCTAGCATACAAAATAAGTAAAAGATACATTACAGAAATGGGATGTAATTTTAAGATTGAAAAGACCACTGAACTTATAGAATCGCTTGACGATTCAGACTTTGTTATAACTACGGCATTGGTAGATGGACCAAGAAGGCTTCGGGAGGGGTGGATTATCGCAGAAAAATATGGGATAAAATGGGGAGGAAGCTATCATATCCTGTATGATGAACCATTCTGGCTAAATTATTACCAACTGAAACTGTTCGAGAGCATCACTGAAAACATGGTTAAGTTTTGCCCAAAAGCTTGGCACCTGCTAGTTTCAAACCCCGTATTAGCAGGAACGACTCATCTTTATAGGAAGTACGGAGAAATAAAACTCGTAGGATTATGCCATGGTTTTGCTGAAGTTTATAAAATAGCTGATATCCTTAGACTTGAAAAAGAATACTTAACTTTTGAGGTAGCGGGAGTAAATCATTTTATATGGCTTACTCATGCATACTATAAAGGA
This sequence comes from uncultured bacterium, assembly GCA_937958695.1. Taxonomy (GTDB): domain Bacteria; phylum DUMJ01; class DUMJ01; order DUMJ01; family DUMJ01; genus DUMJ01. The sequence continues at coordinate 1,264 of CALGNK010000048.1, forward strand.
CAGGATATATTCCCTATAATAGATAAATGGCTTGAGACAGAAGCAGAAGATTATTGGAAAACTAATCCGGAAGGAATTTTAGGTAAAAAGAAAATGGATTTATATCGTAAGTTCGGTGTTATCCCTGTGGGTGATACAGCTAGCATAACAGGAGCCTCTTGGCCCTGGTGGTATCATTCTGATGAAGACATAGAAAAAAGATGGGGAACTGATTCTAGAAAATGGTGGTGGCAGTATATAGATTACATTTCTAATACACCTAACAGACTAAAGAGAATCGCAGAAGACAAATTATTAAAAATTAATGAGGCGCTTGGTTTAGATAGATGGCGTCCTACCGGAGAAACTATGATACCTATTATAGAATCTATATCTTGTGATATACCACGTATATTCATTGTAAATATTCAAAACAATGGTGAATACATTCCTGGACTTCCAAAAGACTTCGAGGTTGAGATCCCAGCATTAGTAAGTAAAAGAGGAATCGAAGGAATTAGAACTAAAGGTTTACCTAGACCTATAATTGCTTATATTTTAAGAGATAGAATCGCTCCTGTAGAGATTGAACTTGAAGCTTTTAATAAAGGAAGTAGAGACTTGTTAGTTCAGTTAGTGTTAACGGATAAATGGATAGACTCTATAGAAAGTGCTAACAAATTTATAGATGAGATATTTGCCCTTCCATACCATAAAGAATTACGTGAACACTATAAGTAGAATCCTATCTTTAGGATATGAGTGCTGAATCACTCCCAAGTAGATATTATATGGAATGACATAGCTTAAAAGAATAACTTAATATATCCTGTATGGTTATTGGAGAAAATTTTATTTCCATTTATATATGAATTCTGTTAACTACTCCATTCAAAGGAAGTAAATGTCATATTTCATTCCGACAGAGATATAAATAAGGCTTTAGATATTTTTGTAAAGCGTGGTATAGATGGATTTAATCCCTTAGAAATATTTGCATGGATAAGTTACGAGTACTCTAGAGAAAGATATGCGGATAAGATAGCTTTAGTAGGCGGATTAGATACAGTAAAAATTCTATCATTAGCAACGCTTAAAGAGGTAGCTTTATCTCTAAAGCGATACTTGAAGATAGCTGGTAAAAGAGGCAGACTAATAGCGATATCATCTTCAGGGTAATTAGGACAATAGTGTGCCATTTAAATATAATAGCTTATTTTGAGACTGTCCGAAACTGGTATTATTAGTTAAGCTATCAAGACTAAAATAAAGCATGAACTCATACAGCAGACGTTTTGCCTGCTTTTAATTTTTCAAAATTATATTCAAATCTTGACAAGTTAATTTTATAAAATATAATGTTATATTATAAAATTTTAAGGTGGAGGTATAATAAATGAAAAAACTATGGAATAAAGACCTAACTATTTTACTAATAGGACAATCCATCTCAAGACTAGGAGATAGCGCCCATCATATAGCTCTTATGTGGTTTATTCTTGAAAAAACAGGCTCCAGTGCTATTATGGGAACATTGTCTGCTCTTGCTTATATACCATCTCTAGTTCTAGGTCCATTTGCAGGTGTAATAGTAGATAAATACTCACGAAAAAAGATTATACTTCTGACTGATCTTATAAGAGGAGTTATAGTAGCCCTCTTAGCATTATTTTTCTTTACAAAGGGGCTAAGTATATCCGAAATCTTCATACTTACTGTTCTTTTAGGTATCTCTTCTGCATTCTTTAATCCTTGCATCCCATCATCTATACCTGAGATGGTAGAACCAGAAAACCTACCAAGGGCAAACTCCTTATTCTCTATAGCTGGTAGAATTACAGAGATTATAGGACCTTCCGTTGGAGGAGTTCTTTACAAGTTCATAGGGGCTGGATTATTATTCACCTTTAACGCCATTTCCTTCTTTATAGCTTCTATATTTACCCTCTTTATAAAGATACCACAGAGATATAAGGATGGAAAGATAAACTTTATCCTAGATATAGGTGAAGTGTTAAAGAGATTAAGAGAAGATAAAAACCTAATGACATTAGGTATAACTGCAGCTGTTCTTAATTTTTTCTATGTTCCATTCTTTATACTTCTCCCCGTTTATATAAAAAACTATCTCCACCTTGATGCATCTATATATGGCTTTGTCCTCGGGGCAGGAGGAGTAGGAAGCCTAGTAGGCCTCCTTATTACATCTGCTATATCTCCTCCAGGTACAATAAAGTATAATATGTTCAGGGTTTCGCTTATGGGACAGAGCTTTATGATCGGGCTTTTAGCCCTTCCATTAAGTAGTGCTCAGCTTATTATCCTTTTCTTTATCATTCAGCTTCTAAATGTATTTATCAACATATATATAAATGTTACCCTTCAACTAATGGTCCCTAGCGAGGAAAGGGGAAGATTCTTTGGACTTTTAGGACTTTTTGTAGGAGGACTCCAGCCTATTTCAATGAGTCTGGCTGGAATTATTGCTGAATTTGTAAAAATCCCTATAATATTTACATTTTGTACAATTATTATCTTATTTATGAGCTGGAGGATAGTAACTCTAAAAGGTTTAAGGAATCTATTTATACCTGAAAAGGAGGAAAAACAGGAAAAAGTTTTAATATCTAACCCCTAGTTTTATCCATTTATTAGGATTAATCTTTAATGTCTCATAGGCAGATAGAACATCCTCAAACGGAACTATATGGAGAAAGTCTTCTACACTTAGAAGTTTCTTTTTAAATAGATCAACAACGGTCTCATATATCCTTTCTCTATCCCATCTAGGAAAATCTCTATAAGGCTCACTTTCTACACGGATGCCAGTAATCATTGTATGCCTATTTATATGCCATTCTTCCCCTAAGTTTAGGCCTAAAGCTTCGCCGTGATATAAAGAAGTAGTTACTATAATTCCTCCATATCTTGTCCCTCTTATGGCTTGATGCAGTGCCCTATAAGAGCCACTAGTTTCTATGCTAACATCAACCCCTTTCTTATTAGTAGCCAATTTTATCTCAAGTCCCACATCAACATCACTTCCTATAATTAAGTCTGCACCAAATCTTTTAGCTAGATTTCTTCTCTCATCTATTGGATCTATAGCTATTATAAATGAGGCTCCGCTTAATCTTGCCATCTGGACAGTTAAAAGGCCAATAGCTCCTAGTCCAAATATCGCTACTTTATCTCCAATGGAAAATCTTCCCTCTCTTACAGACATTAGTGCTACGGTAGCTGGATCTATACAGAGAACCTCTTCATCAGTTAATCCTTCAGGGATATGATTTATGCGACTCATATCCGCTGTATGTGTCTCTCTTATAGGAAGATATCCCCATATTCTATCTCCTATCCTAAACCCTTTTACATCTTTACCTACCTCTACTACTTTACCTATAGTAATATTGCCCAGATGGAAAGGAAAGAGTGATGACTTACTCTCTCTGGGGACAAATAACTCTAATTCATTATCCCAATTCTTATCAACATTTGTAACTTTACCTAAAAAGAAAGATAGGTGTGTCCCGTGTTTTTCAGCAGAGAGTTCACTTTTTATCCTAACCTCATTAGGTTTTAGCTCTCTATCTTCATACTCTCTCAAGATTGCCTTTCCGGGCTCTATAGCAATCAACTCTTTCATCTCTAATATCCTCCTTTTATTGGCTTATATACTCTTATATGTCCCTGAGTATCAATTAGATAATAATTCTCATACATGGCCTGTTTCATCTCTTTAGTCCATCTGTCGGAATCACTCCAGTGGTCATAATATAAACTAAATTCAAGCATAATAAGATCAAATTTCTTTTCTCTTATATCTTTAATTATCTTCTCTTGGTCCCAAAGTCCCTGGTAGTAAAGTTGGGTAAATATAAATGGATCAAAATAGATATCTCTATTATGTGCAGGTAAGATCCCCAGATTCTCTGCCAATATAAGCCCCTTTGACTCCTCTACATAGTTATCAAGTGCAACTGGTGGAGGAGAGGGTCTCCAACCCCAACTTAAAGTGTTAGGTCCATATCTATAATTGAGTAACTGAAGTATGACTAAGAATGTTAAACCCACAAAAGCAAGTTGATTCTTCTTTTTTAAAGCCTCACCTATTATTATCCCAACTATTATTCCCATTATCCCTACCGGTTCTATAAGATAGTTGAGCATAGAACCTACTTTACCAACTGTCAATTGAACCAAAAAAGCAGAGATAAAGTACAAGCTTATTATTCTTTTCTCCCTATGCCATAACCATATTATAGAAGCGATTAAGCTAACTATTATAAATGCGGTATAGGTAAATAATTCCTTATACATAAAGAATAAAAGTTGTCTTAGAGTAAATATATTATTGTTGTATTTAACTATATGCAAATAAAATTGGCCCTTAGTGATAGCTGTAAGGAGTAGAAAGGCCAATATACCATACAAAGCTGTATAACTTATAAGCTTAATAGCAGTTTTTCTATCCTTTGTTAGTAGATACAGGTATGCTCCGGTAGTTCCAGCAATCATTGATTGTCTTGTGTATAAAGCCAAAAGGAAGAATAGAACACACCATCTAAGTCTCTTATAATCGTTTTCATACCTTATGACCCAATATATGCCAAGCATATTAAAGAAGATAGAAAGGGTGTCTATCCTCATAAATATTCCCCATACATAGACATAATCTATTGCTAGATAGAATAGTGCGCTCAAGAATGATACAAACTTACTACCTGTAAAATGAAAGACAATTCTATAAATTACATAAGAAGTAGCTATAACAGCCAGGAAGGCGATAGTTCTTCCTGTAGCAAACGATACTCCAAATATAGGGACTAATAAAAGGGATAGGAGATTAAAAACGGGCGGGTAGTTTCCAATAATATATGGGGGGGAATTTATATCTTTATAGTAGTTCCTACCCTGAAGAAGATACCTCACCTGATTAAGTATAGGTCCCTCACCATAATCTAAAGGCTGCGGATATTTAATAGCACAAATTGCTCTATAGATATATGAATAGGCAATAGAGGACATACAAATAGAAGAAATAATAAGCGCTATAAAAAGTAGTATCTTCCCATACTGTAGATTTTTATTCATATTGTCACCCCTATCCTGTAATTTTACTTTACATTATAATATACAATTATAAAGGCGTGCTAGAATATAAAGTAGACGGAGGAAGATAAATGGATCTTATAAAACAAGCATTAGAAATCATCAAGTCTTCTGAGAATATAGTGGCATTTACAGGAGCAGGAGCTTCTACTGAGAGTAATATACCAGACTTTAGGTCTGATAAAGGGCTTTATAAGAAAGAAAAAGAGGAGTATGGATATCCTCCAGAAGTAATGTTGAGCCATAGCTTCTTTATAAGACATCCAGATAAGTTCTATGAGTTCTATAAAAAAGAGATAATCCATAAAGATGCATTGCCAAATCCATGTCACATAGCATTAGCAAAATTAGAAGAGGCTGGGAAGGTTAAAGCGGTTATAACACAAAACATAGATGGATTACACCAAAAAGCAGGGTCTAGAAATGTGCTTGAACTTCACGGCTCCATATACAGAAACCACTGTATCTCTTGTAAGAAATTTTTTGACTTGGATTATATACTGAGCAGTAATGAACTTGTTCCAAAATGTGATAAATGTGGAAGTATAATAAAGCCTGATGTAGTCTTATATGAAGAACCTCTAGATTCAGATGTTTTAGAAGACTCTATAACACATATAAGTGAAGCAGATTGTCTAATAGTAATAGGAACAAGTCTAGTGGTCTATCCTGCAGCTGGACTTATTGAGTACTATAAGAAGAACAAACTAATTATGATAAATAAAACTCCAACCCCATACGACTGGAAGGCAAATATAATTATAAGAGAAAATGCAGGTGTTACAATGAAGAAGATATTGGAGGAATTAGATCTCCTCCTTTGATAAAACCTCTTTAAATTAGGACAACTGTGTATATCTAATAAGATACGCCCCAACTGGAAATTTCATACGGTTTATTTAATATTCTTCCCTATCTTGCTACAACATAGCTAATTTCTGGAAGAGCCCTCTGTATCTCCTCTAATCTGTAGCCAAACCCTGGACCCTTTATCGTATTTAGGTCTAGTATTCCATTCCTTCTTCTGTATATCCCTGGATGTACCTTAGCCTCTGGTTCTGATGCTAAAGGATAGAACTGCATAGAGTT
>CALGNK010000049.1 GCA_937958695.1 uncultured bacterium
GTAAAGACTATTAATAGAGAAGAGATAGTTAATGAACCTAAGGTTACCCAGAAGGGGATAGAGGTTACTAAGGTATTAAGAGATAGAGAACCAGTTGAGCAAGTAAAGACTATTAATAGAGAAGAGATAGTTCAAGAGATAGTTAATGAACCTAAGGTTATTCAGAAGGGGATAGAGGCTAGTAAGGTATTAAGAGATAGAGAACCAGCTGAGCAAGTAAAGACTATTAATAGAGAAGAGATAGTTCAAGAGATAGGAAGGGAATTTAATGTTACTCAGAGGGGTACAGAGACTACTAAAGTAATTCAAGATAGATTAGACATTTTAGATATTTCTATTAAGGAAGGGAATTTGGAAGCAAATATAAAATCAGAGAAGGTTATTAATCTTGGAAATGAAGGTTTATTTTCTTTTAAAAGAATGCCGAAAAATAATAGTTCTACTGAAGATAATAGTTTTCGTTTTACATACCTAAATACAAATCAGCGGGATTTATTATTGTCACATCTATCATCAAAGCAGGATATAGAGTTTAGGGAAGAGATAGTTAAGTTAGTTTCTGCTAAAATAGAGGAGAAGGATACTGTAAAAGAGGCAATATTAAAGTTACATCCAGATATACCAGGAGAAATAAGAGTAAAGATACTATTGGAAGGTGAAAGGTTATATATCAGATTAGTAGTTTCAAATGATAACCTGAAAAGTTTTGTTGAGAGTAATCTAGATAGTCTAAAAAAGAGTCTAATAGAAAAGGAGTTTAATTTAGGAGGTATAGATATATACATAATGGGGAATAATAGTGGAAACATATTTTATGGAAAAGATAAAAATAATCAGGACCTTTATACGAACCTCTACTCTTATAGAAGGAAAAGAGAGATATTAAACAAATCGGAAGTGTTGGTAGATAGTGTAAAAGAGGGTTTGATAGATATTAGATTATGAGGAGGTGATATAAAATGGAGATTCCTCTTGTAAGAACTATAAGTAGGATATTAGAAAGTAGAGAAGCTATAACTGTTAATACTCCTACTCGAGCTAATACCAACAATATTAATTCTACGATAATAAATAGAGATGACTTTTTAGTATTACTCCTTGCTCAGTTAAAAAATCAGGATCCTCTTAATTCTTTGAGTGTAGAAGATTTTACCTCTCAGTTGGTTCAATTTTCGACTTTAGATACTATTTTACAGCAATCTGAAAATATTAATCAATTACTAGATAAGGCATTGAGATTAGAGGCTTTAAATCTTCTTGGCAAGAAGGTAAGAGTTGGCGATAAGGTAGGGATAGTTTCGAAGATTACATTTGAAGAAGGATCGCCTAAGATATGGATAGATGGAGAATCTTATAATATGTCTCTTGTCTCAGAGGTGTTAACTAATGGTTAAAAGGATTGAGCCCTTTAGTCAACAAGGTGTAGGAAAGATAAGAGAAAGTTATACTAATAATACAGGCGTTAGTTTTAGAGAAGTATTCGAAGCTAAGCTAAAAACTAGTCAGATTAATCTATCTAAACATGCTCAAGAAAGGATATTGCTTAGAGGTATAGAAATAGGAGAGAAAGAGGTTGATGGTATAAATAAAGCTATTGATTTGGCAGGATCAAAAGGAGTAAGAGATTCTTTGGTTATAGTAAATGATAAGGCTTTTGTAGTAAATATTCCTACTAGGACTATCATAACTGCTATCGATAAGGAGGATTTGAAGAATAGAATATTTACCAATATAGATGGAGTGGTAATATTATAAAATTCGGGGCTGGACCTCTATGAGGGGGCCCTTAAAAAGGAGGAGTTATTAAACTATGATGCGTTCACTGTTTGCTGGAGTGTCTGGATTAAGGAATCATCAGATCCGTATGGATGTTGTGGCTAATAATATAGCCAATGTAAATACTACCGCTTACAAGATGGCAAGAGTTACTTTTCAGGATCTGTTTTATCAAACACTGAGAGGGGCTTCTGCTCCGCAGGGAGACATTGGAGGCACTGATCCTATACAGGTTGGACTAGGGATGATTATAGGAGGTATTAATACCATACATACTCCAGGTAATTTCCAATATACGGGTAACCCTACTGACTTTGCTATACAGGGGGATGGATTTTTTATAGTTACTGATGGGGTCAAGAACTACTATACAAGAGATGGAGCTTTTAGCATAGGTTTAGATGGTAGCCTTGTAAATCCTAGCACAGGCTATAAAGTTTTAGGCTGGAGAGCCAATAATCTTGGTGTTGTTGATAATAGTATGCCTGTCGAGCCTATAGTTATTCCGATGGGACAGCAGATGATGGCTAAGGCAACTTCAAATGTGAAAGTTATTGGAAATTTAGATGCTCAGAGTGCTGTAGGGACGACATTTAGTACGCCAACAGTAATCTACGACTCACTTGGAGTTTCGCATACATTAATCTTTACTTTTGAAAAGACTAATACGAATGAATGGACTGTAACTGCATCTATAGATGGAAATGATATAATTGGTTGGTCAAGCACTATAGTATTTGATAATAATGGAGCATATAGCGCTTCTAGTTCTACTATAAATCCTCTTAATATTCCCGCAACTCTATTCAACCCTGGTGCTGCAAATTTAAATATTACTCCTGATTTTTCTAATATTACTCAACTTGGTGGAAATACTAGTATAAGTGTATCCTACCAGGATGGTTATCCTATGGGCTCTCTTATAGACTTTACTGTAAGTACTAATGGTATCATAACTGGTATCTACTCTAATGGCTTAAATCAAGTATTAGGACAGATAGCATTGGCAACTTTTGGTAATCCAGGTGGATTAACTAGAGTTGGGTCTAATCTATTTGAAGTATCAGTTAATTCTGGAGAACCCTTGATAGGAGCTCCTAATACAGGAAGTAGGGGAAGTCTATATATAGGAGCATTAGAGATGTCTAATGTAGACCTTGCTAGCGAATTTACCAATATGATAATTACTCAAAGAGGGTTTCAGGCAAACTCTAGAGTGATAACTACCTCTGATGAGATGCTACAGGAGCTTGTAAATCTCAAGAGATGATACAGGTTACTCGACTTAACAATACTAAGTTAGTTATAAATGCGGATTTGATAGAGATTATAGAAGCTCTACCTGATACTACTATTACCCTTACTACTGGGAAAAAGTTTGTAGTTAGGGAAAGTATTGAGGAGATTATAAGAAGGGTTATTAGTTACAAAAAGGCGATAAATGGAGTCTTAGAAGAATATTAGGGGGTAGTATAATGGATATAGCAACTTTTTTAGGTATTCTAGGTGGTATATTGTTTATAATATTTGGAATGACGAAGGGGGGTAGTATATCTACATTTATAGATCCCCCTTCTATGCTCATTACATTTGGTGGAACTATAATGGCTACAGTAACTAGTTTTAGGTTAGATCAGATTCTTACAACTATACAGGTTTTAAAAGTAGCATTCTTTGGTAAAGCTCCTAACTACGAAGGTATGATAAGGATACTGGTTAGCCTAGCAGAAAGGGCTAGAAGAGAAGGACTCCTAGCCCTTGACGAGGAGATATCTAATCTTGAAGACGACTTCTTAAAAAAGGGCATTCAACTTGTAGTAGACGGGGTGGATCCTGATTTAATAAGGAACATATTAGAGACAGAACTTTCGTTTATGGAGGAAAGACATAAGGTTGGAATAGGAATATTTGAGACTATAGCAGGTTTAGGTCCATCGTTCGGATTGTTAGGTACAGTTATTGGTCTTATAAGGATGTTGAGACAACTAAATGACCCTTCGACTATTGGTCCTTCTATGGCGTTAGCACTAGTAACTACGTTCTATGGTGCTTTTCTTGCGTATGTTATAGCGACACCTATAGCAAATAAGTTAAAATTAAAGAGCTCAGATGAATCGTTATTAAGAGCACTCCAAATAGAAGGAATCCTCTCCATTCAAGCGGGGGAAAATCCTAGGATACTAGAACAAAAGTTACATGTATTTCTTTCACCTAAATTAAGGAGAAAGGCCCAAGAAGAAAGGGAGGTAGAAGAGATATATGGCACCAAAGAAAAAGTCTGAAAATCCGCCTCCTGGCGCTCCATTATGGATGACTTCTTATGGAGATATGGTAACGCAGATATTAATATTCTTTGTTATGCTATTTACATTTTCTAGTATAGATGCAGCTAGATTTAGAGAATTAGCCATCTCTCTTCAGTCAGCCTTCAAAGGAGGTACTAGTTTCTTAACTGGTGGGCAGAGTATTACAGTAGAGAGTATGGGTCCTACGAGAGCTAATTTAGCACAGCTTACAGAAGCTATGCATCAGATTATGAATATAGTTGAAACCTCGGGGTTAAAGGGAGCAGTTGAAACAAGTATTAATGAGAGAGGATTGGTAATTAGTATAAAGGATTCGACCTTTTTTGATTTAGGAAAGGCTGACCTAAAGCCTAAATCTAGACAAATTCTAGATAATATAGGAAAGGCATTAAAAGATCTTCCTAATCAGATAAGGATAGAGGGGCATACAGATAATCTCCCCATAAATACACCTCAATTTCCATCTAACTGGGAACTTTCTACCGCTAGGGCTACAACAGTTCTGAGATATCTAGTCGAAAATGTAAGATTACGCCCAGAGAAGATGTCTGCAGTAGGTTACGGTGAATTTAGACCACTCTTTCCCAATGATACGGAGGAACATAGGGCTAGAAATAGAAGAGTAGATATAGTTGTCCTTTCTGAGGAAGCTTCTATAGGAGAACCTCAAATAGTTCCTATAAAAGGAGAAGGTACTGAATGAAGAAGTTAATAATTATAATAGCTATTGGTGTAATTGTGCTGGTAGCTGGTGGAATTTTCGTGTTGAAATTTGTAACAGGTTCTAACAATCCAAAGGAGGAACAGCCTGTAATTGTTTCTTTAAATAAAGAAATTCTTACTAATTTAGCTAAAGAGGGTAGTAATATGTTTCATTACATTAAAGTCTCTGTATCTTTAGAGGTTGCCAATAATAATGCTGTTAGACTTATAGAGGCAGAAATGCCTAAAATAAGGGATGAAATTATATCTGTATTTAATGGAACTAAAATAAATGAGTTTTCTACACCAACTGGCATTGAGCAGGTAAAGATGCGTATTGTTCAGAGGATTAATCTGTTATTAAAAGCTAATTTGGTAAAAAGAGTCCTATTTACAGATATGGTGGTACAGTAGGTGATAGTATGCCAGAGATACTTTCTCAAGAAGAGATAGATACCCTTTTATCTGCTCTGACATCAGGGCAGTTAAAGGTAGAGGAAATAAAGGAAGAGTCTAAAGAGAAAAAGGTAAAGCCCTATGATTTTAGAAGGCCTAGTAAATTTTCTAAAGATCAACTTAGAACCTTAGAAATGCTTCATGAAAGTTTTTCTAGGTCTCTATCTCTATATCTCTCAAGCAGGTTAAGAACAGTAGTCCACTGTAGTATAGCAGGAGCAGATCAGCTACCTTATGGTGAATATATTCAAAGTGTTCCAATACCGTCTTTTATAGTCGTTTATACTATGGAATCTCTCAATGGAACCGCCTTATTAGAGATAGGCAATAACGTTATATTCAGTATGGTTGATAGATTGTTAGGTGGTCCGGGCAGAGGTATTAAGAAGAATAGGGAATTAACAGACATAGAGATGAGTATCGTTGAAGATATAGTAGATAGAATTTTAGAGTTATTAGGAGATGCATGGAGTTCTATAATAAGTACTTCACCAGTAAGGTCAGGCATAGAAACCAATCCTCAATTTATACAGCAGATTGTTCCATTATCTTCAGTGGTAGCTCTTATATCATTTTCTATCCAGATTGGAGATGGTGCCAGTGGTTTTATGAATCTTTGTATACCTAGTGAGATGTTAGAAGCAATATTGCCAAAGTTAAATGCTAGACAGTGGTTTTCTAGAAGAGGTTCTAGACAGGAGGAGATAATTCAGAGGTTAAAGAGTAAGCTAGAGAATATAGAAGTTCCTATAGTTGTAGAACTTGGGACGGCGGAGATTACCTTTGAAGAACTCCTTAATCTGAAAGTAGGGGATATAATAAAGTTAGACAAGTTAGTAATGGACCCTCTGTTAGTAAAAGTTGGAGACCAGCCTAAGTATTTAGGTAGACCTGGAAGGATCGGTAAGAATATAGGGGTAAAAATCCTGGGCAATGTGGTAAGAGGTGAGTAAATGAAAACATTAAAAAGTATAGAGGATATATGGTTTTCTGCTATGAAGGCTTCGGTTACTACTCTTTCTGCATTAGTGGGAAAGAATATCTTGATTTCGAATTTAGAGAAGCGTAGCATAGAAAAGATAGGTATGGAGATTTTAGGAAAATCATATGTGGTTATAAGTAGTGGTTTGAATGAGATAAGTAAACTTTTCTTCTTAATAGAAGATAAAGATGCGCTAGCTATAGCTACCTTTATGATGGGAGAAGAAAATATGATACAAGAGTTTAACGAACTTTCTCTAAGTGCCATCTCAGAGGCATTTAGTCAGATGATTAGCGCCATGGCTCTTTCTCTATCTGAGATGATTGGAAAGAAGGTCCAGATAGAGACACCACAAGTCTTTCAACTAGATGACAATGTAAGAGAAATGATATTTAAGGATGAATTTATGGGATTTAAATATAGGCTCAATCTTGATAATGTTGATACTGTCTTATATCAGATATTGGAAAAGGATTCAGAAGAAAAATTCAAATCTGTATTATCCACAGAGGTCACATTATCTACAGAGGCTACAAGTAATAAGAAAGAGATTAATGAAAGTAAAGTATTAACAGTAGAGAATACATCTACGACCGTTCAGCCTGTAACCTTCCAACCTTTAAGTCCACCAAAGGAAAGGGAAGAAAAGATTGGTAATCTAGATTTACTAAAGGACGTTCCTATCCAGGTTTCTGTTGAGTTAGGTAGGACTAAGATGTTAATAAAGGATCTATTGTCATTATCTTCAGGTTCTATAATAGAATTAGATAAACTTGCAGGAGAACCTGTAGACATATTAGTAAATGGAAAACTTATAGCTAAAGGAGAAGTAGTTGTGATTGATGAAAATTTTGGTGTTCGTATTACTGAGATAATAAGTCCTGAAAAAAGATTGGAGGAGGAATAATGGGCAAAAAAATCCTAATAGTTGATGATGCTGCTTTTATGCGAATGATGTTAAAGAATATCTTAGCTCAGAATGGCTATGAGATAGCTGGGGAAGCGTCAAATGGACTCGAGGCAATAAATCTATATAAGGAACTCAAACCTGACCTGGTAACTATGGATATTACAATGCCTGAGATGGATGGAATTACAGCGGTAAGAGAGATAAAGAAGATCGACCCTGAAGCGAAGATTATAATGTGCAGTGCTATGGGTCAGCAAGCTATGGTCATAGAGTCTATCCAGGCTGGAGCGAAAGATTTTGTAGTTAAGCCTTTCCAGCCGGACAGAGTCTTAGAAGCGGTAAAGAAGGTCTTGGGATGATTTATAGATGGTGAGGTTTTTTCTTGCCTTTTCGCTAATACTTGTATGTCTAGCAGGTTTTTGGTGGTTTTTAAAAAACAGAAGAATTCCATGGGTAAAGCCTTCTACAAAAGATCTAAAGCATATAGAAGGACTCTACCTAGGGATGAGTATTTCTTTACATATTATAAAATATAAAAATAGACATTTTTTGATAGGATGCAGTCCAAATAGTATAGTGCTTCTAAGAGAATTTGAAGATGAAGATTAATTTAAAAAGAATGGTCAATTTTTTGATAATTATAACCCTTCTTCTCTTCGTAGAGAAGAGTTCTATCGCCCAAGAATTACCCACACTTAAGCTTGAGGTAACACCTTCGGATAAGCCACAGGATATTGCAGGGACATTACAGCTTTTAGGAATAGTAACAATATTAGCATTAGCCCCATCTATTGCAGTTATGGTAACCTCTTTTACTAGGATTATAGTAGTATTAAGTTTTTTAAGGTCTTCTTTAGGGACCCAACAGATACCACCAGGACAGGTTATAACAGCCCTAGCCTTATTCTTAACATTTTTTACAATGTTCCCTACCTTTTCTCAGATAGAAAAGGTAAGTTGGCAGCCTTATATTAAAGGAGAGATAACCTTTCAGAAAGCGATAGATAGAGGGGTAAAACCTCTTAGAGAATTTATGTTTAGGCAGACTAGAGAGAATGATTTGGCGTTGTTTGTGAAACTTGCCAAAATACCAAGACCCAATAGAAGAGAAGATGTCCCTACTTATGTGCTTATTCCTGCATTTATGGTTAGTGAACTCTCTACAGCTTTTCAGATGGGCTTTATGTTATACCTTCCATTTTTAGTTATTGATATGATTGTTGCTAGCATACTAATGGCTATGGGTATGCTTATGTTACCTCCAGTGATGATCTCATTACCTTTTAAACTACTTCTATTCGTTCTTGTAGATGGATGGTCATTGGTTATGAATTCTTTAGTCCAAAGTTTTAGGTGATATAGATGACTTTGGGAGAAGCGATCTCCATTATAAAGCAATCATTAATAACCGTTATCATGGTGGGAGGCCCTGCATTAATAGCAAGTTTGGTAGTTGGTATACTTATTAGTCTTTTTCAGGCACTAACTCAGATACATGAGGCAACACTAGCCTTTGTCCCTAAGATCCTTGTTGTTTTCCTTATCCTAATAATACTAGGGGGATGGATGCTTAATACTCTAGTAGACTTTAGTAGGGAAGTCTTTACCAAGATGAGTGGAGTTTTACCATGATTGGTATTTCAGCACTACAGACCATTAGCTTTTTGCTTATATTTCTTAGAGTATTTGCTATAGGTACGGTCTTCCAACCTTTTAGTATAAGAACTATACCAGTATCTATAAGATTACTCTTAGCTATTGCTATAAGTATTATCTTATTACAGCTTTATAGTTTAAGAGATTTACCAGATATGAGTACGTTGTTGGTTTTAGGAATTAAAGAAATTGTTGTTGGCCTTGTTATTGGATTTCTTGCTAACATAGTCTTTTATATGCTTCAGATAGTAGGACAGATTATAGATTTTCAGGTAGGCTTAAGTCTTGCTAATATAATTAATCCTGCCTTTGATATTCAGATGTCTCCTATAGGAGATCTATTGTTTGTCCTAGGAGTCTTTATCTTCCTAGTAAGCGGAGGATATTTACAAGTTATAGAAGCTTTTGCTTACAGTTTTAATATTGTTCCTCTAGGTATGGTAAATTTAAGTAATTATGCATTTGGTGACGCATTTAAACTTCTTGGAAACTTTACTTTACATGTGGCATTAAGATTTTCAGCACCAATAATCAGTACTATTCTTCTGGTAGATGTGATGATTGGCATTATAGCTAGAACCGTCCCTCAGATTAACATATTTATAATCGGATTACCTCTAAAAACGGGATTAGCTTTTCTGGCTTTGATAGTAATTATTGGTATTCTTCCAGACCTTATTAACAGAGAATTACCTTACTTGATAAAAGAACTGATATCTATAATGAAGGAGTTTAGATAGTTATGCCTGATGGAGAAAGAACTGAGCAAGCGACTCCTCGACGGAGAGAAGAAGCAAGAAGAAAAGGACAGGTAGCTGTAAGTCACGAATTGCTCTCTGCTATAAGCTTTATATCTGGAATTATGATTATTTCCTCTCTCATTCCCACTTTTTATAGACAGTTTATTTTATTTTTTAGAAACTATATAAGAAGTATGTATGTCGGGGATATAACTATCCAAAAAACTCAAAAAATAATGATAGACTTAAGTTATCAGGTCTTTTTAATTCTCATTCCAATTTTTGGGGTAATATTTGTAGTTATACTGTTAGTAGGGTTTGTCCAAACAGGTTTCCTATTTTCTTCTGAGGCTATAACTCCAAGATTGTCTAGAATAAATCCTTTGATGGGTATAAGAAGGGTCTTCTCAAAGAGAGCATTAGTAGATATCTTAAAGGCTTTAATAAAGATTATTATCCTTGGTTATCTAGGTTATTCATTTATTAGAGGAATAAGCCTAAATGCATTTTCTCTTTGGAAGACATCATTATTTAGCAGTTTAGAGTTCATAGTGAATAATATTACTAAATTTTCACAACAAGCAGGTATAATCCTATTGGCTATAGGTGTATTAGACTATATGTTTCAAAGAAGAGAATTTGAAGCTAGTATAAGGATGACTAGAGAAGAATTGAAAGAAGAGCTAAAGGAGACTGAAGGAGATCCTCTTATAAGAAGTAGAATAAGACAGAAGCAGAGAGAGATGGCTATGAGAAGAATGATGCAAGAGCTAAAGAATGCTGATGTAGTTATAACTAACCCTACAGAATACGCTGTTGCTTTAAAATATGATGTAAAAAAGATGAACGCTCCAGTAGTGGTAGCCAAAGGAGCTAGACTTATGGCTGAACGCATAAAAAATGAAGCCAGAAGATGGAATATACCTATAGTTGTAAATCCTCCTCTTGCTCAGATGCTTTATAAATTGGTAGATATAGGAGATGAAATTCCTCCTAGACTTTATCAGGCTGTAGCCGAAGTATTAGCATATGTGTATAGAAGACGTAGAAGGCTAGTGTAGGATGGAAGGAATGCGACTAAGTAGAGTACTAAGATATAGTGATCTCTCCTTGGCATTAGGGATAATACTTATAGTTATAATGATGATGGTTCCTCTACCTTCATTTCTTCTAGATATTCTAATAACTCTTAATATAAGTTTTTCTCTATCATTACTCCTGATAAGCATATATGTAAAAGAGGCTATAGAGATTAGCACTTTTCCACCAATACTTCTATTTGCCACTCTCTTTAGAGTAGCGCTAAGCATATCAGCAACTAGGCTTATTCTACTTAATGGATATGCTGGAGAGGTTATAAGCGCATTTGGAAGGTTTGTGGTTGGTGGAAATTACATAGTTGGTTTAGTAATATTTTTGATACTAGTCATTATTCAGTTTGTAGTGATTACAAATGGGGCTCAAAGAGTAGCAGAGGTAGCTGCTAGGTTCACATTGGATGCTATGCCTGGCAAGCAAATGAGTATAGATGCAGACTTAAATGCGGGGCTTATCACTGAAGAAGAGGCCAGGAATAGAAGGAGACAGATTGAACAAGAAGCGGATTTCTATGGGGCTATGGATGGGGCGAGTAAGTTTGTTAGAGGAGATGCTATAGCTGCGATAATAATAACTGCGGTAAACTTCCTAGGTGGATGGATGATAGGAGTACTTCAAAGAGGTATGGACTTTAGAGGAGCATTAGAGGCTTATGCATTACTTACAGTAGGGAATGGCCTTGTAAATCAGGTATCTGCACTACTAGTATCAACAGCTACAGGGTTAATTGTTACTAGAGGAGCGTCGGAGGAGAATCTTGGAGTAGACTTTTCTAAACAGATATTATCAAACAGTAAAGTGATGGGTATAATAGCAGGGGTCCTTTTGCTCCTAGGGTTAATCCCAGGTCTACCTAAATTCGTGTTATTCTTTTTTGCTGTGCTTATGGGGATTCTGTCTTATATACTTAATAGAACACCAATTAGAAAAGAGGTGAAAGAAGAAGAAATTTCTCCGCCTCAGAGTGTTGAGACAGTTATTCCTATAGTATCGGTTGACCCTATGGAGATAGAAATAGGTTATGGACTGATTCCAATTGTAGATAAAACTCAGGGAGGAGAATTATCTGACAGAATCACTATACTTAGAAAACAGGTAGCTCAAGAATTGGGTATAATAGTCCCTCCAATAAGGATAAGAGACAATATACAGTTGAGACCAAACAGTTATATAATAAAAGTTAGAGGTATAGAAGTAGCAAAGGGGGAGGTATTGCCAGGATATGTAATGGTATTGAATCCTGAAGAGTTAAATATTGAAGGGGTAGAATTTAAGGAGCCGATATTTGGTTTACCAGCCAGATGGATTCCTATAGAGGCTAGAAGATTAGCAGAAAGTAAGGGTTATACTGTTATAGATTGTTCTGGTGTTATAGCAACTCATCTTACTGAGATAATAAAGAGATATGCAGATGAACTCTTAACTAGACAAGATGTACAGAGACTTCTAGATATAATAAGACAGGATTATCCATCTGTTGTGGACGATGCCATTAGTCAATTGACATTGGGAGAAATACAAAGGATACTTCAAGCTTTACTGAAAGAGAGGGTTCCTTTAAGAGATTTAGTTTCTATTTTGGAAACCGCTTCTGATACAGCTAGAATCACAAAAGACTTAGAAGTAATAGTACAGAGGGTAAGGGAGAGATTAGGAAGAATGATAAGTAGGGAATTAGCTACTCCTGAGGGAATATTACCAGTCATACTAATAGAACCTAAGACTGAAGAAAAACTAATCTCAAATCTCTTTAAGACAGACCAAGGAACTGTTCTATCTATAGACCCTAATTCCTGGCAGAAACTTATAGGTAAACTATCTACTTTAGTTGATGAAGGAGTAAAAAGAGGATTTCCGCCAGTTATAGTTACCGCTTCTCAGTTAAGACTTCCACTTAAGAAGCTTTTAGATAGGGCTATACCTCAGATATCAGTATTATCTTATAATGAGATAGATAACTCACTAAGTATAGAAAATATAGGAGTAATCTCGCTATGATTGTAAAGAAGTTCTATGGTAGAACTGTTGAAGAGACGATAAAGAAAGTCAGAGAAAATTTAGGGGAAGATGCTACTCTACTTTTGGTGCAAAAGGTCAAAAAGAAAGGACTTAAGGGGCTTTTTGGGGCTACTGAGATAGAAGTTACTGCGGCAAAGGAGATATCTTTTGAAATTCAGGAGAAAGTGATTCCTCCGCACAGAGAAGATGTTATATCAGAATTACCTGCTCTTTACAAGATTAAAAAGATCCTAAAAGAGGAAGAGGTAAATGATGAAATAATAAGCAATGTGATCTCTAGCTATATAGAAGCTGTAGGTGGTAATAAATTAAAATTACAAGAGTTAGATATGAATATATTTGAGTCCCTTATAAAGGGGCTTATAAAGACAGAGAAAGATCAGAATCCTATAGGGAAGTTTTGTGCTATTTTTATAGGACCACCTGGCGTGGGGAAAACCACTACTATATTAAAGTTAGCATCGTACTATGCTTTAGAAGAGAATAGGGATGTAGCTATAGTTACTACTGATATATACAGAAGTGGTGCTATAGAGCAACTTAAGATATATGGTAGAATATTAAATGTACCTATAGAAGTAGCATTTAATGCGCGAGAATTCGAGAGGATAATTCGCAAATTTGAGTCTAAAGACGTAGTTCTTATAGACAGTGCAGGAAGAAGTAAGAGAGATGTAGAGTATGTAGAGTTACTAAGGAAATTTATATACGTAATACCTGCTCAGAAACTTAAGACTTATTTAGTTATGAGTGCTGTAGATAATTTTAAATATATAAAGGAGATATATGAAACTTATAAGGTTCTATATCCAACGTCAGTTATAGTTAGTAAGCTTGATGAATCGGTTTCTTTGGGAAATCTGATAAACATACCAGTTTATACCAAACTTCCAATATCTTACGTAACAAACGGGCAGAATATACCTGGAGACATAGAGATAGCAAGAAATGATAAATTAGCTAGTCTCTTTGTAAAAAAGGGAGTGAATTCTAGATGAGTAGCGGAGCAAGGACCATCTCTTTCTTAAGCGGTAAGGGTGGAACAGGCAAGACTAATATATGTGTAAACTTAGGTGTAGCGATACAGAAACTAGGTAAAAAAGTATTAATGATAGATGGAGATTTAGGCCTTGCTAATATAGAGGTAATATTGGGTTTAACGCCTAAATATACTCTTTATGATGTGCTCTATAGAGGTATGGATCTAGAATCTGTTGTGACTTATGGTCCAGAAGGAGTACTTATAATCCCCGGAGGCTCGGGAGCGTTAGAACTATCAAAAGTAGATGCTAATAGACAAAAGATACTAATGGAACAGCTGATAGACCTTGGAAGTAATTTAGACTATATCTTTATAGATGGTGGAGCTGGAATACATCAGGATGTTTTGACATTTGCTTCAGGTAGCGATGAAATTATAATAGTTATGACTCCAGAACCAACATCCCTAGCTGATGCTTATACACTAATAAAAGCAATAACTCTCTCTAGTGCCAATAAAGAGATAAAAATTATAGTCAATAGGGTAAAATCATCTAGTGAAGGTGAAGATACAGTAAATAGGTTGAATATCTTATTAGTAAGATTTTTAAGATTTTCTGTTATCTATTTAGGCCATATTCCTGATGATATCTGGGTAGAAAAAGCAGTAAAAGAACAGTTACCATTTATAACTAGATACCCCTTTTCAAAGGCATCTAGAGCGGTAAATGAAATCGCTTTGAAATTATTGGCGTTAGAAAAGAAAGGGACAGGTTTTAGAGGATTTTTCCGTAATATATTAGAAAGAATAAGTACAAGATGAAACATAAAGCATTTTTACCGAATAAAAAGGTTTCTATAAGAGTAATAGAAGGGGATTATCAGGGTTATTATAATAGTAGAATAGAAGGAATAAATGATGAAGAACTTCTCTTGGCATTGCCTTTCATAGGGACTGTTCCAGTTCCTATAAGGATAGGAGAAAGGATATCTGTCTATTCTGTTAGTGACGATGCGATATATAGAGTTGATGGAGAGATAATAAAAAGACAGTTAGAACCAGTCCCTCTTTTACAGTTAAAGATAAGTAGCGATATAGTAAGGGTCCAGAGGAGAAGATATGTAAGGGTTCCAATAGTTCTTAATATACAGTATAAATTAAAAGATGTAGACAGAATCTATTATACTTATTCTAAGGATATTAGTGGCGGAGGAATAAGAGTTGTACTACCTGAACCTTTAAAGATCCATGATATAATTGAAATGAGGGTAGAATTGCCATCACCAGAACTTCCTATCGATTGCGAAGGAGAGATTGTCTGGATTGATACACAAGAGATGATGGTCAATAAGAGAAGAGAAGAAATAATACATGCAGGTGTAAGGTTTACTTTAATAGAAGAAAAGGAGAGAGAAAGGTTGATAAGATTTCTCTTTAATTATCAAAGGAATCTAATAAAAAAGGGATGGAAAAGTGGTTAAAGTTTTGATAGTGGATGATTCAGTTTTAATTAGGAGAATATTGAAGGATACTTTAGAGAGATCCTCTGAGATAGAAGTTGTAGGATTAGCTGAAAATGGAAAAGAAGCGATAGAAAAATTAAAAGTGTTAAATCCTGATGTAATAACACTTGATGTTGAAATGCCTCTCATGAATGGTCTCGAGACTTTAGAGAAGATAATGGCAATAAAACCGACCCCTGTAATTATGGTAAGTGCACTTACCACTAAGGATGCAGAAGTTACTATAGAGGCATTAATGAAAGGTGCGGTAGATTTTATTGCCAAGCCAAAGAATCTAATTGGAGAATTTGATTCTTTCTCTAAAGAACTTCAACTAAAGATTCTTAGCGTGGCAAAGTCAAAAGGAAAGAGTGTAAGAATTGCTGAAGTTCCTATTAAAGAGGTGAAGTCTCCTGGAAATCCTCCTAAAAATTTGATTATTATTGGGGCTAGTACTGGTGGGCCACAGGCACTTTATCAGGTAATGTCTAAATTGGATACTTTTTATGATACTTCTATAGTTATAGTTCAGCATATGCCTCCCGGTTTTACAAAGTCACTAGCAGAAAGACTTAATAGTGTATCAAAATATATAGTAAAAGAGGCAGAAGTAGGAGAACAACTTAGAAGTGGGGTGGCTTATATAGCACCTGGTGGATACCACCTTGTATTAAATGGGGGAATATTTTCTCTTACCGAAGATCCTCCAGTTCTTGGTGTTAGACCTTCTGTTGATGTAACTATGCTTTCTTTGGTAAAGGTTTTTAAGAATAATATTGTGGGAGTTTTACTAACTGGTATGGGAAGTGATGGTACAAGAGGTCTAGAAGAGATAAAGAAAAATGGAGGAAAAACTATAGCCCAAGATGAGAAAAGTTGTGTAGTTTTTGGAATGCCTAAGTCTGCTATAGAAAGAGGAGTAGTAGATGTTGTTGCTAGTTTAGAAGAGATTCCAATTGAGATTGGGAGGATGGTGTCAGAATTATGATCTCACCAATAGATGACTACACTATTTTTAAAAGAAAGATAAAAGAATTAATCGGTCTAGATTTAGACGGATATAAAGATGAACAGATAAAGCGTAGAATTAAGATTCTTATGGATAGGGTAAATGTGAATAACTTTTTAGCATTCTATAGAGCTATAGAGAAGGATCCGTTCTTAAGAAAGGATTTTATAGATAAAGTTACTATAAATGTCTCGGAGTTTTTTAGAAATTTAGATCAGTTTGATATATTGAAAAATAGGGTCATTCCACAACTGAAAGACCACTTTAAAAGACTCAACATATGGAGCGCAGGATGTTCATATGGGAATGAGCCATACTCTGTATCGATAATTCTAGATGAACTTGGGATTAGAGAGTTTAATATATTAGCTACCGATATAGATACGGAAGCTTTAAAGAAGGCAAAAGATGGTGTATATAAATTAGAAGAACTGAAAGGGGTATCTGAAGAAAGATTAAAGAAATATTTTACTAAAATCGATAATGAATCCTATAGAATAGTTGATAAAATTCGCCTTTCGGTTAGGTTTGAGTATCTAGACTTATTGAAGGATAAATACCCTCAAAATATGCATCTTATCCTTTGCCGTAATGTTATTATATACTTTACCCAAGAAGCTAAGGAAAGAGTATTTAGGAAACTATCGGAAAGCCTAGAAACTTATGGGATTTTATTTTTAGGTAATACAGAGAGGATATTTAACCCCCAGAATTATAAATTAAAACCGGTAGATCTATTCTTTTACAAGAAGGAGGCTTAAAGATATGGATTATAAAGATTATTTGCCTATATTTTTGGATGAGTCTAGAGAGAACCTTGTGCAATTGAATAAACTTCTTTTAGAGCTAGAACCGGATCCTGATAATAAGGAGCTTTTAAACGAGATATTTAGAATAGCACATACTATAAAAGGAATGTCTGCTACTATGGGGTTTAATAATATGGCAACATTAACACATAACATGGAAAATATATTAGATGATTTAAGAAAGGGGAAACTTAAGGCAGATAGAGATATTATTAATCTTCTCTTCTTTAGCTTTGATGCATTAGAAAAGGGGTTAGAATTAATATCTACTTCCGGAACTGACGATTCTCCATTACTTAAAGAGGCAATTGAGCGTTTTAGCGGTAGAGAAAAGATCGTAGAGTCTAAACCTATCCCTAAAGAAACAACTCCTTCTAGGATCATTTTGGATCAGTATAATATGCTTGTTATAAAAGATGCGATTCAGAAAGGTTTTAACGCTTACGAGATACATGTAAAATTGAGAGAAAATACTGTACTTAAATCTGTGAGAGCTTATATGGTCTTTAAAGTCTTAGAAGAAAAAGGAGAAATTATATATTCTAAACCTTCTACTACAGATTTAGAAAATGAGAAATTTGATTTAGATTTTACTGTGGTCTTTATAACAAAAGAGACAGAAGAGATTATTAAAAGATTGATTCTTCAGATATCTGAAATCGACAGTGTAGATATAATTTCCATCCCTATAGAAGAGGGACTAGAAGCCCAGAGGGTAGAAAAAATATCTAAGCCGCAAGAAACTACGATAGAAAAGGAAGGATCAAGAACTCTATCTAAGATGGGACAAACTATAAGGATAGATGTTGAGAGATTAGATGAACTTATGAATCTAGTGGGTGAATTAGTTATTCAGAGGACTAGACTAGCTCAGATAAGAGAATTTGATAGCACTACAGATGAATTAGCTAGAATAACTAACGAATTACAGAATTTGGTAATGAAAGTAAGAATGATCCCCATTGAACAAGTCTTTAATAGATTTCCCAGGATGGTAAGAGATTTATCTCAAGAGTCAGGTAAAAAGGTAAGACTTGAGATATACGGAGCAGATACCGAGCTGGATAAAACTGTTGTTGATGCTATGGGAGATCCTCTTATGCATCTTATAAGGAACGCTATTGATCATGGTATAGAGTCTCCTGAGGAAAGAGTTAAACTAGGAAAGCCAGAAGAAGGATTAATAAAACTTTCTGCTTATCACGAAGGTAATAATATATACATAGAAGTAGAAGATGATGGTGGCGGAATAAACGTAGATAAGGTAAAGAGAAAGGCTATAGAAAGAGGATTGGTAGCAGAAGAAACCGCTAATAGAATGAGCGAAGAAGACATATATAATCTACTCTTCATTCCAGGCTTTAGCACATCCGAAAAAGTTACTGATATATCTGGGAGAGGTGTAGGAATGGATGTGGTAAAAAGAAGAGTAGAGGAACTGAATGGGACTATAAGGATTGAAAGTAAACTAGGAAAGGGAACTAAAGTTATAATTAGATTACCACTTACCTTAGCTATAATACAGTCCTTACTAGTGAAGGCTAGTGAAGAGATCTTTGCAATACCTTTAAGTAATATAGAGGAGATAGTAAGACTAGAAGAATCGGACATAAAGACAGTAAAAAATGTAGAAGTCTTGTACTCACGTGGAAGAGTCATTCCTCTATATAGACTTTCGGAGGTTTTAGGGCTTACTAGTAAAAATATGTGTAACTTTGCCGTTATAGTAAGAACTGCAGGTAAACAGATAGGTATAGCAGTAGATAGTTTAATAGGTGAGGAAGAGATTGTTATAAAATCTATTGATAAGATGGTGAATTTGAACAGGAATTTTGTAGGTGCTACCATCCTAGGTAATGGAAAAGTCGCTTTGATATTGGACGTAAATACATTAGCAAGTATGTGAGGAGGAAATAATGAATTTAAACCCTATGCATCTAGATATACTGAAAGAACTAGGGAATATTGGAGCAGGTAATGCTGCCACTAGTCTTTCACAACTTCTTAACCAAAGAGTAGATATGAGTGTCCCTGAGGTGAAATTATTAAAATTGAGGGATGTCCCTTATTTATTAGGAGGTCCTGAGATACCTGTAGTAGGTATAACTGTTCTAGTGGAAGGTGATGGAGAAGGACAAATCTTGCTACTTTTTACTAAAAGTAGTTCAGAGAAACTCGTAAAAAATATTATGGTGGGACTTTCTCAAGGCGAGATAGATGAAGAAATGAAACTTTCCGTTTTATTAGAGGTGGGTAACATTGTAAGTTCCACATTTCTCAATGCCCTTGCTAGTTTTACCAGTATGAAGTTTATACCTACTGTACCTGCAAGTGCTAGTGATATGGCTGGTGCACTTTTAGATACAGTGTTAACTGTAGATACTACAGAGAATGACACAATTATTACAGTATTTACAGACTTCATTGTGCAGGGAGAGATGATAGAGGGATATTTAGTCTTTGTGCCAAGTCCTTTGGCTTTAAATAAGATATTTAATTCTCTAGGAGTAAGTCTATAGATATGAATAGAGTAGTAGTTGGTATAGGAGAATGGTCTATCTTAAAATTAAATGGGGTATTAGTTTGTCTAGGTTTAGGCTCCTGTGTAGGGATAGCTCTTTATGATGCTAATAAGAAGATAGGCGGATTAGTTCATGTACTCTTACCTGCATCTCAGAATAATGATAACTCAAATCCAACTAAATTTGCTGATACTGGAATCCCGTTTCTCCTAGATGAGATGTTAAGATTGGGGGCAAATAGACAGTCCATTATTGCTAAAATAGCTGGTGGAAGCCAGATGTTTAATATAAGAGGTAGAGAAGACAAAATGAATATAGGGTTAAGAAATGTTGAAGTAGTTAAAGATACTCTTAAAAAACTAGAGGTTCCACTTTTAGGAGAGGATACG
This sequence comes from uncultured bacterium, assembly GCA_937958695.1. GTDB lineage: Bacteria > DUMJ01 > DUMJ01 > DUMJ01 > DUMJ01 > DUMJ01. Next base: position 19,859 of record CALGNK010000049.1, read on the forward strand.
GGTGGAAGTTTTGGCCGTACTATGGAGTTTTTTGTTTCTAATGGGATAGTAAAAGTCAAAACAATAGGAAGGGGAGAAAGAGAGCTCTAATTATGAAACTTAATAGGAGGGAAAGAGAGGAATTTGCTTTAAGATACCTCCCTTTAGTAAAGTATATAGTTAGCCGATTTTATATAAAAGAGACAAGTATTATAACGAAAGAGGATTTATTTCATTGGGGAATTATTGGCTTGATGGAAGCAATTGACCGTTTTGATGAGAATAAAGGAGTTAAGTTTGAAACTTATGCCATAAAGAGGATAGAAGGAGCAATAAAGGACGCTCTAAGGAGAGAAGACATACTTACAAGAGGACAAAGAGAAAAGTATAAAAGATTAATAAATATTATTGATGCTTTAGAAGAGGAAGAGTTAGATGAAAGGACTATAGCTAGTAAACTTGGAATGGATTTAGATTCATATCAGGAGCTATTAGAAGAGATAAGTCCTATAGTTATCTCATCTATAGATGAACTGTTAGAAAATAGAGGAATCGAATTTTTTGATGAAAGAGAAGCTATAGAAGACCGAATATTGAATGAAGAGCTTTTAGAGAGCCTAAAAAAGGCTATAACAAGGTTAAATGATAGGGAAAAGCAGATATTGAGTTTATATTACTATGAGGGATTGACACTAAAGCAGATCGGATTAGTTTTAGGTATAACTGAATCTAGAGTGTCTCAACTCCATACACAAATAATATTAAAGTTAAAAAGGATGATTAAGAGTGAATGGGAGTAATCTCGAGAGGATAAAGATAAAAGTAAGTCCTGATAAGTTAAAGGCGTTTATTAGTATATCACCTTCAGAAGGTGGAGAAGTAATAACAGAAGAAGATGTTAGAAAAGCCTTAGACCATGCTAGAATAAAATTTGGTATCAAAGAAGAGATAATTCCTTCTATTGTTACTTTTTCATCTATTGAGGATATGCTTATAGCAGAGGGAATTCCGCCAGAGAATGGGGAGGATGCTAAGATTAGATATCTAGTATCTTTAGGAAGAAAGGAATTAATACCTAAAGAAAATCCTGACGGAACTGTAGATTTTAGAGAGATAGGATTTGTTGAAAATGTAAAGAAGGGTGATATATTAGCAGAGAAGATCCCTCCTACAGAAGGTAAACCAGGAACTAATGTCTATGGGGAATCTATCCCTCCTAAAAAGGGTAGGGATCTAAGACTTCCAAAGGGGAAAAACACTGAGATATCAGAGGATGGACTGAAATTAATAGCTTCTATCTCCGGGGTTCCAATTGGTTCTGAGGGCAACATATCGGTATCTCCTATATTAGAGATTCAAAGAGATATTGACTTTTCTACTGGGAATATAGATTTTGTTGGTAGCGTCTTGGTCAAAGGGACTATAAGGAGTCACTTTAAGGTTAAGTGTGAAAATAATCTGGAGATTTGGGAAGATATTGAGAATGCGGATATAGAAGTCGGTGGAAATCTTATAGTAAGGAGAGGCATATATGGTGAGTATGGAAAGAAGATTATCGTTGGTGGTAATCTAATAGCTAGATTTATCAGAAATGTAGAAATAGAAGTTCGTGGAGATATAATAGTAGAACAGGGAATAATAGATAGTAACGTCAAATGTGGTGGAAGTATAAAAGTAACTTCTAATAAGGGTGTAATATCGGGAGGAAATATATGGGCTCTCAAGTCTATATATACTTCTCATCTGGGTTCTCCTTACGGGACTAGAACGGTAGTAGTGGTAGGAAAGGATCCGTGGAAATCAGAAGAATTAGATAAATTTATAGCAGAAAGAGAAGATATTAGGAAGAAGCTAGAAGAGATAAACACTAACATAAAGTATATAGCTGGATATGGGAGAGAAGATAATCTTCCTGAGGCAAGACGTATCCAGCTTAATAAACTTAAAGAGATTCAGCGATTATTACTTGAACAATTTAACTTGAGAGATGTGAGGATAAAAGAGTTAAATGATAAGATGTTGTATCTAGTAAAAGAAGCTAGAATCCAAGTTGCTGGGAAAGTTTATCCTGGTGTTAGAATATTGATTGGAGATGAAAGTTATACGATAGATGATGAGTTGCAGAGAGTATATTTTATATGTGATGAAGGGAGGGTTGAGTTCAGATCGATATGAGGACTGGGGATATACAACCAATAATAATAAGAACTCAAGAACTTGAAAGGGTTAAAGAAACCCAGAGGCAAACCTCAGAAACTGTTCAAAGACAATTCCAAATGTATTTTAAACAAATAACTGAACAGCGACAGAATGAGGTAGAAAATTCTAAAGAGAGTAGTAAAAGTAAAGGTGTCGATGAAAAAGGGGAAAGAAAAGAGTCTAGAAAAGAACGTTCTAAAAGACAAGATAAGTCTAATAAAGATTTAGAAGATTTACATCAACCAGGTGTAGGAGAAAATATAGATATTAAGATATAAAAGGAGGAATCAATGCGTCCATTAAAAGAAATCCTTGGGCTTTCTGTATTAAGCCATTCCGGTAACTATTTAGGTAAGATAGAAGATTTAGTGTTAGATAACAGAAAGATGATTGGGGTTGGTTTTCTAATAAAGGATAAGGAGTGGTATAAAGGAATAAAGTTTATACCTAAAGAGGAGATAGAAGCGATAGGAAGAGATACCATTATAATTTCGAATAACTTTCTTAAGAATGTTATTGAGTTACCCGAGATTATTGAAATTTTAGATAATGGTATAGAGTGGAGAGGGATCCCTGTATATACTACTAAAGGAGAAATTTTAGGTAAGGTTGAAGAGTTATTTCTAGATGAAGAGACTCTAGAGATTAGCGGGATAAAGATAAAAGATGAAGAGTTTATGATTGACCGAGATAGCTTAGTAGCCTTAGGACCTTCTGCGGTTTTAGTGAGATTAAAAGTAGACTTACAAGAAACTCTAAAGGAGGAGTCTACTCAAATACAAGAAGAGAGAGCTTTTGTAGAAGGAGGTGGATTTGAGGCAAAACAGAGCGCTTTTCTTATAGGTAAAAAATTAGCTAGAGATCTTATAGCAGATGACGGAACTTTAATTGCCTCTAAGGGTGATACGATTAATTGGCAGATTATTAGAAAGATGAGGAGTCTTAATAGAATGCAAGAATTGATAAATTCTATAGAACAGTAACATGGATAATGAACTATTAGGATATATAACTACTAGGGTATTTGAGGGTCCTGCTTATTTAGGAGGAATATTAATAGTTGATAAAAAGGGGATTCCTGTAGAATTTAAGTATGTAGAACCTATTAGGCCTTCTAAATTACAAACTCTTTTATATGGAAATACTATAGATAGGTATATTCGTGTAGAAAGTGTTGGTATACCCCTAGTAGATGCAGTAGAACGTAAACCCGTTATACTTTTTATAAGGGAGGAACCATTTCTAGAAGAATCCAAATGGACTTTTCCTATTATTTCTATAAGTAGATATAAAGGAGAGGTTTTGTCAAATATAGGAGAGTTTAAAGAACTAGAAAATGGAGAATATTTAATCAAGATAGATACTAATCTCCCAGTTAGGGTAAAGATAGATAAAAAATTTAGAGAAAGATTACAAGAGTTAATTAATCTTTTGATAGAGGTAGGGCAAAACTTTGATATAATGGAACCATTTTCTAGGCTAGAAGAGGCTATAAGATTTATATGGAGAGAACAGAAAAAGTCTTAGAAGAGATCTATAGAATTCTAGGTATAGATTTTGCTCCTATAATAGTAGATGTTCCTATATATAACACGGAAATTAAGTCTATAGATGTAAATTTAGTTGCTAGAATCTCTAAAGTCGAGATAGAGAGAATTTATGGTAAGCCAGTTAAAGTTACCATAGCTTTAGACAGAGAAGAGAAGATAAGGAGTAAAGTAAACAATGTTTTTGTTTATTTCCCTATAGGCATAGTTACTAATCTAAGTATTGTAAATAGTGTTTTTATTAGAAGATATCCAGGTTCTTGGAAAGATTTACCGGAGGAGACAAAGATAAAGCTACTGGCAGAGATTAAGAATAAATTCCCCCAATATATTGAAGGAATAAAGATAATAGGGGTTTATAAGGATATTCCATTAGGAAGAATTAGGAACTTGCTTGTAGATGAAAAAACAGGAATATTATCTTTTAATCTAAAAGAAGAATATATAGAGGAAAAGAGAGCTAATTTACTAGTATTTAGATTTTTGAAAGATGAAACTTTAAGGTCAATAGCATTCTAGTGTCATAAAGAAGGATTGTATTCTAGGTCTTCCCACTTCCCACATCTTCCACCGAGTCGAGCTACCAGTTTACCTTCAATAAAGATATTTGTAATTTCACAAAGATTTGAACACCCCTTACACTCAAATCCTCTAGTAGTTATGTCCTGGTCAACAATATCAAAACCCTTAAAGTTACTCTTTCTTATATTAGCCTCTTGCGCCAATAGTCCTGCTCCTATGGCTCCCATAAGTGAGAAGTATGGTGGAACTATAATCTCAGTTCCCAAGGCTCTTTCAAACGCAACTTTTATACCCTTATTAGCTGCGACTCCTCCCTGAAAGAGTATAGGAGGCAGTATCTCCTTTCCTCTTCCAACATTACTTAGATAATTTCTCACTAATGCCTCACACAAGCCAAATAATATATCCTCTCTTTTATGCCCCAATTGTTGTTTATGAATCATATCTGACTCCGCAAAAACAGTACATCTTCCAGCAATCCTCACTGGTTTCTGAGCCCTTAAAGCGACATCTCCAAACTCTTCTATAGGTATGCCAAGTCTCTGTGCTTGGTGATCAAGAAAAGAGCCGGTTCCTGCAGCACATACAGAATTCATAGCAAAGTCGACTACTATGCCATCTCTTATGATAATAATCTTAGAATCTTGTCCTCCTATCTCTATTATTGTCTGTACTTTTGGGTTATAGTGTAAGCCTGCAACAGCATGGGCAGTGATCTCATTCTTTATAACATCAGCTCCTACTACTGCACCTATCAGAAATCTAGCGCTACCTGTGACCCCAACGCCATCTATCTTTAGGTCACTTCCAAACTGAGATTTTATCTTGAAAAATCCATCTTTGACTGCTTTTATCGGATCTCCAGCAGTTCTAAGATAGAGCCCTATTATGATATTTCCTTTTTCGTCTATAATTGCTATGTCTGTACTTACAGAACCAACATCTATTCCTAGGAACTTCTTCATACCGCAATCCTCCGCCTCTTCTTGGTTTTTAACATGTCAATAAATGCCTCTATCCTAGTCGTTATACCAGCTAATCCTGTCTGTTCATCTATAGAAAGAGTTAATACTTGTATGTTATAGTCCTTACTTACCTTTTCTAAAACTCCATCTGCCACTATCTCAGGCATACATGTAAATGGAGAAAGATGAATCACTCCGTCAAATCCCCTCTCTGCAAATTCTATTGTGTGAGCTATTGTTCTCTGTCCTTCACCTCCTACAGATCGTCTTATATATGGAAGAGCTACTCTAGTTCTTTCATCAATATCCTTACTTCTGAAAAGAGGTAAATATATCCTAACAATATCCTCTATGTAAAATGCATTCTCAGCTAGAACTCCAAGTTCTCCTAGTCTTTTAGCTATTTCAAAATTTGTAAAGTGATCTAGTACAACGTAAAACTCTCCAACTATACCTATCTTTACTAAATCTTTTAAACTATTCTTATCTATGATTTCATCCATAGTTTCCCTGTATTCTGATAATATTTGTCTTACCTTTAAAATATTATTAGCCTGATCTAGTCTTTTATGTGTCTCTCTTATTATATTGTCTACCTCTCCTTTATATCTCTCAAATGGCCTCGCTCTTCTAGATATCTTTTCTATCTCATCGATGGCTAAAACCTTTTCCCAGGCAAGACGGAGAACTTTCATCACCTTAATAATATTGCTTCTATTTGTTACCTTCTCTATACTTTTAAAAAGATTTATCCAACCATTAGAGAGGTCTAAAACAATCCAGTCTATATCATATCCTAAGTCTTTGAGTATACGCCTCTGGACCTCTGCATAGTATCCAAAACGACACGGTCCTATTCCTCCCAACATAAGAATTGTATCAGCACCCTTTTCTATCGCCTCTATATAATTACCTAGAGTTATCTTTAAAGGAAGACATGCAAATTCAGGAGCATACTTTACTCCTATAGATAAAGTCCTATTTGTTGAGGGAGGAGGAGGAATCACCTCATGTCCAAAGTCTCTAAGGAAAGATTCAATTGCTATTCTAGCATCACCAAACGGGGGATAGGTTATCTTCATACTACTTCCTCCTGATTAACATATCTACAAAAGCCTCAAGTCTAGTAATAAGTCCTAGTTCACTTGAATGTTCATCAACAGTAATAGTTATCTCTGGGAAATCAATAGGTTTTGTTAGATCTCTCTCTATTAACTCCCTTACAAGAGAGTCTGGACCACAGCCAAAAGCTACAACTATTATTATACCGTCTACAAGGCTCTTCCTTATAAAATATCTAGCAGTCCCATAAAGTTCTCTTCCAAATGTCCAAAAGAGCTTTTTAGGAAGTACATTAGCTTCTTTTAGTATGGTTTTCCAATCGACCATCTCCATAGATAGAACTTTTACTCCTAGACGATTTAATATCTTTATCATTCCACCACTTATAAATTCATCATATATTTCATAACAGTGTCCAACAATACCTATCCTTATCTTGAAGTTATCTTTTTCGTAATTCTTTCCGTCAAGTATTTCTAGGGGGGTAACTTCTCTTTTTAGTTTTTCATTGTAAGATTTAAGAGCCTTTAATCCTTCCATATATGCACTTAATATTTTTAGGCTATTTTTAGTAAAAAATCTTCCGAGTTCAAAGAATCCTTTAAAAAAACCGGTTAAAGAATTTCTCTTATCTATGGTTGGGTCTATAATAGGTGGTATATCTAGGTCTACACTCCTTATCATATCAGGTATCCCTATAAATTTAGGACACATATAGGTTCGGTATTCTAAACCAACTATCCTTGGTAGAAAAATGATGTCAACTTTATCCTTTAGATCTAATATGTGTCCATATACTAACTTTATAGGTATGCATGCTTCGCTAACAGATTTCTCTATAGATAGGTCTACTATCTCCTTATTCGTTATAGAAGAGGGGATGACTTCCAGACCTAAGGCTTCGAAGAAGGCCTTCCACATAGGATAGTATCTATAGAATAGTAGTATTCTTGGAATTCCAATCTTCATGGTATCAACTCTTTAGCTTGAACAGTATTAGATGATCCTTCTGAGTTAGTAAAAAGTAAGCTTATAAGTCTACTTGTCTTTTCTAAATCAGGATACCAATAACCACCATTAGGCAAACCCGGTAATGTAGTTGTCTTTAATTGTATCGCACTTTTTTCTCGAGCAAAAAATGTTGCTAAGCTAACTATTTCAGATACAGGTAGATTTGTATGTACATACTTTGATAATTCTTGAATCAATGTAGGCATCTTGATAACCACATTTGGTTTTGTAACTTGTGATATTAATGCATAGAGAAACTTCTGTTGTCTTTCAATCCTTCCTATATCTCCCATTGGATCGCTTCTAAACCTTACATATCCCTCTGCTTGTAACCCATTTAAACGTTGGTATCCCTTTTTAAGGTTTATATAGAGCCTACCCCAACTATCTTTGTACTTCATATCCTTCTCGACGTAAATTTCAACTCCACCGACGGCATCTACTAACTTTTTAAAGGCATCAGGGTCAAGAAGAATATAGTAGTCTATCTTTATTCCTAATAAATTCTCTATTACCTTTATAGCTAAGGGGATACCTCCAAAATGATAGGCAGAATTTATCTTATTTCTCCCATATCCTGGGATATCTACTATAGTATCCCTTGGGATAGAAATACCGTTTATTCTCTTACTGTTACAATCTACACGGAAGACCATAATTGTATCAGTTCTACCACTGTCTAGACGTCTACCCCTATTATCATAGTCATAATCTCTTCCTAAAAGAACAATATTAAAGGAGGATGGTCCATAAAAGATCTTATGTGTAAAAGTCATTATTTCTGACGGATTATTCACTATGTCTCTTATGTTTTTTCCGCTTTTATAGTATAAGAACAACCATCCTCCAATTACAGTAGTTATACAGACAGTAAATATTACACAAATAAAAATAAGAAGACGCTTCTTCAACATATCTAAAATTAAGATTCTTCCTCTTTTTCTTTTTTACTATTGGCTATTATTTCTTCTGCTATTTTACTAGGGACTACATCGTAGTGAGAAAACTCTACTCTGTATTTTCCTCTTCCCTGTGTTATAGATTTAAGGTCTATAGAGTATCTAAGTATTTCAGCCATAGGAACATGTGCCTTTATTATTTGGTACTTACCTTGTGGTTCCATTCCAATAATCTTAGCTCTTTTACTATTCAGATCTGCTATACAATCTCCCATAAACTCCTCTGGAACTATAACTTCAAGATACATAATAGGCTCAAGTAAAACCGGGTTAGCCTCAGCTGCTCCCTTCTTTAATGCCATAGAACCAGCTATCTTAAATGCCATATCAGAAGAATCTACAGGATGATAAGATCCGTCTACTAGAGTAACTCTTATATCAACCAAAGGATATCCAGCCAAGACTCCTTCCTCCATAGCCTCCTTTATGCCTTTTTCAACGGAAGGTCTATAGTTCTGAGGAATAGCTCCTCCAAAGATCTTATCTATAAATTCGTAACCTCCACCTCTAGGAAGAGGTTCTAGCTCTATCCAGCAGTCACCATACTGTCCTCTACCACCTGTCTGACGTTTATATTTACCCTGGACCTTCACCTTAGTAGTTATCGTTTCTCTATAAGGAATCTTTGGCAATTCAGTATCCACCTCAACACCAAATTTCCTCTTAATTCTCTCTAGTATTACCTCTATATGTAAGTCTCCAAGCCCAGAGACTATAGTCTGATGAGTCTCAGTATTGTAGTAACTTATAAAAGTAGGGTCCTCTTCCTGAAGTCTACTAAGCGCATTACTAAGTTTCTCCTCATCTCCTTTTGATTTTGGTATAACCGCTACAGAATATAACGGTTGTGGAAACTTTATTGGGGCATATCTTACAGGATAAGACTTGTCACATAAGGTATCTGAAGTTCCTAAGGATTGGACCTTTGCAACTACCCCTATATCGCCAGTGATTATCTCTCCTGTTGGTTCTTGGTTTTTCCCCTTTGGAAAGGCTAGATGTCCTAATTTTTCCTCTACACCTTTAGTTATATTTAATAGTGTTGTATCTGACTTTAGTGTTCCTGTATAAACTTTGAATAGAGCCAACTTTCCGACAAAAGGATCTGCCGTAGTTTTAAAAACAAAAGCAGATGGAGGCTTTGAAGGGTCAACCTTAGTTATGTTGATTGTTCCATCTTCATTTAGAATCTCTATTTTACCTTCTTCAGGAGAGGGTAAAAGTTCTTTAATTGTATCTAATAGCTGGTGCACTCCTATATTTTTGAGGGCGGATCCACATAGTAGGGGAAAAGCTTTGCCTTCTTTTATGGCAATTCTCATTCCTCTTAAAATCTCTTCATCGGAAATGGTTTCACCTTCTAGATATTTTTGAAGCAATTCATCATCATTCTCTACCACAGCTTCTATAAGATGTTCTCTTAGCTCTTCTACCCTATCTTCGTACTCTTCAGGTAGAGGAATCTCTTGATAATTATTACTAGAAAATTTATATGCCTTTCTGCTTAGAATATCAATTATACCTGAAAAGTTTGCCTGTTCTCCAAGAGGTAATTGTAAGGCAAAGATTTTATTAGACAATCTTTCTCTTAGATCGTTATAAACTTTAGAAAAGTTTGCACCTTCTCTATCTAGTCTATTTAAGAAAACTATTCGAGGTTTCCCTTGCTCTTCGAGAATATCCCAGAGCATCTCTGTATTGACCTGGATCCCTGAAGATGCACAGACAAGTATTACCGCACTTTCTGCTACCTTTATTCCAGATAGAACATCTCCAATAAAGTCTGAATATCCAGGGGTATCTATAACGTTTATTTTACATTCCTTCCAAGGTGTAGGAAAAACTTTCAGCATAATAGTAGTCTTTCTTTTTATCTCTTCCGGTTCAGAGTCTACATTGCTATTTCCAGCATCCACACTGCCTAGTCTATCTACTAACTTAGCGTTAAATAAAATAGCATCAGTAAGTGATGTTTTACCCACTCCGCCATGAGATAGTAAAACTACATTTCTAATCTTTCCTGTTTCTAATTTCATCTGCTTCCCTCCAATACCGTTTTATAGTAAATAGTATTATTGTGAAATTAGGGTCTCTTACTTCTAATAATATTACCATAGAATACTATGGATAGCCAAGTGCTTGTTTTTATATCTTTTCTTAGATTTACTTTTCCTTCTCTATTTTTAAATCATTGTATAAACTTGAATTTTTTTCTAATACCCTAAATAAAGCTGAAACTACTTTAGGGTCTAATTGGGAATTTGCACTCTTAGAAAGTTCTATCTTAGCTTCTTCTATCCCTTTCCTCTTTGAATAGGGTCTATCTGTAGTTATAGCATCGAAGGCATCTGCACAGGCTATTATACGACTTTCTATAGGAATGTATTCTCCTCTTAGACCATCCGGATATCCATTCCCATTGTATCTTTCATGGTGGTGTCTTATCCAAAGAGGAACCTCCTTAAATCTAGATATTTCTTTAGATAAATCTTCTCCTACTATTGGATGCTTGTAAATCTGCGTCCATTCTTCTTTGGTAAGTTTGTCTGGTTTATTTAGTATATTCAGAGAGAGTCCTATTTTACCTAGGTCATGTAGTAAGGCTGCGTTCCTTATCCTTTCTATCCTAGTTTCACTAAGTCCCATCTCTCGTGCTATATCTTCAGCTAACTGAGCTACCCTTAAGGAGTGGCTACTAGTGTAACTATCAAAGACGCCTAAAAGCTTTATAAGGGTAGATATAGCCTGATCATACGTTCTACTTACTTCACTAGCTAGGATAAAGAGATACCTAGCAATAAATATAGGAACTATATATATTGGCATAACTACAGGACCCAATAACTTATAACTTTGTGCTATTACTAGAGCCAAAAAGAAGTGTAAAAGATATGTAATAATAGATATATTTGAGATATAGTAGGCCAAAGTTCCTATAAATCTTCTCCCTTTATCTACAGAAACTACTAGGCTTAAAAGTGTAACATTGGAAAACCAGTAAACGAGTGCAATCGATAAGGCTACTAAAAAGTAACGCCATCCAAAATCAAGAGATGGGCCATTTAGAATTTCATATAGCAATCCAGCTAATCCGGCGCATATTACTAGATTAGCTCTATTAAATATAAATTTCTTAGGCTCATGAAGTCTAAAATTAAACTCTTCAGGGCTTATAGAACCTAGTCCATTCAAAAGTATGCCGATAGGAGCTCCAAATAAGAGTATTCCTGCATAAGAAAGCGTAAAACCCATAGAAAGAGCGATCTGTCTACCCGGTATTTCAACAGGAAAAGCCTCTAGTATTAAGGCTAAAGCCAAAAGTATAATCACGTCGGTTAAGCTTGCCCTGAAATGGTAAGATTTAATTATATATATAGATAAAGATATAGCAATGATAGAAAGTATATAGATAATTCTACCTGTCTCTTTCCTCATAAGGTAACCTCTATGAGTCCATACCCTCCTTCTTTTCTAACATATACAACATTTATTTCTGAAGTATCTGCGTTTACAAAGATGAAGAAATCATGCCCGAGAAGTTCCATTTGGAGCAATGCCTCTTCTACTGACATAGGAGTAACATTCAATCTCTTTCTCCTTATAATCCTGTCAGATAGTGCCCCTTCTTCAGTCTCTTCTAGCTGAGTAGTCTCTTCTGGTAATTCGGATCTTTCACTTGATTTTGACCTACCTCTATCCAATAATTTACCTTTGAAAGTTTTTATCCTTCTTTCTAACTTATCTACCACTAGGTCTACAGATGCGTACATATCTGAGGTCGCCTCTTGGGCTCTTATTATCTTACCATTTATCCTTGCTGTTACTTCTACCTTCTGAGTGGTGCCTGAACTTTTACTATTACTAGTACTAAGTACTACTTGAATATCAGAAATTCGACTAAAAAATCTATCTAACTTACCTAGTTTCTTCCTTATATAGTTCTCCAAGGCATCAGTAACTTCTATATTTCTTCCCTTTATAACTATATCCATAAATATCTCCTCCTGAAAATATTATTAGGGAACATAATCCTTAATAGTCTCTTCTAAAACCAACTGGTAGTTCTTGTCTAATGCTTTCTCTAGAAGTTCTTTCTCTTGAGGCGTCAAATTCTCACCTATAATGTATATCGAGTGACCTTGCTTACCAGAAAAACTCCTAACAATAATCTTAGATTTGCCACCCATATAACCCATCAGTTTGCATACTGGACAAGGGATATCTCTAGGATTACATACAGTATTACTCCCAGGGTGTTTAATCTTAGTAATTTCCAACAGTTTTCTTCTTAATTCTCCTCTAAAGACATTAGATGAAACCTTCCTATCTATGTTTACTTTATAGTATGTCCTACTTATAAATGGACCTATATTAGCATATGCTCTTTTCCAACCACTCCAGTTTCTCTTTATACGACTAAAGATGCTCTGTATTAGTCTTACTAGAGATGGATTGTAATACTTTTCCTCTTTAAAAAGTTCGGAGAATTTTTCCTTTAAATTTTTAGGAATTCCATTAGGATTAACTATTATTATCTGGTTATATCCAAAACCTTGAGACGTATTTGCCCCTATTCCAGTATTTTGTAACGACTTTAAAGCAGCTAGGTATATATCTAAGTCTTTCTCATTGACTTCTAAAGAAAAATAGATATCGTTTTTGAAAAATTCCTGCCCTTTTATCTTCACTATATTAGGTTCTTCAGGAGTAACTCCGTCACTTACCCTAGGAGGGGATATTTGTCTATTCAAAGGTATAGCAAATCTAAGAGCTTCTGAATATATTTGGGTAGTCAATATAATACTTGGTATATAAGGTTTATTCCTAAAGTCTCTAACTTGAGCTCCGGTGCCATACCCTATGTGGCAAGGATTTTTAAACTTCAAAATACAGCGTAATTCCATTCCTATTTCTACCTCCAAGTTAAATTGTATAAAGTTACTATACTTTATCCTAGTAGAAATTATACCATAACCCAGATGTGCTTACCACTTTACTCTTTTTTTTCTCTTTTTTCTTCTAAGGAGCTTTTTAGATCAGAGTAGCCAAATATAGCTAATATTACCCCAAGGATAATTAAGATTGGTGGAACTATAGCCATTAGTCCTTTTATAAAATAACCCCACCAAGCAGAGATGCCCCATATACCTAGAATAAGACACACTATACCACCTAGTATGACAAGAATTTTACTCATAAATATCACCTCCGAGGATAAAAATTTTAAGATTCTTCTCTATTATAGCATAAGCTGTTGACAAGTTTATAAAGCTCTAGTAGAATATAGAACAAAACTAAATCTTAATTGGAGGTGATATCTTTGAAGAGGGCTTTTTTGATGTTACTGGTAATTAGTTTAATCTTTACTGGCTTTACTTCGGCTTATGGAGCAGAAACTATCAAGATAGGGCTTATTGCCCCTCTAACTGGCCCTATAGCAACATTTGGGCAATCTGTAGAAAAGGGGGTGAGGATGGCAGTAGATGAGATAAATGCTAAAGGTGGAGTGCTTGGTATGAAGATAGAGCTATTCGTAGAAGATAACCAAGCAAAAGCAGAAGAGTCTGCCAATATAGCACGTAAGTTTATAGAGCAGAATAAAGTAGTTGCTATATTGGGTCCAGTCATCTCTAGCAATACATTGGCAGCTGCACCTATAGCTCAGCAGAGTAAGGTTCCTTTGCTGTCTCCAACTGCAACTAACCCTAGAGTTACTCAAGTTGGTAACTATATCTTTAGAGCATGTTTTGTTGATGACTTTCAAGGGACGGTAATGGCAAGATTTGCAAGGACGGGCTTAGGTAAAAGATCAAATACAGCGGCTATTCTATATGAGAAAACTAGTGATTATAGTATAGGACTAGCTAAATATTTTAAGGAGACCTTTATAAACCTTGGAGGAAAGATTGTAGCCGAGGAGTCATTCAGCTCTGGAGACCAAGACTTTAGTGCGCAACTTACTAAGATAAAGGGTAAGAATCCAGATGTACTTTATGTTCCTTCTTACTATGATACTGCAGGACTTATAATAAAGCAGGCTAGAGAACTTGGTATAAATGTACCTATTCTTGGTGGTGACGGATTTGACTCTCCTCAATTAGCAGAACTTGCAGGAAAGGAAAACTTGAAGAATTGCTATTTTAGCGGACACTTCTTCGCTGGTTCTAGTGCTCCTCAAGTAAAAACCTTTGTTGCCAATTATAAGAAGAGATATAATGCGGTTCCAGATATGTTAGCTGCTTTGGGCTATGATGCGGCTTATATGTTAGCAGATGCTATAAAGAGAGCAGGTAAAGTAGATAGAGATGCTATAAGAGATGCTTTAGCTAATACAAAGAACTTGAAACTCGTAACAGGCACTATTACTCTTGATGAGAGCAGAAATCCTCAAAAGAGCGCAGTTATTATTGGATTTGACAGTAATGGTAATCAGGTATACAAAGCTACTGTAAATCCTCCTAGAAAGTAGATGCGATAGAAAAAAGGGGAGAGGTAATAATTTCCCTCTCCCTTTTTTGTGTTTAAATATGCTAAAATTATAAAATTATAAGGAATAAGAAGAATGATAACCGAGATATTTCAACAAATTATAAATGGTATAGCGTTAGGTAGTATATATGCACTTATAGCTTTGGGCTATACTATGGTCTATGGGATACTTAGACTTATAAATTTTGCCCATGGAGATATATATATGGTTGGGGCTTATGCTGGTTATTTTGCTATAACTTCTTTTAAGTGGGGTATATTTCCATCTTTTATATTTGCCATGCTAATATGTGCTATATTGGGAATGAGTATCGAGAGATTTGCCTATAGACCTTTAAGAATTAGAAATGCTCCACGTATAGCTGCTTTAACAACTGCTATAGGTGTTTCCTTCCTTCTAGAAAATTTAGGTATTATTTTTTGGACCCCAACTCCAAGAGCTTTTCCTCAAGTAATACCTTTAAAGATATATCAAGGGATATATGAAAGATTTGGAATAATAGTTAATAATAGACAGTTAGTTATTATTTCTGTAGCTATAGCTCTTATGTTACTACTGCAGTTTATAGTAAATAAAACTAAGATTGGAATGGCAATGAGAGCTGTATCTTTTGATAGGG
The DNA here is from genome assembly GCA_937958695.1 of uncultured bacterium. GTDB lineage: Bacteria > DUMJ01 > DUMJ01 > DUMJ01 > DUMJ01 > DUMJ01. The sequence goes on from CALGNK010000049.1 coordinate 35,212, forward strand.
AAACCGCTTGGATGATGGGAGTAAATATAGACTATGTTATATCTTTTACATTTGCTATAGGCTCAATGTTAGCTGCAGCAGGAGGTGTGTTGGTAGGTATATATTTTAACAGGATAGATCCTCTTATGGGTGTTATGCCTGGTGTAAAGGCATTTGTAGCGGCAGTTCTTGGAGGTATAGGCATAATTCCAGGAGCTATGGTTGGAGGTTTCATCCTTGGTATAGCAGAGATACTTGTCTCAGCATTTATAGCCTCCTCTTACAGAGATGCTATAGCTTTTGCTATTTTAATCGTTATACTTCTAGTAAGGCCCTCTGGAATCTTTGGAGTTGCTACTAGGGAGAAGGTATAGATATGGAAAATCTAGAAAGATTTAGATATATATTTTTCATATTTGGATTAGTGATTATCTATTTGGTTAATATTATTTTACCTTATATCAACCCTTATTATTTTCAAATAATTATCTTTGCAGGTATTAATATTGTACTAGCGGTCAGTCTAAATGTAATTAACGGCTTATGTGGGCAATTTTCATTGGGTCATGCTGGTTTTATGGCTGTAGGAGCTTATTTTTCCTCCTTCTTAACTTTCTATTACAAAGTTCCATTCCCTTTAGCTCTTATAGCTGGGGGGGTGCTAGCAGGTTTAATAGGTCTTGGTGTAGGTGTGCCTACATTAAGATTAAGGGGAGATTACTTAGCTATAGCAACATTAGGTATGGGAGAAATAATAAGGGTGATATTATTTAACCTTGATATAGTTGGAGGAGCTAGAGGGTTTCCAGGTATTCCCAAATACACAAGTTTCTTCTGGGTATACCTAGTAGTTATGTTTGTTCTTGTAAGTTCTTATAGTCTATTAAAGAGTCCTCAAGGTAGAGCTATCCTCTCTATAAGAGAGGATGAGATAGCCTCTGAAGCTATGGGAGTAAATACTACTCGATTCAAGATATTTGCCTTTATCTTTGGCGCATTCTGGGCAGGTGTAGCTGGAGGATTATGGGCCCATTACCTTCAATTTCTTCATCCAAGTTCATTTACCTTTATGAAATCGGTAGAAGTGCTTGTAATGATAGTCTTAGGAGGATTAGGAAGTATTAGTGGAGTAGCAATCTCTGCAGTTTTTCTTACCATTTTACCAGAACTTCTTAGATATGCGAAGGTATTGTTTAATACTACTGTGGATCCTCGTATGGTTATATATTCTCTTTTACTTATCTTGACTATGCTATTGAGGCCTCAAGGTCTTTTAGGAGGTTATAGGAGGAAAGTTAAAGAACAATGAGTCTTTTAAAATTGGAAGGTGTTACAGTAGCCTTTGGTGGTCTTTTAGCAGTATCAAACTTTGATCTTACAGTAGAGGACAAAGAACTTATAGGTTTAATAGGTCCAAATGGTGCAGGAAAGACGACGGTATTTAATGTAATTACCGGTTTTCACATCCCTATAAAGGGGAATATTACATTTAATAATATTGACATAACGGGTAAGTCTCCGAGTTACATAGCGAAATTAGGAATTTCAAGGACATTTCAGAATATAAGACTATTCTCTAATCTTTCTGTAATGGAAAATGTGATGATTGCAGCGCAGTTACACTATAATATACCCTATTTCCATACATTCTTTAGGACTTCTCTCTTCTATAAAGTAGAGAAAACTATAGAAGAAAAGGCACTTAAGTCGCTAGAATTAGTTGGACTTGAAAAAGTGAGAGATGAGATAGCTAAGAATCTTCCATATGGAGACCAAAGAAAGTTAGAAATAGCTAGAGCTATAGCTACAGAACCGAGGTTGATACTATTAGATGAACCAGCAGCTGGTATGAATCCAAAAGAGACCGATGAACTGATGGAAATGATAAAATTTTTAAGAGATGAGTTAAATCTAACTATTATTCTCATAGAACATGATATGAGAGTGGTAATGAACATATGTGAAAGGGTTATAGTATTAAATTACGGAGAAATTATAGCTGAAGGTACACCTGATGAAATAAAAACTAAACCTGAAGTATTAGAAGCCTATTTAGGTAGTACTGTAGTAGGATGAAATGGAGGTGCATAGGTGAGAAGATATATCAAATATTTTAATTCAGAATCGGTAACGGAAGGGCATCCTGATAAAATAGCAGATCAAATCTCTGATGCTATTCTAGATAGTTATTTAGAGAAGGACCCTGAATCTAGAGTTGCATGTGAAACATTGGCTACGCTTGGATTGATTCATGTTACTGGTGAGATATCTAGTAGAGCAGTAATAGATATAAACAAAGTGATAAGAAATACTATAAGAGAGATAGGATATATCGACTCTTCTTATGGGCTTGACGCTGATAGTTGTGGGATAATTGTTTCTCTTAAGGAGCAATCTCCCGATATAGCTATAGGAGTTATAAAAGAAGGAGATATTGGTGCTGGTGATCAAGGACTAATGTTTGGTTATGCAACTAATGAGGCTATGGATATTATGGATAGCGCTTCCTATATGCCAACACCAATAATATTAGCCCATCGTCTAGCATACAGATTAGCAGAAGTTAGGAAGTCTGGTTTTCTTCCATATCTAAGGCCAGACGGAAAAACTCAGGTTACTGTTGTCTATGATGGAGATAAGCCAGTAAGGGTAGATAGGGTAGTTATAGCTGCACAGCATAATCCAGATATAAGCATGGATAGACTTAGAGAAGAAATAATAGAACATGTGATAAAGTATGTGATTCCAAGAGAATGGCTAGATAGTGATACTAAATATTATATAAATGCTACTGGTAGATTTGTAATAGGAGGACCGGCAGGGGATGCTGGCCTTACCGGACGAAAGATTATAGTAGATACTTATGGTGGGATGGCTAGACATGGAGGAGGATGTTTCTCTGGTAAGGATCCTACTAAGGTTGATAGGTCTGCTGCTTATATGGCTAGATATACAGCTAAAAATATTGTAGCTAGCGGATTAGCAGATAAATGTGAAGTTCAAGTAGCCTATGTTATAGGAGTAAGTGAGCCTATATGCTTATATGTTGAAACTTTTGGTACAGAAAAAGTAGATCCAGAAAGATTAAATAAAGTAGTGAAAGAGCTTTTTGATTTTAGACCAAAGAAGATAATAGAAAACTTTAATCTGAGAAGGCCTATTTACAAAAAAGTAGCTGTTTATGGCCATTTTGGAAGGATAGACATAGACTTACCTTGGGAGAAGCTTGATAAAGTAGATGATTTAAAGAATGCCTTTAATCTATGATGTCCTTATAGATAGGAATGCTCCGAAAGATCTGATATTCTCTTATTCCTCAGATAAAACTTTAAATATAGGAGATTATGTTGCAGTTTCATTAAGGGGTCATCTAGCTAAAGGTTATGTGATAGATAAAAGAGAAGTAACATCTGCCCAGGACTATCTTAGAGTCTTGGGCAAAATATTTAATACTTCTTTAATTTTGCCGTATCTTTTAGATCTTGCCTATTGGATTTCTGATTATTATATATGTAACCTGTCTCAGGCATTATCTACTGTGATTCCCTCAGAGGTCAGAGAGGTAAAGGTCACATATGATAAAGATTTGAAGGTTAAAATTCCTAGACCAAGAAAAAGAAATCTAGAAAAAGGTTATGTAACTTATATAGAACTTTCTAGTTGTAATATTTCTCTTCCAGATAGCTTTTCTCGACTTTTAGTAAAACTTCCTATAGAAAAAAGACTTGATATTTATCTTAAACTTATAGAAAGAGAGATAATTAAAGGTAAAAAGGTAATCTTACTGTTTCCGGAATTAGACACTTTATTAGCAGTAGAAGACCTGTTTAGAAAAGTGTATAACGAAGGACTAGCCCTGATCCACAGCAGACAAAGTCCTGCAGTAAAAAACGAAGAATGGTGGCGTATAAGGAATAACAATATTAAATTAGTTTTAGGGAACAGATCGGCAGTATTTTCTCCAATTGAAAATCTTGGTTTGATTATTATCGATGAAGAAGAAAACGACAGTTACAAAGATGAGAGTAGGCCTCTGTATGATGCTAGGACAGTGGCTTATAAGATTCAGGAACTAGTAGGATGTAAACTTGTATTCGGGAGCAGTGCTCCTACGCTTGAGACTTACAAAGGGGTATTAGAGAGTAAGATAGATATCCTTACAGAAGAGGAAATTAAGGATCTAACTAATATAAGACTTGTAAATATGAAAGGAAAGAGAGGTTTTATAAGCAGAGAGCTTATACACCATTGTAAGGTCAGCCTGTCTAGAAAGAAACAGATAGTTATACTAATAAACAGAAAAGGTTATTTTACTCTAGGGATATGTAACGGATGTGGGAATATAATAAGATGCCCAAATTGCAATATAGCTTTGGTTTATTATAAAGATGAAGGGTTTGTATGTCATTACTGTGGTTACAACGTAGAGAAGATAGAAAAATGCCCACAGTGTGGAAGTAAAGTGAGTTTATTTGGTTATGGAACTGAAAGAATATTAGAGATATTAAAAAAGATCCTTCCTAAAGCAAAAATCGCTAAAATGGATGCGGACCTTTCAGATAAAGAGATAGATAAGATGTGGCAGGAATTTACAGATGGAAATATAGATATACTTGTAGGGACACAGATAATAGCCAAGGGTTTTCGTCTTCCTAATGTAGCATTAGCTGGAATACTGGCTCCTGACTTGGCTTTAAATCTACCTGATTTTAAAGTTAGTGAAAAGACATTTAGGCTTATATATAACCTAGCTGAACAGGCAAAAGGGGATAAGTATCTGGTAGTTCAGAGTATGCTTCCCAACTATTATGCAATAAAATACGGAAACAAATTGGATTATCAAAGCTTTTATAAATACGAATTACAATTAAGAAGATCTCTTGGATATCCTCCATATAACCATATATTGAGAATAATAATCTCTGGGAAAAGGGAAGATGATGTAAAAACTATATCTATCTCATTAGCATCTGATATAAGAAGAAGACTTGGAATAGATTTCTCTGGGCCAGCTAAATGTCCTCTTTACAAGATAAAAGGAGTATTCCATTGGCATATCCTCTTAAAGGTAAAAGAAATAAATAAAGATTTATCAAAGGTTGTAAAAGAACTTGTAGAAGCTTATAATTATAAAGATATAAACATAATGGTAGATGTAGACCCTGTATCTACAGTATAGTTATCTTAGGAGGGAATATATAATGTCAGGATTAGCTATAAGGGTTTATGGGGACCCAGTTCTTCGGCAGAGAGCTGTCCCTATAGAGAAGATAGATAGAAGAGTAAAAAGACTTGCTAAATATATGGAAGAAGCTATGGACAAAGCTAATGGAATTGGTTTAGCTGGGCCTCAAGTAGGCGTAAGTGAAAGGATTATTGTAGTAAAGGTAAAGTCTCTTATAGTAGTAATAAATCCTATAATTGTATATATGGAGGGAGAAGAACTCGGAGAAGAGGGGTGTTTAAGTATTCCTAATGTTGTTGGGGACGTAAGTAGAGCTACAAAGGTTGTGGTAAGAGGATTAGACTTAAATAGCAGAGAGATAGAGATCGAGGCTAACAATCTCTCTGCTAGGGCATTTCAGCATGAGATAGATCACTTGGATGGAGTATTGTTTATAGATAGAGCTGTTTCTGTGAGGAAGGTGGAAAAATTTTAAGAATAGTATTCTTTGGAACCCCCGAATTCTCTATACCATCTCTAGAAAGGCTAAAGGATAAGATAGCACTAGTTATAACTAAACCAGATAAACCTCAAGGTAGAGGCTTAAAATTAAAACCAACACCGATCAAAATGAAGGCACAAGAGTTAGATATACCTGTTCTTTCACCAGAAAAATTAATTGAGATAAAAGATAAGCTTAGTAACTTTGACCTTGGGGTGGTAGTTGCTTATGGTCTCATCATCCCTAAGAGAATAATTGAGCTCTTTCCAAAAGGCATCATAAATCTTCATCCATCTCTTCTTCCTAAGTATAGAGGTCCTGCACCTATACAATGGGCAATATTAAATGGAGAGAATGAGACCGGAGTAAGTATTATATACCTTACCGAAGAGCTAGATGCTGGAGATATTTTACTACAGGAAAAGGTCAAAATTCTTCCAGAGGACAATGCAGAGACACTCTCTAACAGGTTAAGTATTATTGGTGCGGAGTTATTGGAAAGGGCTATAAGATTGATAGAGCTAGATAATGTAAATCCTATTCCTCAAGAGAAACTAGGCCAACCTACTTACGCTCCTAAAATTGAACCAGAAATGGGTAAGATAGACTGGGATACTAAGAATAGGGATATTGTAAATAAAATAAGAGCACTTGTTCCTTGGCCCAAGGCATATTTTTATCGAGACGGCATAAAGATCTGTATCTTAGAGGCAGAGGCATCATCAATAAATGGAGAGCCTGGGAAGATTATAGATATAGGGGAAAACGGTATATTAGTTGGAGCTCAAGATGGAAGTGTATGGTTAAAGAAGGTTCAACCAGAAAGTAGAAGGGCTATTAGTGGAATTGATCTTGCAAATGGTTACAGATTAAAAGTGGGAGAAGTAATAAGTAGATGAGCGATATTTTAGAAGCCAAAGAACTGGCTTATAGGATTCTTCTATTGGTAGAAGAGAAAGGTCTTTATGCTAATGCCATAATGAGAGAGAGATTAAATGATGTATCAAATAAATATCATCCTCTTATAACAGACATTGTTTATGGGGTTCTAAGAAGAAAGAATACATTGGATTGGTACATATCGAACTTTGTAAAGATAGATAGGTTAGATATAAAATTACTTACAATTCTCCGAATAGGAACCTATCAGCTTTTATATCATAGAATATCTAAGCCACCCGTAGTAAATGAAGCGGTGGAGATGGGGAAAATGCTAATAAGTAGAAAGGCTGGAAGTTTGATAAATGCGGTTTTAAGAAAAATAGCAACTACTGAGATAAGGCCAACAGAAAAATCAATTATCTATTCTCATCCTGCTTGGCTTATAGATAAGTGGAAAAGAGAATTGGGAGAAGAAGAAACTTTGAAATTATGTGAAAGAAATAATAATCCTATGCCATTTAGTTTTCGGGTAAATACCTTAAAGGCAAGCATAACCGAAATAGAGGGTATACTATCAAAAAATGGGGTAACTACTGAAAGGGGGAGATTTAGTAAGAGTTGTCTTACGCTGAAAGAAGGCAATTTAGATGTAATTTTAGCCCTTGAGGAGGAGGACAAAATATTCATACAAGCAGAGCCATCTATGGTCGTAGTAGAGATGCTTGACCCTAAACCTGGGATGAGGGTTCTTGATGGATGCTCTGGAATTGGTGGTAAGACTACATATATAGCAGAACTTATGAAAAACGAAGGTGAGATCATAGCGGTAGATAAGTCCAATACAAAATTGGAATTTCTCGAAAAGATAATAAAGAAGAGAGAAATATCTATAATTAGATGTATTAAGAGTCCTATAGAAAATCTGAGGATTGAAGATATTGGTTTTTTTGATAGAATATTATTAGATGTTCCCTGTTCTGGATTAGGTACCCTTTCTCGTAGGCCAGAGATAAAATGGAGATTGAGACCACAAGATATTAGTGAACTATCTAAAATACAGCGAAGTATACTTAACAATGGCGCTAGGTTTCTAAAGCCTAATGGTATCCTAGTTTATAGTGCATGTACAATCTCTAGAGAAGAGACTTATGATATAATAAAATCATTTATAAGTGAGAATAAAGAGTTTCGTATAATAGAAGAGAGACAAACTCTTCCACATATTGATGATGTGGAAGGTTTTTATATGGCAAAAATTCAAAGAAACTATGCGTAGTATACTTGAGATAAATGATGAAGAGCTAAAGAATATTCTTATAAGAGAGGGCTACGAACCATATAGGGTTCGTCAAATATTGGAATGGATATATGACAAGGCGGTATTGGATTTTTATTCCATGAGCAATCTACCTAAAGAATTACGTAGCTTTCTCTCTAATAACTTCTCTATATTGCCATTTGACCTTTTAACCTATGCTCAAGACGAAGAAACGGTAAAGTTCCTTTTTAAAACCGAAGATGGTCTTACCTTCGAGTCGGTTTTAATATTCCATCACAATAGAAGAACAGTATGTCTCTCCTCTCAGATAGGATGTCCTATACGGTGCAAATTTTGTGCAACAGGGGAATTCTTTTATAGAAATCTGACGTATGAAGAAATAATAGGTCAGTATATCTTTGCTAAAAGCTATATAAGAAGAGATATTCGTAGCGTAGTATTTATGGGTATGGGAGAACCATTTTTGAACGAAGAAAATGTTTATAGAACGATTGATACCTTAACTAGTAAAATGAAGATATCACCTAGGCATATAACAATCTCTACTTCAGGGATACCTCAAGGGATAAAGGATCTCTCCCGTAGAAATCCTAACGTTAGATTAGCTTTTTCTATATGGGCTCCAGATGAGGAGAAAAGAAAGCTTTTAGTACCGTTAGCAAATAGATATAAACTAAATGATATATTGGAAAGCCTAAGAAAATATGTAAGTGTAACTGGGAATAGAATCTCAGTTGAGTATACGTTACTTAAAGGTATAAATGATAGTAGTAATGATGCTTATAAGCTTGTAAATCTCTTTTCAGATATTCCCATATTTTTTAATGTAAT
>CALGNK010000050.1 GCA_937958695.1 uncultured bacterium
GTTCTACTTCTTCCTCAGGAGTAAGTAGCGGAATTTTACCTATTTCTCTAAGATAGAGCCTTACTGCATCATCTAGTGGTACTGCTTCCTCTACCTCTAACTCCTCTTCTAACTTCTCAACTTCTACGGGTAGTTTCTTTAATTCTTCACCATCTTCTATCTCTATACCTAGATTTAAGAGAATTTTATAGAGATAATCCAAATGGTCAATATCTAAGTCCTCCCCTGGAATAGCTTTTAATATATCCCCATGGGTAACAGATCCCTGATTTCTAACCTTATCTACAAGATATTCTATATTAGAATCAAACTCTTCTAACTCTTCTTTACCTGGTCTATTTACTTCGTATCTCTTTTCTTCAATTTCTTCTCTTTTTGTCGAGTTGGTTTTTACCTTATCTTCTGATAAAATCCCTTTTTCTTTTAGAAATTGTTCTATCTCTAATAAGAGTTCTTCTCCGGATAGGTCGAACTCTTCCATAGTTTTATTTTCTTTTCTTGACCTCTAATACATATTTATAGCCATCTTCGGAAAGTTCCCAAATTCCGCGAGGAGAACCCCTTTTTAATAAGCCTTTCTGCACAAGGTGTAATCTTGCCCATTGAGCTTTATTCTCCCATCTAATCTCCTTACCGCTTTTTAAATATTCGTAATCGTAAGGAGTTAAAATATCTTTCATTTTTATACCTACTTTTTGTATAACTTCTTGAATAGTTCCTTTTCCACCTAGTTCATAGAGGGTTTCAAGAATAGGAAGATAAAATTCCTCTATCGGTGTAAGTTTTTTGTCTAAAGTTGTTTTTTCTACCTGTTTTTTATCTTTCTGAGTATTAGAAGAATATCTTACTGATAAATTTTCTAAGAGCTTGTCCTTTATTTTTCCCAACCTTTTGACTATAGAAATAAATCTCTCTGCTCGATTATAATCTCTTTTGGCAATAAGGTCTTGTATCTCTTTGTTTATATTTAGTATTATTTCCTCGAAATCATTAATAATAGTGTTATTAACTTCAAGAGTTTCTTCTCTATCTTTATGCTTAGGATCTTTGTCTTTATACTGCTTTAAGTAATCTTCTATTTTACTTATTATTTCTTCTTCAAATAAATCCTCAAACATTTTTTACTTTATCTTTATATCTGGCATCTCTTCTTTATACTCTGGGTCAATTATATGTAATTGTCTTCTTATTATTCCCCTTTTTTCTATGGCTGGCTTTAAGCAGAATATTTCAAAATCTCTCCTGTCTATATCTTCAACCTTTCTTATATGCGGGAAAAGTAATTTTAAATAACCAGTAGCGATTCTCTTTACTGCTGTTGTATCTCTCGTATCAGCTCTTGGTGGGGTTTCTATCAAGTCATCTACTATGGCAGAGTATTCTGAGCATTCTCTTAAGGAATGAAGCACTTCAGAAAAATATTCAACGTTTAAGGTATAACCGCTTACTTTCATATCCTCGTTTATTCTGGGTAATCTCCAACCTTCTAGAAAGCCATGGAATCTATCAAATAGTGCTGATTCTTGAAAGATATCTGGAAGTTCTATAAAATAATTTCTATTTATAGGTTGTAGATCTTCAGTTAAGGAGATGTTTCCAAGAAGAATTATTCCAGCATTTGACATTCCTATAACATTAGCTATGGTAAATTTCCCATATTCCAGATAATTTTTTAAAGCCCCCTTCATTTCGTCATCATTTGAAAATTCTATTGTCTGCACCTCGTCTAAAACGACAAAATCATACTTAGTGATAAAACCAAACATATTCTTAGACATATCATAGAACATCTTAGCCCTTGTAACCTTACCGCCACTTACACACCAACTGTACTTACTTATATTGTTAAAGATATAAGATTTACCAGTCCCCTTTGGTGCAAGTTCTATCATATTAAGTCTTGGTTCTACAAAGATAAGAAGTCTTGATATAAACAATAGTTTTTGCTCTAGACTATAAAAGCCAGAAGGATTATACTCCATAGATCTTATTAGCAAGTCTATCCATTCTTTGAGTGTAAATTCTTTTCTTCCCTCTCTAAAATAGTCTAAATCAATGTCGTAAGGCTTAAAAGGTTTATAATCAACTAATTCTATAAATGCCTCTCCTCTCACATCATTCGGAAGATAAGAAAGTGTGAAGATACCCCAGATCTCTCCACCCTTTAACTCATTGTATTTTTCTATCAAATATTCATCTACTATCCCTTCTTTAGGACTGATGCCTAGATCAGGGATAGAGAATCTAAAGATGCCTTTCTTTATATCTGGCTCAATAATAACTCTAGTGAGAATCTTTTTTGGTTTTTTGTCGTACATTATGTCACCTTTAAATCGTTTTTCTGCTCCTTTTTGAGGGATAAACTTATCAATAAATTCCAATAATGAGTCCCGATCAAGTCTATCTTCCTCGTCAACAAATCTCTTTATAAGCCAATCTTTGATAAATGAAGGCAGATTTTTACCTTCAAATACACTATAATTTTCTTTTATCTTTAAGACTGATTCTTCTGGAAAGACCTTTTTAATTTTTTGGTCTAAACAAGTTAATTTATTCATAGCAAATCCCTTTCTATAGATCCTCCCTTTATAATTATATTCTTGTCTATTTTAAAATTACCAATTGTAAAAGTAATGATATATTCTCCCGGTTTAAGTTTTGAAAGATTTAGCTTGTAGATATCTTCTATAGAACTAAAAACAGCTAATTCTTTATTTTCGCTTTTGACCATAATACTAGTCTTAGGTCGTGGATAGACAGAAAAATTCAATACAGGATCCCTAACTGTTAATACATCATTTAATAATTTAACTTCATAGAAGACTTCTTCAAGGGGAATCTTTGATGCGTATATTATAGGGACAAGAGTTTCCTCAGGTGTAGCTCCTCCATGTGTTTCAGGAGAAGATAGGTAAGAAAATGAATCATATCTTAAGGCAATCAAATATCTTTCATTTTTCTCCAGTTCTTCTCTTTGATAGATAATATAATCTTCATCTGAATCTGAAAATATAGAGATGTCTCCATCTAAAACTCCATATCTTCCCTCTCTTTCGGAAACTTTTATTAATGGAAGTCTTCCTTCTTGAAATTTTCTATTTGCAAATGAAGTAAATCCATGGTCCGAAAAGATTAAGAATCTATCCTTTAAGCTTATTATCTTTTTTATTATTTTCTCTATTATCTCTAATTCTCTAATTAAATCCTCTGGATACTTGTAAATTGATTGGCTGTGAATAAAATCATCTAACTCTGATAGCCTGTCTACATCCTCTAATTTATTAAATTCTGTAGATGTGGGAAGTTTTGCTACCGCAATATTAAAATCGACATAAAAGCCTTTAGCAGTTAAAAGGTTTACTATAAAAGGTAAAAATTCTAATGAAAGGGCATCAATCCAAATTCTTTCGAATCCCTCTTTCAAGAAATCTTCAACTTTCCCAAAAGAGTAATACCATTTATAAAAGGTACTTGAACTAGCATTTTTCTCATTTAGGATATTTAAAAGTCTTTCTGTGGGACTATTTTTTATTCTAGAAGTCCTGTACTCTTTAAAATATTCCTTGATCCATAGTTGATCTGTTTTTAAGTTTGAGTAGCTAATATCTCTAAGATAGTAGTTTAGTTCTGGATATAACTCTTCTAGGTTTTTAATGATATCAATATTTTTAATAGTCCATTCTTTCTCGTATAATGTGGTGCAAGTGATATAATGTAAAGCCTCTTTTGGTTCAAGGCTTTCAATTTTATTCTTTAAATATTCGTCTATAAAGCTTAAATCTAGACTTCTTTCTCTAACGAACTCTTTTATTACTCTTCTTCTTTCTTCTATTAATTTTGGATTAGGTTTCTCCTCAAATATTTTTAGATAGTAATTTTTGAGAATATCTATATTATCATAGGTATTAGTAGAGGATAGAACTTTGTTTATATATGTATTTCTCTTAGCTAATTTACAATCAAAATAGTTTTTTATGAGCCAGCGATGAAATTCTGTATCGTATCTGAACCACAAAGATAAAATATTTTCTTCGTCTAATTTCTTAATGTTAAAATAGTCTTCTGTAAATTCAAAAAAATTACTTGCTTTACTATTTGTAATCTCATTTATTAGACATTTCCAAAATCTTTCTTCTTGCACGTTATAAGAAAACGGAACTTTAAATTTATAAATCTCTGACAGATAGTCTCTAATATTATCTACTCTAACTATATTAAATAATTCATCACCTACAATCTTGTTGGAATAATAATTTAAAATATTAGAAGTGCAGATAATCCTCTCACTTAAATCCTCTTCTTTCCAGAGGTTAAGAAAATCTTTTGAGCTCGAAATTATAGTGAGAAAACTTGGATGAGATTCTAAATTAAAGTTGACAAAGTATAATGAGTATTTTTCTGTATTCCCAATCACTTTCCATATTGGAATAAATTCAGACCTTCGATGATATCTATCCCAGAAAGTAAGCATAAACTTTTGATTAATTCCGACTAGTGGAATATAGATTCTCCTATAGAAATATTGTTCAGGATTTTCAATATCCATAAAACTGCTAAATAATGAAAGGAATTCATCGTTTGCAAGGAACCTAGCAAATTCTGAAATAGAAGGTATTATAAAACTCCTTTTTTGGTCTAAGTTCTTTATGTTATTAATAATAGAAGTGACAGTTAACCAACTATCCGAATTGTTTTTGAAAACATTTGACTCTGTTAATTCGAATATATCAGCTTTTTTTATTAACAATTTTACAATTTCCCTTAGATCTTTGAAACTACTTAAAAGTATAAATCTAATAGGATATCTATTATAGGATGGTAGATTTGTATATCTATCTTCCTCTATTAGAGGGAAAAACTCTTTCTTATTAACCTCAGTTGGATAAGGATTCATAGGAGATTCTCCAAATCTGAAATAATTTGAGGATGTTTGTCTACAATATTTAATAGTATCTCTCTTAAATCTTTATTTGTAGACCTGACCTTCTCTTTAATTCTTTCTTTCTTTTTCTCAGATATCAAACTCCACAAATTACTACGTATCCAATTTTCTACCCTGTCTTTATTCCAGTAGTAGTCTTCGGCTTTCATCTTTCGCCTTATTTCACTAGCAATACTCTGCAGATCCTCTTCGAAGCCAAGTAAGTCTCTTAGCCAGCCAATGAAGAATTCCTCAGCAGATTTTTTGTTAATAAGATCCTCCAATGATACAAGATTTTCTTTAATCATATCCAATAGCTCTTTTATCAATTCAGTTGGATATTGCACATCGGAAGTAATGAATTTTCTGATTCTCTCGAAAATTAGGCTTAATTTAGAGTCTTTTACCAATTCGAAGCTCCAAAAGGGATAAAGAGTACTATATATCTTACTCTTTATCTTATCCCTTAAGTCTCTTATATTAATATTATCTTCAATTTTAAATACATTCATCATATTTTTGGTAAAGCTAAACTGTATTATATGTTCTTCTAAATCACTTTCTCTCCAAAGGTGAGGATTTTTGTCAATGTTATTTCGGATAAAACCTAAACACATTGGTATATCTTCTTCTGGAATCCCTTTTTCTCTCAACCATTGCTTCATCCCTTGTTCTAAAATATTCCTTTGTAGGTTTGCGAATAGTATCGATTTGCAAGTTTTTAAATCATCTAAAAATTTAGATATATGTTCACGAGAAAATTCGTAGTCCAACCTAATAAATTCTTCGATGAATTTAATTAGTTTGCTGTCAATATTTATGACCTTGTTAATTATCCATAAAGGATAACATAAGTTTTTATCTATATATGTCTTTATAGCCTCTTTCAGTTCCCTCTGATCTTTAGCATTTTCTATTCTGAATATTTCTCTTAATATCTTTATAAACTCGATTTTATCCCTAGACTCTTCTTTTTCCTTCTCCCAATCTTTTAATTTTAACTTTATTTTATCTTCGTTCCAGAGAGCTACTTCTTCTTGCATATTCTTATGAAGATAGTCTATAACTTCTTTGACCTCCTCATCATCTACCTTTATATCTTCTAGATTTTTGAGCCATCTCATAAAGCCTTCTCTGATTTTCTCAGCACTTAGGAGTAGTCTTAAATCAGTTTTAGTATACTTCAGTATTTCTAATATACTTTTCACTTTATCTTCTAGCAACTCTCTATCAATGGTCCTAACAAGGTAATCTATTGCTTCTATAGCTAAGCATAATCCTTTATTTCCCTGAACTAGAGTTTTAATACTCCATATAGGTAGTCCATTTAACTTTATCCACTTCCAAATATTCCACCTTACATTATTTAAGTTTCCTCCTTCTTCTATATTAAATAAGTAGGTTAATGTATCTGTTAGCTCTTTCTCTTCATTAGTACCAAGTCTTACCTCTAAGCTATCTCTATCTTTATTACTGGTCCAATATTTGAATAGAGACGTTACTTTTTCTTTTAAAATCTCCTTAGTCAGTCTCCTTCCAGTACCTGTCTCAGAAAGTTTTCCTACGAAGGGCTTTAAAGCAAGAGATAATACAGCGTAATTAACCTTATTAGGATATAAACCATAAGGTGGTTTCTTTAGAAACCCCAAAACATCTCCTAAGTTAAAATTTTTACCTTCTTCCATTTCTAATGTCCTTTCAACCTCTTTACATATTCTGACCGTAGGGTGGTCTGGATCAGTGTCGTCATAGATTCTAAGCGTTTTATCTACAATATACTCTCCCCTGTCTGATTGTAGTATTCCGAGTAAATACTTATATGGAGCATTCTTTAGTTTATCCTCTAGAAAATCCCTCCTATCTTCATAAAGGAAAATCTCTGCAACTTTTTCTGGAAATGAGGTTTTCCACACGTTTCTATTCTCAGTTAATCGTTCCAGCTGTTCTAAACCAAATCTGAATATCTGTGGAGATAGAGATTTATTTATCTCGTCGTAAAGTAAATTGAAAGGTTTTTTATATGCCTTATCCTGAAAAATTATTTCTACATAATCTGTTTCGATCTTATTTAACCATTGCTCTATAATCTTATCAATATAATTGGTATTAATCTTAGCCTCTTCTGCATACATGTGTTTTTCTGCTACCTTCCTTCTTGCATTATACTCTATCAGTTTATCGTAATTATCATCTTTTAGGACGCTATCAGAGATAATAAATATTATATCTTTTGCTTCTTCCACTTCGTTAATAATCTCTTTAAGTTTATCTTCAAGTTCTCGTATTTCCGATTTATTTTTAGATAAAAATAATGCAATGTTTAAGGTGTACGAGTTAATAAAATTATTTTTTATTATTCTTCTTAGCTCTTGTATACTTATTCCTGCCCAATAGACCTGTACATTAGCTTCCCTTAAAATATTACTTTTAATCTTCTCTCCTAAGAGATCTTTCTTTTCTATACTGAAAAATCTTGTAATGTCTTTATATTCTCTTTTAGCTAATTCTTTTTCTTGAGAGACTTCATAGGTAGGTAGAGGAGTTTGAGAGATAAGATAAAACCTATTAGGATCCATTTGAATGCACTTCTGATCTATATATTCTAATACTTCATCTAATGACCTTTCATAGCTTGTCCCTAGAAACATATCGCGGATATTATCTTCAGAAGGAGCATAAATGGAACCTTCAGAGGGGGTTAAGGCAACATAAGACTGAATCAAATTAAGAAGAAGTATCCCTTTAAAAATGGCTAGATATTGAGGCCCTTTATTCTTTAGAATTTCATAGTACATATTATATTTTGCAACTATGGTATTAATCTTTTCTTCTTGCCTTCTCTTAAAGTCATCTAGAAAATAATCCCACAATACATCAGCAGTAAGAAAATATTCTTTTGTATCTTCCTTAGGATACTCCTTTATAAATCTAAAGAATCCTTTTTTATCATCATATAAGAAGTTGAATATGCTTCTTTCGGTAGAACCTATATAACGAGATAAAGCTGTAGCCAGCTGAGCAGTATATGGATGAATAGGAAAAAGATCTTTAACCACATTAATTAGAGACAAATCATTTTCTGCGATTTTAAGAAGTACTCTAACAAGTTCTGAATTTTTGTCGTAACTATCATCCCTTAATAGCTTCCATTTATTGTAGTCTTTTTTCTTGATAGTGTTAGAAATAATGTGGAAGGTAGTTATATTTTCCATAGAATAGGTTTTAAATTCAAACCGTCCTAGAATCTTTTCTTGATCCATCCTAGACACTTGACTTTGTTCTGGTAATCTATGGGAAATTACAAACAAAAATATATTTTCGTTGAAGCTCTTTTCTGCAATATTTTGTAGAATAGTAAGAATAGCAGAGCTTGTGGAAAGTTCTATTATCGGGGTAAACTCATCCCAATAGATAGCAATATGGGAAATACCTCTATTCTGAAGTTCTAATAGAACTTCGGAGAGCCATTGTTCTATACTTGGGTGAGGAATATGAAAAGCTGTAGATTCTTCTAAAATACTTAAAATCTTAACGTTATTATTCGCCAATTCTTTCAAAAGACCATCTATATCCCCTACTACTGACTTTAATTCTATATTATTATCTACTATATAGCGCCAATCTATAGATTTATCATTTTGAATGTTCTCTATATATTTTTCGAATTCACTTTTAGTTTTTATTTCAATGTTTTCAGCTTTTAAGGCATTTTTAACCGCTTCTTCTATGATAAGACTAAAGCTTTTTGTATTGTCTATTCCAGAAATGCCTTTTAAAATTACGGGAAAAACTCTATTTTCCTTTCTAAAGTTTCTAAGCTTTTCCTTTATTTGATTGTCGGGGATTTTTTCTATAAAATCCTCTATATGATTTACTTCGTCCCATAATAGATGTTTTATTACTCCAGTAGCATGACTTTTACCTGTTCCATAAGTACCTTGAAGCCACATTGATTTTCTGGTTTTACTATCTCTTGAACTCAAAGAGTTTAAAAACGTTCCTAAAGAGTCTATAAAGTCCCTCGTAGGAATAAATTGTTTCCAGTAGTCTTTTCTCTCTTGTTTAATATCATACACAGGTTGAAAGTACTCATAAAGTCCTAATATCTGTTCATAATTCATTATCTCTTCCTCCCAAATATTTTCTTAACATATCAATACTATTTATTTCTCTAAAAAGATAAATATAACTTTTACTTTCATCTATTGAAAACTTATAGAAAGAACTAAGTTTTGAACTTCCCAAAAGAGACCTTTCTAAGTTTTGAAAAGAAATAGAAAATATTTTCTGTGGTGAAAGTAAAATGTGTTCTATCTCTTGAAGTTTGAGTTTATAAATGCTTTCCTCCTCTGCAATTTTATATAGATTGTATAAAATTAATACTGGAGATAAATTTTTACAGCCTGTCTTTGTAATCTCTCTTATAATTCTCCCTTTTCTACCAGGTATTCCCTGTCCAAATAATTTTCCAATCTGACTTTCAGTTAAAGTTTCTATTATGCTACTAAATCCACTTTTGATACATTTATTACTCTTGCCATAAGAAACAATAAGATTATTTAATAATTCTTCTCTAGAATAATTATCAGCTTCTAGAGTTGTCCACCATCTGTATAAACAGGAATTGAAACATAAATTTATCCAAATTATTCCCCATAAAATTTGAGATTCTGATCCTTCTTTAAAGTAGACATCTCTAAGTATGTGAAAAAGATGGGTAAGACTTTTCTTTTTGTCTATTAATTCTGAATTCCTAAGATAGTAGACAAAGGCTTCAATTTGCTTGGGCCCTAAAGAGTTGTCCTCAAAGAAGTTAGACCCCTTATTTAGAAAGTTATACAACCATTCTTGCCTCAATCCAAAAGATTGATATTTGAAACCTTTAACACTTACCATACATTCCATACTCCATACTCTAAAATTTGAGAATAGTCAGTTACTGAATTAGAAAGATAGATGTTATCTAAATCAGCTGATAGATCAACTTTAATTAGCTCACTTCTATTTTCTTGTAGCCATCTTAAAATGTTTTCTAGCGCTGGTCTTGAGATACCAAAGATTAGGTACGGTCCTCCATCTTTATTATCTTTCTTGTAAAATTCTGAGACTGTTAAGTTGTATTTACCCTTAGATATAGCATATCTATAAAGCGTATAAAGAACCGCTATCGGATGTATATTATCAGAACCTGTCTTACTAAGATATCTATTTTCACCCATCTTTTCAATGTTACCTAAACGCATCTTTTTAAATTGTGGAACATTTTCTAGCATATTTATTAATGAATATATACCACTTGAAGCTGTTCTTTTATTCATCCCTTCTTTACTTACTAAAGTTTCAATCAAATTAACAGAAGATAACACTGAATTCCAATCCAAATTCTGAAGATACCATTTTACGACCGAAGAATTATAAAATAAATTAATCCAAATTATCTGATAAAAAAGGTCTTTATCTTTATCATATATTCTCTTTAATTTAAGACTTAAGTCCGTTGGAATTTTTTCTTTAGCTTTTAATAATTCTGAATCTTTCAACCACTGGATCATACTTTCTAACTGTTTATTACCTAAATTATTTGTCGAAAACCAATTTTCCATGTTAGAAATATACCCTTCTAACCATATAGCTCTCATTCCAAACGTTAAATATCTCCCAAATCCTTTTAGATTCTCGTCCCCTTTCATAGTTCCTCCTATTCTATCAACAGACTTTGCTAAAAGACATCCGTTTTCGACGAAATCTAAACATCTAAAGCAGTGAATACACTTATTTGTATCTATTTTTAAATTAGGTAATGTTGCTATAGCTAAAGAAGGACACTCAGCTTCGCAGTTCCCACAGAGTATGCAGTATGTTGTCTTATAAAGGATTTTTTTAACTTTACCTAATTCTGAAGAATTTAAATTACACCAAATATCAACAATTGCCCTTTGATTATCTATTTCATAAAGGAAAGACAAACTTTTAGAGCCTAGAAATATTTCTCCGCTAAATTTCTTCTCATCTCTTTTTCTTATATCGGCAGGTCCTAATATCTTTAGCCATTCAAAAAAATTTTCCCTGGGATTTCTAATAATTACTTTTAATCTATCATTTAGTTCTATAAAGTCTATTCTAGTAGTATCTCTTTCTACACCTTCTCCTCCTCCCCTTTTTTTCCAATTTCCTTGAATAATATATTTTTTTATTTCTTTCTCATCTGTAATGCCTAAATTTTTAATGTGCTCTGTTATTATCTTTATATATTCGTCAACATAAGTGTTATATTTCTGATTCAATATGAACTCTGACCAAGAAGAACCAAAAGGACAAATACTACATCCTATTCTACTAAGTCCAATTCTGTATCCTTTGTTCATTAAGATATTCCTAAAATAGATGTATAAGAAAACCTCAGCAGTATTCCAATATCTAATAACCTCTGCATTAATCTGTATGTAGTGTTTTACTTCTTCAGCAATTCTTTCGTATCCGCTTCTTCTCAAGCTCTCCTCTGCTCTTACTCCGTCAAAGACTAAAATTTTTAGTTTATCTTTCTCTGGATTTAAAGATCTTAGTAGTCTTATCTGCGGAGATGTCTTATACACAGAACAGCACCATCTTATTATCCTGCTAGGAGGCCCAAAGATTTTCCAGAGATCATAAGAATGTTTCTCATTTCTTGCTACATAAAACTTTAAATTGGGATATAAGTTTGTATAATATTCCTTTGTCTTTTCATATACTTCATAAGTCGGAGGTATTTCCATAGTAGTATCGGTAAAGATAACAATGTAATCGTCTGGAGATAAGGCTCTTGAAACTAAATCTAGCACTACTTGTGAATCTTTCCCTCCACTAAATGATACTATAAAGAAGTCAACTTTATCTTTATACTTTTTGTGGGTATCATTTATAAAGTCTATAGCCTCCCCTTCTATAACTTTGAGATTATTCTTGTTTTTTCTTATTAACTCCTTAATGTTGATAGGTTCTAATTCTAGATGATTTCCATTATCAGCAAGAATTACTTTAGGATCCTCAAATATATTACCACCCTTTACTTCAGCCACTAGCTCCCCTCTGTAATAGTATCGCCTCCCTATATTCCAGAGTAATGGCTCTTCACACTTGGGATAATGCCAGTAATTATTTAATCCTAAAAGGTCTAATTCTTCGTAAAATACTGGTCTTGGGGGAACAATTTCTTGAGAAGACTCTAAACCATCAACTAAGAGCACTCCATTTGAATCTTTATCCCAGACAACCTTATACAATACCTCCTCCTAAAACTAACAGTATAATTCTATATAGAATTATACTATACCAACACTTTAAAATACAACAACTTAGTTGTCTAACTTTATAAATGTTTCATTTATTCCACCCTTAATCTGCAGGTGCTGTTAGCTCTTCATATAGGAATAAAAGCCACTGGTAGCCTTGATTAGATTGAGCAAAATCTAAAGCATTATATTTAGTGTATCCATCATTATAATAATAAAGACTGGAAGGAAACCATATGGAGTATCCCTTTGCGCTGGAGTATCCTGAGTAATTGAAGTAGGGTGTAGATAAAGTAATATCATCTATAAGTTTTAGTGCGGTATTCCGAAGATTGTTATGACTTGTATAGTTTGCTATAAGATTTGCAAATTGGTAGAGGTCTATATAGACATCTGGATAATTCGAGTAAGGAGAAAAACCTTGCGTTTGATTCCTCAAATTCATAATATCACTAGCAGAGTTACCAATACATTCTCTTAAATAATTGGCAAAATGATAGATGTCATCAACAATAGCATCTACTTTAGATAGGTCCTTTACCGCTATGGTTCTTTCTATTCTGGGGTAACTATTGAAGTATGTCTGAGCTATTAATATACCTAGACTTTCAGAAGGCATAGTAGAATTTAATACAAGCTGATTAAACATAATATCCCATCTAGTTATACCTACCCAACCAATAGCCTCAGATGAGACAAGATAGCTTACCAAATCCTTTATCTCATAGTCAACCTCTATATTCCCCATAACGCAGGCATCAAAAAATAAAAGGTCAATCTTTCTTCTAAGAAGATTTTTTACAGATTGCAATACTGATTTTATTTCTGTTATAGAGATAGAATCTCCCCCATATATGTCGTCCCAGCATATATCTCTAACCAAATTTTCTCCTAATACTCTTTTCCTCCATCCACTTCCATGATCTCCAATAATTATTAAATACTTTTTGGCTGGGAAGTTTTGTATTCCGTAATTTAGAAAATTCTGTAAAGTATTTGGATCCCCAAAGTTATAATTCCCTTGAGCTAAAGTCTCAAAAGCTCCATTGTGAAAGTAGTATAGATACGAAAGTGGGTTTGTCCCGCTAAGCCCAGCAAGAATTAGTATATTTATACCTGCAGTCGAAGTAACATTTGAAAGACGACTCAATTCATTCTGAAAATATGGACCTAAATTGTTATGTCCATCTATGTACCACAAAACACTCCATTCTACATTGATTGTTACAGATTTTGATGCCTCACTAATATTCCCTAATTTGTCTATAGCTTTTACTGTAATTGTATGTATCGTATTATGTCTAAGCCCGCTTGTATCCCAATTGCACTGATATGGGTTTGTTTGATCTTCTCCTATCTTGTTACCATCTACATAAAATTCCACCCTTTGAATTCCATTTGAAGTTTTTAAAAATTTATTCTTACTTATGGCTTGAGCTTCAATTTGAACTATTGCAGAGCCAGGAACTATATTATCTGGACTAGTGATAGTAACAAGAGGATTTTCCCAGCATCCGCTACATCCAGATTGTCCTATTATAAATAGACCAAGTATTATATAAAGCACTAAAAAACTCAGGCGTTTTTTCATCTATAGTCATTATAACATTTAATTTATATTTTTAAACTGTTTTCTTTACTCCTTCATATCTCTATGTTATATTAATCATAATCTCAGATAAGTTGGAGGTAGTTATGATTGTAAGAGTTATATATAAAGAAACTGTGCTAGGAAATCCTAATAAGGAGATGACTAATAATGCTTCCAAACCGTGAACCCCTTATAGAGATACCATTCATTGAATTGCCAATTGGTTCAGTAAAACCAGAGGGATGGTTACTTAATCAGTTGATTATTCAGGCTAATGGACTAACTGGACATTTAGAGGAGATTTGGGAGTCAGTAGGACCAAATAGTGGGTGGTTAGGGGGGAGTGGAGAAAACTGGGAGAGAGGACCGTATTACTGTGATGGACTTATCCCTTTAGCCTACCTAATTAATGATGAAAGACTTATAGAAAAGGCTAAGAAGTGGATAAGCTGGAGCTTAAATAGCCAGACAGAAGATGGTAATTTTGGCCCTAAAGATAATCTTGACTGGTGGCCTAGAATGGTAATGCTTAAGGCTCTTATACAGTACTATGAAGCAACAAAAGATGATAGAGTTATAGAATTTATGAGAAGATACTTTTTGTATCAGAGAAACCATATAGAGAAGAGGCCTCTTGAAAGCTGGGCTATGGCAAGAGGAGCAGAGAATATTTATTCTATATACTGGTTATATAATATTACAGGTGACGAGTTCCTCTTAGACCTTGCAGAGATCATTTTTAAACAGACATTAGATTGGACAGACATATTTACCAATTTCCCATATACAAGACCTATAAAGTTTTACTACGATTGGAAAAAATTTAAGGATTTAAGGTTTCTTGAGCTTATAAATTACCATACTCACCATGTTGTTAATGTGGCGATGGGGATAAAGTATCCTGCATTGTACTACCAGTTAACTGGAGAAGAAAGGCATAAAAAAGCTATAGAATTGGCAATAGATAACTTGACTAGATACCATGGGGTTGCTAACGGAATGTTTACTGGTGATGAACATTTAAGTGGAAGAAGTCCTTCACAGGGAACAGAATTATGTGCAGTTGTAGAGTATATGTTCTCATTGCAAAATGTTATAAAGGGTGTCCAAAATAACATAAAATATGCAGACCTGTTAGAAAAGGTTGCCTATAACGCCTTACCAGCTACATTTACTGAAGATATGTGTGCACATCAATACGACCAACAGGTAAATCAGGTCCTTGTATCAATAGCAAAGAGGGATTGGTATAACAATAATGATGACTCAAATATCTTTGGTTTAGAACCAAATTTTGGTTGTTGCACTGCAAATATGCATCAGGGATGGCCTAAATTTGTGAAGAACTTATGGTTTACTACTCTAGATGGTGGGCTTATCGCTGTTGTCTATGCTCCAAATACAGTTAATACAAAGATAGATGGAATAGATGTATCTATTAAAGAAGAGACAGACTATCCTTTTAATGAAAATATCAGATTCACCATCAGTTGTAAGGAGAAGGTCTTATTCCCTCTAAGGCTAAGGATACCTCTTTGGTGTGATTTTCCAGAAATTAGAGTCAATGGGAAACAATCTTCTAATGCCACCCAAGGAACGTATTACAAGATTATTAGGGAATGGGAGGATGGAGATAAGGTAGAGCTTAGACTGCCAATGAGGATAAGAAAGAATTCTTGGTTTAACAATTCTGTAAGCATTGAGAGAGGGCCATTGGTATTTGCCCTAAAGATAGAAGAGGAACGTAGAAAGATAGGAGGAAAAGACCCATTTAATGATTGGGAGATATATCCCAAGAGCCCTTGGAATTATGCACTTTTATTAGATGAAAAAGATCTGGACGAGTCATTCTCCATTGAGGTAAGCGATATTCCATTCCAGCCATTTAATTCTAAAAATCCTCCAGTCTTATTAAAGGGAAGGGCAAAAAGGATAGAAGAATGGAAGCTAGAGAATAACTCTGCAGGTAGACTACCTGTTAGTCCAGTAGATATAGATGGTGAAATAGAAGAGGTAATTTTAGTCCCTTATGGTGGGGCAAAGCTTAGAATAACTCAGTTTCCATACACTTTAAGATAAGATATTTAGGAGGGAATATAGAATGATGGAAGATCAGGAGATAATGAAACTAGAACAGGAGCAGGAAAAGAATAAGAGAATAAGATACTCTATGGATATTAGAGAGGACCTGAAACGGAGATTTTTCTCTGTGGCATATCTCTTAGGGAAACGTCCTAATAGACTTTTAGAAGAAATCATAGAGGAGAATCTTCCTAAGCTAGAAGAAGAGGCAAGAAAAAAGTTGGGACAGCTCTCCTAAGAGCTGTCCCTGAATGTAAAATTTTTATATTTTTCTAATTATCCACTCTAATGGTGGAATCTCTATTTTAATATCTTCCCCTAGAACCTGAATATTCTCCTTTATCGACTGATGCCAATAGTTTATTATACAGAGTCTACGTTCTTTGGTATTCCTATTATGTAGTATGAAAGCTCTCAACCTGTCAGTTTTGACTAAGGGTTCAATCTCTATAGATTTAAGCATAAGTAATAATAATGACTTATGTTCCTCTACCAAATATTCTGGCATAAATGTTCCAAAGACAATCTTCCCCGAGTTTTTCTTATAAACTCCTATAACAGTCTGCCCAGCTTCATTTATTGCTAGAGAAATGTCAGCCCCCTTTAGGGCATATAGCGTTTTCTTACGTCCAAATGTTTTGCCGGCAAACCCCGTCAGTCTTACATACTGATTTCCGCTAAATTGGACAAGAGAAAAAGAAGAATTAGGAGTTTCTAGCTCTATTTCTAATCTCTCTAGAAGATTAGAAGGTAATCCTTTATCGTTATAAAGAGGAGGCTCTCCAGTAAGTATTAATTTCCCACCATTATAGACATATTCTATAAGTCTATCTATAACGGTCTGTGGCATAATTTTAGACATATTAACCCATAAGCAAGAACACCTAGGAGAATTCTTTATAAGATCTATAATGCCAAATGTTATATTTCCTCTAAATAGGAGATGAGCTAGATTAATATCTGAGGATAGATTATCATAGATTCCTATAAATAAGTCGTATTCTTTTTCTGCATCTAGAAACCACGGCTCGCCATTAAAATAATGGATTATCTTCTGAATACTATAGTAATGAGGTCTTAGGTCTTTTCCGTTTACATCTACTGGGGCATGATAATTATAATTTCCACCAACATCAGCCTCCCAGGGTGCATGTAGGCCGTCTACTGCCTGGAATAAACTAATGAGTCTCAATCCATTTAAAACCCCTGAAGCTACCCATAATCCCTGCTCTTTAGAGTCAATCGCATGTATATCTGTAAATATCCCTGATTCATATTCTAATGCCCCAGGAGGCCCCTGTATAAAAGCCTTACAGAGTTCTGTTCCATATTCTAGATCATAGCTTATGGTTATAGAATCTAGTCTGCCTGAGATATGTAGGTCGTAGTACAGATCTATCGCCTGATAAATCTCTGGAAGTTTAGAAGAACATTCAGAAAATAGTGGCACATCAGAAGGTCCTGCTATATTGATGCTTAAGGGGATATCCGTTGAACCATATTTTCTAGCTATCTGACTCAGAATCTCTATATATTCTGGGATATATCTCTTGTAATAGAAGCATTTTTCATCATATCCTACCATAATACTGTTTTGGGCCTCAACCATTTCTTTGGGGGATATAGACTCAAAAGATTCAAAATTAGTCCCCCAAACAGAATTTAAGAGTTTTATGTCTCGATACTTATCTTTTAAAAATCTAACAAATCTTCCATCTGGATTCCCATATTCGCATACATCTGGATTTTGGTCGATGCCTCCAAACCAGATATGAATTCCGCTTATCTCGTTACATAATTGGATAGAGACAACGCATCCCCCCTTAGATAGGCTATGACTAGCAATAATAGGAATCACCTTACTATACCACCTATCTACATACTGTAAAAAGATAGGATGTAAATATGATATTGACATACCTTCATCTAAAGGCTCAAATTTATCCTCTTTCCACCTACAGGCAAGAATTTCTGGATGTTCTAATGCCAACCAAGGAGGGATTCCGGCAAAGCGTAACTCAGCATAGACATAAGGTCCGGGGCGTAACCAAGCTAACATTCCTTTTTCTTCTATTAGTGTTAAGAAGGCATCTAGGTCTAGATTACCTGTAAAATCTATATCGCCAGGTTTACGTTCGTGAGATATCCAGGCTACATAGATACTTACCCCATCTAGCCCCATTGCCTTCAAATGGTCTAGACATTTACTCCAATTTTCTCTTGGGATTCGAAAATAATCCATCTCCCCAAACCACAGTTGCTTTGGCTTTCCATCAACTAAAAAATAATACCTATCCATCTTCAATGATTTAGACATTTCATTAACCTCCTATACTATCTCGAATAGGGGTCAGCTGCATCGCGTAAGCCGTCGCCTAAGAAATTAAACATTAATACTGTCAAAGCTACAAATATACAGGGTATAAGTTTCCAAGGATGGGTAGCTATAGATACTAGATTTTGGGTCTCTCTAAGTAGAACTCCCCAACTTACTGCAGGGGGCTGCATTCCTAAGCCCAAGAAGCTGAGAGAAGTTTCTCCTAAAATCATACCAGGAATAGATAGAGTAATTGACACTATTAGATGACTAGTAAAGGATGGCAATAAGTGTCTCATTATTATTCTCCACTCGCTTGCTCCTGCCAATCTTGCTGCTATAACAAAATCTTCTTCTCTAAGGGATAGTAATTTACCCCTTACTACTCTAGCTAAGCCACACCATCCAACTAAAGAAAGTATTATAGTAATTGCAAAGTAGGTTTTTACTATGGGCCAATCTCTGGGTAAAGCTGCCGAAAGAGTCATCCAAAGAGGAATAGATGGAATAGAAATGAGAAAATCAATACTACGCTGAATAATCTCATCTACTGTTCCACCTAAATAACCAGAGATACCCCCTATTATTATTCCGAGCATAAAACTAATAAATATTCCTACTAGACCTATAGAAAGTGATACTCGAGAACCATATAGAGTTCTAGTAAATAAACACCTTCCTAAACTATCTGTACCAAACAGAAATATAGGAAATCCATCTGTTCCAAATAAATGTATATTAGTAGAAAATATGCCTAATAACTTATAAGGTTCTCCTCTAACAAAGAGTTTTAGGTGATATTTTTCATTTTTATCCTCTACAAATATTGCATTAAAAGTATTTAAATCGATTTTCCTTTCTAATTTATAAATGAAAGGAGAAGTTAATTTACCTTTATCATCAATTATGTGTATTTTAGAAGGAGGGGCATTTTGATATCCTTCAAATCTAGTATCTAATGTATATGGAGCTATAAATTGAGCAAATATTGCTAGTAAGTACAGAAAGGCTAGAACAAATAGAGCCACCATTGCAAGTCTATGTTTCTTAAATTTCCACCATATTAACTGCCATTGGGAAGCTAGGTATATTTTTTCTTTTTGGATTTCTTCCCTATCCTCTTGTGGATTCTGAACATCATTTTGATTTTTCATCCTTCAGCCCTCCCATATCTAATCCTAGGGTCTACCCAGGCAAGCAATATGTCTGAAATTAATGTTCCAATCATAGTTAGAAAAGAAAGAAGCATAGTAATACTTCCAGCTAGGTACATATCTTGAGACATAACTGCCCCTAATAAGATAGGACCAACTGTTTGTACATTTAAAACTATCGACACTAAAGTTTCTCCAGAGACTATGCTAGGTAACATCCATCCAATCGTACTTATCAGAGGATTTATAGCTAATCTAACAGGATATTTAAATATGAGTATCCTTTCAGGAACCCCTTTAGCCCTAGCAGTAATGACATACTGTTTTCTAAGTTCATCAAGAAGATTACCTCTCATAGTACGGATAAGACCTGCTGTACCTGACATACCAATAATTATAACTGGGAACCAGAGGTGTTTAAACATATCTATTACTTTGGCTATACTCCAAGGTGCATTAATAAACTCTGGTGAAAACAGACCAACCATAGCTATACCGAAACGAGAAAAAAAGAACCATAAGAAGATGAGGGCTAGAAGAAATCCAGGGATAGAAAGTCCTATAAAGCCTAGAAATGTAAATATATAGTCGAAGATAGAATACTGGTGAATTGCTGAATAGATTCCTATTGGAATACTTACTATCCATACAAAAAGTGTAGTCAAAAGAGAAATTAGAATGGTTAACGGAAGACGTTCTTTAAGTATATCATTTACTGGTTTACCCCACTGAAGAGACCTACCTAAGTTACCACTTAATAAATTTCTCATCCAGATGAAATACTGAACATACATAGGTTTATCTAAGCCATATAGACGTTTCAGATTAGCAATCTCCTCTTCTCGTATTTCAATTCCTTGTCTTTCTAGACCCATTATATAAGTAGTTAAAAAGTCTCCTGGAGGTAGCTGAATAATAACAAAAGATACTATTGAAAGGACAAACAGAAGAGGAATTAACAAAATGATACGACGAATGATATATGATAACATTCCTTAGCCTCCTTAATAATCTAAAAATAACGATAGAGGACTAGCTTCTAAAAGCTAATCCCCTATCGTTAAAGTGGTTTACTTTCTGAAGAAGAATTGTTCTACTGAAAAGTTAGCAGCTATAGCATAACCAGAAGTTGGAACATTACCTAACTTTGCCGAAGCTATAAGCGGATATTTAACCTTCTCTGTTATATAGATCGCAGGAATGTATTTATACTCTAATTCTTTAATCTTTCTGGTTACCTCTTTATATTCTGGCGAGCCAGGCAGAGCAGCTCTCTTTGATTTTATAGCTAAGTCTTTTAGGGTTTTGTACCATAATGGTGGTTCTTCTCCTTGTTTGCCTCCTGTATTATACCACTGATCCCAGAGTACAGTTGCAAAGTCTAATCCGTACCAGAGTTGCCATCCCATATCATGAGCTCCCCAAAGCACAGATGCTTGAAGTTGATTTGCTTCCCTGCCTCTCTGCTGCCATAGAGTAGGATCTATCTGCTTTAATGTTGTTCTGATTCCAATCTTCTTCCAGTATTCTACTACTAGTTCGTTAACTGGAATCATATCTGGCTCCCAAATTCCAATTGTCTCAAAGTTTATAGTAAATGGTTTTCCATCCGGACCCAAACGCCATCCTTCTGGACTACGTTTCTTCAGACCCATTTCATCCAAAAGCCTGTTAGCTTCAGCTACATTGTATTCACTTGGTATCCATGAAGTAGGTTCAGCTAGACCATGGTATATAGTATCTATGATCTCTTTACGGTTTATAGCTAGACTTAAAGCCTTTCTAAACCTTACATCCCATACTACTTTACGCCATACAGGGTCTTTGTAATTTAGACTAATATAAGCAGGTGCACCATCGGTATGTTTATCTAAAAGATATACCTTATAACCACCCTTTTGTTCATTGGCTTTCAAAAGAGGAAGTTGAGTTATATTAGATTGCCTTGTAAAATCTATCTCACCTGCTAATACCTTTAGTAGGGCAGTTTCTTGATCTTGTACTCGATAGCCTACAATCTTATCAATGTAAGGGAGCTGATTCCCTTCTACATCAACTTTAAAGTAGTAAGGATTTCTCTCATATACAAGGACGTCTGAAGTTGTAGATGGAGAAAGTACCCATGGGGCAAGTACTGGGAATCCCACACTATCAGGCCTAGATTGCTTCCAGTGAGAGGAAAAGTCTTTTGCAGTAAATAACCTCCACCACTCACCTGGGCCAAATCCCTCTTTCTTTATTAGAGGTTCTAATTTTTCTAACGGTGTATATTTAGGATGGAACTGTTTTAAATAATGAGCTGGCTTGAGTAGATCTCCATGCCCTGCCCAGGCTTCAATGGTTAATACTCTTAGAAATGCTCCATATCTAGTCTTTGAAGTAAGTCTAAAGGTATACTTGTCTACAATCTCCAACTTCATTGGTTCTCCGGTTGGAGATCCACCACTTCTGTAGGCAGAAGGAAATACAGGAGTTAATTTATCGTTGAGTAGAACATCCTCATAGGCAAACCTTACATCTTCGGTTGTCACTGGAGTTCCATCTGACCATTTTAGTCCTTCTCTCAGTTTAAAGGTAAATACCCTGTTACCCCCAGTAACTTTGAAATCCTCAACTATATTTCCTCTTATGGGAGAGTCACTGATACCAGGGGCTGATAAAAGTGGTTCACACAAAATAATGATATAATCTCCTCCTCCCTCAGTACCAGTCCAGAACATTCTTAAAGTTCCCCCATACTCTCCTACTTCCCACTTTAAGTCCTTTTCAGGGATTAACACTCCAGGACCAACTACGAATGGATTTTTAGGTAATCTTTGTTCTACCGGTGGTAGTTTGCCAGCTTTCACAAGTTCAGCTAACATAGGAGATTCTTTGTACTTCTTTTGAGCAAAAGAGATGTTGCTTCCAAACACTGAAAGCAATAAACTTAATACTATTAAAACTACTAAAAACTTTTTCATACCTTCTACAACCTCCTTATATAATTTTGTAAAATATCTAGTCATATTACCTACCCTTAAGCTTTCTTAAGCCTTAAGGTAACTTAACAGAGGATATCAATTAACTATTTATAGAACCTCTACTATACTTTTGCTATCATCCCTCCTTTCTATAGATTTCTATATATTGTAACATATATTATAACTCTTAGTTATATATTATGCAACTTCTGCATTCTCTAAGTCTACTCAGCACTCCTCTAATCTTATGTTTAAACTTCTAACTTTATGTCTCTTATATCTGCTATTACTTTATTTAAAACGTTGGAGTGTGACTCTGAGGATATAAATACAGGTATAATTTCTAATGGGGCTGGATAATCAATTAATTCGCATGGTCCTATAAATTCTTTATTACTCCATAATTCTCTCCAAATCCCCTTTGGTAAGTAGATATCACGTTTATCGGAATCCTCGAGGACAGGTGCAACAAGAAGTCCATCACCAAGCATATATTCATCTTCAATGCTATAGACCCTTTTATCTTCTGGAAATTCTATATAGAGATGTCTTACAAGAGGAACACCGGTATTACAAGAAATTAGAGCTTGTTCTACTAGATATGGAATTAATGCATAATGAACCTTTGAGTAGAATCTATAGATATTTACTATCTCTTTGGGATAGTCATAAGGTCTTGGTACTGTTCCATGTGTCTCCATATTTGTAGTAAAACAGGCTAACTCTGTACCTCTTATAAATACCTTTTGCTCATCATTCTCTGCTGGATTTCTAGTAGGCATATAGCCTGCTAGGTCATGGCACATAAATGGGATACCAGATAGGCCTGAACTTAATGTGGCTGACAGTATAGCCTTTAGGAACCGAAATTCTCTTAATTGGTCTCCACACCAGATATATGGATACCTCTGTGCTCCAATTCCTCCTCCTCTAGCCCAGCAGATTCCACCTTCAGGACGCATCTTCTGATAAAGTTTATACATCATTGTGCTGTATTTTACAGGATGATAGTGGTGCATTCCTTTAACAGATCTCCCTGAAAAGAGTCTGAGATCTTCATTTTCTGGAAATTCCTCTCCAAAATCAATCTTTGCTCCATCTATTCCTATATCTACTAGAAGTCTCTTCCAGACATAATTTTGCCACCAATCTAAGGTTTTAGGATTGGTAAGATCTAAGAAACAACTTAATTTTTTATTTGGTGCATCTACAGGGTTAAAAAGAGGAGCCTCCTCTATAAGGGTATTCCCATCTTTGTCTTTTACAAAATATTCTTCCTTAGCATTATGCTCTTCCCAGTATTTTTTATCTAGTCTTCCGCATCTTTCATAGACAAGGACCTTTTTACCTTTCTGATGTAATTCATCGACAATCTTTTTTAAATCTTCATATGTAGATGTATCATAGGTTTCCCATCCTTCAATAATTGCAACTGTCCAAGGTAGATCATTCTCTTCCATCTTTTTTACCATCTCTTTGATCCCTTCAACTGTGGCAAATTCTTTAAGCCTTAAATGTCTAGAGACAAAGATTCCAAAACTCCACTCTGGAGGCATAGGAGCAAATCCAGATAGTTCAGCATAATCTTTCAGAATGTCTTTTGGAGAATCAGCAGTAAAAATATAAAGATCTAATGGGGCATCTTTGAGGGTAATTAACCATTTATCAGTGCTTTCTTTACCTAAATCAAAGAACGAATATTCATAGCGATTTATAAATATTCCATACTTTTCTGAACTTAAAAAGAATGGAATTGGGACATAACTGTTACCTTCTGTTTGGCACCACCTGTCTTCAGACCAGATGTTTACAGCCTTACCTCTTTGATTAACACCATTAAACCTTTGACCTAGACCATAGGTGAACTCTTCCTCCCTTAGTGCACCTGTTAAAGTAATTGAATTCTTGTCAAAAGAGATATCTTCTATTATCCATTTGACCTTTCCTTCTTTACTTAAGAGAGAGAATTTAAAGGGCGTTAGATTAAATTCGATAACAGAGTTTCCTATTTTTGGAATAATAGATTGGTTTTCTATATATATAGGTAACAGTTCTTCTTTTAATGGTTCGTCAAAATCCATTTTCAAAAGCTGTACTGCACCACACCCATCAAATTCTCCCTCAAGATATGAACTTTGCAGGCGCCATACATTGGCTTTAGGAGATGTTAGTTTAAAGTAGAGAGTTTCTCCATTTTCTTTAGAGATTTTCCATTCGATAAAATAAGAGTCTCTTTTAACAATACTTGTTTTTACCATATATTTTCCTCCTTCAGAGAGGGGCACCTTAAAGGTGCCCCTTATGTAGACTTTACTCTTTTATAAAGAATTGACAGGGATTTACTGGACCGTGAGTTGGATACTGACCGCTTTCATAGGCTTCGGGAACGTTTCTAAAGTTATTCCTTGCAATTATAAATTGTGGAGGAATTGTACAGATACCCATTATGTAGAGATTTTTAGCCTGAACCTCAAGTATCTGCTTAAAAAGCTGTCTCTGCTTATTAACATCTGTAGTAGTAGTAATCTGAGTATATAGAGCCATTTGATGCCTTATCTCTGGAGGAGGAGCCTCACCAGATTTGCCTCCCGTCTGATACCATAGAGCCCATTGAGGTGCTTGCC
Source organism: uncultured bacterium (assembly GCA_937958695.1). Classification (GTDB taxonomy): domain Bacteria; phylum DUMJ01; class DUMJ01; order DUMJ01; family DUMJ01; genus DUMJ01. Next base: position 24,924 of record CALGNK010000050.1, read on the forward strand.
TTGAAGCAGGATGAGACCATGGGAAGTACCAGAATGGCATTATGAGAGGCTCGTATCCAGTTCCAGAATCTCCCCACCAGACCACAATGTCGTGTTCTCCTGCAGCTGTTCTTGTTTCCCAGAGGGACCTGTCTATTACTTTAGTTGCTACTTTAATACCAACAGTCTGCCAGTATTTCTTTATCATCTCACAAGAGTCTATCCAATCACTCTTTTCTACCCCAATCTCTATGGTAATTTCTATAGGTTTTCCATCTGGACGTAATCTAAAACCATCTTTGTCTCTCTTCGTAAGTCCCATTTCATCTAGTAGTTGATTGGCCTTTTTAGGGTCATACTCTGTATAGTTTTTAGCTGCCGGCTCGTAAAAGAGTGGGGTACCTCTTCTTGGAGACACCTGCCAGGGTTCAACCATCCCCATATATACGAGGTCTATAATCTCCTGTCTATTGATAGCATGAGATAGAGCAATTCTAAAGCGTTTATCGTTGAATAATTTCCTTAAGACAGGATCTTTATGATTTAGATTAAATATTACAAGCATACTGTTCATAGAGGTGTGAGTCTGTTTTATAAGTCTATATCCACCTTTAGCCTTATTCTCTGCATATAAAGGATAATCAGCTATAATCTGTCCTATGTGTCTACTTTGCATATCTATTTCGCCATTAAGGGCTTTCATCTTCATAACTTCTATATTGTCAACTATATCTATAACTAATCTATCTATATATGGAAGCTGATTACCTTCAGTGTCTATTTTCCAGTAGTAAGGATTCCTCTCAAAGATAACTCTAGTCCCAACTCCAACTGGGGTGGTAACCTTCCATGCATATACTACAGGAAGTTCAGGATTCATCCAGAAATTATTCTTATTGTTAAATAGATCGACCCAAGTATTAAGACCTTCTTTCTTTACAAGCTCGTTTAGTTTATCCTTAGCTACATAATTGGCATGAAATTGCTTAAGGTAATGAGCCGGAGTAAGTAGTCCTCTACCAGCGCCGGTAGCAAAATAAGGTAAGAAGAGTCCATTGGGCTTCTTAAAGGTAAATCTGATAGTATAATCATCAATCTTTTCTACCTTTACCACTTCTCCTTCACTAGTTAGCCAGCTTGGTATAACTGGAGTAAGTTCTTTGTTCAGTATAATGTCTTTATACCAAAACATAATGTCGTTAGTTGTGAAAGGCTGTCCATCAGACCACTTTATCCCTTTACGTATGTAGAAGGTAAATGTTCGTCCATTCCCTCCTATCTTCCAACTTTCTGCTATTCCAGGAAGGACATTAGCTAAGTCAGGGTCTATTATGACAAGACCCTCATATCCGACCTGCCTAACTAAAAGCATAGTATCTGCTCTACCTCTCATAGCCATTCTCCAAGATCCACCATACTTTCCTACCTCTTCTACTGGAACTATAACCAAAGGTTTTTCCGGAAGTCTTTTTTCAACTGGAGGTAACTTACCCTGTTTTACCAATTCTGCTAATGTAGGAGCTTCTTTGAAGTGAGTTATTTTCTTACCCACCGCCTTTTCATAATCTGCAGGGCTGTTATACTGTGATGGTGATGGTGCTTTGGGTGCAGGATCAAATAACGGTTCTTTGGCAAAAACCAATGAACTAAAAATAAACATAAATAAAATCAGTAAAACCCCAAAATGCCTTTTCATCTCTTTCACCTCCAAATTTTGAGAATAAATTTAATATCTTACTTTGCCTTTTATAGGCTAACTGGACTGGATAATTAATGTATTTATTTTTTAAAATACTTCTATTCCTTTGCCCTCACCCCTTTCTATAAGACCATGTTAGTAGTTTTAAAATTTTTCTTTTCTCTATATCATTATACCACAGAGATGCTTTTTACATCTCTTTATCAATCTATCAATCGCTAGTGGGACAATTACATATCTCTAAAGTTTGCTTAGAATATTCTTTATATATTCTAAACTTCCAATTTTCTTCTTTTCTATATCCTCCCAACTTAATTATAAATTACACATCTTATGACACTTATCTAGCACTGCTATACGTTTTCTTACACTTTCAGGTTTTATAGCTAGAGGGGATCCTTTCCTTATAGTGTTAAATAAGTCTATATAAAAGTTAGTTTCTGGTGTAATCGATTCCTCTTCCGTTTTCCAAGATTCTTCATACCAGTGTAAATCTTCTCTATTGTAGCTCCTATCTGGGGTAGGATTAGCATCTAACTCTCTTGGTGGCAGTTCTTCTGGTTTTATATATCTCCACTTCAATTCATTTGTTGAACCTATAAGTGTTCCTTGCGTTCCCATAACGAGCCATCTTTCTACAGGATAGGCACAAGTGCTAGTATGTTCGATGTCTATTAATGGCTCTCCTGGAGCTCTTAATAGGAGTTTTACGTGGTCATCAGCATCTCCGAGGGTTAATGCTCTGTCTAAGTGGCAAAATACTTCAGGCTCTTTTTCGGATAAAAGTTCAAGAGCCATATCAATAAGGTGTATTCCATTGTTGTTTAAACTTCCTCCTCCATATTCTCTTAAAGTCTGCCAGTCCCATCTTCTCCCAAAACTATTTAATGTTATACGAATTTGAACAATCCTTCCTAATTTCCCAGAGGCTATCACTTCTTTTACCTTAAGGAAGTCTTTAGAATAACGACGATTTTGAAATACAGTAAGAAGCATACCTGTCTCTTTAGATGCATTGATCATTTCATCCGCGTCTTTGATATTTGTAGCCATAGGCTTTTCACAGACTACCATCTTTCCAGCCTTAAGACTATCAATAGTGAAAGTCGGATGGAGATATGTAGGAGTAGCAATTATAACTAGCTCTACGTCATTGTCTTTTAGGAGTTCTTTGTAATCAGAATAGACATTGCAACCAAACGTATCTTTTGCTTCTTTTAGTCTTTCATCTATAAGATCACTTACCGCAACAATCTTGTACTTATCCTTCATCTCTTTGAGTGTTCTAGCATGAATATTCCAACCACTACGACCAAGCCCAATAATGCCTACACGAATAGGATCTTCCATTTTCATCGCCTCCTCATTTATTTTTGAAAGTATTTCTCTGTATATTATACTAAAGATAGATGCAAGTTTATGCGGGTGATAAGGGGATAAGAGACTTTAATAGTGATATACTAATATAGGAATAAATTGGAGGTAGTAGGGACTTTTGAAGCATCGGGCTGGTTCTTCTAAGATAAAATATGAACATACTATGATACAAGGGCTAAGGACTTTTTTAGAGAAAGAGTTAGAGCCCCTAGAATACGTTGAAGCTATATTTCCAGGGGAGATAAAGAGAACCAAAGGGATTAGTTCTGGTTTTAAGATCCGTTTTAAATATGCTACAAAGACAGGTGTAAAACTCTTAGCCTACGCTCCTTCTGTTGTTCAGGAGGTTTTTGTAGTTACAAAAGACCCAGAGGCATTGAAAAGATTTATAGAAGAAAGGGAGGATTTATAATATGAAGAAGATTTTTGTAATTGCTCATAGAGGTGCTTCCGCTTATGCTCCAGAGAATACATTTCCAGCATTTGAATTAGCACTTAAGATGGGTTCTTGTGGGATAGAGACTGATATACATATTACAAAAGACGATATTCCTGTCCTTATACATGATGCTACAGTTGACCGTACTACTAATGGAGCTGGAAGGGTTAATGACCTTACCCTAGAAGAGCTAAAGAGACTAGATGCAGGTAGCTGGTTTTCTCCAGAGTTTGCCGGAACTCAGATCCCAACATTAGAAGAATTTCTTAAGGCTTTTGGACATAAAGCCCATCTTGTTTTAGAGATAAAAGACGGAAAGTCTACTGAAAAGACATTTACTTTAGTAAGAGATCTAGGTCTTTTAAATGAATCGACTTTTATATCGTTTAATATGGAAGTTCTAAAAGAGATAATGAGACTTGAACCAAATGCTAACGTTGGATTTCTAACTAACTATGTAGACGAAAAGCTTATCAGGACGATGAAGGATAATAACATAAAGCAGGTATGTCCATATGCCCCTTCTCTAACAGAACCTATAGTAGAAATGATAAGAAATTATGGGTTAGATATAAGGGTATGGGGAGTAGATAAAGAAGATGTTATAGAAAAAATGATATCCCTTGGTATATATACTATGACAGTAAACTTTCCAGATAAACTAATAGAAGCTCTTAAAAGGCATAATATTGTGTAGCCAGCAAGTTCCTTTTTTATTCTAGCTTAAGTGGGTCTACAAATAGGTCTATCCAAGGTGATTTGTACGTAAATCGGACAAATAAGAATGCAGATACGATAAATAGGATGATTATAACTATTTTAAATTCTGTGGATACTTTAAATTTCTCTACTCCTTTCTCTATTATTCCGGCAAATATTCCAGATAGATAACTTACTATAAAAGCCCAAGAGAGTTCTATGGCAACCGAATTAATCTTACCCCAAGTAGCAGGAACAAGATACCAGATTAAAAAGATCATCCAAGGGACTAAGATAGTAGCTAATGCCCTAGAACACCAGAAGTTATTACCTTTAAATCTTCCCTTAACAATTCTGTATTCGATTAGAGAAGCGAAGAAATATGCAAAAAAGCCCATCTTCAGATGCTGGAATACGGATTCATTTGTTCCACATATAGGTTTTAGGAATTCAAGCCCAGTAGATTCGTAGCCAAAGTGGAGTAGACCGAAAATAAGTAAGTAGATTAGTGCTTTTAGATATATGTTCATCTTTAGGCTCCGCTTAATGCCTCAACTATCTCGCCACAGAACTCTGGTAGATCATCTGGAACTCTGCCAGTAATTACATTTCCGACCCTAACCACTGGTTCATCTACCCATTCTGCTCCAGCGTTCTTGAGATCATCTCTAACTGCAATCCAGCTACATACCTTTTTCCCTCTTACTATGTCGGTTCCTTCTACTGCATCTACTGATATAAATACCTGAGGCCCATGGCATATGGCAGCTACTACCTTATTCTTTCTATACATCTCTGCAACAAAAGAGAGTACCTTTCTATTACATCTAAGATAATCAGGGGCAAAACCTCCAGGGATTAAGACTGCATCGAAATCATCCGCCTTTAAATCATCTGTAGAGCATCTAACCCACCTTCTTCCTTCCCCTAATATAACTAGGGGGACAGTAGATCCAAATCTTCCAGTTATTGGTTTTTCTCTCCAGTAGGGACGAGTACTAAAGTGTCCTGGAGACTCTGGAGGTAAAGTAGCAACAGTAATCTTTGCCCCTTCTTCGGATAATCTTAAAATAAGATAAAGTACCTCTATGTCTTCAAACTCATGAGCAGTAAGTATAACTATTCTCTTCCCTTCAATCCTCATAAAGACACCTCCTTATCCAAAGTTTTCTTTAGATATCCATAATCCTAAGGCAGGATTTTTTATAAAATAAAACTCTTCACCATCCTCTGTTATATGAAATCCCTCTTCAAGCTTTTCTGGTTTATATCTTTTGTAAGCCTCTTCCAATGGCATATACTTATAATTTACACTCTCTATCTCATCTCTACTAAGTTTACTAACTGCATATGTAATTGTAAATCTTCCATCTGAAGATCCATGGATAAGATGAGCAGTTACAGACTGATTCTCTTGAAGGTCTCTATTTTCTCTGAACAGTTCTATGATCTTTTCTCTTCCTAAATACCCATACTTTCTTATAATAGCATCGTTTCCTTTGTCTTCTCCAAACTGTCTTACCCCAGGAGCAATTATAACAAGCTCCCCTCCTTCTTTTATGGCTAGTTTTGTTCTATATATAGCTTTATTACCTAGCCAAGTACTCTTAAATTCCTGCTCCTCTAGAAAAACTACTATCTTATCTATAGATCTATCTAGAAACGATACATTCTTTTCTAGACTAAGTTTTACTGCCTCTTCAAAGATCTTTCTCTCTCTTCCTATAAAGATTCCCCAAAGATTACTAGAATTACCCACTTGTGTAGTAACAGTAAGAACGTATAAAATTGGTATCTCTTTTAAGAGATTCTCTTCTGCATAGTCGAATACTTTTCTTACAGGATTATCTATTCTTCCAAGTATCTTTTCCATTCCGTAAAAGGCGCCTAACAGGTGCGTCTTGTCTATCGTCCTCTTTCCACCACAACCAACAAGGATATTCTTTGTATAGTTGGCTATACCACTTACCTCATGTGGAACAACTTGGCCTATTGAGATTATAAGGTCGTAGCTTTTATCTAAAAGTCTCCTATTTATATCCACCTCTATTGGCTGATCAAATATACCTTCTGAGACCTCCTTAACAAAGTCTTTTGGAACTTCTCCTATGTTTGCTACATCTTCCCTCCAGTTGTGAACTATGAATCTATCTTCTGGGATGAGAGTACTGAACATTAGTTGTCTTTCTTCTTTTGTCATTGGCATATGGGTCCCAAGAGTAGGCATAATATCTATCTTGCAGCTATTCCTAAGAAGTTCATATAGTACTGAGGTTATATTACCTGCAAGTGAATATCTTCTCGTTATATCTGGAGGCAATAAGAGAATCTTCTTAAGAGGCCTATGCTCTTCTATAACAGTTTCTAAAATTTCTCTCAATTCTTTCTCTTCTATTCCCCTATCTCTATTACTCCAACATATCTCTACCATTCTCATCACCTAAACGATAATGTTATCAGGCATTTCTCCTCGAAATGCCTTTACAATATTTTTAGCGCACACCATACTCACTAAATTTATAGTTTCTCTCGAATACATACCTACATGTGGAAGTATTATGACATTCTCTAAAGAAAGAAGAAGATCTTTTATAGAAGAATTCTTATCTATAACATCTAGACCTGCACCACCTAGATGTCCATCCTTTAGATACTTATACAATGCAGACTCATCAATTATTCCTTCTCTGGCGGTATTTATAATAAAGCTACCTCTTTTCATTATAGATATTTCTCTTTCTCCTATTAGTCCTCTTGTTTTGTCTGTAAGTGGGGTATGAATAGTTAAAAAGTCTGCGTTTCTTAAGACTTCTTCTAGTGATGATAACCTCACAAAGGAAAATTCCTCTGGAAGATATTCTATGTAAGGGTCATAGGCTAATACAGTCATATCAAAACCTCTAGCCCTCTTAGCGACTCTCTTACCTATAGCACCGAGGCCAATTATCCCTAAGGTCTTATGATGAACATCTACCCCAATCAGAGGTTCCCAATTACCATTTTTGGCCCTTTGAGATATTATAGATATCTTCCTAGCTAGGTCTATGATCAAACCAAAGGCTAAGTCAGCAACAGCATCGGAATTTGTAGAAGGGACGTTTGTAACAGTTATTCCAAACTCTCTAGCACTTTCTAGATCAATATTGTCTACTCCTACCCCGTGTTTGCATATGATCTTTAAATTCTTTGCCCTTTCTAAGATTTTTCTAGTGATCTTATCATTACCAACCACTATAGCATTGTATCTTTCTATAGTATCTAATACACTCTCCTCTTTTGGCTCTGTAAGGAAGTCCACCTCTATTCCATTTTCTTTAAGTAAATTAACTGGTTCTTCACTTATTCTACCAAAAGACCTTGATGTTACTAAGACCTTCCAAGACATTTAAGGATGCCTCCAAAGGGTATAATTTTGAATTAATTATAACCTAAATCTTGCTATAATAAAACTTGAACCTAAATAATCCCTAAAGGAGCTGATATTTATGGTAGAGTATATTAACATCAAAAGCTTATCTAAGGAGCAGTTTATAGATATTACAAGATTGGTCCAAGGTGTTATAGAGAGGGTAGGTTTGAAAGATGGTTTGTGTGTAGTCTATGTTCCTCATACTACTGCGGGCATAATCATAAATGAAGATGCAGATCCTGATGTTATAGGAGATATTGAAAGACATCTAGATAAATTAGTTCCAAAGTTTGGAGATTATAGACATATAGAGGGTAATTCTCAAGCCCATATAAAGAGTTCTCTTGTGGGACATTCAGTTGCTATCCCTGTAGAAAGTGGGAAACTTCTCCTTGGTAGATGGCAGGGTATATTCTTCTGCGAATTTGATGGTCCAAGGTCTAGACAAGTTATAGTAAAACTTATAAAAGAGGTATAGGTATGGAAGATCTCATTCTTACCATCGATGCAGGAACTGGTAGTGTAAGAGCTATGGCATTTAATCTAAAGGGTGAGGTTGTGGCTAGGAGTTATAGGAAAAACAATCTATACCAAGAACATTTTAATTGGGCTGTTCAGAAGCCAGAAGAGATAATAGAGAATATCGTGCAGGTATGTAATTCTGTCTTAAAGGATATAAGAAATGGTAAGATTATTGGCTGGACGATTTCTACATATTATCATTCTTTACTTCTACTTGATAAGAATAATAGACCTATTACCGATATCCTTACTTGGGCGGATCTTAGGGCTAATAGGCAGGCTGAGACTATAAAAGAAAGGTATAAGGGATTTAATATATATGCAAAGACTGGTTGTCCTGTTCACCCTATGTATCCATTATCAAAGGTATTATGGTTTTTGGAGAATGAGCCAGAGTTAAAAGACTTTAAAGTTGCAAGTGCTAAAGATTATCTTGTCTATAATCTTTTTGGAGAATGGATTATAGATGAGACTACTGCATCTACACTAGGATTTTTAAATATACACTCTTTAAAGTGGGACGAAGACGTTATTAACATCGTTAGCCTAAAACCAGAACAACTTCCAGAGATTTTCCCTACAACACATATTATCGATGGTAGTAAGCTAAAGTTAGATATACCTCAACTAAAAGATGTTCCATTTATCTTAGGAGCAGGAGATGGAGCTTTGTCAAGTCTTGGTATGGGGGCTATAGAAGAGAAGGATGTTGGTATTATGGTTGGGACAAGTGGAGCGGTTAGGACATTCTCCACAAAGCCCATTTTAGATGAAGAGCAGAGGATATGGAGTTATTATTTTACTAAGGGATTATGGCTTGTAGGTGGAGCTATCAATAATGGAGGGATAACCCTTAGGTGGGTTAGGGACACGATCTTTCAGGACCTAGTTAGAGAATCTGATAAGTTAGGAATAGATCCGTATGACCTAATCACCAAACTAGCAGAAAAATCTCCTGTGGGAGCAAAAGGGCTGATTATACTTCCATTTTTAACAGGGGAAAGAAACCCTTACTGGAATGACAAGGCTCAGGGGACACTTATTGGACTTGGACTTAGCCACAAAAGAGAAGACATTGCTAGGGCGTTTATGGAAAGTGTATGTTATAGGTTATACAGCGTATATTCTGCACTAAAAGATCTATTTGACGTAGAGAATTTTAATGAGATAAGAGCAGGAGGAGGATTTTCAAGATCTAAGCTATGGCTCCAGATTATGTCAGATATATTTGGTAAAGAGATTATTGTCCCTACCTTAGAAGAGAATACATCTTTTGGTGCTATGGTCTTAGTTGGCGTAGCTCTTAATATATTTGACTCATTTAAGAAAGCTAAAGAACTAGTAAATATAAGAGAACGGATAGAGCCAGATATAAAGAATAACTTATTATATGAAAGATTGTATAGTCTGTATATGGATGCTTACTGGACACTGAGTCCTATCTTCGAGAGACTGTATGATATTAAGAATGACTTGATGTGAATTGTTGACAGTATCTGTATATGGTAACTATAATATGTCTTAAATAGGTGGTCAAATTTGTGGCAAAGTTAAGTATTAAGGAACTTAAAAGGATAATAGAAGAGAAAGATAAGGAGATATCCCTTTTAAAGGCTGAGTTAGAGAAGAAAGAAGCTGAGTTAACTAGGATAGTTGAGATTTCTTCTCTTGTGGCTTTACATCTTAGCTCTGTTGATGATATTTTAAACCTTATAGTGACAGTAACCGCAGAGCTCTTGAATACCAAAATCTGTTCTATAATGATTATAGATGAGGAAAAGAAGGAGTTTATAATGAAAGCTACTCAGAGTTTAGACGAAGAATATAAAAATAAGCCAAATCTGAAGCTAGATCAAGGTATAAGCGGATTAACGGTAAAAGAGGGGCGTCCTATTATAGTTCCAGATGTCAGAGAGGATTCAAGATTTTTCTACAGGGATATTGCTAAGAGATTGGGTCTGGTTTCTATGCTTTCAGTCCCTATGTATTTTAGGGATAAGATTATCGGTGTAGTAAATGTCTATACATCAGAGGATCATAATTTTACAAAAGAAGAGGTAAATATTGTCCAGACATTGGCTAATTATGCAGCTATAGCTGTTGGAAGTAGCCAGCTCATAGAAGAGGTAACAAAGCTAAAAGAGACGTTAGAGACTAGGAAACTTATAGAAAGGGCAAAAGGAGTTCTTATGAAACAAAGAGGGATGAGTGAAGAAGATGCATATAGATTTTTACAGAAGAAGAGTATGGATTTGGGGAAACCTATGAAAGAAATAGCATCTGCTATATGCCTCTTTTATGAATTAGACTGATATAGGAGATAATATGACTTCCAGAGAACGTCTATTAAGAACTTTTAACGGAGAGAAGACTGATAGAGTTCCCATCTCGCTATATGAATTTGATGGGCATTATGATTCTTGGATATATTCTTACCCTGAGTATGTAGAGATTTTAGAATACGCTAAGGGGAAAACAGATAAGATGTCTCCTTGGTACCCAGAAGTAGATAGGCCTGTATTATTTTATGGAGAACTCTCCCCTAGTGACATTGAAAATTATACCTGGCAGGAGAAGAACTCCATATATACAAGAACTGTGATAAAGACACCAAAGGGTGAACTTACGACATTAAAAAGACATGACGAAGGCGTACATACTACTTGGACAATAGAATATTTGTGTAAAGATGAAAAGGATGTAGATAAGGTACTTTCATTAGATTATATCCCATGGAAGCCTTCTACAGATTCTTTTTATGAAAAGATAAAGGTTGTAGGTGATTCAGGTATAGTGATAGGTGATATTCCAGATGCGTTATGCCGTACTGTGGAGCTTTTTGGCTTTTATAAATTCCTAATGCTATATACAGAGAATCCTAATCTTATCTTTCGTCTTATGGATTTCTTCCAGGAGAGGTTATACAATTATCTAGAGCACATTCTAATGAATGGATTAGCCACAGTATATAGGATAGTTGGACCAGAATACGCAACTCCACCATATCTCTCACCTAAAGAATTTGAAAAGTTAGTGGTTAGATACGACAAAGAGATAGTAAGGCTCTTACATAGATATGGGGGTAAGGCTAGACTCCATTCCCATGGAAAGGTAAAGAATGTCTTAGATCTTATACTTAAGATGGATATAGATGCTATAGATCCATTGGAGCCTCCCCCAGACGGAGATATTACTCTAAAACAGGCTAGAGACATCTTGGGAGAAAGAGTTGTCTTAGTAGGAAATATAGAAGAGCGATTATTTGAGATTGGGACAAAAGATGAAATAGAAATAGCGGTTAGGACAGCTATAGAAGAAGGCGCAAATAAAGGCCCATTTATACTCTGCCCAACCGCTATGCCACTTACTACTCCTTTAGACAAGAGGATTCAGGAAAATATAATACACTACATAGATTGCGGAATTAAATACGGCAGGTTATAGCTATTCTAAAACTACTTCTATTGGAGTATGATTTAATAGATTATCCGCTATTGGACAGCGAGACTCAACTTCTTTTATAAACTCTTCCTTCTCTTGCTGAGTCAGTTCGCCATCAACTTTTACTAGAACTTTTATTCTATAGAAACCAGCTCTTGGTTCTTTAGATTTTCCTAAGAGGACGTCATAGTCTATATCTCCTTCTACATCTGCAGATAATCCATTGATCTTTAACTGCTTTTGTCTAGCAACTATCAATCCAATAGTTATAAGACAAGATGCTAATGATACAAAGAGGTATTCTAATGGTGTCGGACCTTTATTTGTTCCTCCAGATGCCTCAGGTTGGTCTACATATACAGTGTGCTCTCGAGCCTTAACTTCTATTAAACTCTTTTCTAACCACTTGCTGTTTATTTTTACTGTCTTTACAGTTGCCATTTTTGCCCTCCTTGTGAAATAATTTACAATAGATTTTATATAATAAATTTTAGCATAGTTGACAATAGAAATTACTCAATTAAATTACCCCTCTAGAGGGAGTCTTTTTATTACCCTCTAAGAGGGGATATAACTTTTATATACAAAAACACCAAAATTAGTATGTAAAATTTAATAATACAGATTATTCTGATTTTAAAGAGCCCAACCTAAAATTCGGACAGGAGTTTGTACATAGTATGGCTTTATAGTTAGTCTCATCTATCTTATCTACAGAAAAGGGGTATTTTTATCTGAATCCAAATATCTGAGCCTCAGCGTAGTAAAAAATATATCTTTACTTCTCATAAATATATGATATAATATAAATATAAAAATGTGAAAAGAAGGTAAATATGTATAGATTGATTGATGTCGAGTTAACTCAGGATGACTGGTATCTTTCCCTTGATCCAATTGATAAGTGCATATATCTTAATATGATTATCTCTAATATGACAAATCCCTTAGGAGTAATAAAGAATGGTCTTAGGCTTTTGAGTTTTACCGTAGGCGGATAACCCCATGTTTGAGACTAAAGTATCTAAGCTTTTACAAAACCTAGAATCTAGGTAAAGTATGCTAAAATTATTTTTATCAAAACTTTGATTGGAGGGATGAGAATTGAGTATCGATGTAGAAAGAGAAATTAATATTGCCTACATAGGTGGAGGTTCAAGAGGTTGGGCTTGGAGGTTAATGACAGATTTAGCGTTAGAAAAGGATTTAAGAGGAACAGTCAAACTTTATGATATAGATTACGAGGCAGCCAAAACTAATGAGATTATAGGGAATAAGATCTCAAGTAAACCAGACATCCCCGGAAAATGGCGTTATGTAGCAGTAAAAACCTTAGATGAGGCATTATACGGTGCTGATTTTGTAGTGATTTCAATACTGCCAGCAACGTTTACCGAGATGTATTCTGATGTTCATGCCCCAGAAAAATATGGGATATACCAGTCAGTAGGTGATACTACAGGTCCTGGTGGGCTTATAAGAGGTTTAAGAACGGTTCCTATGTACATAGAATTTGCAGAAGGTATAAGGAGAAACTGTCCAGATGCATGGGTGATTAACTATACCAATCCGATGGCTATATGTCTTAAGACCTTATATGAAGTCTTCCATAAAATAAAGGCTTTTGGATGTTGCCATGAAGTATTTGGAACACAAGAGCTCCTTATAGACGTTGTAAAACATTTCCTAGATGTAAAAGATGTTATATCTAGGATGGATATTAAGGTTAATGTACTAGGAATTAATCATTTTACCTGGTTTGATAAGGCATCTTATAAGACGGTAGATATATTCCCTCTTTATGAGAAGTTCATAGATAAATACTATGAAGAAGGTTACGAGAGAGAAAAAGGCCTTTGGGAGAGAAATTACTTTGCTTCTGCAAATAGGGTTAAGTTTGACTTATTTAAAAGATTTGGGCTTATAGCAACAGCTGGAGATAGACATTTAGCAGAGTTTATGCCGTATATATATCTTACTGATAGAGAAACAGTAAAGATGTGGAAGTTTACTCTGACTCCTGTTGAATGGAGGATAAAAAATAGAGAGATGTTAATAGCGTTGAGTAAAGAGTTTGCCTCCGGTCAAAGAGATATCCCATTGAATCCATCTGGAGAAGAAGGAGTTATGCAGATGAGGGCTATCTTTGGTTTGGATACTTTTGTAACAAACGTCAATCTACCAAACAGGGGACAGATCTCTAATCTGCCTTTAGGTGCAATTGTAGAGACTAATGCTGTTTTTGCTAGAGACGATGTTCGACCTGTGTACGCAGGAGAGTTGCCACAAGACTTGGCCAGTATAATGATAAGGCATATAAGTAATCAAGATTTGATTGTAAGGTCAGTCCTTGAAAAGGACCTTAATCTTGCTAAGAGAGCATTTTTAAATGACCCTGCAATAGAGAAATTAAGTATAGATAAAGCTAAGGAATTGTTTAGTGAGATGGTAGATAATACTAAAGAATATCTAAAAACAACATTTGATCTGTAGTCTCAAATATATGCGACGTCTACACCCGTCTTGACAAATGTGTGGGGGGGGATAAAATATAGGTAAAAGTATATGACCCCAGGGATAAGATCCCATAAATAAGGGGTACGCACCTTGAAAATTGAATATTGGAGTAAAAAAGAGTAGTTAGCTACTAGCGAAACTTCCAACTATATTAAGCCTAGCAAAGTCTATCCAAGCGTCTAGATGGATGTTGATACATACAAGAGCAATTCTCTATATCCACTGTTTTCTGCTGTAGACTCTGGCTTTCTCTACCTCATAATCAACCAAGATTCGCTTTATACATCTCTCTACTGAGGATCTATTCATAGTATAAAGTTCGTTCCATAAATTAGATCCTCTTGGTGGATTAGTAA
>CALGNK010000051.1 GCA_937958695.1 uncultured bacterium
AGATTTTGCAGGGTTATGGGTCTTATACAGGGGTAAAAATTTATAGAAATTTTTGATGTAAGATGCCCTGGTAGGGTATTTTCATATACCCGGTGTGAGCATAGAGACATAGGATGTCCGAACTCCTGTCCGAATTTCAGCTACAAACTCTTGACACATAAAAATTTTTTGCTATATTGTTACTAGTAATGTATAGAATGAGAGGGAGGAGAATGCCAACCATATATGATGTAGCTAAAAAGGCTGTGGTTTCAGTTATGACTGTTTCTAGGGTGATAAATGGCAAGAAGGATGTAAAACCTGAGACAAGAGAAAGGGTTCTCAAGACTATAGAAGAACTTGGTTATGTTCCAATGATGATATAGAGAGCCTATTACAAGTTTATCCATTTTTTACAGTAGTAACACAACCTGCATACTCGATGGGGGTAATATCAGCAGAGCTATTAATAAGAAGGATAGAAGATAAGGACAGGGTAAGAGAGAGGAGGAAGGTAATCCTCCAACCCGAGCTAATAATAAGGAAGTCAGCTGGTGAGAAGTTGGTAAAGGAGGTGGTGGGATAGAGAAAGCTAGGTTTAGTAGATTTAAAAGTTCTTAAGGGGGATAAGTAGATTGAGGTTGGTAGAGTAAGTTGAAAGTTTTAGAAAATTTTTAAGAGAAAGTAAAGAGGAATGTTAAGGAAGTTAGTGTTGAGTGTAGTGGGTTTGAGTTTGGTATTAGGTTTAATTCTAGGGAGTGTGCCGATTTCGTTTTCACAGAAGAAATATAGTGAAGCACCAATGTTGGCAGAGTTAGTAAAAGCAGGAAAGCTTCCTCCAGTTGAACAAAGATTACCGAAACGACCAAAAGTAATGAAGGTCTGGAAAGAAATTGGACAGTATGGTGGAACTATCCAAATAGCACATATTGGATGGTCTTGTGGTCTATGGCAGGCGAATAGAGAACCTTTGATGGAATGTTATCCTTATTTTACAGACAGAGTTCAACCCAATATTTTAGAGAAACTAGAATCAAGTAAAGATGGAAAAATCTTTACATTTTATCTTAGAGAAGGAATGAAATGGTCAGATGGCACTCCAGTAACAACTGATGACGTGAAGTTTACTTGGGAGGATGTTATAAATAATAAGGATATAACTCCTTATTTTCCTACTTGGTTGACTGTAAAAGGAGGAAGACCTACTCTTGAAATATTAGATAAGTATACTTTCAGGTTAAAGTTTCCATCTCCTTATGGACTTTTTCCTTTAAGACTTCACGGATATAACTTACACGCTACCTTTCTTTTGCCTTCTCATTACCTTAAAAAGTTTCATATAAAGTATGCTTCAGCTAAAGATTTAGAGCCACTAATAAAGAAAGAAGGATACCAACCGGATGAATGGTATAAGTTATTTAACAGAAGACTTGAAGGCACTATAGTATGGAATATTCAACAGTCTGATATAGGCGCTCCAACCCTTACTCCTTGGGTGGTAAAAGAGAAGCCTTCTCCTACTATAGTTATTTTAGAGAGAAATCCTTACTATTGGAAGGTCGATGAAAAAGGGAATCAGCTTCCCTATATAGATAAAATAAGAATGGAACAAGTTACTGATGCAAAAATGATCACAGCTAAGATTATAGCAGGAGAAGAAAATTTAGATAGGATAAACACTTCTTTAACTGAGATAGCTCTCTACAAACAACACGAAAAGGAGAAGGGTTATAGAGTTGTTCTTATGGATTCTGAAGTAGATACTTGGATTCAATATTTCCCTAATTTAACTCATAAAGATCCTGTCTGGCGAAAGATTATAAATGATATTCGTTTTAGACAGGCATTGTCTCTGGCTATAAATAGGGAGGAAATAAATAAAACTATCTTTTTGGGACTTGGCATTCCAGGACAGGCATCGTTACGTAAGGGGTCTAGATACAGTAAAGACGAATATGATAAAGTTTATGCCGAATATAATCCAGAGAAAGCTAATAAGCTCTTAGATGAGATGGGGCTCAAGCGTGGTCCGGATGGAATTAGAATAAGACCGGATGGGAAGAAATTGACTATACCTATAGAATATTTTGAGGTAAACAGATATGTAGGACCTGTAACTGAGATGGTTATTCAATACTGGAGGGAAATTGGAATAGAAGCTACTATGAAGCTGATAGAAGGTTCTCTATGGTATCAGCGTCAAGAAGCAAATGAAACGGTGATGAGTGTTTGGCATGCTTGTCATGCAACTGATGACGTTTTCCCTTCCAATCCATTCTGGTTTGTTCCTTATGGTTCTCCTTCTTGGGCTCCTCTATGGCAGAAGTGGTATACTACTGGCGGAAAAGAGGGAGAAGAGCCTCCTAAGGAGGTAAAAGACTTATTTAAGTGGTATGAGATTATGCAAGAGACTACAGATCCAACCATGAGGATAAGGGCTGGGCAGCAGATTACTCGTAGTCAGGCAGAGAAACTTTATAGAATTGGTGTAGGATCTTCTCCAAGTGTTGCTATAGTTGGGGCTAATATGGGAAATGTACCTGACGATCCTTCTGTTCCGTCTCTATGGCTCACTTGGAATGCGGAGCAATTGTTCTTTAAAAGGTAATTAGAATTCCCCCGGGGTAGATTTTATGTTTCTGCCCCGGGAGTTCTAAAATCTTTTATGTGAAAGGGGTAATAGATATGAGCCTAGGTCTCTATATTTTACGTAGAGTTATAGCTTTTATTCCTATGTTAGTAATTGTTTCTATAGTTTCTTTTATCGTAATACAGTTGCCACCAGGGGATTTTTTAACTACCTATATAATGCAGTTACAATCTAGGGGATACAGATTAGCTCAAGAAGAGGTAGCAAGACTGGCAGATAGATATGGGTTGAACGATCCTCTTTATGTTCAGTATTTTAAATGGATACGTAATATTATACTTTATGGAGATTTAGGTAGATCCTTCCAGTATGATAGACCAGTAAGTAGTCTTATAGGTGAGAGGATAGGGTTAACTATGCTTATATCTATTCTTACCATAATATTCACTTGGATAATAGCTATACCTATCGGTATATATTCTGCCACTCACCAATATTCTGTGTTTGATTATGTGTTTACTTTTTTAGGTTTTATAGGAGTTTCTCTTCCAGGTTTCCTTATAGCTCTTATCTTTATCTATATAGGAATAGCTTATCTAGGTATAAATGTAACAGGTCTATTTTCTCCCCAATATTCTGAGGCACCATGGAGTTTATGGAAGTTTATAGACTTATTGAAACATGTGTGGGTGCCGGTTGTAATAGTGGGATTGAATGGAACAGCAGGAATGATTCGTACTGTAAGAGGTTGCCTTTTAGATGAATTAAGGCAACCATATGTTATTACTGCTAGAGCCAAAGGGCTTCCAGAGAATAAGCTTTTGTTAAAATATCCTGTTAGGTTGGCAATTAATCCTATTATAAGTACTATAGGCTGGTTACTTCCGGCTGTTGTATCTGGAGAGACTTTAGCAGCTATAGTCTTAAATATACCTACAACTGGCCCGCTTCTTCTAGTTGCCCTAAGATCGCAAGACATGTATTTAGCAGGAAGCTTTGTCCTGATCCTAAGTAGCCTAACAATAATAGGGACATTAATCTCTGATATATTATTGGCCTGGGTTGATCCCAGAATTAGATACGAATAGGAGAGTGTTTCTATGGAAGAGATAGAAACCTTTGAAAAAGAAGAATCCACTCTAGAAGAAAGAATTTATTTAGCCTCTCAATGGCAACTAATGTGGTGGAAGTTTAGAAAACATAAATTAGCATATTTGTCTCTTTGGGTTTTAATAGTTTTGTATATTATATCTTTATTTTGTGAATTTCTCTCTCCTTATTTACCTGATAAACGTTTTTCTGAATATGTGTTTGCTCCTCCCACTCGTATCAGTATTTTTTATAAGGGTAGACTCACGAAGCCATTTGTTTATGGATTAAAATCTTCTATCAATATGACTACATTCCTTAGAGAATATGCTATTGATGAGAACAAAATATATCCAATTAGATTCTTCTATAGAGGAGATCGTTATAAGCTTTGGGGTTTTTTTGAAACTAATATACATCTTTTAGGGGTAGATGATGGAAACATTTTCCTATTTGGTACTGATAACTTAGGAAGAGACATTTTCTCTAGGGTTTTGTATGGTGCACGTATTTCGCTTACTATCGGTCTGGTAGGAATTTCAGTGAGTTTCCTATTAGGCATCCTTTTAGGGGGAATAGCTGGATATGTGGGAGGAATATTAGATGAAATTATAATGAGAACAGTTGATTTTCTTATTTCTATTCCTACTATTCCTCTTTGGATGGCTCTATCGGCTGCACTACCTCGAAACTGGCCAATAGTAAAAACTTACTTTGCTATCACTATTATTCTTTCACTAGTAGGATGGGCAGGTTTAGCGAGAGTTGTTAGAGGTAAATTTCTCTCGTTGCGTGAAGGAGACTTTGTCATGGCTGCAAGATTAGCTGGATGCAGTGAACTTAGAATCATTTTTAAGCATCTACTTCCTTCTTTTCTGAGTTATATGATAGTATCATTAACTCTTTCTATCCCTAATATGATTTTGGGAGAAACTGCTTTAAGTTTCCTTGGGTTAGGAATGCAACCTCCAGCTATAAGTTGGGGGGTTCTTTTGCAACATGCTCAGGATTTGAATGCATTGGCAAATTATCCTTGGATTTTAATCCCCTGTTTTTTTGTACTTTTAAGTGTGCTAATGTTTAATTTCTTAGGCGATGGGCTACGTGATGCTGCTGATCCCTATTCTAGATAGAACGGGTATACTCAAGTATATTGCTAGAGGAGGTAAAAGATGATAGAAGGAGAAGTCTCTTTACCTAATATATCGGTTAAGGATAATATTGTAAATTTAGAGAATAAGTTTTGGAGGATTACTGTAGATACAAATAAAGAATTAAATCCTAAGGGAATAATAAATAAGATTACAGGAACTGAATATGCTAACGGTGATTATTTATATCAATTAAACTCGGTGATAAGGAAACCAAAATATTTATCTTTTGAAGTCTATAACATAAAAGATGGCACATTAGAAATTATTTTTCTGGGAATTTTCGATTCTATCTTAATAAATCATAAGTTTATCTTACCTAAAAGTAAGCCTTACTTTGAAGAACAGATATCATTAAAGAATATAGATTATCAGCCTATAGAAGTTTCTTCTCTATATTTTGGTTTTACTAGAAGTTTTAGTAGTGAGGAACTTAATAGATACAAATTTACAGTAATTCCTTTTAGACATCAGTTATTATCTCCTGACTATGAGCCACCTTTAGAGCCAAAGCCTGGAATAATCATAAGAGGCATAGAAAAAGAAGATGAAGAATATGAGGAATATTCAGTTTTAGATCTATTCAGAAAAGAGGGCTGGTATCGTTTATCTTGGGGTCAACCTAAGATACGAACATCTGAATTTGCCTCTGAAGGATGGGTATGGTTTGATGAGGTGAGTAAATCTTCTTTAACACTTATTAAGTATTCTCAAGATGGTATAGAATTTTCTTTAATAAAACCTGAAAGAAACTTGTCAGAAAATTCTATTCATTTTGGAGGAGCTGGCATATGGCATGGAGACCCAGAAAAAGCTAATAGACTAAACCATAATGAGGTTATAACTTTTGGATTAAATCATTATGAATTTGTAGAAGGTGACTGGAAGAAAGCTTATTATACCTTTAGAAACTTTATGGAGGAGAGAGGTCATAGGGTTTCAGAAAATTATAATCCACCTATACACTGGAATGAACTTTATGATAATAAACTTTGGTGGACAGATGATACTCCAGAAAATCGTAAAAAATACTATTCTTTACCTCAAATTGAAGAAGAAGCAGAGAAAGCTAGGGAAATTGGTTGTGAAGCGATATATCTTGATCCTGGATGGGATACAAGTTTTGGTTCTACCATCTGGGCAGAAGATAGATTATTAAGATGTGAAGAATTTGTAAGGTTAATGCAGGATAAGTATAATTTAAAAGTTTCTTTGCATACCCCTTTAGCAGCTTGGAACGATACAAATGCTTATCCTTTGGAGGCTCTTAGAAAGGATAAAGATGGGAATCTATTGGATTCATTATGCAGCGGATCCTATGCCTATATAGAAACAAAAACAGAACGTTTATTAAAATTGGCAGAAGCAGGAGTTGTATATTTTATGTTTGATGGCTCAGGTTTTACCGGAGAATGTTATGATGAAAATCATGGACATTCTATCCCTTATACTCGTGATGAGCACTGTAAGTCTGTATTAAGACTTATCCAAAATATTCATAAAAAGTATCCAAATGTCTTTATAGAGCTTCATGATCCGGTAGTCTCAGGTGTTCCTATAAGGTATGTCCCAATTTATTATTTACATGGATTGCCTTACTCTTTCGATGAAGTCTGGGCTTTCGAATATATGTGGGATCCTATGGATGACTTATTGTCTGGCAGAGCAAAGAGCCTTTATTATTATAATTTAGCCTATTCAATACCTCTCTATATACACATAGATCTAAGAAAAGACAATGAAAATGCATTAATGTTTTGGTGGTATGCTTCTACTTGCAGACATTTAGGGGTAGGAGGTAGACATCCCAACGATAAAATATGGGAGACTCACAAAAATGCAATGAAAACGTATAAAAGATTAAAGAGATTTTACACGCAAGGTATTTTTTATGGATTAGATGAGACTATCCATGTCCATGTCCTTCCTGATGAAAAAGCAGTAGTGATAAATGTATTTAATCTTACAGAGAGAGCTTTGGAAAAAGAAATTAATTTTGATCTTTCTGAAATAGGATTTTGTAGAGATTCTAGAATATGTAGCACCAATATAGAATATATTCAAGAAGATTCTAATGTTTCTCTTAAAGTTTCTCTTCCGCCACTTGGAACTTCTGTGGTGGAACTAAAAGTAAGTTAGACAATTTTAAAGATTCATAAAGGAGTGAAATATGGAGGAGATATTAGAGTTTTTAGACGGATATCAAAATTTATTATTGGATCTTAAAAGATTCAAGTATGAAGTTAACTTTGCCCTAAGGTTGGCAAAGTCATTTCCAGATAGAAAGAGAGAATGGGAGAGGCTTATCGAAGAAGCGGTTGAACTAGTTTCTAGTAATCTTGGTAAGAAGGATATTAAAGAACTGATAGAATCAGCAGAGAAAATCTTAGAGCCCATAGGTGAGGTTGCAAAGACATTTACCATACACTATGTTGGTCATGCCCATATAGATATGAACTGGCTCTGGGATTGGCCAGAAACTGTAGACACCTCTTATAAAACATTTACCACAGCAATGAAGCTTATGGAAGAGTTCCCCGATTTTAAA
>CALGNK010000052.1 GCA_937958695.1 uncultured bacterium
ACTTAAAAAAAGAGAACTTTCAACTGAGACAGTTAATTGAAGTGTATATAGCCAAAACAGAGGAGTTAATGAAACAATTACCCCCACCTAAAGAGGAAAAGATAGAAGAAAAGGTCCCATGGTGGAAGAGGATCTTTAGAAGATAAGATATAAAAATAAGATCGATTTTTAATACATGGATAATAGTTTTATAAAAATTTCTCTAAGGGTATTATATATAATTGTCTATCTCCTTCATGGGCCGAATCTATACATATGTATCTACCATCTCTACTCCATCTTGGATGTAAATCACATCTTACAGGACCTATAAGTTCAGGAGGAGCATAGAATTTAGCAAGATCTATCCTTTCATCAGTACTTTCTCTATAAAGAATAAGGGTTCTAAAATTTCTTGGATCTGGATAAGTATCTGTTAGAATAAATGTTCTACAAGGAGAGTAAGAACAGTGACCATCCTGGGTAAGTTTACCTTTTCCTACCTGGATATATCTCCCTGTTTTATCTTCAATCAGAAAGAAACCAGCATCCTCGTTTTGAAACCTTGTCCAAGCAAGTATATGTGAATTGTCCTTCCAATCATAATGAGAGACTAATCCTCTCGAGAGTATTTTAATATCACTTCCATCTGGATTAGAAGTTATTAATCGTGTCCAAAAGCCACCATCAACTCTACGCCATCTATGTAAAAATGCAAATCTCTCCCCGTTAGGAGATATCTGGATATGGTTAAACCAGTGTTCAACATTTAACATACTTTCATCTGTATCTGTCATATATATTTGCTCTATAGAAATAATAAGTTTATAATCCCCTGTTTTTAGATCTATCCTGTATATTCCATCTTCTGATGGATGTAAATCTTTTTCCCATTTATCTTCTACTCCTGCATATCCATATCCTGGTCTTGTACGGTGTAATCTTGCAAAATTTAAGCTTAATGCATATCTTCCTTTTGGATCTATCGCATAAATAGGTAAGAGTAATCTATGTACTTCTTTTTTAGAGCTTATACTAACTATTCTAGCAATAAAAGAATTCTCCTCTCTGTCATTAAATATAATGAGATTTTCATAATCTTCTGGATACCATTGAAGCATTGCTCCCTGTTGCCAATTCCACGCTTTCGTTGAAGCTACTTCCATCCATTTACCATCGCTTATTCTGATTATCCCTACCTTAGCTATATCATGATCTTGAGGCTGAGAATTATATATATCAGTTTCTAAAGATAAAATAAACTCCCCTGATTTATTCCAAGGAGATTTGTCATAATATCCAAAAAAATGATTTAAAGGTCCCTCAGTGACTCTTAGAAGACTAAACATATTAATCCCTCCTTATTAAGTCTTTTTCGATTCCAGAGATAAGCTAATCATAAAAAATTTTTAGAGAAGGCTAGGTAAATTGACTAGCCTTCTCTAAAGCCTATTAGGCAAAACTTTTACTTTTCAAAGAAAAATTGAGCTGTATTATAAGGCTTAGCCCAAGCTACATCATATCCTAAAAGACCTTTCTCTGGCACATTTCTCAAATTATTCTTAGCTATAACAGGCCTTGGAATAAGTCCAACAGTGCCAATAACAAAGGCATTTTCTATACTATATTTAAGCATCTCTTTAGCTAATCTAATTCTCTCTTTTTCGCTCATTGTGGTTCTAATCTTCTCATAGGTATTTAGAAGTTTCTTTATCTCTTTTGGTGGTTCTTCGCCGCTTTTACCTCCTGAAGTATACCACAAACTCCAGGCTGGCCAAGCGGAAATCTCCCAACCATACCTAATAGGTATCCACCAGAAAGGCTCTACTATAAACATTCCTGCGCATCTATCTGCATGCCAAAGACCTATTTGTATTAAATTTCCAGTAGCTCTAACATTTTGTAGTTCATTTGAATGTTCCTTTACCGCTACCTTAATTCCTAACTTCTCCCAATAGGTTTTAATTAGCTCGGTCGTTTGTCTATTAGGAGTAAGCCACTGGTTATATTCTATAGTAACCTCTAGTGGCTTACCATCAGGCCTCAATCTAACTCCGTCAGGGCCTCTTTTCAATCCCATTTCGTCTAAAAGATCGTTGGCTTTTTTGAGATCAAATTCTGTATAGAGTTTATCTAACCCTTCAACATAGTAAGGAGAATCTGGTAGTGGGGATGGCTGTCTAGGAGTTCCTAATCCATGATATAGGACTTGATTTATTTCGCTTCTATTTATTGCCAGAGATAAAGCTTTTCTAAATCTTACATCTCTAAATATATTTCTAAGTACCGAGTCTTGGGCATAAGTCTGATTAACTTGATAGAAAACCTCAGAACCATAAACAGTATTCCAAAGAAGTACTCTGTAATCAGCTTTATCTTTGTTTGTCATATATAACGGATAATTGAGTATTGAGTTTTCTGCTAAAGCGAAATCAACTTCTCCGGTGGCTATTTTCATAGTTCTAACTTCCGGATCAGTTATAATAGAGGCATATACTTTATCTATATATGGTAACTGATTGCCTTTTATATCTATCTTCCAATAGTAAGGATTTCTCTCACATGTAATAACAGCTGTAGTTGCTTGTGTAATCACAAAAGGTTTTAAAGTAGGAGCTTCAGGAAGCATAGGATCAGCATATCTCGAGAAAAGTCTATACCAAGTGTCGAATCCTTCTTTTTTGGCTTGCGCTTCTATTTCAGCCAGAGGAGTATATTTAGGATGATACTTCTTCAAGAAGTGTTTGGGATGGAAGAAACTCCTCTCTTGCCCAGCATAGTGTGCTAGATAAAGCGTAGCAAAAGGATAAGGAACAGCAAATTTTAATTGTACAGTATAATCATCTATCTTTTCAACCTTCATTAATCTGCCACCAGGAGACCATTGAACTGGTTTTAAAGGGGTAAGCTCGTCATTAAGAACTATATCTTCATACCAAAACATAATATCATCTGCTGTAAATGGAGTACCATCAGACCATTTTACTCCTTTACGGAGGAATAAAATTAATGTTTTACCTCCATCTCTCCAAGTCCACTTCTCTGCCAAGTTAGGCTCAATAGAGTAGCCGTCTCTTCCAAACTTCAGGATACCCTCCCAAGGATTTGCATAACTAATATCAGTTGCTGCTCCAACCGTTCTAGAAGGTATAACCACATGGATAGTTCCTCCATATTTACCAACTTTTTCTATAGGAATCACCACTGGAGGATTCTTAGGTAATCTCTGTACTATAGGAGGAATTTTACCTTGTTTTACTAATTCTACCAATTGAGGTGCTTCATTAAAACTAGTTATTCTCTGCCCTGTAGCTCTCTGATAATCTAAAGGTGAGTTATATTGAGAAAGAATAGCTTTGGTTTGACTTTGAGAGAAAACATGCCTTGGAATAGAAATATTTAAAAAGTACACACACATTAAAGCTAAAATAAAAATCTTTATGAAACTTCTCATAATTACAAACCTCCTCTTAAAATAGATTTTTAGAAACTCTAAAACCTTACCTCACCCCTTTATAATACCCCTTATCCTAATATCTAAATCTTTCAAAGTTCGGTTTCATTTCTATATAAACCTTATAGCCTAGGGAATATAATCATTGGACTAACCTTTTTCAGGTTGACTTGACTGAAATTAATTCTATAGAGAACCTCTTATTTTCATTCTCATCCCCTTTCGTTTTTATCTTAATGAAATTATATCTCTTAAGTTGACCTTAGGCAAGAGAATGTAGACTTTGCATACATTGGATCACTTTTCTGAGCTATTGTACTTTGGATTAAAAACTATTGTACTTTGGATTAAAAACTATTGTACTTTGGATTAAAAACTATTGTACTTTGACTTAAAACTATTGTACTTTGGATTAAGAAATATTGTACTTTGGATTAAGAACTATTGTACTTTGACTTAAGAAATATTGTACTTTGACTTAAGAAAAAATCGCTCAAATCAGCATCAGAACTTAATTCTCGCTTATCTACAACAAGTATTTAACAAGAATATAACAAGATATAACACACATATATATGTGTAAATTTTTTAATTTTTATTTTTTAATAATTTCTATTTTCTAAAAACAAAAACATAAGACTAGAAAGTTATATACAAAATGAAAACTATAATATATAATTTTAAAAACATGCAACGAGTAAGGTGTGTTATAGGAGGTATAATATGAGAAAAGCAACTTCTAAGAAGAATAAGTTAGTTTATGAAAACTCCGATAAAAGACCAAAAGATATAATAGAAATAAAAGAAGAAAAAGAAAAATATAATTCCTCCCCCTCAGAAGAAGAGAATGATCCAATCATCTATGAAGGTTCAGACATCCTCCCACCAGAGAAGATACGCTCAGAGGTAAACTTTCTCATATATCCAATATTCAGACTTGAGAGAAGAAGAGAAGACGGTATTATAGAGGTAAAGATGATTGTTGAAAGGGATAATCAGAAGCTAGAGCTTTTCTGGGGCGTATATCCACACCCGTATTTTGGTATTCCTGGGCCATTCGATAAGAAGGTCTTTGATGCTATACAGGAGATAATAGAGGAACTTCCTAGGCCAATAGAAAATCCTATACCTATAGGCTCTTTTTATAGTCTCTGCAAAAGAATGGGTATAGAAGCCTGCGGAAAGACTTATAGTATGGTTGAAGATTCCCTAAGAAGATTAACAGGGATCATGATAGATTCTAAAGAGACCTTTTACGATAAGGGCAGAAAGAGGTGGGTAGAGGAAATGTTCCATCTATTCGATAAGGTAGTCTTTATTGGTGAGGAACTTCCAGATGGTACTAAGGCAGATACGAACTACATATATCTCAGCTCTAACTAT
>CALGNK010000053.1 GCA_937958695.1 uncultured bacterium
ATATTAAGAAATTGGGGACGGACTTGGCAGCCTTTTGGAGGAGCAGGGTACATTATTATAATTGCTTTTATTCTCTTTATAATACTAATATCGATTCTTGTAATTATGTTGCCCTTTATTCTAAAAAAGGCCATGATTCCAAAATCTTATGAAATCTTTAGATTGTCCATTTACTTCTTTTTTATAGGCTTAGCCTATCTCTTTGTAGAAATTCCTATCATTCAGAGGTTTATACTTTATCTAGGAAAGCCGGTCTATTCTTTCTCCATAATATTAGCAATTATGCTATTATCCTCTGGCTTTGGGAGTATGTTTTCTCTTAGTTTAAGAAGGTATTTATTGATACCTCTTGTCTTAGGAATTCTTATCATTACTATCTCTTTTATTTTACCCTTTATACTAGATTTTTCTTTGAGGTATCCGTTTTATCTTAGAGTAATAGTTTGTATAGCTATAATAGGTCCTCTGGGATTCTTTATGGGAATGCCCTTCCCAATAGCATTAGAAAAGGCTAGAAGCTATTCAATCGTTACTATACCTTGGTATTGGGCAATAAATGGAGTTGCCTCTGTTTTAAGCTCCTTTCTAGCAACGATAATAGCTATATATACCGGATTTACTCTTATCATAATTGTAAGTGGACTACTATACCTTCTAGCTGGGTTTATAATCTTATCGTCTGAGAAGAGGAACAAAGAGAACGTCTCCTAGGTTTTTATAGACAAGTTTTTCTTCTGCTTCCTTCTTAATCAACCATAATGTCTGATACAGTCCAGTAGGACCAACAGGGATCACCATTCTTCCCCCTATCTTTAACTGTTGAATGAGTGGAGGAGGAACATGGTCAGGCGCACAGGTAACAATAATAGCATCAAAAGGGGCATATTCTTCCCAACCATTGTAACCATCATCTATCTTTATCTTAACCTTATATCCAAGGTTTTTTAATACTCTATCTGCCCTTTTACCTAACTCTTCTATTATCTCTACCGAGTAAACCTTATCTGTAAGTTCCGCTAGAATAGCTGCCTGATATCCTGACCCAGTTCCTATCTCTAGAACTTTCTCTCCCTTTTTTATCCCTAAACTTTCAGTCATTAATGCTACTATGTATGGCTGTGATATCGTCTGTCCATAACCTATCGGTAAGGGCCTGTCATCATATGCAGACTTCCATTGACTTTTATCTACGAAGAGATGCCTTGGGACCTTAAGCATAGCAGATATGACTCTCTCATCCTTTATTCCTCTACTTCTTATTAAATCGACCATCCTTTCTCTTGCCTCTTTTAGGTATCTTTCCTCTTCCTTAACCCCTAAGAAGAAAAGGAAAGACACTATAACAAAAAGTATTAAGACCTTACCCCTCAAGGCTTTTAAAACCTCCTTATATTTTCCTTTCTATCTCATCTATAATCTTCTCTAAGAAAGATTCTATATTGAAATTTCCTAAATCCTTATCTATTGTCCTCACAGAGATAGTATTATTTTCAATTTCTCTATCTCCTATTACAACTATATAAGGTATTTTCTTCACTATTGCTTCTCTAACTTTATAGTTTACC
The DNA here is from genome assembly GCA_937958695.1 of uncultured bacterium. Classification (GTDB taxonomy): domain Bacteria; phylum DUMJ01; class DUMJ01; order DUMJ01; family DUMJ01; genus DUMJ01. Next base: position 1,566 of record CALGNK010000053.1, read on the forward strand.
TTCTCATTTCTTGCATCGAGCTCTACCCGTATATCTTTATCTGAGAATATATTCTTTATCTCCATCGCCTTTTCGTTATGTCTGTCAGCTATAGGTATCACAACTACCTGGATAGGTGCTATCCACAATGGAAATCTTCCTGCGAAGTGCTCTATAAGTCCTCCTATAAATCTCTCCATAGAACCAAGGACTGTCCTATGGACCATCACTACCCTATGTTCTTTACCATCACTTCCTATATAGTTTACATCAAACCTTTCTGGAAGATTAAAATCTACCTGTATAGTTGGACCTTGCCACTCTCTTCCTAGTGCATCTATAAGTTTTATATCTATCTTGGGTCCATAAAATACTCCTCCACCCTCGTCTATCTCATAATCCATTTTTTCTAACCTAAGAGCTTCTTCTAGTGTTTTTGTTGCCATCTCCCATATCTCATCTGTTCCTATGTACTTTTCCGGTCTTGTAGATAGGTAAGGTTTATATTCATACTTAAATGTCTTCATAAAGAAATCCATAAGTTTTATAACCCCTCGTATTTCATCTAGAAGCTGGTCCTCTCTACAGAATATATGGGCATCATCCTGGGTAAAACCTCTAACCCTCAGCATCCCATGAAGCGTTCCTACCCTTTCATATCTATAAACTGTCCCTAACTCCGCGTATCTAATAGGGAGATCCCTATAACTCCTCTGTCTTGTCTTGTAGATAAGAATATGTCCAGGGCAGTTCATCGGCTTTAATCTGTACCTATTTGTATCTATTTGAATTGGTGCATACATAGATTCAGCATAATTCTCTAAGTGTCCACTTATCTCATATATCTTTTCACTTGCTATATGGGGTGTATATACCAATTGATATCCTCTTTTTATATGTTCCTTACGCCAGAAGTTCTCGATAGTATTTCTTATAATCGCTCCATTGGGATGCCAGAAGATAAGTCCGGGACCAACCTCTTCGTGAGTACTGTATATATCAAGGTCTCTTCCTAAGATTCTATGGTCTCGTTTTTTTGCCTCTTCTAGAAAAGCCAAATAATTATCCAATTCTTCCTTTGTATAAAAACTTGTCCCATATATTCTCTGCATCATAGGGTTGTGCTCGTCTCCTCTCCAGTATGCCCCAGAGGTGGAGAGTAATTTGAAGTACTTTGCTCCGCCTGTACTTTCTATATGGGGACCAGCACACATATCGACAAAATCTCCCTGCCTATAGAATGTTATCTCACCCTCTATATCTCTAGCTAACTCTATCTTAAATGGTTCCTCTAGCTCTTCTAAAAATTTTATCGCTTCTTCTTTTGGCAGGGAGAACTTTTCAAGTTTATAGTCTTCTTCAACGATCTTTTTCATCTCTTCCTCTATTCTTTCTAGATCTTCAGGGGTGAAAGGCTTCTCTACATAGAAATCATAGTAGAATCCTTCATCTGTTGGTGGTCCAATGCCTAACTTGGCATTAGGGTATAATCTTTTCACAGCATGGGCAAGTATATGGCTTGTTGTATGTCTTAAAGCAAGTAAGCCTTCTTTTGCCTCTATCTTTTTCTCTAGACTCATTGTTCCTCCTTTAGAAACTAAGACTAGGGAGCTTCAAGCTTTATTATAACTCTCCCTAGTCTTATAGTATACTAGATTTTGGAAATTTTTTCTACTCTACTTTTATCTCTACCTTTTCCTTTTCATCATCTATCTGTATAAGTGTTCCTTCTAATCCTTCGTCTATCATCTTTTGCAACTCATTTATATCTATACCTGATTCTTCTAGTTTAATTCCCCCAAATGTTATCCCGCTTGTTAAGCCAAATTTAAGGAAAGCCTTGGCTAGCGGTAATGGGACGGATATATCTACTTCCTTTCTACCTGCCTCCTTATTTATAACGGATATCTTTACCCTTTTACCTAGAAATCTTCCAGCGTCTCTTGAGGATTCTTCCCTTATTGCATCTAAAAGTTTAGCCCCTTCTTCTGCTGTTATCTTACCTTCTTCTATCATCTTAAGTATCTTAAGTTCCTCTTCTTTCATTTTTATCCCCTCCTAAGCCTTTTTATTCTTTCCATAGCTTCTTCATAACTAATCTCGCCACGTTCTAACATGTCTAATATCTTTAACCTCTCCCCTTCATAGTATCTGGTTCTACCTAGGAACTTATCTACTAAGGATTCTATCCTTTCTTCTAACCTCATCCTTTTATGAGGACTTTCTATCAATCCCCAGATTATTAGAATAATTCCAAGGACAAAGAAAACAGGAGCTAGAAAGATTATAAGTTTTACTAATAATGCAACTAGAAGTACTAGTAAAATTCCGGTTACTACCCAGAATATACCAGGTCCTAAAGTTAATGGAAGGAAAAACAATGCTCTCCCTAAAGATATTATTGCTAAGATAATCCATAGTATCTCCATACTATTCCTCCAAGATATTACTTAGTCCCCCATATCCCATAGCATCTAAGAGGCTCATGGCGTCCTCTCTAGATAACTTACCTATCCTATACATATCCCTTACCTTCTTTACCTCTTCAGGTATATAAAAGATATTTGTATCGTTTTCGATAGAAGTTGAGATTTGATTTTCTAGTCTATTTGTCTTTTCTTGTTGTACAATCTTTATCTCACCAGTTCCTTCGCCAGTCTTCACTGAGATATCTCCAGAGATTACATTTACTCTCAATTTATTCCTTCCTCCGTCCGTTACTAGATGCTTACTTCCTATCTTGCCAGTTGCTATACTCTCATTATTCACGGAGACATCTCCACTTATTCCTTTAATATAAAGCTCTACTGAACTTGATTCTGTATCTAAATCTACATCTCCACTCACCCCGGAGATATCTACATCCCAATCATCACCCCTTAAAAGTATCTTTACATCTCCAGACCTAAAGTTTAGAGAACCCTTTTTAGTCTCCATATCGATGTCTATATCTCCGCTAGTAAGATGTGCCTGAAAGGAATTACAAAAGAGCCTTTCTATGTCTATATCTCCGGATGCTGCTTTTAGCAAGATATCTTCTCCTCTATAGTCTGTAAAGGCTATATCCCCAGATTTTAGATTTAACTCAAGGGATTTATCTTTTGGTATGTATAGGTTTATATATCCAGTAGTGCCTCCAAAATTAAAGAATGGTATTCCAAGTATCCCCTTACTTCGGATCTTCAAAAAGAGACTATTATCTCTTATCTCATGCTGAATCTCTAATCCTTCACCTATATCATATACTAACTCGTTCCCTTCAGATGGTAATATCCTTATGTCTCCTCCAAAGCCATCTATAGAAATCCTTTTTATTTCCTCGGTAGGGATCTGTCCTCTCATCTTTATTCGCCTCCTTTTAAAAGTTTTACTGCTTCTTGGGGGGTAATCTCTCCCCTATCTATCTTTTCTAGAATTTCCATCTTGTCTGCTCTTTCCTCTTCTGCTGGATACCCTAAGATTTTTGCTATTTCATTTAATCTGCTTCTTAATGTGGGATAAGATAGGTTTAGCTCTCTTCCTAAATCGCTTAAATTGCCCCTGTTTTTTATAAATAGCTTAATGAAGTTTAACTGTTCTCTAGAAAGTTTGAAGAATTCATCTAGATAGAATGTTCCCTTTACCTCTGTATCACAGGAAGGGCATTTTAATGCAGTTATGTACATCTCTTCTCCACATGCAGGACATTTACTTACTATCTTATTCATTTTAATCACCCCTTTCACTTTTTTAAAATTATACATTAAATTATTTAAAATGTCAATAAAAATATTTGCATAGTATAATAAATTTTCTATTTGACAAACCTCTCCTATTGTGCTATAGTTTATGAGGATTTATCTAATATTTCTTGAAATTAAACTTTGATAAGGAGGTTATATATGCAGGAGCTTGTTGAAATACGTTGGCATGCGAGAGCAGGACAGGGGGCTAAATCTGCTGCTTATCTCCTTGCCGAGTCAGCCTTAGGAGCTGGCAAGTATATACAGGCTTTTCCAGAATACGGTCCAGAAAGAATGGGTGCCCCGATGAAGGCCTATACTAGAATTAGTAGCAAACCTATAAGAATACATTCTCAGATAACCAATCCAGATATAATAGTAGTATTAGATCCAAGTTTACTCAAAGTAAAAGAGACGTTAGATGGTTGGAAGGAGACGAGCGTACTTATAGTTAATACTAACAAATACCCCAAAGAGATAAGGGAGAGTTTAGGACTTGAAGGTGGCAAGGTTTACACGCTAGATGCAACTAGAATTGCACTGGATACTATAGGAAGGAATATACCAAATACTCCTTTATTAGGTGCATTAATAAGGATTATGGGTAGCCCAACCCTTGATGAGGTGTTAGAAGAGCTAAAACACAAATTTTCTGGTAGATTTAGTGAGAAGATCGTTCAGGGAAATATAGAAGCAGTAAGGCGTGCTTATGAGGAGGTGCAATCAGAATGAAGCTTCCCAAGTGGAAAGAGATGCCTGAAGGTATTGTAATCTTAGAAGCAGGGAATGCACAAGAATATGAAACAGGTTCTTGGAGAACATTTCGTCCTGTTGTAGATAAATCAAAGTGTATAAATTGTCTATTTTGTTGGATATACTGTCCCGATACATCCATCATAGTTAAGGATGAAAAGATGGAAGGTATAGATTATGCTCATTGTAAAGGTTGTGGTATATGCAGTAAGGTCTGTCCAGTTAAAGCCATAAGTATGGTAGAGGAGGGAAGCCTATGAAGACAAAGAATTTAATAGCTTTAGAAGGGAATCAGGCTATAGCATTGGCAATGAAGCAGATAAATCCAGATGTTGTTGCTGCCTATCCAATTACTCCTCAGACAGAGATAGTTCAGGTATTTTCAGAATATGTTGCTAATGGAGAGGTACATACAGAGTTTGTTACGGTCGAAAGTGAACATTCTGCCCTTTCTGCTTGCATTGGCGCTTCTGCTGCTGGAGCTAGGACTATGACGGCAACATCTTCCCAAGGATTGGCTTTGATGTGGGAGATGTTATATATAGCTTCTGGAGCAAGACTTCCAATAGTTATGACTGTTGTAAACAGGGCATTGAGTTCGCCTATAAATATTCATTGTGACCACTCAGATGCTATGGGGGCTAGGGATAGTGGTTGGGTTCAGCTGTGGTCTGAAACTGCTCAAGAGGCATACGATAATCTCATTCAGGCTATAAGAATAGCAGAGAGTGTAAATCTTCCAGTAATGGTAAATATGGATGGATTTATTACAAGCCATGCGGAAGAGGTTATAGAACCACTAGATGACGAGGAAGTAAAGCATTTTGTGGGAGAGTATAGGCCTTTAAGGTCACTTCTAGATATAGAACATCCATTTACTGTTGGCCCATTAGCATTGCAAGATTCATACTTCGAGTTTAAAAGGTCGCAGGCAGAGGCATATAAGAGGGTTATTCCAGTTTTAAAGAGAGTTGCAGATGAGTTTTCTAAGATCACAGGCAGAAAGTATGACCTCTTTGAGACGTATAACCTTGATGACGCTGAGATAGGACTGGTGGTATTGAATTCTACTGCAGGAACTGCTAAAGAGGTTATAGATGTCCTTAGAGGAGAAGGAAAGAAGGTTGGACTTTTAAAGCCAAGACTCTTTAGACCCCTTCCAGTAGAAGAGCTTAGAGAGGCTCTTTCCAAACTTAAGGTTATAGGAGTTATGGACAGGGCAGATACGTTTGGTGGTTTTGGAGGTCCACTATTTACTGACATCAGGTCAATTTTGTATGATGTTCCTAACCGTCCCATAGTAACTGATTATATCTATGGGCTTGGTGGAAGGGATGTAACTACGGAACAGATATTCAAGGTGTTTGAGAATCTAGAGAATATATACAATACTGGAAAAGTAGAAAGCTTAGTAAGTTATGTTGGCGTTAGAGAGTAAGGAGGGTTAAGATGCCTGTTAATATAAAAGAACTTTCCAGAAAAGAGGATAGACTTACTGGTGGTCATAGACTCTGTGCAGGGTGTGGTGCTCCTATAGCTGTAAGACAGATACTACTTGCAATAGATAAGCCTGTCGTAGCGGCTAATGCCACTGGATGTCTTGAGGTAGCTACTACAATATATCCCTATACTGCATGGAAGATTCCTTGGATCCATAGCGCATTTGAAAATGCCGCTTCAACTATAAGTGGGTTAGAGGCTGCATATCAGAGTCTAAAGAGACAGGGCAAGATAACAGAAGATATTGCCTTTATTGCTTTTGGAGGGGACGGCGGAACATATGATATAGGATTCCAAGCCCTCTCTGGAGCTATGGAGAGAAATCATAAAATACTTTACATCTGTTATGATAATGAGGCTTATATGAATACTGGCATTCAGAGATCAAGTGCTACTCCCCTAGGAGCATGGACTACTACAACTCCAGCAGGTAAGGTTAGACCTGGGAAATTAGGTAAGAAGAAGGATATAGTTGCTTCTGTAGCTGAACAAGGAGCGGTTTATGTTGCTCAAGCCTCTATCTCCAACTTCAGGGACCTCATAGAAAAGGTGAGAAAGGCTGTGTCAATGGATGGTGCAACTTTTATAAATGTCCTTTCTCCATGCCCTAGAGGTTGGAGAACAGATACGAGTGAGACTGTGAATATAGCCAGATTAGCTGTAGAGACTTGTTTCTGGCCACTCTATGAGGTAGAAGACGGTAGATGGAGGATAAATTATATCCCTAGGCAAAAACTTCCCATAACTGAATATCTTAAGCCTCAGGGAAGATTTGCCCATCTATTCAGGCCGGAAAATGCACAGTTACTTGAAGAAATACAAAAAGAGGTAGATGCTAAGTGGGAGTTATTGCAGAAGAAAGCTCAGTTATTTCAATAATTTCTGTAAATAGGGGGGCTACTAAGTAGCTCCCCTAAATACTTTCTATGTGTGATATCTTATTTCTTGTGGCAAGTTATGGAACTGGTCATATAAAGGTTGCTTTAGCTTTACAATCCGCCATATTATCTCTGAATCCAAATGTAAACACTAAAATAGTTGATTTTATAGAGCTTGTAGACCCTTATCTAAATGAGATTTCTCAATGGGTATTTATGATGATGCTCAGGTATTATCCTTCCCTTTGGGGAAGATTCTTTAAACGTACAGAAAATATAAGTATGGATAGCTTCAGACATAATTTCTTGAATATAATAGGTTCAGAGAAGCTTATAGATCTATTGAGGAAAGAAAAACCAAGAGTAATAGTATGTACATATCCAATACAAGTTGGTGTCCTTTCTAGATTAAAAAGGTTAGGCATTATAGATACACCGGTTGTCTCGGTTGTTACAGATATAGCAGTCCATAGCTTCTGGCTTCATCCTTATGTTGATCTTTATATAGTGGCAAATAATATGGCTAGAGAGATTCTTATCTCTAAAGGTGTTCCTGCTTATAAAGTAAGAGACACAGGTATACCTATCGAACCTAAATTTTCTGAACCGATAGATAATATAGATAGAGCTTTTGATATTCTAGGTCTTAAGAAGGGTATTCCGGTAGTTTCTGCTATGATGGGAGGTTATGGATTAGAGAGTAAACTAATAGAGATTACTGATGTATTGATGAAATTAGATTTCTCTTTTCAGGGTGTCATTGTTGCAGGAAAAAATGAAAAGTTGAGAAGAAGTTTATCGGAAAAGGTTAGAGGAAAAGATAATATAAAGGTCTTTGGTTATATAGAGTATAACAAAGAACTCTTAGGAGTTTCTGATGTCTTTGTAACGAAGGCTGGTGCAGTTACCATATCTGAAGCTTTAGCTATGGAAGCTCCTATGATACTTTATGGTGTAATCCCAGGACATGAAGAAGAGAATGCACAATTTTTGTTAGATAATAATGTTGCATTGATAGCTTATAACCCTTTAGAACTTAAAGAGAAGATAGAGTTACTACTTATAAATAAAAATTTAGTCGAGAAGATGAAGTCTATAGCAAAAAGGATAAAAAAGCCTAACTCTGCTATAGATGGTGCTAAGTTGATTTTAAACTTATGTCAATTCTAATATTTCTATCCTTTCTTCTGTTAATTGTCTATGCAATTATTCCTGATATCTGGTTCAGATTTATATCTTCCTTAGTTTTAAAAAGAGGAGATAAATCTCGTAAGTATGTGTTCTTTACATTCGATGATGGTCCTCATCCAATATATACTCCACAGATATTAGATATCTTAGAGAAGAATAAAGTTAAGGCGACCTTCTTTTTCCTTGGTAAAAAGGCAGAGGAGTTTCCAGAGATAGTTAGGTTGGCAAAGGAAAAGGGGCATACTATAGGTAGTCATGGCTATTCCCATAGACCTGTATGGTTCTTATCCCCTAGTGCTACAATAGAGGAATTTAAAAAGGCAGATAGTATTATCTGTTCTATATTAGGAGAACTTCCTAAGTATATTAGGCCTCCTTGGGGAGGATTCAACCTAAGTATGTTAAGATTTTTGAATAATTCTGAAAGATTATTTGTCCTTTGGTCTCTAGATAGCAGGGATTGGCAAAAAGGTACAAGCTTGGAAAAGGTGATAGAAAGAGTCCTTAATAGAATTGAGCCAGGTGATATAATACTTTTTCATGATGGGCGCTGGAATGATATTAGTAAGAAAACTGTAGAAGCCTTACAAATTTTAATAGAAAAACTGAGGGAAAGAGGTTATGAGATTTCCTCCTTGCCAGTATATGGGCTATATAGAGAGAAAAAGATTCTAGGCTTACTGTTAAGGGCTATTTTTACAGTTATAGACATCATATTTTATAGAGTAACTAAGACTATTAAACTAAAAGACCCTGAGATGTTACTATCTTTTTCTATAAATAAGAATAGGTGGAGGAAATTAATTCTCGATGATGGAACTGTAATAAATAGAGGGGATAGATATGTAGAGATACATTTTTTAAATGATGCCATAAGTAATATTTTAAGGAATCATCAAACGTTAATGGGGGCAAGTAAAGAAATAAAGAGAAGAATTTTTTACTCTATAGAGAAGATAATAGAGTATCTAGAGAATAATGATTTTTCAGATGTCAAGGCTTTTCATGGGGTTACAGTACTTTATAGGATTATGGGAACAGAGTTTGCGACTATATATGATATTAATCCGATATTTAGATTTTTTGTAGATTTTTATGAGAAACTTATTCTGGTTACATATCATCCCGAAGGCTTTGGTAGGCTTAGAAAGAAAGGTAAACTAATACCAAAGTCAATATGGATTTCAGCCAATTCTGTAAAAGATCTTATTACAAGACATAAAAGGCGAAAAGCTTCCGAACTCTAAGTTATCTCTTCTAAGAGTGCTATGGTTTCTTCCGCCTCTTTCTCTTCCATTATATCTATAGAATATCCAGCATGAACAATTACATAATCCCCTACCTTTGCTTCTGGAGTAAAGATTATACTTATCTCTAGTCTGACCCCCTCTAACTCTACTATAGCCTTATCTCCATCTATCTCCTTTATAATAGCTGGAACTGCAAGGCACATATCTTTCCTCCTTTATTGTCAATGATTAATCTCTTCCCCTTTATGATATTATAATACATTATGAGTAACAAGTACATACTTTTTCTAGCATTATTATTTGTTACTTTAGTTTGGGGTTCTACCTTTGCCCTAGTAAAATCCGCATTAGACTGTATGGACCCCTTTTACTTTTTAGCAGTCAGATTTTCCCTTGCTAGTATTATAATGTTGTTTATCTTTAAGAGGAGCTTTCTAACTCATAAGATAAAGCCTGGATACATCTTAGTTGGTATATTCTTATTCCTAGGTTATGTCTTTCAGACCATAGGCCTTAAATATACAACAGCCTCTAATGCTGCCTTTATTACTGGACTCAGTGTTGTAATAGTTCCTTTTTTAGAGATAATTTTTATGAAGAGAAGATTACCATTAACCTCTATAATAGGTGCAGTATCTTCTACTATAGGGCTTTGGTTTCTTACCGGCCTCCAATCTTTTAGTATGAATTATGGAGACATCCTTGTTCTTATCTGTGCTCTGTGTTTTGCATCTCAGATAATTACAGTGGGAATATGCGCTCCTAATAGTGACACAGGGGTAATCTCTACTACTCAGGTAATCATAGTGGCTATACTTAGCTGGCTTTCCATTCCTATATTTAGAGAACGTATACATACCGATATTTCTGCTACTGCAATATGGGCTATAGTTATTACCGCTATATTTGCTACAGCACTAGCTTTTTATATCCAAGCCTTGGTACAAAAAGTTATTAATCCAACGACGATAGCCTTAGTATTTGCCACCGAACCTGTCTTTGGAGGGCTATTTGGTTATTTTATATTAAGAGAGGTCTTGTCTTATTCTGCACTATTTGGTGCAGGGTTAATACTGTTCGGTATGTTCGTTACACAGATTCCCTAAAGGAGAAAGAATAGATGAAAAGAGATTATGGCTTTATTATTCTTGCTGTATCAGTATTCCTTCTAAATCTAAGTATGGGACTACATACCTCAGTTTTTAATAATTTTGCTGCCCAAGAGATAAGACTTCGTCCTGATCAGTTAGGGATATTGGAGGCATTTCGTGAGACACCTGGTTTACTTATAGCTTTTATAAGTGCTCTCTTTAGTTTTATGAGAAGGCAATATCTAGCTACGCTATCTTTTATACTTGCCGGGATAGGTTTTGGCTTATATTTTAGAGTTACTAATCTTTTGGGACTTATATATGCTGGATTTGTTTGGAGTTTAGGTATTCATCTCTGGATGACTCTTGGTCCAGTCTTTACCCTAAGTTTTGCCGAAGAGCAAGGAAAGGGTAGAAAATTAGGACAGATAAATTCTATAGCAGCATTTTCAAGCCTTACTGCTATGAGCTTTGTATTTTTGACAGGTAAGTTCATATCTTTTAGGTCTTACTATCTTATAGCAGGGATTTTACCCTTTATAGGGGCATTACTAGTTTTGAGAATACCTTATAAACCAAAGAAAGAGATAGATCCTCCAACTTTAGTCTTTAGAAAGGAATATATGCTCTATTACATCTTAAACTTTCTAGAGGGTTCAAGAAGACAGGTATTTGCTACTTTTGCCCTCTTTGTTCTTACCAAAGCTTATGGTGTTCCTATTCAACATATATCTCTGCTTCTTATTATAAATAGCATTATGAATATGATTGTTGCTCCTAGGGCTGGTAGGCTTATAGATAGATTTGGTGAAAGAACTATCCTTCTTTTTAGTTATACTGGGGCATTATTAATATTCATTGGATACGCCATTACAAGGTCCATACTTATTCTCTCTATACTTTATTGTCTAGATAATATCTCTATAAATTTCAGTCTAGCCCTTACTACCTATATAGATAAGATCTCTAGACCAAGTGATCTATCACCAAATATATCTATGGGTGTCACAGTTAATCATATAGCAGCTGTTACAATGCCAATAGTTGGAGGAATCCTCTGGGAGAGGTTTAACTATCAGACCATGTTCCTTCTTGGCGCATTAATAGTTTTGATTTCGATAACTATGGCTAGTAAAATAAGATTAGAAAAGAAGCCTATTATGATATAATAGATAAAGACTATTCCAGGAGGTGTGAGTTGTATGGAAATCGAGGCTATAAAGATTGATAATCCTAATGGATATAATTTTATCCTGGGCCAATCACATTTTATAAAGACTGTAGAAGACTTATATGAGGCTATAGTGGGTTCTGTTCCTGGGATAAGGTTTGGTTTAGCATTTTGTGAAAGCTCTGGTCCTAGACTAGTTAGATTTTCAGGTAACGATGAAGAGCTTATAGAACTTGCCAAGAAGAATGCGTATAATATTGGTGCTGGTCACTCCTTTATTATATTTATGAAAGAAGCTTATCCAATAAATATACTTAGAGCCATTAAAGATGTTCAAGAAGTTTGTAATATATACTGTGCTACCGCTAATCCTGTAGAGGTTATTGTTGCCAAAACAGACCAGGGTAAAGGCATATTAGGCGTTATAGATGGTGGTTCTCCTTTAGGTATAGAGGGAGAAAAGGAGATAGAAGAGAGAAAGTCTTTCTTAAGAAAGATAGGTTATAAGCTCTAGCTACACTGGGAGTATCCGCAGGATAGACATCTACCACAACTCTCTTCTAAAACGTAAGTTTGCTGTCCGCACTCTGGACATATAAGAAGTCTTGGTTGGCTTTCTCTTTTTTCTATTTTCCCTAACTCTATAAGATACTCCTCTAGGACATTGGCGATATCTGATAGTACAGATGGAATGCGCTTTCCGTCTCTCCAATACCCACCATTTGGATCTACTATCGTACGCAGTTGGTCTATAAGGAAAGATGGATCCTCTTCCCTTACAAATACTGCACTCATTAATCTTGCTAGAGCAGTTATCCAAGGGATACTCGAAGAGTCTTTAGTATTTATAAATATCTCAAATGGTCTTCTCTTTCCACCTTCTTCTATCTCATTTAGTGTTATATAATATGAAGCCTTAGGGGTCTTCACTTTATAGGTAGTCCCTCTTAATTTGTAGGGTCTCTCTGGCTTTCCCCTCTTAACAGGTTTTTCTTCTGTTTCTCTTATAAGTATCCCTTCTCTAGATCCTTCTCTATATACAGTAAGTCCTTTTACTTCAGACCTCATAGCATCTAAGAATAGATTAAAGAATGAATCTATAGGATAATCTCTGGGTACATTTATTGTCTTTGAAACTGAGGAATCTACATAGTAACTTACAACCTTTAGCATCTCTAGATGGTCTTCTGGTCTTATATCATAGGCAGTCTCAAAGTAGGATGGAATAGGACCGTCACCTTTGAGTTCTCTGTACAACCTATATGCATAATCCATTACTTCATATTCTTCAAATTGATCTCCATAGATAGAGTCTGAAGTTACCTTTACTCTCCTTTTGTATGAAAGACTGAATATAGGTTCTATACCACTAGACACATTATTTGCAACTACTGAGAGAGTTCCAGTAGGGGCTATACTGATAAGATGGGAGTTATGTATACCATTTTCTCTGATGATCTCTCTAATCTCTTCAGGTAAACGTTTAATAAACTCTCCTGCCAGATATTTTTCTCTATCGAAGTACTTAAACGTTCCTTTCTCCTTTGCTAATATAGAAGATGCCATATAGGCAGAGTCTCTTATAGTCTTCATTATTAATTCTGCTTGACGTCTACCCTCAGGGCTAGAATACTTTAATCCCAACATAGCTAGTGTGGAACCTAACCCCATAATACCAATACCCATTCTACGTTTATTCTTTTCCTCTTCTTCGTATATTGGTAAGGGATACTTGCTTATCTCGATGATATTGTCTAATAGTCTTACTGCTATGGGAACAAATTTCTTTAAACTTTCAAAGTCAAACCTTGCATTCTCTGTAAATGGATCTAGGACAAACTGGGTTAGGTTAAAACTTCCTAGTAAACAACATCCTGCTGGTGGTAACGGCTGTTCCCCGCACGGGTTAGTTGCTTGGATATTCTCTATGTAGTAGAGGTTATTTAGTCTATTTATTGTTGAGAGATTGATTACCCCCGGTTCTGCATAATCATAAGCACTCTTAATTATAAGGTTCCATAGATCCCTAGCCTTTACAACCCTATATATCCTTTTATCAAACTTTAACTCCCAATCTTTATCATCCATTACTGCAGATATAAATTCATCAGTAACTCCTACACTAATATTGAATTGAGTTAAGACTCCAGGTGTATGCTTAGCGGTGATAAACTTTTCTATATCCGGGTGATCTACATTTAAGATGCCCATATTGGCACCCTTACGGGCATTTCCAGTTGTTATTGTCTTTGTCTCCGCATCGAACACGGTCATAAAAGATACTGGACCGCTTGCTGTTCCACCTTTTGTCTTTACTTCTGTACCCTCTGGTCTTATAGTAGAGAAATTTGCCCCTGTCCCTCCACCAAGCGAATGAATAATAGCATTTAACTTTACACTTTCAAATATTCCTTCTATAGAGTCCTCTATGACAGGCAGGGTAAAACAGTTAAAGAGGGTCTGATGCATTGAAGTCCCTATTCCAGCTAAGATACGACCACCGGGTAAGAATTTGGCGTCTTTCATAAGATCGTAGAATTTCTCTTCCCATTCTCTTTGCTTTTCGTCTGTCTCTTCCACTTTGGCTGATTCTCTAGCTACCCTCTTTATATTATCCTCTAAACTTTTTTCATCCTTCCATCTATACTTTCTTTCCCATACCTCTTGAGACAATCTATCTAATATCATACTAACCTCCAATTAAGGCCTTATAATATTATAATACACAGCTTTAGTTACATGTAATATTATAGCCATAAAATACTAGATAGATATAACTTGACAGTCACAATATAAAGCCCTGTCTATAATTGAACATTTGTTCTATTATTGACAGTTATAGTAATATTATTTATAATTTCTCTAGAGGTATATGTTATAATTTTAACCTAATCAGCGACAGAAGTCGCCCACTTATGTAAGTGGGTGATGAATGTCGCTTGACTAATAAGAATATAAAAGATAAAATAATTATATAGCGAAAACCAAGCTATAATAAGCCATATAAATGGTAAAACTGGGGACGGAACAGCCCTTTGAGCGTGGGATAACTTGCTCCGATGGGAGTATTGACCACGAAGCCACCACCTCTATAGGTGGAGGTAGTTCAC
>CALGNK010000054.1 GCA_937958695.1 uncultured bacterium
GAGATATTATGAATAATCCGTTTCTTGTGGGTGAGAGGATATATTTTAGACCATTAGATGTAAACGATTTAGAGAGACTTATAAAGTGGATAAATGACCCTGAAATTACCGTATTTCTAACTATGGGAAGATTCCCTGTTAATAGTATTAGAGAGAAAGAATGGCTTGAAAATCTCTATAGAAGCCAGGATGAAGTAGTAATGGGAATGTAGAGTTAACCGTCTATGATTTCAATAAAAGGGCTATTAGATGTTATGAAAAGGCAGGCTTCATTTTAGAAGGAAGATTAAGACAAAAGATATTTAAAGATGGAAATTATCAAGACGTACTTATAATGAGTATTTTAAAAGAAGAATGGGAAAAGAAGAAGGCTATTTGCTTGCAAACTTGAATACATCCTCTAGAGCCTTCTCTTCCCAATTATCTATATACGTCTTTACTTCTTCTAACAGTTGAATATATCTCTCCATAGCCTTTGATATGTTACCTTTATTGGTATATAAGATGTCTCTCCATACAGAAAAACTACTCTGTGCTAACCTTGTCATATCTTTATAACCTCTACCTGAGTAGACTATATCTTCTTTAACTTCGTCCTTAGCTAATACACTAAGACAAGTAGAAAGTATCTGAGGGAGATGACTTATATAGGCCACAAGCTTGTCGTGCTCTTCTGGGGTTATAAAGACAGGCTTAGCTCCAATTATTTCTACCAAACCTTTTACAGTGGATATAGTGTTTTCTGATGTATAGTCTGTAGGGGTTAAGAAGTAGGTTGCATTTACAAAGAGGTCCTTTTTTGCGTAATCTATTCCGGTTTTTTCTGATCCTGCCATAGGATGTCCACCTATAAACCGCCTCAATCCTTCTCTTGGCAAATCTTGTAGCTCTTTTACTATAAACCCTTTTGTACTTGCTACATCTGTTACTATAGTGTTTTTAATGTTTTCTAGCACCAATCTAATAAAGTGTGGCACAACTGAAACTACTGTGCATACAAATATTACATCTAACTCAGGAGGAGATTCTAAGGGAGCAATTTCGTCAATTATGTCCATCTTAAGGGCTTTTTCTAGTGGTTCTTTCGACCTATTCATCCCTACAACCTTATAACCCTTTTCTTTAAAGGAAAGGGCAAGAGACCCCCCTACAATGCCCAATCCTATTATTCCTATAGATTTCATAGGCTTCTTCCAACTGCTTCTGCTACTTTTGCTAATTCTCTCATTAGTGTCTGGAACATAGGGATATTTAGAGATTGTGCTCCATCAGAAAGAGCCTTTGCTGGCTCTGGGTGAACCTCTATTATCAATCCATCAGCACCTGCTGCTACCGCTGCTTTTGCCATAGGAGGAACTAATTGCCATCTTCCTGTACCGTGACTAGGGTCTACAATTACTGGTAGATGGCTAAGTTCACGTAGAAGAGGAACAGCGGTAAGGTCTAATGTAAATCTTGTGGCTTGCTCAAAAGTTCTGATACCCCTTTCACAGAGTATAACTTGGTGATTTCCTCTGGACATTATATATTCTGCCGCTAAGAGGAACTCTTCTATTGTGGAACTCAACCCCCTCTTTAAAAGAACTGGTAGTCTAGTCTTCCCCACTTCTGTCAAAAGCGGAAAGTTACTCATATTTCTAGTACCTATTTGAAGTATATCGGCATATTGACTTACAAGTTCTACGTCTCTTGGATCAAGGACCTCAGTTACTATAGGCAAGCCGAATTCTTTTCCCGCTTGATAAAGCAGTTTTAATCCTTCTTCTCCTAATCCTTGGAAGCTATATGGAGAGGTCCTAGGCTTAAAGGCACCACCTCGCAATATCTTGGCATTTGCTGCTTTTATTGCTCTAGCTGTAAGCATAATACTCTCTTCATTTTCTACAGCACAAGGTCCAGCCATTACCACTACTTCATTCCCCCCTATTATTACCCCCTTTACATTTATCTGTGTTCCTTCTTTTTTCCACTCTCTGCTTGCTAATTTGTAAGGTTTCAGTATAGGTATAACCCTTTCTACACTTGGAAGAGACTCCAATTGTTGAGCAAGTAGTAGTTTGTGTTCGTCTTTAGCCCCAATAACTCCTATTATAGTCTTTTCTACTCCTCTTGAAACATTTACTCCATACCCTAAATTTTTAACCCTCTCACATATTAACTCTATATCTTTTTCTGTAGCATTATCAGAGAGTACTATTACCATATTCGCCTCTCTTACACATTCGTAAAGTCCCGGAGTATGATCATTTTAATATACCTCCTAATATTTCTGGTTTTATATTTTTAAATTCTCTTACATCCCCTATTTTTAGAGGAATTATAAATGATAAAGAGCTTGTAGTAGCCTTTTTATCCACATAGAAATATGGTATCAAATCTTGAGGATCTACCTTTTTTAGTTCAGTTGGTAGATTAAATCTCTCTAAGATTGATTTAACTCTATCTTTTAAGGATGGCTCAGTAACTCCTATAGTCTCTCCTAGCTTAATAGCATACATAATACCTATTGCTACCGCTTCTCCATGAAGAAATCTTCTGTAGTTAGTGGCTGATTCTATAGCATGGGCAAATGTATGTCCTAAATTTAGGATCTTTCTTATAGCCTTATCCTTTTCATCCATCTTTACTATCCTTGCTTTCAGCTTAATAGCCTTTTCTATGGCTGTAATTAATGGATTCTTCCCCCGTTCAAGTATAGAGAAGAAGCCCTCTCCATCTATAATACCTGCCTTTATAATCTCTGCCCATCCTGAGTTAAGCTCTCTTTGAGGAAGAGATTCTAGAAAGTCTACATCTATTAATACTCCCTTAGGTTGATAGAAGGCTCCAACTAGATTTTTACCTTGAGGTAGATTTACCGCTACCTTACCCCCAATACTAGCGTCAACCTGAGCCAATAAGGTTGTTGGTATCTGGTAGAAGTCTATACCTCTCATATAGGTAGCAGAGATAAAACCTCCTGTATCACAGATAACTCCACCACCTAGATTTATAATACAGTCACTACGGGTAAATTTATTCTCCACTAGGACCTTATAGCCCCTTTCTACAGATTTTAGTGTCTTATACCTTTCTCCATCTGGTAGTATCAATGTTTCTACCTTGATAAATCCGTCTCTAATAGAGTCAATTACTCTCTTACCATAGAGATTCCATACTGTATTATTGGTTACAATTAAAGCCTTTCTAGCCTCATTAGACGGAAAGAGACTATTAAATTTCTCTAAAATTCCTTTACCTATATAGATATTATAACTATTCTCTTCAAGCTTTACCTTTACCGTCCTCATAAATTGGAGACTATTATATTTATTAGAATAGAATATAGCAAACAGATTCCGAATGATAGATAGATCTTGTGTAAAATAGAGGAGGTTTTAAATTTTTAAGCTCCCAATAACTATATCTAAGATTTTAGAAACGATCCTTTCTGGGCTTTCTAAGGCATCTATTGTATAGTGGGCAGTTTCTCTATACAGAGATTCTCTCTTTGAAAGCAGTACACTAATTTTCTCTTCTTTGTCACCTTTTAAGAGAGGTCTAGTATCATCATTACTTGTCCGTCTTAAGACAGTTTCAGTATCTACCTTTAGCCAGAATACTATACCTTTTTCTTTAAGAAGTTTTCTAGTATTTTCTCTAGTTATACACCCACCCCCTGTTGCTATTACAGCGTTAATTTGGTTTAAAGCTTCTAAAATAACCTCTTCCTCAACATTTCTAAAATAATCTTCCCCATGTCTTTCGAATATTTCACTTATACTCATCCTTTCTCTTTCTTCTATTAATCTATCTGTATCTATAAATCTTCTACCTAAAGCTTCAGCTAACTTTGTACCTATAGTTGTCTTTCCAGAAGCCATAAAGCCTATTAGAATAATTGGTTTACAGAGATCTAACATATTCTAAATATTGAGAGAATCTTGATTTTATCTCTTCTATAGTATTTCCACCAAACTCTTCTATAATCTTATCTGCTAAGACCCAAGCAAGCATTGCCTCTCCAATTACTCCAGCTGATGGAACTATACATACATCGCTTCTTAATACTGCTGCTTCTGTTTCTTCTTTAGAGATTAAATTTATGCTTGGTAGTGGTTTTTTTAAGGTTGGAATTGGTTTTACAGCTCCTCTTATAATAATAGGTTCTCCATTTGTTATTCCCCCTTCGATTCCTCCTGCAAAGTTTGTCTCTCTATAGAAGGGCCAAGGAGAATGGTTTTTGTTGTATCTTATAACATCTAAAACTTGAGACCCAAAGTTTTGTGAACTGTAGAATCCACTTCCTATCTCTACCACTTTAACACTTGGGATACTCATTATAGCTTGTGCTATAAGCCCATCTAGTCTTCTATCCCAGTGGGTGTGAGTTCCGATACCTGGTGGAACGTCAAAGGCTATCACTTCAAATACTCCTCCTAGGGTATCCCCTTTTTCTGTTGCCTCATCTATAAGTCTAGTCATATCTTCAGATATATTCTTATCCGGACATCTCACAGGAGACTCTTCTATTATTTTTTCTATATTAGTATCCTTTACCTCAATATCCTTTTCAAGCGCTATAGGTCCAATAGATCTTGTAAAGCTTATAATTTTTATACCTAGCTCTTTTAGAAGCTTTTTAGCTACTGCTCCAGCCATAACCCTACTAGCTGTTTCTCTAGCACTAGCTCTTTCCCATATATCTCTTATATCATTAGTGTGATATTTTATAGCACCAGGCAAATCCGCATGCCCCGGCCTAGGAACATGTATTGGGGCTTGTTCCTTTTGCCAATCTACATTTGATAGGACTATAGATATTGGACTCCCAATAGTCTTACCATCCTTTAATCCAGAGTATATCTCACACCTTTCTGATTCTATAGACATCCTCCTTCCTCTTCCGTAACTCCTTCTTCTCCTGTCTAGTTCAAGATTTATATCCTCTTCTGATAATGAAACGCCTCTTGGAAATCCTTCTATTATAGTAACAAGACCTCTTCCATGTGATTCTCCAGCGGTAAGGAATCTCATAGATACTCTTTAATCGCTTCCTCCATTATCTCTATAGGTGGTTCTATACCAGTCCATATCTTAAATGATTCCGCCCCTTGGTATACTAGCATCTTTATTCCATTTAATGTCCTTGCTCTTAGGCTTTCAGCCATCTTTAGAAATTTGGTTTTAGGAGGATTATAAACTAGGTCTATCGCAGTTGTTTCTTTTCCTATAAGTGAAGATGAGATATTTAGTTCTTCTTTAATGCCCTCCATCCCAAGTGGGGTAGCATTTACTATTATATCTATCATCCCTAACGATTCTAATTTGCCAAAGGGGATAAAATTTATATCTCTTCTAAATAGATCGTTTAAAGATTTTATCAAATCTTTAGCCCTTTCTTCCGTCCTATTTGTAATAAAGAGTCTCTCTACATTGAGCTTACATAATGCATAAGCTACCGCCTTACCTGCTCCACCTGCCCCTATAAGTAAAGCGGAAGAACTGGCTACATCTATTCCCTCTAAACATTTTTCAAATCCATATACATCTGTATTATAACCTATAAGTTTATATCCGTTTATCTTTATCGTGTTTACCGCTTTTAAAAACTTAGCCTCTTCAGATAGTTCATCTAAATAAGGGATTACGGCTGATTTATGAGGTATAGTAACATTGACTCCAAGGATGTTTGTATATCTAAGTCCTTTTATAAAGTGCCCTATGCCTTCTGGCTGTATGTCTAGAGCAATGTAAGAACAATCCATACCTAGATATCTAAACGCTCTGTTATGCATCACTGGGGACATACTATGTTTAATTGGATGTCCTATCACTATAGCTATTCTAGTCGAACCCTTTATCTCCATAGCAATCTATTATAAACAACTTGAGAGAAATTTCAAGCGACTTCGGCTATTCTAAGATCTTTTGACTTTAGATAGATAAGATGATAAAATTTACCCATAAACATTATTATATAGGAGGTGTTTTAAATGGCTTATCAAAAAGTAAGTCAAGAACTTTTAAATCTTCTAAATGATGCCATAGCAAGAGAGATACAAGTTTCTATTCAGTACATGTGGCAGCACGTGCAGTGGGTTGGGGTTAAAGCTTTTGCTGTTAAGGATGAGCTTAGGAGTATCTCTATAGATGAAATGAAGCATGCAGAGATAATAGCTGAAAGGCTGTTTTATCTTGGTGGTATCCCAACTACTAAACCTTCACCTATAAACGTTGGTAGTAATCTCAAAGAGATGCTAGAACAGGATGTAAAGGATGAAGAGAATGCCATAGAGATGTATAAAAAGATAATATCTCTAGCTGAAAAAGAGGGAGATATAACTACTGCTGAGATCTTTAGAGATATCCTTGAAGACGAAGAAGAACATCACGATACTTTTAGTAGTTTATTAGAAGAACTATAGTCTAATTTTAAGGTCGCAGACATTTATCGTCTGCGACCTACTTTAGAGGTGACTATTATGAGAAAGAATGATTATTTGAGGTGGGCAAAGGTTGGATTAGGATTAGCCATAATTTCTCCTAATCTTCAGCCAAGTGTAGGGAATAAAGATATCCCAAAGTTTTATGTAAATAGTTACTCATCTAATATGGTGCTTGCTTCTAGTACTGAAACTAGAGAGGTTCATGCAATAGCTGATGTGAGTATCGTAAAAGAGAATACTGTGAGAGAGTCTGTGAGAAAGGCTGTAGCTATGGCTGGAGGGTTAAGTTTTATAAAGCCTGGAGATACAGTCCTAGTTAAGCCTAATGTAAATTCTGATGATCCTTATCCCGGAACTACTAATCCAGAAGTTATAAAAGAGATTGTGACTATGTGTTTTGAAAGTGGTGCTAAGAGGGTAATAGTTGCTGACCGTTCTGGTGTTTTATGGCAGAATACTATGTATAACATGGAAAAAGTAGGAATAGCTCAAGCTGCTAGAAATGCTGGGGCAGAAGTATTGGCTTTAGATAATAAAGAGTGGATTCTTGTTAAGCCTGAAGGTTCTAGATATTGGATTAACGGATTTAGGATTCCAAAGCTAGTTACAGAAGTTGATCATATTATAAACGTTGCCGTAGTTAAGACTCATTCTATAACAGACTTTTCTATGAGTCTTAAAAATTTTGTTGGTTTTATACATATGTCAGATAGGATGTTTATGCATAGCTCAGGTAATATAAAAGAGATGATTGCAGAATTAAATCTTGCATTTAATCCAAAGCTTAATATTCTAGATGCTACAAGGGTTTTTGTTAGAGGAGGTCCTGATAGAGGAGAAGTTAGAGAACCTAGAATGATCATTGCATCTAGAAATAGAGTAGCAGCTGATATAATTGGGTTAGCTCTCTTAAGAAGCTTAGGAACTACACCTGCAATTCAGGATAGAGATATATGGTCCCATCCTCAGATAAGAAGGGCTATAGACCTTGGTATTGGGATTAAGGATCCCTCTGGTATAAATCTCGTAGGGAGTAATGTAGAGTTAGAAGAGATAAGAAGGTTGTCAAGATAGATTCTTCTAGAAGATTTTATACTCCTATCAGAGTGATTCTTGTAAATGTTATTTAATTATGGTATTATTTTCATTCGTAAGGACGGAAGGAGGCAGAGGATGAAGAAGACAGCTTTTCAGAGAAATAGAAAACCTAGGAAGACTACACATGGATTTTTAGCTAGGATGAGTACCCCTGGCGGGAGAAAAGTGCTTAAGCGTAGGAGAGCCAAGGGTAGACATAGATTAGTTCCAGTATAATGCTCCCTAGGGAGAAAAGATTATCAAAGTCAAAAGATATAAGAAATTTATTAAAAAATGGTAAAAGGTTAACAATGAATGGTATAAGTTTATATGTTGCTAAAGGTAGAGGTAGGATAGGCTTTATTACTACTAAGGGATTTAAAAATATAGTCTCTCGTAATAGAGCTAAAAGAAAGGTAAGGGGGGCTTTTGAATCGGAGTCTCTTTTTTTAGATAATTACGATTTACTTTTTGTTATAAGACCTGAGATCTTGGAACTCGATTTTGAAAAGATAAAGGAGACGATTAGAAGACTTACTCTTTGTGTGAAGGATGAAGGCGGTAGTTTTAGCTTTGATAAAGTTCTATAGGTTATTTGTATCTCCTATGTTGGGTAAGAACTGTAGGTTCTACCCAACATGCTCTGAGTATACGTATCAGGCTATAGAGAAGTATGGATTATTTAAAGGAATACTCTTAGGGATGAGACGTATCCTACGTTGCAATCCATTTAATCCTGGTGGTTATGATCCACTAATATAATTGAGGAAGGTTGATGATATGAGTTATGTAAATAATTTTATAATGGGTATACTTGATTTCTTCTATAATATGACAGGTAACTATGGAGTTGCATTGATTCTGTTTACTGTGCTTGTTAAGCTGATTCTCTATCCGCTTACACAGCAACAGTTCAAGGCTCTTAAAGAGCAACAACGGATTCAGCCTGAGCTCACTAAACTAAAGGAGAAGTATAAGGACGACCCACAGAAGTTAAATCAAGAGATGATAGAACTTTATAGGAGGCATAGGATAAACCCTTTAGGTGGTTGTTTACCTTTAATCATTCAATTTCCTATTTTAGCTATACTTTATAGTGCTATAAACGCTTACTCTAGTAAGTTTGCCAATGCGG
>CALGNK010000055.1 GCA_937958695.1 uncultured bacterium
TGGTAATGCCAGGTGATAACATAACGATGGAAGTAGAGTTGATAGTACCGGTAGCATTAGAAGAAGGGTTAAGATTTGCTATAAGGGAAGGAGGTAGGACAGTAGGAGCTGGAGTAATTACCCAGCTTATGGAATAAGATGAGACAGCGAATGAGAATAAAATTAAAAGCTTATGATATTGATTTAATAGACCAATCTGCTAAAAAGATTATAGCCACAGCAAAGAGGACTGGGGCAGAGGTTTCTGGTCCAGTCCCTCTACCTGTAGAAAAGAGGCTTTATTGTATTTTACGTTCTACAAATATAGACAAAGATTCAAGGGAGCAATTCTTTTTAAAGGTCCATAAGAGGTTGATAGATATTCTAGATCCTACTCCTAGGACTATAAATGCACTTATGAAGCTGAATCTACCTTCAGGTGTAGATATTGAGATTAAACTGTAGGATGTGATGAATATGGTTATAAAAGGTATTCTAGCAAGAAAGATTGGAATGACACAGGTTTTTGATGAGCAAGGAAATAGGGTTCCTGTTACTGTTGTAAAGACTACTGGTTGTAAGGTTCTTCAGAAGAGGACAGTAGAAAAAGATGGATATAATGCTTTGCTTTTGGGTTTTGAGGAGACTAAAGAGTCTAAGCTAAATAAACCGCTACAGGGTTTCTTTAAAAAACTTGGAATGCCATTTTATAGGATTCTTAAAGAGATAAGAGTAGATAAGCTCCCTGATGATATTAACGTGGGAGATGACATCAAAGTAAGTATCTTTAAACCTGGAGATATAGTAGATGTTACTGGCACATCTAAAGGAAAAGGTTTTGCTGGCGGAGTAAAAAGATGGCATTATGGTGGTGGAGGGGCTAGTCATGGCTCTATGTTCCACAGAGCTCCAGGTTCTATTGGTGCTAGTTCTTATCCTTCTAGGGTCTTTAAAGGGCATCATTTTCCAGGTAGGATGGGTGGCGATACAGTAACAATTAAGGCATTAGAGATAGTAAAAGTCATTGAAGAAGAAGGTTTATTGCTCATTAAAGGAGCTGTCCCCGGAGCTAGGAATAGTCTCCTAATAATAAAAGACTCTAAGAAGACTAAAAAAGGAGTCAGAGTAAATGAGTAAAGAGGTTAAGGTATATAACTTACAGGGTGAAGAAATTGGTGCATATTCTTTTTTAGACATAGAAGCAAATAAGGATGTTATTTATTATGCAGTAAGGGTTCATCTATATAATATGCATCCCAAAACCGCCTCTACTAAGACTAGGGGTATGGTTAGAGGAGGAGGAAGGAAACCTTGGAGACAGAAAGGGACAGGAAGAGCTAGACACGGAAGTATAAGGTCTCCAATATGGAAGGGTGGTGGAGTAGTATTTGGCCCTCACCCTAGAAATGTTAGATTAGTTTTGCCAAAGAAGATAAAGAGAAGTGCACTTATTTCAGCTTTGATAGATAAGATTGATAATAACAGATTGATTCTATTAGAAACTTTAGATATTGAAGAGCCTAGGACAAAGAAAGCGGTAGAGATCTTGAGTAATCTAGGTATAACATCCTCCTGTTTAGTTGTGCTAGAAGACCTTAATAGTAATTTTGTTTTGGCAGTAAGAAACATCCCTTATGTTGAAGTAAGGGCCATTAATGAGATTTCCCCTTACGAGATATTAAGGTATGACTATTTACTAACTACAACTTCTGTTGTCGATAGGCTCAAAGGAAGGGTGATTTCAGTTGGTTGATCCTAGGGATGTCGTTTTAAGACCGATTATAAGTGAAAAATCTTCTGCCCTTAGAGAGTTGAGAAAGTATGAGTTTGTTGTATCGCCTTTTGCTAATAAGATTGAGATAAAGAGGGCTATAGAAGAGATCTTTGGTGTAGAGGTTGAGAAGGTTAATATTATTAAGCAAAAAGGTAAGAAAAAGAGAATGGGAATCTTTGAAGGAAAAACCTCTAGTTATAAGAAGGCTATAGTCACATTAGCAGAGGGTCATTCAATATCCTTCTTTGAGGGATTGTAAGGAGTGAAAGTATGGGGATAAAAAAATTTAAGCCTACATCTCCGGGACGAAGGTTCTATACTGTAATTGATTTCACTGAGATTACAAAGGAAGAACCTGAGCCTAGTTTAGTTGTTCCATTAAAGAAGCATGCAGGACGCAATCTCCACGGTCGTATAACTACTAGAAACAGAGGAGGAGGTAATAAGAGGAAGTATAGGATAATAGACTTTAAGAGAGATAAGGATAATATTCCTGCTAAGGTTGTAGCTATAGAGTATGACCCTAACAGGTCTGCTAGGATAGCTCTATTATCTTATGCTGATGGAGAAAAGAGATATATAATTGCTCCATTGGGACTTTCCGTTGGAGATACAGTAATGTCTGGGGAACAGGTTGACGTTGCTCCAGGAAACTGTATGCCCTTAGCTAATATTCCTATAGGGACAGTGGTTCATAATATTGAACTAGTCCCTGGCAAGGGAGGACAGATAGCTAGAGCTGCTGGGGCAGGAGCTCAGATAATGGCAAAAGAAGGAGAATATGCCTTACTTAGACTTCCTTCTGGAGAATTACGTAGAATACATATTAGATGTAGGGCTACCATAGGTCAAGTAGGAAACCTAGACCATGAGAATGTGGATCTAGGTAAGGCAGGAAGGTCACGTTGGCTTGGTTGGAGACCAACTGTTAGAGGTTCTGCTATGAATCCAGTAGACCATCCTCATGGTGGTGGTGAGGGTAAAGCTCCAATAGGATTACCTGGACCTGTAACCCCATGGGGCAAACCTACTCTTGGTTATAAGACTAGAAAGAATAAGGTTTCCGATAAGTTTATAGTTAGGAGGAGGAAGTAATGGGGCGTTCTAGTAAGAAAGGACCTTATGTCCACCCAAAGCTTTTAAAGAAGATACTTGAGATGAATAAGAATAATGAGAAGAGAGTAATAAGGACTTGGTCTAGGAGCTCTATGATTATTCCTGAGATGATTGGACATACAATAGCAGTTTATAACGGAAGAAAACATGTCCCTATATATATAACGGAGAATATGGTTGGGTATAGACTTGGTGAGTTTGTTCCAACTAGGACGTTTAGGGGACATGGAGAAGTTACTAGACGTTCTAGAGAGCTTAAGTAGGAGGGTTTTTTTATGGAAGCACAAGCAATAGCAAGATATGTGAGGATCTCTCCTAGGAAGGCAAATAGAGTAATGGCTCTTATTAGAGGTAAGAGTATAGAAGAAGCAAGAGCTATACTAAAGTTTACTCCAGGAAGAGCTCCTAAGCTCGTAGAAAAAGTTCTAAATTCAGCGGTAGCTAATGCGGTAAATAACTTTGAACTAGTAGAGGATGACCTTTATGTTGCTAAGGCCTATGCTGATAAGGGTCCTGTTCTAAAGAGGTATAAGGTAGGGTCTCTGGGTAGGGTAAATCCAAGGAAGAGATATACTAGCCATTTATATATTATACTTCAGGAGAAGGAGTGAATAGATGGGGCATAAAGTAAATCCAATTGGATTAAGACTAGGTATAAATAGAACTTGGGATGCTAAGTGGTTTGCAACTAGGGAATATAATGATTATCTCTTAGAGGATATAAAGATAAGGGAGACGGTAAAGCAGAAGTACTATCATGCTGGTATTCCGAGAATAGAGATAGAGCGTCTACCTGGAAGAGTAAAGGTTACTGTTCATGCATCTAGACCTGGTATAATAATAGGTAGAGGGGGAACAGGCATAGAAGAACTTAGAAAGGCATTAGCTGACCTTACTGGGAAGGCTATCTCTATAACTATACAAGAAGTTAAGAATCCAGATCTTGAAGCTCAACTCTTGGCAGAGAATGTTGCGTTTCAAATAGAGAAAAGAGTCGCCTATAGGAGAGCTATGAAGCATGTAGTTGCTAGAGCTCTAAAAGCAGGAGCAAAGGGAGTAAAGGTATCCTGCAGTGGTAGACTGGCAGGAGCGGAGATAGCAAGGAGTGAATGGTACAGGGAAGGAAGCGTTCCTCTTCAGAGGCTTAGAGCCGACATTGATTATGGATTTGCTGAGGCTATGACTACTTATGGCAAGATAGGGATTAAAGTATGGATATATAGAGGGGACGTAATGCTAGAAAAGAAGGTCCCTACTGAAGAGGAGTTATTACCAGAAGAGGAAGGTGTTGCTACAGATGGCACTGATACCTACTAGGGTAAAATATAGAAAGCAACAAAGGGGTAGGATGAAAGGTATCTCTACGGATGGTAATTATGTTGCTTTTGGAGAATACGGGCTTCAGGCTTTAGAACCAGCATGGATAACAAGTGAACAACTTGAGGCAGCAAGAATTATAATCAATAGAGCTTTAAGAAGAGGCGGTAAGATGTGGGTTAGAGTTGTTGCTGATAAACCGGTTACCGCTAAACCTGCAGAAACTAGGATGGGTAGTGGTAAGGGTTCTCCAGAGTATTGGGTAGCTGTAGTGAAGCCTGGCAAGGTTTTATTTGAAATAGCTGGACTTCCAAAGGATGTTGTAGTAGAGGTATTTAAACTTGCCAGTTCTAAGTTACCTATTAAAACACAGTTGATATCTAGAAATCGTCTTTTGGGTGGTGAGAAGCTATGAAGCCTTCTGTTATAAGAGATATGACTGATGTAGAATTAGAAAATAGGTTAAGAGAGCTCAAAGAGGAGCTGTTTAATCTAAGGTTTCAGAAAACTACCGGACAACTTAAGAACACAGCTAGAATCAAAGAAGTAAAAAAAGATATAGCAAGAATCCTTACTATTATGCATCTAAGAAGTTTGGGAAATCGATAAGGAGGAACTATGGCTAGGAATGAGCTTATAGGTGTAGTTGTAAGCAATAAGATGGATAAGACAGTGGTAGTAGCTGTGGAGAGGAGATTTCCTCATCCTTTGTATAAAAAGGTAGTTAAGAAGATAAAAAAGTATAAAGCTCACGATGAAGAGAACAAGTGCCAGATAGGGGATATTGTTCTCATCAGAGAGACTCGACCTCTTAGCAAGGAAAAGAGATGGAGAGTAGTAAGTATTATCGGAAGGAAGGAAGGGGAAGAGTATGATACGACCAATGTCTCGACTGAAGGTAGCTGATAATACAGGGGCTAAAGAGATACTCTGTATAAGAGTATTAGGTACTGGAAATCAGAAATATGGATATATCGGAGATATTATAGTTGCTACTGTAAAGGAAGCTACTCCTAATGGTAGTGTAAAGAAGAGCGATATTGTAAAAGCGGTAATAGTCAGAACTAAGAATGCTATAAAGAGGCCAGATGGTACTGTTGTTAGGTTTGATGAGAATGCTGCAGTAATTATAGACGAACAGAAAAACCCTAGAGGAACGAGAATTTTTGGTCCAGTAGCTAAGGAGCTAAGGGATAAAGAATTTATGAGGATAATATCTCTAGCACCAGAGGTGGTATAAGATGACACTCAGCCATTTTAAAAAAGGAGATACTGTAGAAGTTATAGCCGGTAAGGATAAGTTTAAAAGGGGTAAGATTCTAGAGGTCAATTCTAAAGAACAGTTAGTTATAGTTGAAGGGATTAATAGGGTAAAGAGACATATGAGACCAAACCCACAACTTCCTACAGGAGGAATTGTAGTAAGAGAAGCTCCATTAAACTGGAGTAAAGTGATGTTGGTTTGTCCCCATTGTAATAAACCAACTAGGATAGGAATTAGAGTTCTTTCTGAGGGAAAGGTTAGAGTATGCAAGAAATGCAAAGAGATAATAGATGAAACTTAGTAGAGGTGGAGTATATGCCTAGATTAAAGGATTATTATAAAGAAACAGTTGTGCCATACCTTATAAAGAGATTCAACTATGAAAATATTATGGCTGTTCCTAAGATAGAAAAAGTTGTTATAAACATGGGGGTAGGAGATGCCATACAGAATCCAGATTTACTAAAGGCTGCGGTTAACGATCTAATGGTGATATCAGGGCAGAAACCAGTTGTTACAAAGGCTAAGAAATCTATATCGAATTTTAAGCTTCGTAAAGGGATGAGCATTGGATGTATGGTTACCCTTAGGGGAGATAGGATGTATGAGTTTTTGGATAAACTTTTAAATGTAGCTCTCTTTAGAATTAGGGATTTTAGAGGTGTAAGTCCTAAATCCTTTGATGGAAGAGGAAACTATACCTTAGGAATAAAGGAGCAACTTATATTTCCTGAGATAGAATATGATAAGGTAGCAAAGATAAGAGGTATGGATATAACTATTGTTACTACTGCTAAGACAGATGAGGAGGCTTATGAACTCCTCAAGGCTTTAGGAATGCCTTTTAGAGGTTAATTAGGAGGAAAAGATATGGCTCGTAAAGCAAAGATTGAAAGAAGTAAGTTACCACCGAAGTATAAAGTGAGAGCAAGGAATAGATGTAGTAGATGTGGCAGACCTAGAGGATATATCAGGGATTTTGGTCTTTGTAGGATATGTTTTAGGGAATTAGCCCATAAAGGGCTTATACCTGGTATTATTAAGGCTAGTTGGTAGGAGGTTAGAAGATATGTCCACTGATCCAATTGCTGATATGTTGACTAAGATAAGAAATGCAAGTAAAGCTCGACTAGAGACTGTAGATATATCTCCTGTCTCCAAGTTAAAGTTAGAGATACTTAGAATCCTTAAAGAGGAAGGTTACATATTGGATTACAAAGAGATAGAGACAGAGAAGTTTCCATTTGTCAGGGTCTATCTTAAATATGTAGATAAGAACACGCCTGCTATTATGGGTATAAGAAGGGTTAGTAAGCCTGGGCTAAGGATATATGCTAAGAGAAATGAGCTACCTAGAGTACTAGGTGGTTTAGGTATAGCTATAGTTTCTACCTCTAGCGGTATTATGACCGATAAAAAAGCTCGCAGGGAAGGTCTAGGTGGAGAGATTCTCTGCTTTGTCTGGTAGGAGGAGATAATATATGTCTAGAATTGGAAGAAGACCTATTCCTATCCCTTCTGGGGTAGATATAGATATAAAAGAAAATATTATAACCGTAAAGGGACCATTAGGAACATTACAGAAAACTATCCCATCAGGCGTCACTGTTAAAAGGGTAGATAATACCCTTATAGTAGAAAGAGAAAGTGAAGAAAAGTTACATAAAGCTTTACATGGTACTATAAGAACTGTAGTTGCTAATATGGTAGAGGGTGTTACTAAAGGTTTTACTAAGACACTGGAGATTATAGGAACTGGATATAGAGCACAGAAACAAGGGGATAAATTAGTTATAAACATAGGCTACAGTAATCCAGTAGTCTTTGAGCCAAACGAAGTTACATTTGAAGTGCCAGATCCGACTCATGTTGCAGTAAAGGGGATAGATAAAGAGAAGGTTGGAGCTATGGCTGCTGCTATAAGAGCTTGTAGACCAGTTAATCCTTATAGTGGCAAGGGTATTAAATATGTAAATGAAGTGGTAAGGAGAAAGCTAGGTAAAGCTGGAAAAGTTGGTGGCAAGAAGTAAGGAGGAATAGGATGGATAGGAGTCTCCGTAGGAAGATTAGACACAGACGTATAAGAAAGGTTGTCTTTGGAACACCGGAAAGATTAAGATTAAACGTCTATAGAAGCCTAAAGCATATATATGCACAGATAATAGATGATACTAAAGGTCATACTTTAGTTTCAGTTTCTACGCTAGAGCCTGAGATTTATGAAAAGATAAAGGACTTAAGTAAAACAGAAAAGGCAAAGATCATTGGTAAGATTCTTGCTGAGAGAGCTATAGCCAAAGGTATAACGAAGGTGGTCTTTGATAGAGGTGGATACAAGTATCATGGTAGAGTAAAAGCACTAGCAGAAGGAGCTAGAGAGGGAGGGTTAGAATTCTAAGATGGAAGATAACATTATAGAAATACCTGAAAGCTTAGATTTTACTGAAAGGGTAATATCGGTAAGGCGGGTAGCAAAAGTAGTAGCAGGAGGAAAGAGATTTAGCTTTAGCGCCTTGGTTGCTGTTGGAGATATGCAAGGGCATGTTGGTATTGCTATAGGTAAAGCTCCAGAGGCTCCAGACGCAATAAGAAAGGCTATCACTAAGGCTAAAAAGAATATAATTACTGTTCCTATGAGAGGAACAACTATACCTCATGAGATAGTGGCTGACTTTGGGGCTTCTAGGCTAATCCTTCGTCCTGCATCTGAAGGGACGGGAGTTATAGCTGGAGGAACAGTAAGAGCTATATTGGAGTTAGCAGGCATAAAGAATATACTTACAAAAGCGTTGGGTTCTACTAACCCAATAAATCTAGCTAGAGTTACTATGAAAGCTCTATCAATGTTGAAAACCCCTGCAGAAGTAGCTAGGATAAGAGGAAAAGAAGTAAAAGATATATTGAGGTGATGTTATGAAGCTAAGAGTTACGCTAAAGAAAAGCCCAATAGGTTATCCTAAAGACCAAAAGGCTACGCTAAGGACATTGAAATTGAATAAACTAAACAAGACAAGAGATTTTGAGGCAAATCCTAGTATTATAGGTATGTTGAATAAGGTAAAACACTTGTTAGAGATTAAGGAGGTTAGTGATGATGAAACTCTCTGAACTGTTCCCTCCTAAAGGTGCAGTAAAAGAAAGGATAAGAGTGGGAAGAGGTCATGGTTCTGGTAAAGGTAAGACCTCTGGTAGAGGTATAAAAGGACAGGGTTCCCGTTCTGGTGATGGAGTAATGCCTGGCTTTGAGGGTGGACAAACCCCTCTACAGAGACGTCTTCCTAGACTACCAGGTTTTAAAAATAGGTTCAAAAAGGTTTACGCCATAGTAAATGTAGGTACATTGAATATCTTTGAGGAGGGAACTGAAGTAACCCCTGAGCTACTCTTGGAGAAAGGTATTATAAAAGAACTATATGATGGTCTTAAGATTCTAGGAGACGGGACCTTAGAGAAGGCTTTAACTGTTAAAGCACATAAGTTTTCTGAAAAGGCTATAGAAAAGATAAATGCTGTTGGAGGGAAAGTGGAGGTAATTGCCTGATGGTCGAATCTCCTACCACTAAATTCTTTAATATTTTTAAAATACCAGAACTGAGGAATAAGATACTTTTTACTCTCCTTATGATAGCAATATATAGAATAGGGATTTTTATTCCTGTCCCTGGAGTAAATATGAAGAGTTTAGAAGCTCTTATGGGACAGGGGACCCTATTAAATATGTTTGACTTGTTTGCAGGGGGTGGGCTTAGAAGTTTTTCTATATTTGCAATGGGAGTTATACCATATATAAATGCGTCAATTATAATGCAACTTTTAACAGTAGTTATTCCAGCCCTAGAGAGACTTTCCAAGGAAGAGGGAGAAATTGGTAGACGTAAAATTACTCAATATACTAGATATCTTACAGTAGTATTGGCTTTCGTAGAAGCTTTTGGGATGAGCACTTGGCTTAGAAATCTTGGTGTTTTAGAGGGAATTGGAACATTTTATCTTTTGAATGTCTCTATTACACTTACTGCTGGTTCACTCTTCCTTATGTGGATAGGAGAAATCATTACAGAATATGGAGCTGGTAACGGTGTATCTCTTATCATCTTCTCTGGTATAATAGCAAGAATTCCGAGCGCGGTATTTCAGAGCGGAAGGCTCATAAGTGTAGGACAGATGAATCCTTTCTTCCTGATCTTCTTTTTAATAGTTGGGATAGGTGTCTTTATGGCAGTAATATATATGCAAGAGGCGCAGAGAAAGATTCCTATACAGTATGCTAGAAGAGTAGTTGGAAGAAGGGTATACGGCGGACAGAGCTCATACTTACCGCTTAGGGTTAATCAAGGCGGAGTATTACCAATAATATTTGCGAGTTCTGTTCTTCTATTTCCATCAACACTCTCCCAGTTTGTACCAAATATGAAGAGATTTGCCGATATACTCTCACCTGGTTCACTACTCTATATCTCTCTTTATGCATTACTAATAATCTTCTTTACTTACTTTTATAGCTCTATAGTCTTTAATCCTGACGAGATAGCTGACAATATAAAGAAGTATGGTGGATTTATTCCTGGTATAAGACCTGGAAGGTATACCTCTGAATATATAAATGAAATAAATACAAGGATAAACTTTATTGGAGCTATATTCCTTGCTGTATTAGCAGTAGCCCCATCCTTTATACGTTCTTCACAGATAACTGCATTTACATCAGTATTCTTTGGTACGGGGGTATTGATCGTAGTAGGGGTAGCTATTGAAACGGTAAGACAACTTGAAGCTCAACTTATTATGAGACATTATGAAGGATTCTTGAAATAGAGGTGATTTTATGGCTATCTATGGCGTGCTACTCGGCCCCCCTGGAGTAGGGAAGGGAACTCAGGCAAAGTTATTGGCTGGAAAGTTCAATATTACTCATATATCTACAGGGGATATACTTAGAGATGCGGTAAATAAAAGAACTCCTCTGGGTTTACAGGTAGAGGAGATAATGAAAAGTGGTAAGCTTGTTTCGGATGATATTATAAATGCCCTAATGGAAGACTTTATAAAGAACCTTACCGATGGGTTCCTTCTTGATGGATATCCTAGGACTATAGGTCAAGCAACATTTTTGGATAATTTCTTAACTAAATACGGAAAGACATTGAATATTGTTTTGGCTATAGATGTTGATGATGAGGAAATAATAAGGAGATTGACAGGAAGAAGATACTGTCCTACCTGTGGTAGAGGATATCACATTATATATGACCCACCTAAAGAGCCAGAGATTTGTGACAATGATGGGACAAGGCTAATTCAGAGAGATGATGATAAGCCAGAGACTATTAGAGAGAGACTTAGAGTCTATAGAGAAAGGACTGCACCACTTATAGACTACTATGGAGAAAAGGGACTCTTAGAAATAGTTGATGGTTCTGGATCTATAGAAGAGGTGCATAGTTTAGTTATTAAAGTCCTAGAGAGGAAGGGCATAGTTGATAAGACGTAAGACTCAAAGAGAGATTGAGATAATTTTCCAGGCTGGTCAGATAGTAGCAGAGGTTTTAAGATACCTGCAAGAGATTATTACACCAGGTATCTCTACTTTAGATTTAGACAAAGAGGCAGAGTCTCTTATTCATAAACTTGGCGGAAAACCTTCCTTCAAAGGCTATGGTGGGTATCCCAAGAATATCTGTGTATCTATAAACGAACAGGTTATCCATGGGATACCTAAGAGGTCAGTTAAGATTAAAGAAGGGGATATTGTTAGTATAGATGTTGGAGTAGAATATAGCGGATACCATGCTGATTCGGCGATTACTATAGCGGTAGGTAGAGTTTCAGCTGAAGCTGAGAGATTGTTGAAAGTAGGAAGAGAGGCTCTTGATATAGGTATCTCATATGCTAAGCCTGGAAATCATCTCTCAGACATCTCTCATGCTATAGAGTCTTATATATTGGCAAATAATATGAGTGTAGTAAAGAGTTTTGTGGGCCATGGGATAGGAAGAAAACTCCATGAGGAACCTCAAATTCCTAATTTTGGTCCTCCAGGTCAAGGTCCTATACTTGAGCCAGGTTTTGCATTGGCTATAGAGCCAATGGTAAATTTAGGAACAGAAGAGGTCTTGATCCTAGAGGATGGTTGGACAGTTATAACAAAGGATAGGAAACTATCCTGTCATTTTGAACATACTGTTATTGTTCAGGATGGCGAACCACTAATCGCTACTAGACTAAAAGATTAGAATTTGATATACTTTAATAATTGGGTGGTGAAAATTGTCAGATAAGAAGGATGTTATTGAAGTAGAGGGGACAGTGATAGAGGCTCTACCTAATGCAATGTTTAGGGTAGAGTTAGATAATGGACATAGAGTTTTAGCCCATATATCTGGTAAGATAAGGCTAAACTTTATTCGTATCTTACCTGGGGATAGGGTGAAGTTGGAACTTTCGCCTTATGATCTAACTCGTGGACGCATTATAAGGAGGTTATAAAGGAATGAAGATACGTGCTTCAGTCAAGAAGATGTGTAATAATTGTATGATTATAAGGAGAAACGGAAAATTGATGGTAATTTGTTCAAATCCAAAACATAAGCAGAGGCAGGGATAGTCTTATGGCAAGAATAGCTGGAGTAGACCTACCTAGAAATAAGAGGATAGAGGTTGCCCTTACCTATATCTATGGTATTGGTTTCCCTACTAGTAAAAAGATTCTGCAGGAAGCAGGTATTAATCCTGATAAGAAGGCTAATGACCTTACAGAAGAAGAAATAGCAAGACTTAGAGAGATTATTGAGAATAATTATAAAGTTGAAGGGGACCTTAGGAGAGAGGTATCTCAAAATATTAGAAGACTTATAGACCTTGGTACATACAGAGGATTAAGACATAGATATGGTCTGCCGGTAAGAGGACAGAGAACTAGAACAAATGCTAGAACAAGAAAAGGCCCAAGAAAGACGGTAGGAGCCCGTAGTAAGAAGTAAGGATAGGAGGTATTATGGCAAGAAGAAGAACTCGAAGAAGAGAGAAAAAGGGAGTTGTTAAAGGGATAGCTCATATACATTCTACCTTTAACAATACAATAGTTACTATTACAGACCCTAATGGTGCTGTTATAAGCTGGGCTAGTGCAGGTACCTGTGGGTTTAAAGGAACAAAGAAGGGAACACCATTTGCTGCACAGCTGGCTGCTGAATCTGCAGCTAAGAAGGCTATAGATCAAGGTATGAGACAGGTAGATGTATATGTTAAAGGACCTGGCCCTGGAAGAGAGGCAGCTATAAGGTCTCTTCAGGCTGCAGGTTTAGATATAACCTTAATAAAAGATGTTACTCCAATACCACACAATGGATGTCGTCCACCTAAACGGAGGAGAGTATAATGGCTAGATACACAGAACCAAAGTGTAGGTTATGTAGAAGAGAGGGTGTAAAGCTTTATCTAAAAGGGGAAAAGTGCCAGTCTGTCAAGTGCATACTAGAGAAGCGTAAGACTGCCCCTGGACAGCATGGCACAGTAAGGGCTAGATTCTCAGAATATAGGTTGAGGTTGAGGGAGAAGCAGAAAGCCCGTCGTATATATGGTGTCTCTGAGACTCAATTTAGGAATTATTTTGAACTTGCATCTAAGAGAAAAGGTGTTACAGGAGAGACCCTATTGCAGTTATTAGAGAGACGCCTAGATAATGTGTTATATAGATTGGGGTTTGCTACATCTAGGGCTCAGGCTAGACAGCTTGTAGCTCATGGACATGTACTAGTTAATGGAGAGAAACTTGATATACCTTCTTACCTTGTGAATCCAGGTGATAGAATAACGTTGAAGGATAAGATACTTTCTGGCTCACTAGGTGAAACTGTTAGAGAGAGGATAAAAGAAGTTAAAATTCCAAATTGGTTAGAACTTAATCTAGATAGAGTAGAGGGTATAGTAAGGAGCTTGCCTAGTAGACAAGAGATAGATATACCTGTAAACGAACAACTGATAGTAGAGTTCTACTCTAGATAGGGGGAATATTAATGTTTCATGTCGAATGGTTAAAACATGAAAAGTCATATGGTAAGTTATATATAGAACCTCTGGAAAGAGGCTATGGTCATACTATTGGTAATGCACTAAGAAGGGTTCTTCTTTCTTCTATAGAAGGTTGCGCTCCTATAGGTGTAAGAATAGACGGTGTCCTGCACGAATTCTCTACCATACCTGGGGTTAAAGAGGATGTTGTAGACATAATATTAAATCTAAAGGGCTTAGTGGTAAAGTTATACAATACTGAACTTAAGACCATATCTATAGAGAAGAGAGGACCTAAAGTAATTACTGCAGGAGATTTTATTCCGGATAGTGATGTAGAGATTATAAATCCTGATCTTTATATAGCTACACTAGATAATGAAGATTCAGTTCTAAGGATGGACCTGGTTATACAGAGAGGCAAGGGATATGTAACTGCGGATAAGCTTAAGGGGACTTTTACTTCTGTAGGTTATATACCAATAGATGCATTCTTTAGTCCAGTAAGACAGGTAAATTATAAAGTGGAAAATACAAGGGTTGGACAGGTTACAGATTTTGAAAGGATAGTCGTTGAGTTATGGACAAATGGTTCAATAACTCCTGGAGAAGCTGTACTACAGGCTTCTAGAATATTGAGAGACAATTACGATACTCTTACTAGACTTCTAGAAAGTGAACTACAGCAAATGATATTTAGAGAAGATTTAGAGATGCAAGTTTCTGGAGAGATGTCTACTGTGATTACTTCTGAACCACTTGTAGAGGAAGGAAGATCTATAGAATCACTTGGCCTATCTTCAAGGATAATTAATATACTCAAGAGACAGGGGATTCGAACTGCTGAAGATCTTAGTAAAAAGACTCCTAAGGAGCTGAAAAGTATAAAAAACATTGGAGACAAGATGGTTCAAGAGATAGAGGAAAAGCTTAAGAATTTTGGATATACTTTGAAAGAGGAAGAGGTGAACAAAGATGCGACATCGTAAGAAGGGAAATAGATTGGGACGTTTCTCAGCAGAGAGAAAAGCACTACTAAGAAGTTTAGTTACTGCTCTCTTTAAGCACGAGAGTATAATTACTACTGAGGCGAAGGCTAAAGAACTAGTTCCACTTGCTGAGAAACTAATCTCTATAGCAAAGAAACAAGATCTAAATGCTATAAGGAGGGTTTCTAGGGTAATATATGAAAAAGAGGTAGCAAGTAAACTATTCTCCTCTTCTAGTCTCTTTTCTAAAGATAGTGGTCATATTCGTGTCTTTAAATTAGGGGTAAGGCAAGGGGATGGTGCTCCCCTAGTAAAAGTTGCCCTTATAAAATAGAATGTCAATTGAGATAAAAGACCTCTCCTTTAGTTATGAGGATAACCCAATATTAGAGGACGTTACCTTTCGTGTAGATAGCGGAGAATTTGTAGGGATAGCAGGCCCAAATGGTTCAGGCAAATCTACTTTGGCAAAATGTCTAAATGGGATATTCTCTCCAACTAGAGGAGAGGTTTTTGTTGATGGGATATCTGTAAAAGATAAATCAAAGCAATGGATTGTTAGGCAGACTGTTGGACTTGTCTTCCAGAACCCTGATAATCAACTTGTAGCAAGCGTAGTAGAAGAGGATGTTGCTTTTGGTCCAGAAAATCTTGGCATTCCTCCCTCTATAATAAGAGAGAGGGTTCAATATGCTTTAGAGAAGGTGGGACTTATTAATGAGAGAAAAAGATTGGTTTCTACACTCTCTGGAGGGCAAAAACAGCGTGTTGCTATAGCGGGAATTCTAGCTATGAGACCAAAATACATAGTCCTTGATGAACCTACTTCTATGTTAGATCCTATTGGAAGAAAAGAGGTTCTTTCTACTGTTTTACAACTTAAAGAGGAAGGGGTAGGGATCATCTATATTACACACCATCTTGAAGAACTTGTATATGCAGATAAAATACTGCTTCTATATAGAGGTAGGATATTTAAAGAAGGTCCTGCTAGAGATATACTTACTGATGAGGATACTCTAAAGAATATAGGTTTAGAAATCCCTGAGATCCCTGCTCTAGCAATGAAGCTTAAGAACTTTATCAATATAGAATCTAACAAAATACCATTAACTGTCGAGGAGATGGTTAATGTCATCCTTAATTGAACTAAAAGATGTCTGGTATCAATATAATCCAAATTCTCCTCTATCTTACTGGGCTCTAAAAGGAATAGACCTTAAGATAGAAAGAGGAGAGTTTGTCTCTATTATAGGTCCTACCGGTTCTGGTAAATCTACACTAATACAGCACTTTAATGGTTTATTAAAGCCTACAAAGGGTGAAGTTATAATAGATGGAGTAGAGATATCCAAGACAAAAGACTTAAGGTCCATAAGAAAAAAGGTAGGTATGGTCTTTCAATATCCCGAGACACAGATATTCTCAGAGACTATTTATGATGAACTAGCCTTTGGATTAAGAAACTATGGCTATTCTGAAGAGGAGATTAGAGAAAAGATAGAAGTGGTTGTTAAAAAGTTGGGTATAGAGCATATACCTCTTGATAAATCTCCATTCCTCTTGAGTGGAGGAGAAATGAGAAGAGTGGCTATAGCTAGTGTCCTAGCCATGGAACCAGAGGTATTTGTTCTAGATGAACCTTTAGCAAACTTAGATCCTCAGGGACGTAGGGAGCTTCTCAGAGAGATTGACCATCTAAATAGAAAAGAATCTCTTACAGTTATAATCGTTTCTCATGACCTTAGTGAGATATCTAAATATGCAGACCGTATTATTGTTCTTTTTGATGGAACTGTAATTATGGATGGTTCACCTAAAGAGATATTTAAGAATGTGGAAAAGCTGTTAGAGATATCTTTAGGTGTCCCTCAGATAGTCGAGTTATTATATACATTAAATAAAAATGGGGCGGATATTCCTTATAATATATTAAACTTAGATGAGGCTTTTAAAGTAATAGTTAAATGGAGGAAATCTCTTGGCAATAGAGATAAGCTTCGGACAATACCTACCTCTTAACTCACCTATACATAGACTTGATCCCAGGATAAAGCTTATAGCAATCTTTATAAGCATAATCTTTATCTTCATAGTAAAAAACTTCTATGGCTATGCCTTGCTAGCCTGTTTTTTACTAGGATTAGTTATTCTATCTAAAGTTCCTCCATTATATATATTCCGTGGACTAAAGCCTCTTATATTTTTTATACTCCTTACATTTGCGCTCCATCTATTTACTACTCAAGGGACAGTTATATTTCAGTTTTGGGTATTAAAGGGAACTATTGAAGGACTTAGGAATGGTTTACTTATGGTTGCTAGATTTATGCTACTTATAAGTTTTAGCACATTACTTACCCTAACATGTTCTCCGTTAG
The DNA here is from genome assembly GCA_937958695.1 of uncultured bacterium. Classification (GTDB taxonomy): domain Bacteria; phylum DUMJ01; class DUMJ01; order DUMJ01; family DUMJ01; genus DUMJ01. Next base: position 16,831 of record CALGNK010000055.1, read on the forward strand.
AACTTACCGATGCTTTGGAATCTCTACTTTCACCCCTTAAACGTATAGGTTTTCCATCTCACGAAATAGCAATGATGATGAGTATAGCTTTGAGATTTATCCCTGTTTTAGTTGAAGAGACAAATAGAATTATAAAAGCTCAAGTTGCTAGGGGAGCAGATATAGAAAGTGGAGGAATATTAAATAGGGCAAAGAACCTCATACCAATTCTAGTTCCTTTATTTATAAACACATTTAAAAGAGCGGATGACCTTGCTTTGGCTATGGAGGTCAGATGTTATAGAGGTGGAGAGGGAAGGACAAGGATGAAAGAGTATACCCTCTCTCAGAGTGATTTCCTTTTTCTATTTACCTCTATTATAGTTGGTATAGTTTCAGTCTTAATATGAGAAACATAAAGCTTACAATAGCTTATGATGGTTCTCCTTTCTTTGGTTTTCAGGTTCAACCTAACGTCCCAACTATTCAAGGTATACTAGAATCTGTTCTAACAGAAATTACTAAAGAAGATGTAGAAGTTATAGGTGCAGGAAGAACCGATACTGGAGTTCATGCAATAAATCAGGTAGTAAACTTTAAAACTAATTCTAAGATTCCATTAGAAAAACTTCCTATAGCTCTTAATAGCCTTTTGCCTTACTCTATAATAGTTAAGGATGCAGAAGAGGTATCTCTAGATTTTCATGCAAGATTTTCAGCGAAATCTAGAAGCTATCTGTACTTAGCGTATAATACACCATATCCTTCGCCCTTCTTGAGAAATTACGCTTGGCATATAAAAGGAGAACTAGACATAGATAAGATGAAAGATGTAATGCATGTATTTAAGGGAGAAAAAGACTTTATTAGTTTTTCTAAATCTGATGGGGAAGGAACTATAAGAGAGATTTACGATATTGATATCTTTAAGAAAGACCCGTTTATAGTCTTTTATATAAGGGCAAATGGATTTTTAAGGGGGATGGTTAGGCTTATAGTAAGAGTTCTTGTTGATGTGGGTTACCACTTTATAGATAAAAGTGATATTGAGAATATCCTAAATGCCAGGAGAAGAGGTCTCATAAAAGGTATTGCTCCGCCTAGTGGTCTTTACCTATACAAGATAGAATATTAGTCATGTTTGTGATAAAATAATATATATGAAGAAGATATTATCTTATATATTGTGTTATATATTTTGGGTAATAACCACTGCCACGACGTTTTTGCTATTTCTAGCGGGTAGAGAGTTCTACTTAAAAGTTATGGCTTTCTTTATCAGAGATAGATGGGTAGGAAGTGCTATTGACAGGTTTCTTTTTGTAGGTATTGCTATCTTTTGGTTGGCTATAGTGATCTATATAGAATCTTACTATAGGAATGGGATAAAAAAAGGAGTTCTTATACAGAGATTCCTCTTTGTAACTGGCATTGAGTTTTTAGTGCTATTTACATTCCATAATGTCCCTCTTGCTATAGCAAGGATAACCTTTACCCCTCTAGAAGTAGTAATAGCCTTAGTTGAATTAGGTGGGGCTATTGCCCTTATATCTATAGCTTTGAAAAAGAGAGTGGTATAATATAGAATAGGGTGAGTAGGTGGATAACCACGGAGGGTTTTCCCTCTGAGGAAAGTCCGAGCTCCTCAGGGCAAGGTGCTGGGTAATACCCAGTGGCGGTGACGTCAGGAAAGTGCCACAGAAAATATACCGCCTGCTTGTGCAGGTAAGGGTGAAAAGGTGAGGTAAGAGCTCACCAGCAAGAGGGCGACCTCTTGGCTTGGCAAACCCCACCTGGAGCAAGGCCTAATAGGGGGAGATGGGTGCCCTGCCCGTTATTATCCCCGGGTTGGCCGCTGGAGGCAACTGGTAACAGTTGCCCTAGATATATGGTTATCTAAAACAGAACTCGGCTTACGGCCTACTCACCCTTGAGTGTGTTATACGGGGTATTGACTATTGTTAGTATATTGTTTTATAATATTATCGTGTTCCTCGGTAGCTCAACAGGCAGAGCGGCCGGCTGTTAACCGGTTGGTTGTAGGTTCGAGTCCTACCCGGGGAGCCACATTAAATTATTTTTTGCAGGATAAAGGTAATATTCTTAGATTTAGAGACTATCTATATTTTTCTTATTTTTCCTACCCCTAGGAAATTGGTAGATTTTTATTTATTTCGTCTGCTATAAGGATTCGACTTTTATCGGGATTTATCTTGACAACTATTATGTTGTTTTGTATATTATAGCCAGATATTATAGAATTTACTTTTTAGTAAGAGAGCTGGCTTCCTTATAAGACTTTGTAAAATATGAGATCTTCTACTATAAGAAAGTAAGTAAGAGAGGTAAAATAATGGATAGTATTCAAAAGTTTCAAGATTTACTTAAAAAGCTTTTTCAATTTGAAACATCAGATTTGGATTTTGGAATTTATAAAATCCTGAATTACAAAAGGGATAGAATTGAGAAATTTATTCAGGAAGACCTTAAAAATAAGGTTGAAACTGCCTTTGCAAAACATAAAGATGAGAGATTAACCAATATAAATAATAGATTTGAAGAGGCAAGACAGAAGGTTATTCAGACATTGGGTTCACAGGCTTTTACACCTACAGGAGACATTAAAGATGAATTCAAGGAGACTCCTGTAGGTAAGGATTTTCTATCAATAAAAGCACAAAAGAAAGAGGCGGAAGCAATTTACGAAATCAAGTCTCAAGTTTTCAATGATTTGTATAACTTCTTTTCCAGATATTATGAAGAAGGTGATTTTGTCCCTCAATACCGCTACTCTATAAAAGAACACAAATACGCCATTCCTTACAACGGAGAAGAGATAAAACTTTACTGGGCAAATACTGATCAGTACTACACAAAAACGGGTGTCCTTTTCCGTGATTATACCTTCCTTATAAATTCCCCTCTTATAGAGGGGCAAGGGGTGTTCAAAGTTATCTTCCGGATCGTTTCTGCCAAAGAAGAACTTGCTTCAAACAAAGCAACTAAAGAAAGGTTTTTTGTTCTTGATGATGAAATGCCAATAGAGATTAAGGGGAAACATCCCTGCACCCCTCTACAAGAGAGGAAGGTTTTAATCATACGCTTTCAGTATAGAGAACTTACCGAGGAAGAAGTAAAGCACTATGATGTAGAAGGAGGAAGTAACACTGCAAAGCAAGAGAAGATTAACCAGAAAAGTTATGAAGAAATACTGAAAAATATCAAGGATATAACATTAAAGGGAATTTTGAGCAAAGAATATAAAAATGAAAAACCTCTACTTCTTTATCAATTAGATAGATTTACGGCTAAAAATACAAAAGATTATTTCATCCACAAAAACCTTAAGAAATTCCTCTCCGAGCAACTAGATTATTTCATTAAATCAGAGGTATTAGATATTGAAACGCTGGAAAAGGAAAGATTTTTAGACAAACACATAACAAGAGCCAAAGTAGTGCGAGAGATTGGGGAGGATATTATTGATTTCCTTTCCCAGATTGAAGATTTTCAGAAAAGGCTTTGGGAGAAAAAGAAGTTTGTATTAAGGACAGAATATGTGATAACCCTTGATAGACTTGAAAAGCAGGGGGAAGGAATTGATGTAATTAGAAAAATTATAGAGCATGAGGGTATGGCTAAACAAATTCAGGAGTGGAAAGACCTGGGACTTGTTGACAAAGAATTTAAAGTAGAAGACCTCTTCCAATCCCCCTCTATAAGAGGGGAATATAGGTATTTGCCCATTGATACGATATACTTTGACGAAGAAATAAAGTATAGAATACTTGAATTGTTTACCGACTTAGATGACCTTTTGGATGGGCTTTTGATTAAGAGTGAAAACTGGCAGGCTTTGAACCTTCTTTTAAATAAATACAAGGAAAAAGTACAGACAATTTATATAGACCCACCATTTAACAAAGAGCAGGATGCTGACTATCTTTACAATGTAAAGTATAAAGATTCCACTTGGGCAACTATGCTTGAGAATAGATTAAGGCTTGCAAGAGATTTATTGAACGATAGGGGAAGTATTTTTGTAAGATGTGATTACAATGGCAATTGGATTGTCAGACTTTTGATGGATGAGATTTTTGGAAAGGAAAATTTTAGGAATGAGATAATAGTGAAGAGAGGGTATGTTCCCAAAGGATTAACTAATCAATATATCACAGGAACTGACTCATTAATGCTCTATGGGAAAAACAAAGAAAAAATGTTTTTTATTGGAGCTAAGAAAAAAATAAAAGAAGAAGAGAGACAATGGATTTCTTTGGATATGCCAGGACAAAGAAAAACTTATGAATTACAAGTTAGATACTTTTTTGGGAAGCCTTGGTTACCTCCTAAAGGGCAGCATTGGGGGTTGTCGCAAGAGAAAATCAATGAATATGAAAAGAAAGGTTGGATAAGGATAAACCCAAATAGAACTTATATTGACACTCAAGGGAAATTAGTAAAAGGGATGCCAGAATATCTAAAAGAGCCAGAATTATTATTAGATACAAACTGGACAGATATTAAAAGTTATGAAACTCACAATACTTTCTTCCCAACAGAAAATTCAGAGATATTATTGAAAAGAGTAATAGAAGGAGTTTCCAATGAAGGCGATTTAGTTATGGATTTCTTCCTTGGATCTGGCACAACGACAGCGGTAGCACACAAGCTTAAAAGAAAATGGATTGGAGTGGAGATGGGAGAACATTTCTGGACAGTTGTTTTGCCAAGAATGAAAAAAGTTTTGGCTTATGATAAATCAGGAATTTCAAAAGAAAAGGATGTTAAAGAAAAGTATAATGAAAACAGTGCTGGCGGATTCTTCAAATATCAAATCCTTGAACAATACGAAGACACTCTTGATAATATAGAACTAAAAGGAAACCAGAGAGCCCTTGAACTTTTCCAAGATGAATACCTGCTTAAATACTTTCTTGATTTTGAAACAAGGGAAAGCCCATACCTTTTAAACCTTGAAATGCTCAAAAACCCCTTTGCCTATAAACTTAAAGTCAATCTCTCAGAGGTTGGAGAACCACAGGAAATGGTTATAGATATACCGGAGACATTTAATTATCTTCTGGGAATAAAAGTTAAAAAAGTGAAGGTGAGGAATAATAGAGCAAAGTATCTTTTTATCCTTGGCGAAAAAGAAGGACGAGATGTCGCGATAGTGTGGCGAGAGTATAACGATAATTGGTCAGATGAAGATTTTAAAGAGGATAAGGAATTCATCACAAAAGAACTTGAACCATGGGGTCCTCATATTGTTTATATAAATGGCCAGAGTGTTTTAACCCCCAGAAACTGGGAAGTAAGATACATTGAACCAGAGTTTAAAAGGTTGATGGTGGAATAAGATGGCAGAGCCAATAAGACAAAAAGTTTTTAAATCTATAAAAGAATATCTAAAGAATAAACCAGATGGAGCCCGTTATTCAGAAATAATTGAATTTTTAAAAGAAAATTTTCCTGATGTCCCAGAAAATACTCTTCATGGTTCTGTTTGGGATTTCAGACAAAGAATAATTAATGGGAAAGAAAAAGCAGACCCAATTAGACCTCCCGAAAGTGATATACCAAGGCTTGAATCTCTTTGTATGAGATTTGGAATAGGTTTAATCCTATTTGACAAAGACGATTTGAATAACCCTAAATTTCAGATAAGAACAAGAGCAATGAAAAGTGAGCCAGATTATTTTTATGTAAATCTTTATATTCAAAAACTTTCAAAAGATGATATTAAGAAATTAATGGGTTAAACATGACTATAGAAAAATATCTTGTTTTAAACAAATACCTCCTTTCGCTTTTTGGAGCAAGTGATATTAAAGACCTGCTTGATGAATTGAAAAATAAGAGCGAGGGTGTAGACATCGATGGAAGGAGTTATTTTGTTAATGCTCTGCGAGGAATTGAAAATCTTAAAATATCAGAGGATACTCTTTTGAGGTATGATGAAAACATCCAATCATATGTTAAAAAAATAAACTTCAGGCGTGAGCCAGTCTTACTGAAATACTTTCAATATCTCGCTGTGCTTTTTACCGAGATTGTCTTGGATAATATCAAAAATAGAAAGTTTGAGTTTTTGTATGAACTCAATGAGTTTCTTAAAAGATATAGGGAAGAACAAGATGTAAAAATAGATCCATTTACAGAAAATGATTTAAAAAAGCTTGCCTTCTGGATGGCAACTGGTTCAGGAAAAACCTTAATAATGCATATTAACTATCATCAATTTCTCAATTACAATTTATTCTCTCCTGACAATATCATTCTTATTACTCCCAATGAAGGACTTTCAAAACAGCACTTTGAAGAGCTGGAAAAAAGTGGTATCCCTTGCAGACTTTATGTTGGAACCCTCAATAGTGGTTTAAGGAACGAAAATGAGGTTTTAGTTATAGAGATGACAAAACTTGTGGAAGAGAAAAAGGGCGGAGGAGTAACACTTCCTATTGAAACATTTGAAGGAAGAAATCTTATTTTCGTAGATGAAGGACATAAAGGTAGAAAATCGGAGGAGCAAAAATGGGCGAAACTGAGGGATAAACTTGCCGAACAGGGATTTGTTTTTGAATATAGTGCAACTTTTGGTCAGATTTTAACCGAAAGACAATATGATATACTCAAAGAGTATGCCAAATCAATAGTTTTTGATTATTCTTATAAATACTTTTATCTTGATGGTTACGGCAAAGATTTTACTGTTTTGAATGTAAAACAAGTAAAAATTTCTGAGCAGGAATTCCAAGAAGTAATGTTTGTAGCTAACCTTCTTTCTTTTTATGAACAACTTCTAGTTTATGAAAAAGGCAAAGAATTAGCAAAGGAAAATAATATTGAAAAACCACTCTGGATTTTCGTTGGTACAACAGTTACCGGGAGAGAAGAGGAGTCTGATATTATTAAGATTTTAGAGTTCATAAGAAAGGTAATCTATAACGAAGATTGGATGAAAGAGTGGGCGAAAAAGATTTTAAACGGTGATACAAATTTAAAAGACGAAGATGAAAGAGATCTCTTTGAGGAAAGGTTTAAATATCTCAGAGCGAATGCCATTGACTTTGAAGATCTGTATAGACGAGTCTTTAGAGGAAAAGGAAACCTTGCACTATATGAGCTAAAGAATGTTGAAGGAGAAATAGGATTAAAAATTGGGGAGAATGAATATTTTGGAGTTATAAATATTGGTGATGTTTCTGGTTTCAAAAAACTACTTGAGGGGAAAGATTTCACGGTAGGCCAAGATGTGATTTCAAGCTCTCTTTTTGACGATATTAAAAAAGAAGACTCTAAAATAAATATCCTTATCGGTTCAAAGAAATTTATAGAAGGCTGGGATACTTGGCGTGTTTCTTCAATGGGACTTTTGAATATAGGTAAAGGACAAGGTCCACAGATCATCCAGCTATTCGGAAGAGGAGTTAGACTTAAAGGTAAGAGAATGTCTTTAAAAAGAAGTGGTGAGAATTCTCAGATTAAGATTTTAGAGACGCTTAATGTTTATGGGATTAAAGCTGATTACCTTAATAAATTCTTAGAGGCAATAAAGCAAGAGGAAGTGGAATTTGAGAGTATTGAGATACCTATAATACCTCAACATAAAGATAAATGGACCACTCTTTATATTTTTTCTAAACTAGAAAAGAAGTTTGAGGAAGAAGAAATTTTAAGGTTAGAGATTGACGATAGGATTCATTATACAGTTGACCTCCTGCCAAAGGTCTCAATATATCTGGCAAAGGAGAGAAGGGAGGAGGGGATGAAGTCTGAAGAGATAAAACCTAAAGTTGAAGGACTTAGGTTTCCAGAAGATAAGATTGATTTGCTAAATTGGGAAAGAATTTGCCAAGAAATACTTGAATTTAAAGCATTGAGAAATTATTGGAATTTGGTTTTTGAGAAGGATACTCTTAAAAACCTTCTTTTGTCTGATAGATATGATCTTTTATCACTTCCTGAAATTCTTGAAGTCAAAAGTGAGGAAGACTTAAAACGGCTGGAAGATATTGCTCTCTTAGTTATCAAAAAATATATAGACCTCTTTTATAGTAAAAATGCAAAGCGTTTTGAGACAGAAAACTTAAGCTATACTAAGCTTAAAGAAACATTACATTCTATTTCTGAAAAAGAACAACGTTACATAGTGCAGATAGATAAGAAAAAGAAAGAATTAATCAAAAAGATAAGAAACTTGGCAAAAGATTTAGAGAAACTACTTAAAGAAGATACTGAAGTTTTGCCAAGAATTTATTTTGACGGTTCTCTGTACGTACCTATATTACTGCAAAGTAAGAAGATAGATAAGATCTCTCCTGCAGGTCTTGTAGAAAGTGAACAAGAATTTGTAAGAGAATTAAGGGAGCATCTGAAAGAATATAAAGACAAATATCCCTTTGAAATATATCTTTTAAGGAATTATCCTTTTTCTGGAATAGGTTTTCAGCTTCAGTGGTCAAAATTCTATCCGGACTTTATTATGTGGATAAGGAAAGATGAGAAGCAAGTTATTGTCTTTATAGATCCAAAGGGATTAGAACATACTAAGGGCTTAGATGATGAAAAGATACAATTTAAGGATGAGATTAAAGAGATCGAACAAAAACTAGCAAATAACAGTATAGTTTTAGAATCTTTTATTCTCTCAAAAACCCCATACGAAAAGTTAAAAGAAGGTCTAACTAATCCTCCCAAGAAAGATGAATATATAAAGAATCATGTGCTATTCCTAGATGACAGCGATTGGCCAGAAAAATTTTTTCAATTCTTCATTAACTGATATTTTCTAGTGATTTTTACGGGATGGGTCTGACAAGGGCAATATGTTTATTGAAGTTTTTGTTTCTCGTTCTTCTATAGGCATATTCATTTTATAAAAATCTAAATCTGATAAAATAGTACAGAACAAGACAATGTCTATCAAAACAGATGGAGGTGTTAGAGCTTATGTTTAGGGCGGAAGGGATAATTCCAGCTGTAGTCAGCCCTGTGGATGATGGAGGAAACATAAGAGAAGCTCCATTTAGACAGCTTCTAAACTATCTTATTGATAATGGAGTTCATGGCCTTTTTATAAATGGCAGTCAGGGAGAATTTTACGCACTGACTATTGAGGAAAAGCAAAGGGTCTTAGAAATTGCGGTAGATGAGGTAAGCGGACGAGTTCCAGTTTATGCGGGTATTGGAGCGGTAACGACAAGAGAAGCTGTAAAGTTAGCTAAAATGGCAGAGAAGATTGGAGCACAGGCTCTTTCTGCTATAACTCCATATTATATAAAACCAGATGAGGATGAACTGTACGAATATTATAGAGAGATAGCAGAAGCTGTTTCTATACCTGTGCTTCTATATGCTAATCCTTCTAGAACAAATGTTACTCTCTCTGTTAGGCTTGTAAGTAGATTGACAGAGATTGATAATATAGTTGGCATTAAAGATAGTAGTGGAGACTTGACTCTGACTGGAGAGTATATAAGGCTTCTATCTCATAAAGGGTTTCAGGTTCTAGCCGGAAGGGACACTCTTATCCTTGGGACATTAGTCTACGGAGGAACTGGAGCTATAGCTGCTACTGCTAATGTTGTGCCTAGACTTGTTGTTAGTATATATGAGTCTTTTAAGAAAGGAGACTTAAAAACTGCATTAGAAGCTCAATACAAATTAGCCCCTCTTAGGATAGCCTTTGATCTGGGGACTTTTCCTGTAGTAATAAAAGAAGCAGTAAAATTGATAGGGTTTGACCTTGGTTCAGCCATTAGACCTATTAAGGAAATCAGTCTAGAAAAGAGGAAAGAGTTAAAGAAAATTCTATTAGATTTAGGATTAAATATAGTATCTTAGAACTTTATCTTTATTAAAATACCTTCCCTGGGTTCATAATGCCATTGGGATCTAGGACCCTTTTTATATCTCTCATAAGATGTATTTCTTTCTTCTTAGATAGGTATAATGCTTTCTTCTTGACATATCCAATACCGTGTTCTCCACTTGGGGCACCTCCTAAGAGACTAGCTTCTATTGCTATCTTATCTAATATCTCTTCCTGTATTTCCTGCCAGTCTTCTGGATCTATATCCCTTGGCTTTAATGGTGCAGAATGGATATTACCATCTCCAGCATGAGCTACACACAATATTTCTGTCTTATATTCTTCTCCAATCTCTTTTATCCTCATTAGCATCTTTGGAATTAAAGATGTTGGAACAACTGCATCTCCAGTAACTACATATGGGTCTATAGCCTTTATTGCTTCTAGATAGTTTCGTCTTAGCCTCCAAAGCCTTTCTGATGCAAATGGATTTTCTGCTACAAAGACTTCTAATGCTCCTGATTTTAAGCAGGCTTCTCCTGCCCTTATATAAGCTTCTTCTAGCTGAACTTTATTATTACCATCAAACTGTATGAGAAGATAAGATTCTGCTTTGTCTTGATATTCCCACTTGCTTCTTGTATATTGACTTGCTACCTCTACCGATGGACGATCTAGAAATTCAACTGCACATGGAAGGACCTTACTCTGTGTTATAACTTCAGGGACGGTCTTAATGGCAGATTCTACTGTAGGAAAAGGAACGAGCAGATCAACCACATATTGTGGAAGTGGTATGAGGTTTACTATAATCTTGCCAAATACAGCAAGAGTCCCTTCAGAACCTACCATAAGATTTAATAAATTATATCCACTTGAATCCTTTCTTCTCTTTCCGCCTAGAGATAAAACCTCTCCTGATGGTAAGATTACCTCTAACCCTAATATGTGGTGTCCGGTATTCCCATATTTTATTACCTTACTTCCTCCTGCATTTGTAGCAACATTTCCTCCTAAAAAGCTTGTTTCTACACTCATAGGGTAGCCAGGATAAAAGAGCCCTTCTTCTGCAACCTTTTTACATAAGTCATTAGTCACTACTCCAGGCTCGGCAACTGCTACAAGATTGATCTTATCTATCTCTAATATCTGATTCATCTTCTCTAGAGATAGAACTATACCTCCATATATGGGAACCGCTCCCCCTACCACACCGCTCCCTGCTCCTCTAGGGGTAACTGGTATAAGATGTTCGTTGGCTAATCTTAATACTTTTGATATCTCCTCAGTATTTTCTACCTTTACCACCACTTCTGGCAAATGGGCATAGAATCTACCAGATTCGTCCTGAGAATATCTCTCTAGATCTTCCTCCTCTGTAGAGACATCATTATCTCCGCATATATCTATTAATTTATCTACAATCTCTCTATTTACTTTGTTAAACATCATTTTTCCTCTCTTCTAATTTTTTCTTTAGAACTGGTAAAATTTCTAGAGCATCTCCTATTATTCCTAGGTCTGACACCTGAAATATTGGGGCTTCTGGGTCCTTATTTATTGCAATTATACTTTCAGAATTCATCATACCAGCTAGATGTTGAACAGCTCCAGATATTCCAACTGCAATATACACCTTAGGGTTTACAGTCTTTCCGCTCAACCCTACCTGATGTGGATAACCTACCCAGCCCATATCCACTATAGCCCTAGATGCTCCTACCGCTGAAGATTCTATTAGCTTAGATATCTCAAAGATTAATGAGATATTTCTTGGGTCTTTTAAACCCTTTCCACCTGAGATGACAACCTCTGCATCTACTAGAGAGATCTCTTCTTCTCTAGACTTAAAATTTAACCTTTCTATCCTAGAATTCAAGTTTATATTAGGTTTAATTACCTTAATCTCTCCAAACCTTCTTGTATCCTTTTCAAGAGGTTTTTTCCCTTTGGGTCTTACTGTTGCCATCTGAGGTTTAGAATTGGGAGTCTTTATAGTAGCAAGAACATTTCCGCCTATGGCCGGTCTAGTTTGCAATAGAAGTCCTGTCTCTTCCTCTATATCTAGTGATGTACAGTCTGCTGTAAGTCCTGCTTTTAATCTTCCAGCTAAATATGGCATTATAGTTCTACCTAGAGTTGTCGCTCCTGCTAGGAGGATATCAGGTTCTACCTCTTTTATAAATGGAACTAGTGCTTCAGCATAGACTTCCGGATTAAATATATTAAGCCTTGGATGTTCAAGATAGTAGACCTTATCTGCTCCATAGTATATAATCTCTTCTAGATTCCTTATATTATGGCCCAAGATTAACGCTGAAAGCTTCGTCTTTAACTTTTCAGATAGTTCTTTCCCCCATGCTAGAAGCTCATAAGTAACGGAGTGAATCTTACCATTTCTTACTTCTCCTAGTATAATGACTTCTTTATTCATAAGATACCTCTTTCTTGTAAGAATTCCATAATAGCTATAGCACCTTCTTCTGGGCTCTTTACCCTTATCTTTTTCCCAGCTCTTGATATCTTTGGATAAAATACCTTTACCACCCTTGTAAGAGACCCTGATAATCCAACCTCTTCCTTTACTAATCCTAGTCTTTCAAGATCAAATATTTCTATCTTAGTATCTCTTGCCCTTATCTTCCCTTTTAGAGTAGGAAGTCTTGGCTCTCCTATGGCCTTTGTCACCGATATCACTCCAGGAAGTTTCATTCTAACCATTTCAGTTCCTTCTTCTGTTTCTCTTTCCAAGATAATATAATCTCTATCAACCTCTACTATTCTGCTGGTATAAGTAACTATAGGTAGGTCTAATTGTCCTGCCAAGCTTGGTCCTACCTGTCCTGTCTCTCCATCAGTTGCCCTTTCTCCTGTTATTATTAGAGAAAATGGCTCCATTTTCTTTATAAGGGTAGCTATTGTATAAGAAGTAGCCCAAGTATCTGCACCGGCAAATGCTCTATCAGATAAAAGAATTCCCCTATCACATCCCATTGAGATGGCCTCTTTTAATACTTCTTCAGCCTTTGGAGGCCCCATGGAGATGGCAGTTATATCTACTTTATCACTACACATCTCTTTTATCTGCAAAGAGGTCTCTATTGCATATAAGTCTAAAGGATTAATTACTGCCTCAACCTCTTCTCTTTTCATCGTTCCAGTAGTTTCATCTATCTTTACCTTATCAGTGGCTGGTACCTGTTTTACCAAAACATATATATTCATCTTTAAACCTCTCTAGTAACTTTATTTTTAACTAAAAGAATTTTAACAGCTAGGTCCTATTTTGTAAATCTATTTTTATGTATAATATCTTTTATGAGAAAGGATTGTGCTCTAATTTTATTCTATACTAGGGATAATAGATATAGCTTCAACGTCCTGCTTGGTGCTATAGAGGGTAGTTTTGTTATTGAGCACCTAGACGTATATATTATGGAAGATCCGAAAAGGCTGTTACAAGGTGTAGATGATATCATTAAAAGCTATAGGAAAGTTATTTTAGCCTTTTCTTTTTTGACTCCACAGATCTGGGATATATATGGAATAATAAGATCTGTAAAAGATAAGTTTAAAGATAGGATAATTACTTTAGCAGGTGGGCCACACCCAACGGGAGACCCAGTTGGAACTCTAAAGATGGGTTTTGACCTTGTTATTAGAGGAGAGGGTGAAGAGACCCTAATAGAGTTCTTAGAAAGAGTTATTATAGATGAAGAATACTATAACATTCAAGGTATCTCCTTTTTAGATAACAATGGTAATTATCATTTTACAGGATATAGAAAACCAGTTGACCTTGATAGATATATCCCTTTTTCTCTAAAATTTGAAAAGTTTAACCCAATAGAGATCTCTAGAGGTTGTCCTTTTGGTTGTTACTTCTGTCAAACCCCAAGGATATTTGGTATAAATCCTAGGCACAGGAGTATAGATAAGATTGTTGCATATGTAAAGATAATGAAAGATAGGAATCTTACTGATGTGAGATTTATAGCCCCTTCAATATTCTCATATGGTTCTCAGGATGGAAGAACTCTAAACTTAGAACTCTTAGATACGCTCTTTAGCGAGATAAGAGAGGTTATAGGCTCAGATGGGAGGATCTTTATAGGAACGTTTCCATCGGAGGTTAGACCTGAGCAGGTAAAAGAGGAGACATTAGAACTCATAATTAAGTATGGCAATAATAAAAATATTACTATTGGAGCTCAGTCTGGAAGTGATAGAATTTTGGAACTTACACACAGGGGGCATACTGTTTCTGATGTATATAATGCGGTTAATATTGCAAGAAGGCTAGGATTTACTGTAAATGTAGATTTTATCTTTGGATTACCCATTGAAACAGAGCATGATATAGAAGAGACTATAAAGGTTATAGAAGATTTGATAAATATTGGAGTAAGGATTCATGCACATACGTTTCTACCATTACCGCAGACCCCGCTAGGTAGATCTAAACCAAATATGGTATCTCCCAAATATAAGAGGATTCTTAATAGACTTTTACCTAAAGGTATGGTATTTGGTTACTGGCGAGAACAAGAGGTCTTAGCTAGTAAGATATACAGATATCTTTCCTCTGGAGAACTGGAGGGGAAAGAGATATTTAAATAATGTCTTCCTTTTAATTTAGGGACAGCATATGACACTGTTATGTTTTAATGTAACATTAATTAGAGATTGTTTAAGAAAGAGAGGGATTCTATGGGGTTATGTAGATTCTGTGATAAACCAGCAGGATTTCTAAAAAAGGAACATAGGGAGTGTAGAGAAAAGTACAACTTTGGGACTTTCACTATTAGGTCGATGATCGCTTCTTCTTTATTTGGCAAAGTGGACAAAGATGAAATATTCCAGATAGCTAGGGAGAGTTATATTGGTGAAGAGGAGTTAAAATCTTTGATATTAAACGGTTTAGATGAGGCTATAGATAAGGCTTTAGAGGATAATATACTTACAGAAGAAGAGGAAGAGAAGTTAAAAGTTATCTTCCTTGAATTTGGTTTCAATACAGATGAATTAAGCTCTAGTAAAACCTATGAGAAGCTTATTAAATCTTTGGTGTTGAGAGATGTTCTAGAAGGTAAAATACCAAATAGAGTAAAAATAGAGGGAGTATTACCGTTTAATTTTTTAAAAAGTGAAACACCTATATGGATTTTTAACGATGTAAAATACTATCAACTTAAGACTTATAGGCACTATGTAGGGGGTTCAGATGGTGTTAGTATCCGTGTTATGAAGGGCGTATATTACAGAGTGGGAGGATTCAGAGGATATCCAATTGAAGAGACAAAACTTACCAAGGTCGATGAAGGTATATTATGCATCACCGATAAACATATATACTTTGGTGGAAGGGTAAAGAGTTTTAGAATAAGCTATGACAAAATTGTCTCCTTTACTCCTTATTCCGACGGTATAGGAATTCAGAGAGATTCCGCAAACGCTGAACCTGAATACTTTATAACTAATGATGGCTGGTTTACATATAACCTAGTAGTTAACTTAGCTAATAGAGTTTGATAAGAGAATGTGGACGTTACATACATTTGAGACTCCGGATAAAATTTTAACATATAATCAATTGGAGATAAATACCCTAAGCTTTTATGAGCCCTCTTAGTATTGTACCAGATTATATAATAATATATAATGCTAGAAACTCTTCCTGTATGCTCCTATT
>CALGNK010000056.1 GCA_937958695.1 uncultured bacterium
ATGTTATCATAATCCCAATAGTAAGTGGGCAAATAAAAGAAGAGACTACAAATCTAAGGTAAAGAAGTCACCTAGAGAGAAAGAGCCAGGATATATAGAGATAGACTCAATAATCAAGTTTATAGATGGTATAAGGGTATATGTAATTAATGCTATAGATATAAAGACAAAGTTTATTTTTTCACAAGCATATAGGAGCCTTAGCAGTAATAATGCATTAGACTTTTTCAAGAAGTTAGAAAGGGATAGAACATAGATTTATATATCCGAGGAATCCAAAGATAAATGGGTACATAGAAAGATTTAATAGGAGCATACAGGAAGAGTTTCTAGCATTATATATTATATAATCTGGTACAATACTAAGAGGGCTCATAAAAGCTTAGGGTATTTATCTCCAATTGATTATATGTTAAAATTTTATCCAGAGTCTCAAATGTATGCGACGTCTGCTCCTATTATAAAGAAGAACTGGGAAGACATTGGATTAAGAGTAATACTCAATGATGTTTACAATACACCAGAAGAAGGACTTAGAGATAGCGAAGGTACTTACATGATTCGTATGGCTCATACAGCAGAGATGGATCTCTGGACATATCCAGACTGGGTATTCCCTGGTCCTAATAATAGATCTTGGCCATTGGTAAGCCTCTGGATTAGGACTGGTGGCGCACAAGGTGAAAAGCCAGAACCTGGGAGCCCAGAAGATAGATTATTAAAGCTCTACCAGAAAGGAGTTCAAGAGAAGGACTTAGTAAAGAGACATAGATTTGTTTGGGAAGCGGTTCAGATACATATCAAGGAAGGGCCATTCTTTATTGGTATAACTGGTGGTTTACCTATGCCTGTGGTAGTTAAGAAGAACTTTAGAAATGTTCCAAACTTTGGTGTCCTTGGTCCTTGGGCTATCGGCGGTCCTGGTAACACCTGCCCAGAGCAATATTTCTTTGAATAATAGTATGTAATATAGGGGCTGGCTAAGAGCCAGCCCCTATATTTTTTATTACCTAGTCTAATATTTCAATCATACTTATCTTGTAGTCGGTGTCTCTATCTATAATAACAACTGTTCTATGAGAGATTTTAATATTCCAGTAAGCCTTTCCAGTAGCTGAAAGTAAGCCGAAAATCATTGCCTTTATAGGCCCTGCATGGGAGACAACTAAGATATTTTCATCTTTATGTGTTATAAATATATTTTCTAAAACTTTTATTACTCTCTCCGTAAGTTCTCTAAATGTCTCTCCACCTGGAGGAGAAACGTTCCAAGGATCTTCTTGCCATTTTTTAAAAAGCTCAGAGTTGTTCTTACTCATATCCCATATAGAGACTCCAGTCCATCTGCCAAAATCCAGTTCTCTTAGCTCTTTCATATAATATACTGGAACGTTAAGAAAACTATTTATAATTTCTGCTGTCTCTCTTGCCCTTAATAAATCACTAGAATATATAGAAGTAAATTTTATCTTACTTAGGATAATTCCTAGCTTTTTAGCGGTTTCTCTACCATTTTCATTAAGAGAAGTATCTGTCTGCCCTTGATATATACCTTCTCTATTCCAATCTGTCTCTCCATGTCTTACTACATAGATACTCATAATAATATAAGGGTTATAACCTCGGTAAATTCACATATAGCACCATAGTTATCCCCGGTAAGCCCGCCTATACGCCAATTTAGATAAATGGCAAAGAGATAACCACAGAGATAACTGATAGAAAATGCTATAAATCCACGAAACCTTCCTATAAGAATAGACAAGACAAGGACAAGAATAAATACCAGGATTAAATCCGCTCTAGACAAAGCACCTGAAAATATGCTACCTTTCCCTTCTTTCCTAGCATATGGAAATAAAAATATAGAAACAGTGACTATAAATCTACCAAATATGGGAGAGAGTAAAAGGGATAAGCCAGGCATGGTAGAGTTACTGAGGGATAGATACTTCATCCCAAGGATAAAGAATATACCAATAGCACCGAAAACTCCAATCCTACTATCCCTCATTATTTCCAAGATTCCTTCCCTATCTTTTCTACTCATAAGTCCATCTAATGTATCTGCAAAACCATCCAGATGAATCCCTCCACTAATGAATTCCCAGATAAAAATAGTAATAAATATGGAGATATCTCTAGGTAAAAACTTAGAGAGTATACTATAAGATAGAAAGAGTATAACACCTATAGATAAGCCAACAAGTGGAAAAAACCTGGGGCTCTTTTTCAGCGAAGTCTCATCAAAACATCTTTTTATAGGTATTACCGTTAGGAATCTAAGAGCCTCTATAAATTCAGACATTCCTAGAAACTCCAGCCTCTTCAAAGGTCTTCATGTTATAATAGGCACTAAGTGCACAGTCTATAACAAGCATCCCTATAGCAGAACCAGTTCCCTCTCCCAATCTCATATCTAATGTGAGTAATGGCTTAAGCCCCATTAAATCCAAGGCTATCTTATGTCCCGGCTCTTTAGAAAGATGGGAAGGTATTATATAGGGTAAGACATTAGGAGCCATTTTATATGCAACTAGAGCGCCTACTGTTGATATAAACCCATCTATTATAACTGGCTTCCCTATACTGGCACAACCTATAACTAGACCTGCTATGGCTCCTATCTCTAGCCCTCCAACCTTTGAAAGGACATCTATAGGATCTCTAGGATCTGGCTTATTGATATCTATCGATCTTGCTATTATATCTATCTTTCTTCTTATCCTCTCTTGATCTAACCCGGTTCCAGGACCAACTAGTAATTCTAGCGGAGTCGAGGGAGAAAAGACGCTCAATATTGCAGAACTCGGAGTAGTGTTACCAATTCCCATCTCTCCAGTTCCTAATATATCAAAGCCTAATTCATTTAACTCTTCTACTACCTTTATCCCCACCTCTACAGACCTTATAGCAGATTCTCTGCTCATAGCAGGACCTTTAGAAAAATCGTTGGTTCCTCTAAGTACGTTATAATCTCTAAAGAATGGATGAGAAATATCAATCCTCTTAGCAACTCCTACATCCACCACAAGCACTTTAGCATTAGCAGTAGAGGCAATTGCATTTATACCTGCCCCACCCGATAAAAAATTATATACCATCTGAACAGTTACTTCCTGTGGATATGCACTTACACCACTTTTTGCTATCCCATGGTCTCCAGCCATAACAGCGATATATCTACTATTGATCTTAGGTTTATCAGTTCTCATTATTCCTGCCAATTGAACCACTATCTCTTCTAACCTGCCTAGACTTCTAGGAGGTTTTGTAAGGTTATCCCATCTCTCCCATACCCTCTTTTGGGCATCCTCATCTAAAGACATTATATTTCCTATAGCTTCATTTAGATTCATTCTTCACCTCCAGTGGAATACCTGCTATCATAAAAAATACCTTATTAGCATACTTTGCAAAGATCTGGTTTATTTTACCTAGCAAGTCCCTATACCTCCTTCCAATCGGATACTCTGGAACAAGACCAAAACCAACCTCATTAGATATCACAATAACTTCTGAGTTAATGTCTCTAGCATATAGAGCAACCTCTTCAGCTTTTCTTATAATCTCCTCATCTTTATATCCCTCTATTAGATTAGACACCCACATTGTAAGACAATCTAAGATTATAACCTCACTGTTAATACTTTTCATCGCCAAAAGTAATTCAACTGGTTCTTCGACAGTCTTCCAGTATTTAGGCCTTTCTCTCTTGTGATTATCTATTCGCTCTTTCATTTCCTCGTCCAGAGGTAAGGCGGTGGCTATAAATGTTACTGTTCTTTTATCTACTGCCAAGCTCAATGCAAAACTACTCTTACCACTTCTAGCTCCACCGAGGATAAAAGTTAGGCTCATCTAAAAACTCCTTTTCTAAAGACATCTTGGTTGATATAATACTATGGGATGATGTACCAGTCAAGGGAAGTTGACCCTATAAACTCTCATAGGATAAAAGATGGTCTAGTCAAACCAAAATATCTCTGATACCATCCAAGGTTCTCTCGTACTCTTTCTTGTAAGGAAAACAAGATGCCCTATCTTCTCCCCTCTTTTCAAAAGATAGACTAATGCTTTGGTGTTACTCATATTAAAACCGACCCTTGATATATATAACACTGTGTCTGAGACAAGATCTATCTTGTCTCTATCTATCAATGTAATAGAGGGAGTATTATTTGACTTCCAAAAGTCTTCAAGTATATATTCTTCTTCATTCTTTATATTGAAATCCTCTATAACTGCCCTGCCAAATTTTTTAGATAAACTCATATCAATTTGCTTATTTAATGTAAGATCAACTAGATATATATTTCTAGGGATGATCTCTTCTAACTCTTTAGATTTAAAGAGTGAGGTATAGACTTCGTACTCGAAGCTAGTAATATAAGAAGCGTTTTTAAATAATGTCCTTTTATACCCATCCTCTACAGGCATTAAGCTGTAACCAAAAATCAACTCCCAATTCCAGACATAAGGTCTAGGATCAAGCTTATGTGGATTATAGAAAAAGTCCACCTGAAAATTATAAGGTCCATTATATCTCATCATCTGAATATAGAGCCTATCTACTTTAGAAAAGAATTCATTTACACCGTTATAGATACCTTCTAGCTCGCTTTTATAAATCCTATCAGAGTTACTAAGTTCAAAGAAAATACCGCTACTTCTATCTAGCGCAAAAGAATCTCCTTCTAAAAAGCTCCCGGGGGCGATAAATACCAAATCTACTATACCTTCGCCTCCAACTATATTCGAAGTCTTAAGGGGATAATAAATCTTATCAGTTTTGAATCTATATACTAGTGGCTCTATCAGTCTGGTCTCTGTCTTTATTGGAGCATAATCAAAGACAAAATAATTGATACCTCTATTCACATAATCCTCAGCGATCTTATAGAAATTGCTAAAATCACTTGATATATTTATATTTTTCTTACTAAAGAAATCTCTTACCCAATTGGCGAAATCAGATATATCATTTATCTTTATCAGTATAACTTCATGAAGCCCTATCTTTTCACTCAACTTAATCTCAATAGATATGGCTCTAGCAGTCCCTCCCTTGAAGGCCCCTATATCTATAAGTTCAATCCCCTTCTCTTCGAGCATCAGTCTCTCTATCTCCCCAAAAGGATCGCCAAAGGCCAGTTTAACATCTGGCTCAGACGGAAAGGGGATAAACTCTAAAATGTATGTATCTTTATCTGATTTCATCTCTGTCCCTAGGATTAGAATTTCTTCTTCAAAATTATGCATAATAATAGCTCTCTGTGAACTCTGAGATAGACTAACAGGCCAAGGAGAGATAGAACCTCTATCGGCTAAAGCAAGGTTAGATAAAGAAAAGATAGAGAAAAAAGATATTAAAATTATGATAAATCTATTTAGCTTTCTCACAGTAATGCCTCCTATATAAAAATAGTTTTATAATTTGTATAGAAGACATTGCCCTTCTTTTTCCCTGCATTACGGACATATCTTCTATACGTATAGTCTACAGGAACCTTTGTTCCAGATCTAGCCTTACTATGTTCTACGGCTAGTCTAGCACATTCCAAGATAACATCTTCAGGAATATACTCTATAGCCTTACCGTTTGTCCTAAGTATAACATGAGAACCACTATAACCCTTAGCATGGAACCAGATATCCGATGGAGATGAGAGCTTAAAAGTAATTAATTCGTTAGATTTAGCATTCTTACCAACCCATATCTGATAACCTTTAAAATTATAAACTAGATATGGAAGGGTATCTTCCTTTTCTTCTTTCATCTTTTCTGTCTCTAAATCTTCTAGCTTAGAAGTAGTCTTTACTTCGTCTATTTTCTTCTTAAGCTCCTCTATCTTTCTCTCTATATTTGATATAAGTTCAGGAATGAGTTCCCTTTCTCTCTTTTCCTTCTTGTACCTTTTATAATAATCCTGGGCATTCTCTACCAGTGTCTTATTAGGATCTAGAGAAATCTCTATATTCTCTCCGTCCCATTCTATAGAAAATCTTTCCGATCCTAACGGTATCTGAGTGCTATAGGCAAGTATCACATCACCATATAGTTTCCATCTCTCAGGATTACCTAAATTAGTAAGACTATCTAATAATTCTCTTCTTTTTCTTTCTAAATCTTCTATTTCTAGAGATATCTCCTTTATGATACTCTTCTTTCTGTTTTCTAGGAACATATGTGGGATAATCCAGTTATAGTATCTGGCACAGGCAGAAACAAGAAATTCATACTGTTCGTAATGGTTATCCTTAAAACTTAGCGGGAATATATAATAACTCTCGGGATTACCATCCTTATCAAGATATACTACTGGTTTAACACTCTCTAAGTCATCTCTAAATGATCTAACAGCTTCCTTTAAAGAAGTTGTCTCATTGAGATCTAGAGAACTCATTAATCGGTTTTTATCTAGACTAGCCCTAGCACATATCTCTTCGATAGTAAATGGAGTTATACCTACAACATTCTTTATAAAAAATTCCTCTATTGTCATATCCAATGGTTCTATATAATTTTCTAGCTTAGAAAAAGGAGGAACTTCCTTTTTAGGGGGATAGATATACGGAAGTCCTGGTAAAACCTGTCTGACCCTACTCTTTGTAGAGTCTATATGTTTTATAGCATCTATAACTGTACCATCCTCTTTACAAAGTATTATGTTACTATGTTTTCCCATAATCTCAACAATAATCTTTCTCCTCTCTACCTCTCTCCATAACGTGATCCTTTCGAATGTAAACTCTACTATCCTCTCGGAGGGAATCTTTTCAATCGAGACTAGTCTTGCATTTTCTAGATGAA
>CALGNK010000057.1 GCA_937958695.1 uncultured bacterium
TAAAGCGAATCTTGGTTGATTATGAGGTAGAGAAAGCCAGAGTCTACAGCAGAAAACAGTGGATATAGAGAATTGCTCTTGTATGTATCAACATCCATCTAGACGCTTGGATAGACTTTACCAGGCTTAATATAGTTGGAAGTTTCGCTAGTAGCTAACTACCCTTTTTTACTCCAATATTCAATTTTCAAGGTGCGTACCACTTATTTATGGGATCTTATCCCTGGGGTCATATACTTTTACTTTATTTTTACCTATATTTTACCCCCCCACACATTTGTCAAGAGGAGTTTCCGAGAGACTACTTTATTAAGTTATCTTTTTTTATCTCTCATCTAAGAGATTATCTCTTAGATTAACTTAGCTTAAAAGCTTATCTGTATAACTACCTTAAAGACTACTTCTTTGTCTCACCTCCCTCAAACCAATCTTGGAATAAAATCTGATCTTAAGAATGCCTCAGCATATTTAGACCCCCTCAAATAACCTCTTACTTTTGCTAGTGCTTCTATGTACTCTATAATTCCTGGTAAAACAGGGAATTGGCTACTCTGTGTCTTCATTGCGGAAATTTTCTTATCTAAGGTATCTGTTATATCTATAAGAAGAGAAGGATAGGTAAAGAGTTCAATTACTTCATAGTAATAAAGTTCTGGAGTATACCAAGGTCTTCCAAAGTCTGCTAAAACATTTTCGGCTGCTTTCCATCTGGCTTCGTCTGTAATCTCCCAAACTGCTCTATGATCTCTATGTTTATCCTCTTTGTAATGTGTAAAGATTACGTCAGGCTTATATTTTCTTATAATCTTTACACACTCTTGATAAGTCTCTCTATCGTTTGTTATACCTTGATTAGGTTTGTATAGTATTATTCTTTCTTTTATTCCCAATACTTTGTTGCATTCTTCGGCTTCTTTTAACCTTAATTCCCTCATCTTTTCTTTCATCTCTACAGAGCTATAGCTTGTTTCTCCTATAGCAAAGGTAACTACATATACGTCCTTCCCTAGGCTGGAGAGTTTTGCTATAGTTCCCCCAACTCCAAGTATTTCATCATCAGGATGAGCAGAAAATACTAGTATTCTTTGCCAATTTTCTATCATAGTCCTATCTCCTATAGCTTATATTTAAATGATTTTAAATTTATTTTATCATAAAATTACTGAATTATGATAAAACAAAGAGACTAATTGCTTTTTAATATACCCTTTTGTCGCCATCTTGATTTTGCTTATAACAAATTGTATAATTTCTAGTGAATTGATTAAGTATATTATAATAGGAGGGCTTATAGATGAGCAACGTAGAAAGAGTGGATATGTTTTGTTATCAATGTTCTTGGACTGCAAATGGAATTGCTTGTACTGTTAAAGGTGTCTGTGGGAAAGTTCCCACTGTGGATAAATTACAGGATAACCTTCTTTTCGCTATAAAAGGTATTACCGCTTATCTGTATCATGCTAAAGAGCTTGGCTATACCGATCCAGAAATTGATTCTTTCTTGTCTGAAGCCTTTTATTCTACCCTTACTAATGTTAACTTCGATCCAGAGAGATTTGTCGCTTTGGCACTTAAAGCTGGTATGATGAATATAAAAACGATGAAACTTTTGAAGATTGCCCATATAGAAAAATATGGAGAACCTGTACCTACAAAGGTAAGAACTTGGACGGTAAAAGGAAAGGGGATAATTGCTACTGGCCATGGCCTTAAAGCTTTAGAAGAGCTTCTAAAACAGACAGAAGGTTCTGGAATAAATGTTTATACCCATTCTGAACTTTTACCAGCCCATGGATATCCTGGGTTGAAGAAATATCCTCACTTGGTAGGTAACTTAGGCAGGGCATGGTATGATCAGAAACAACTATTTGCTAAATATCCGGTGGCTATACTTGGAACTTCAAATTGTGTTTTAATACCCCAAGAAAGCTATAGGGATAGAATGTTTACAACAGGAACTACTGGCTTGCCTGGGGTTAGGCATATAGATGGTTATGATTTTACCCCTGTTATAGAAAAGGCAAAGACTTTACCAGACCTAGAAGATGAACCTGAAGGCCAGTATCTAACTACAGGATATTCAAAATCAGTAATTCTTTCTTTAGCAGAAAAGATTAAGTCTTTGGTCGATTCTGGAAAGATAAGACATTTCTTCTTGGTAGGTGGATGCGATGTTCCAATTAAAAAGAGTCAGTACTATAGAGAGTTTGTCGAAAAACTTCCTAAAGAAACAATTGTTCTTACACTTGCCTGTGGAAAGTTTAGAATAAATGATCTGGAACTTGGAGATATAGATGGGATTCCCAGATTGATAGATTTAGGGCAGTGCAATGATTCTATAGTGGCTATAGAGTTAGCTGAAGCCTTGGCTAATCTATTTGGTGTTGGAGTCAACGAATTACCTCTTACCCTTGTTTTAACTTGGATGGAGCAAAAAGCAGTGGCTATACTTTGGAGCTTGCTTGCCCTAGGTATTAAAGGTATCTATATCGGACCCGTATTACCAGCATGGGTTAATGAAGATATACTTAAGGTGTTACAGTCTCAGTATGATTTAAGACTTATCTCTGAGCCAGAGGAAGATATAAAGAGTATACTTAATAGATAAAATTGTCTTTTCGCTAATAGGCTAGTATCTTCTATTTTAAAGATACTAGCCTTTATTATTTGCATTTTTTTGTCTTGTTGTGTTATTCTATTAGTAAATCTAGTAAAAGGGGAGATGATGTTAATTATGGAAATTCCTGTTGTTTTTGGAAGAGAAGGGCATAAACTAGTAGGGATATTACATATGGCTGACTGTAAAACAAAGAATCCTGGGGTTGTTCTCTTTCATGGTTTTACAGGTAATAAAATAGAACCACATCGTCTCTTCGTTAAGATAGGGAGAAGCTTAGCCTCTTCTGGAATTAATGTATTAAGATTCGATTTTTATGGCTCTGGAGATAGCGAAGGGGAATTTATAGAGATGACCTTTTCGGGGGAGGTTGAAGATGCTTTTACCGCAGTTGACTTTCTAAAACAGCAAAGTTATATAGATCCTTCTAGAATAGGTATTTTGGGACTAAGCATGGGAGGAGCTATTGCTAGTTATGTAGCAGGAGGTAGGGATGATATAAAATCTGCGGTCCTTCTTTCCGCTGTAGCAGATTTATCTCCTTTAGCTGAAAGGATAAAAACTCAATATCCCCTAGAAAAATTAAAAGCTGATGGTTTTGCTGATTATTTGGGTTGGCAGTTGTCTGTAAGGTTTATAGAAGAGTTACCTACTCTCTGTCCAGCTGATAAGGTTAAGGGCTTTAATGGTCCAGTCCTTATTATTCATGGTTCTAAAGATGATGTCGTTCCTGTTGATGCTGCATATCAGTATTATGACGTATTAAAGGAAAGAATCGCAGAGACTAAACTAGTTATTATAGAAGGAGCTGATCATACGTTTAATTCTGTAGCTTGGGAGAAGATGGTTATTGATAATGTACAAGACTGGTTTGATAGAACCTTATAAGGAGTAAAGATATGAAGGATATGGCTTATACTGCTTTGAATACAGCCCTTGATTATGGGGCTACTTTTTGTGAGGTAAGGGTTATTAGAAGTAAAAGACAGGGGATAAATGTAAAGAACGAATTGGTAGAGGAATTGATAGATAGAGTAGAAGAAGGGATAGGGATAAGAGTTATATCTAACGGCTCTTGGGGCTTTGCTGGCACATCTTTTTTGGATAGGGAAAATATTATAAAAACAGCAAAGAAGGCGGTTGATACAGCTCGTGCTAGTAGTTTGACTAAAAAGAGAAACGTAGATCTTTCCCCAGCTAAAAAGATAATAGCTACTTGGGAAAATCCAATCAATATAAATCCTTTCGATATATCATTGGATAAAAAGGTAAGTCTGCTTATTGAAGCAACAAGGATTATGACTAGAGTCAAAGATGTAAAGATAGCTGAAGGAAGTATGGACTTTTGGGAAACAGAGAAGCTTTTTGTAAACAGTGAAGGTACAGAGATTTTTCAGCATATAATCGAGAGCGGTGGTGGAATTTGCGCTTATGGTATAAGGGAAGGGGATGTTCAGAGAAGAAGTTATCCTAATTCCTTTGGTGGACAGTATGAGACTAGTGGATACGAATTGATAGAAGGAATGAAACTTCTAGATAATGCTCAAAGAATAGCAGAAGAGGCAAGTGCTCTATTGGATGCTCCAGAATGTCCATCTATGGTTACAACATTGATATTGGACGGTTCTCAGGTTGCCTTACAGGTCCATGAGTCTATTGGCCATCCTACGGAGTTAGATAGAATATTGGGTATGGAAGCAAGCTATGCTGGGACAAGCTTTATTTCTGTAAATGATAGGAATAGGCTCAAGTATGGGTCTAAGATTATGAATATTACTGCAGATGCTACTCTCCCTAATGGACTAGGTTCTTTTGGATATGATGATGAAGGAATCCCTGCTCAGAGAGTTGATATAATTAGAGATGGTATTTTAGTCGGTTTTTTGACCAATAGAGAAACAGCTTATATATTAGGTGAAACCTCTAATGGAACATGCAGAGCTGATGGCTGGAAGAATATGCCACTTATCAGAATGACTAATATTAACCTTGAACCTGGAATTGGAACCTTGGAAGATCTTATAAAAGATACAGAAGA
Source organism: uncultured bacterium (assembly GCA_937958695.1). Classification (GTDB taxonomy): domain Bacteria; phylum DUMJ01; class DUMJ01; order DUMJ01; family DUMJ01; genus DUMJ01. The sequence goes on from CALGNK010000057.1 coordinate 4,656, forward strand.
AGGTATTTTTATGAGTACTAATAAGAGTTGGTCTATAGATGATAAGAGGCTCAATTTCCAGTTTGGATTGGAGATAGCCTGGGAGATTAAAAATGGAAGATTAACTAGAATTTTAAAGAATCCAAACTATACAGGAATTACTCTGGAATTTTGGGATTCTTTGGATGCTGTTTGTGGCCCTAGTGAGTGGAAGATATGGGGTGTCCCAAATTGTGGAAAAGGGCAACCAGGGCAGTTGGCCCATGTGGGACATGGAACAAGCCCAGCCAGATTTAGAAATGTAAGGGTGGGGGTGAAATAGATGTACTTAGAGTCTTTAAATTATATAATAGACAAGGCTAAAGGGATGGACGTAGAGTGTTTTGTTACGTCTAATAGACGTATTCTTACTAGGTTTGCTAATTCTTACATACATCAGAACGTATCAGTCGATGAATTGGAATTATCTATAAGGGTTATACTTGATGGTAAAACTGGTAAAGTATCTATTAATCAACTCTCTAAAGATGTCTTAGATTCCTCTTTAAAGAGGGCTGTAGAGATAGCCAAGATAACCCCTCCTGATCCAGAGTATTTTGGTCTTCCAACCCCAGTTCCTGTGACTCTTAAAAGGGGATACTTTCAGAAGATTGAACCAGAGATTTTAGCCCGAGAGGTCAAAGAATTTATTAACGCCACTGATAATTTAAATGCCTCTGGTGCTTTAGAAGTAAATAATATTACAATGGCTATAGCTAACTCGAATGGTATAAGTATAGAGGATAATCTTTCTATAGTTTCTTTAGAAGCGGTAGTCCAAGATGGAGATTCGAGTGGTTATGTATATGCTATGGAAGAGAGTTTAGAAGATATAAATTTTGTCTCTCTTGCTAAGATTGCTAGTGATAAAGCTAGAAAGGGGCATAATCCTATTGAAATTTCTCCTGGATACTATACAGTAGTCTTAGAGCCTCAGGCGGTGGGTACCCTTATCTCTTTCTTAGGATTAATGGGTTTTGGGGCAAAGCAGTTTGAAGAGAAGCGAAGTTTCCTAGTAGGGAAACTAGGGGAAAAGATTACTTCTGAGGTGATTAATATATGGGATTATCCTTCACATCCTAAAGCTATAAGTCTTCCTTTTGACTTTGAAGGTCTTCCTAGGAAAGATGTGGTTCTTATAGATAGAGGCGTAGCTAAGAATTTGGTTTATGATTTTAAATATGCTAAGAAAGCAGGAAAAGAGTCTACTGGAAATGCTTTGCCTCAGCCTAATACAGATGGACCTCTTCCTTTTAATCTTACTCTTTTACCAGGAAGTAGCTCTTTAGAAGAAATGATAAATTCGACTAAGAGGGGCATATTGGTTACAAGGTTCCACTATACTAATATCGTAGATCCTATTAAGACTATTATTACTGGAATGACTAGAGATGGAACATTTTTGATAGAAGATGGAGAGATAACGACTCCAGTGAAAAATATGAGATTTACCCAGAGCATCTTAGATGCTTTGAACTCTGTAGAATTTATAGGAAGAGAACTTTTTAGAGCTGGTGAGCATTTTATCTTCCCCACTTTAGTACCAGCATTAAAGATTGATAGATTTCAGTTTACAGGAGTGACTAGGTAATGTTAAAAGTAGAGGGAATTGATGTATACTATGGAGTCATAAGAGCTTTAAAGGAAGTGTCTTTGAGTGTAAATGATGGAGAGATTGTTACCCTTATAGGAGCTAATGGTGCAGGCAAGACTACCACATTAAAGACTATATCTGGTCTTATAAGACCTAGAAAGGGTAAGATCACTTTTAATGATTATGATCTGACTAAAATGGCTCCTCACGAGATAGCTAGTTTGGGTATTCTTCAGGTTCCTGAAGGAAGAAGAGTTTTTGGTAATCTTACTGTTATGGAAAATCTACTTATGGGGGCTTACCTGAGAAAAGATGATATATCTAAAGACTTAGAGTGGGTATTCTCCCTTTTTCCAAGATTGAAAGAGAGGCAGAAACAAAAGGCAGGAACTTTAAGTGGTGGAGAGCAACAGATGTTGGCTATAGCAAGGGCTCTTATGGGTAAGCCAAGAGTGATGTTGTTGGATGAGCCTTCTCTAGGGTTAGCCCCCCTATTAGTTCTAAACATATTTGAGACTATACAGGAGATAAATAAACAGGGTGTTACTATACTTCTTGTTGAACAGAATGCCTATATGGCTCTTCAGATTGCGCACAGGGCATATGTTATTGAAACAGGAAGGGTAGTTATGGAGGGGACTGGAAGAGAATTACTTAATAATGAAGCAGTTAAAAAGGCATATCTAGGAGGGTGATAATATGAAATTTTTTGCTGATACTGCTAATATAGAGGAAATAAAACAGATAAAGAAGTGGGGACTATTAGATGGAGTAACTACTAATCCCACTATCATATCTAGGGAGAATAGACCCTTTAAAGAAGTTGTGATGGAGATATTAAGCATAGTTGATGGTCCTGTAAACTTAGAGGTGATAAGCACCGACGCGGAAGGTATGGTTAAAGAGGCAATAAAGTTGGCAAGTCTAGCCCCTAATGTAGTTGTAAAAATACCTATGACTACCGAAGGTATCATGGCTGTTAAAGAGCTTTCTAGTAGGGGGGTAAAAACGAATGTTACTCTTACCTTTTCCCCAACTCAGGCTCTTATAGCAGCAAAGGCTGGTGCTAGCTATGTAAGTCCATTTATTGGTAGGTGGGATGACATATCCATGGAAGGTATGCAAGTTGTAGATGATATCCTTACCATATTTAATAACTATGGTTATAAGACAGAAATTATAGTGGCCAGTGTAAGACATCCTATTCATATACTTCAGGCAGCAAGATTAGGAGCACATATAGTTACTGCTCCATTCAAAGTTCTAGAACAACTCTTCCATCATCCGCTTACTGATATAGGGCTTAAGAGATTTCTTGAAGATTGGAAAAAGGTTCCTAATCCCGAATTTTAGATTACTAAGGGGCTATAATCTAGCCCCTTAGTATATTTTTAAGATTATTTAACCTGTATATGTGACTTTTCTCTTGATTTATGATTTCTTTTACTAGATTTCTTTCTTTATCTTCTAACCCTTCTAAGATTTCGTAATAGTAGAGGATAGTATCTTTTTCTATCTGGATAGCTAATTCTATTACTGAAGATTCATCGCTTGTGTCTTCTAGAAATTTCTTTATCTCCTTTGAATCTTTAAAGACTCTATTTTCTACTAAAGAGTGAAGAAACAGATTGGCTTCTTCCTCATTAAAAGCCTTTTCAAATCCTCTTCCTGTTATATCTTTGTAGATGGACTTGAACACTGCGATGTGATCTTTTTCTTCTCCTGATAGGTACCTATATATTTCTTCAATTTCCTTGTTTTTAGTTCTATTAGCTAGAGATTCATAAAAGATTGCTCCATCTTCCTCAATTTTTACTGCCATTTCTAGTATCTCTTCTAGAGAATATGTTTTATACATAACTTTACCTCCTAGGTTTATATATTCTTATAAAGATTATACCCTATTTTATTTCGAACAATTAATAGTTTTCTATCATATATAAGTTAGACACATATAAATCTGATAAGGAGGGAAGAATTCATGGAAAAGGGTAAAATAAAAAGATGGTTGCCCTATTTAGTAATTGCATTAGTTATAGTAGGTATAGTAATTGCTGTTTCTGTTAGAAGAACACCTACTGAACAGGCAACTACTGTAGAGGAAACTAAGCCGACAGAGGTAGCTGAAGAGGTTTCTACAGAAGCAGTTGAGGAAGAGACCACTAAAATAGCAGAAGAGACAACTGAAGAAATATCTGAAGATCAAGCTGAATATGACCGTATCCGTGAGATATATTGGGAAGGAGATTATGAGAAGGCTATAGAGGAGTATAAGGCATTCATAGAAAAGTACCCTGAGAGTGAATGGGCAGATGATGCCTTATACGATATAGCCTCTTGCTATGAGTATCTTGGGGACAATGAAAAGGCGATAGAATATTATAAAAAGGTGGTTGAGGAATATCCAGATACTGATTTGGCAGAGAGTGCCCAGTGGAGTATTGACTATCTTAAGGGACAAGAAGAGGGGAGTTAACTGACTTAACATATAAGTATCATTGGGGTAAGGGTATCCTTACCCCGAGTTGCTAATTTTTATCTCCTCTTTTAGCGTTTCCAAATATACTTTAGTAAGGAAGATAGTTAGAAAGTACCTTTTATAGTTAAAACTCTTATTAGAATTTAAAATTTTGACTACTCTCTTTTCGTTTACATATCCAAAGCCTGTAAGTATCTGGTTTAGAGCCATATGAAAAGATGTATTCTGAATCATAAGTCTGACCTCAAAGGTTGGATATTTTTTGTAAAGATAGATTGCACTCTTAGCTCGCTCCTTTTCCTTTTCTATAAGAGTTTTAAGGCTATTCTCATTAGGTAGGGGCTGATAATGGTACCCTACTGCTTCTGAGGCTTTGATAGACTTTATTTTTGAAGTTTTAAGTTTTAAACCAAAGTCTATATCTTCCCACCCATACACATTAAATACCTCGTCAAATCCTCCGACTTTAAGAAATAATTCTCTAGGTATAGATGCATTTCCAGAGGCAAAGTAGGCATTAGAGAAGTCTAATATGGAACCTTTGTTAGATAGTTTAGCATCTATCTCTGATATGGCTATTACTGGTCCAACTGCTACAACTCCCTCTGGATGGTTCTTATGAGCTTCTACATGAATACTTATAAAATTTGGAAGAACAAATATATCACTATCTATAAATATTATTAAATCCCCTTCGCTCTCCTTTACTCCGAGGTTTCTACAGAAGGCTGGTCCTTTTCTTTCGGATAGGGAGATAAATCTGAAATTTCTATTACTTGAGAACCTCTTTAAAATTTCTCTAGTATTATCCTCGCTTCCATCATCTACCACTATTACTTCGTATTGAGGATAATCTTGATTTAAAATGTACTCTATGCATCTAGAAACTATATTTTCTCTATTTCTAGTAGGGATAATTACACTGGCCTTCATTTGTAATCTATTATAACATAATATTGAGGTTTGTATTAGGTTCTTATTTTTGATAGAATAAATTGAAACAGGTTTTACAGGAGGAAGATTAAAGTTGAGCAATACTAGATATATTAATCCTTATTTGAATAGAATGCTTGAATTTATAAGGTTAGATAAAGTATTTGTAAGAGGCGAAGGAAATTATCTTTATGACGAAGATAACGTCTGCTATTTAGATTTTATTTCATCTTTTGGGGCTTCACCGTTTGGATTTAATCATCCGGAGATATGGGAGATTCTAGAAAAAATAAGAAAGGAATCTATTCCAGCTATTGTTCAGGCTTCTATCTCTAGATATCAAGAAAGGATAGCAGAAAGATTAATTGAGCTAGCTCCTAAAGGGTTTAAATATGTTGTATTTGCCAATTCTGGGACAGAGGCGGTTGAAATAACTATAAAGTTAGTCTTTTTGTTGACTGGTAAAGATAGGTTAATAATTGCTAAAGGTGGGTATCACGGTATACAGAATGGGAAATTCACATATATACCTTATGGAGATATAGAAGCTCTAGAGAAAGAATTAGAGGAAAATGCTAAGTTTTATGCTGGTTTTATGGTAGAACCCATACAGGGAGAAGGAGGCATAATCTTACCTCCAGAAGATTATCTATCTAAAGTTAGATCTCTCTGCCATAAGTATAACGTTGTATTTATACTAGATGAGATACAAACTGGCTTGGGTAGGATTGGATCTATTTTTTCGTGTGAAGGGAAAAATTTTACCCCAGATATATTACTTATTGGTAAGGTATTAGGTGGAGGGTTATATCCTATAGGAGCCTGCTTAATTAAAGAGGACTTTTATCCAGAAGGATTTGATCTGAATAATTTTTCTACCTTTGCTGGCAATAATATAGCCTGTATGATAGCTGATAAGGTGCTTGATATCTTAACAAAAGATAATAGAAGTTTGATATATACAGTGAGTGAAAATGGAGAGAGATTAATTAAAGAATTAATAAAGTTAAAGGCCAAATTCCCTAATCTTATAAAAGATGTAAGAGGTAGAGGGTATCTATTAGGCATTGAATTAGAAATGGATAAAAGAATTTATCCTCAAAGTATACTAAGTGTTCTTTCTGAACAGGAGAACTTAGTCCCACTGGTTATTAGTTACCTCTTAAATGAGAAGAAAATAAGATTAGCTCCTACATTAAAGAATAATAGGGTCATAAGATTAGAGCCTTCATTCGTAACTACATGGAATGAATGTCAGAGAGTTATTGAATCCCTTGAGGATGTTTTTACTATTCTAGACAGAATGGATACTCCAGAGATTATACGCCCAATTCTTAACATAAATAGAGAAGAACTCCCAGCGTATAGTCTGAGTGTTGTGAATAGAGAGTCTTGGGATGATATTTCTCCTTCTTTAGAAGATGGTCGTTTTGCTTTTTTGGTTCATCCACTTGATCTTGCCAACTATTACGAGTTTGACCCGACCCTTTCGGTACTTCCTAGAGATAAGATAGCTCTCTTTTCTGAGATTGGGAAGGATTTGATAAAACCCTTTGTTATAGGGAAAGTTAGGTTAGTCTCGGATTGTGGGGCTACTGCTTATGGTGAGTTTATTAACATTCCTTACACTGCTAAACAGATGCTAGAGACACCTCAAGATAAGATGCTTAAATTGATGGAGGATGCTATTATTCTTGCTATTGATAGAGGTGCAAAGATCCTTGGACTAGGTGCTTATACATCTGTTGTTACTAGAGGAGGGACATTAATCAAAGGTAAGTATATCCCTCTAACTACAGGTAATAGCTATACTGTAGTAGCTAGCGTAGATGCGTTAAGACTAGCTTCAGATAAATTGGGAATTAATCTAAGTCAAACTACTGTTAGTGTCATAGGGGCAACTGGATCTATAGGAAGAGCACTGGCTATACTTTTGTCTGAAGATGTTTCTAGAATAATTTTAGTTGGAAATCCTTCTCATCCTAAGTCTAGCGTTAGAAGGTTAAGGAAAGTTGGGATGGATTTATGTCTAAATATATCTAGAAAATTGGAAGCTGGCTGGAGACCAAGTGATAAAACTATTGGCGATTATCTATCGACTCTCAGTTTTCCCTCCTATGACGATATGGATGGTTGGGAAAAGATATTAAATCTACTTGAAGAGAAGGGTTATATAACAATCACTACAGATCTTCCTCTAGCTGTATCTTCTTCTGATATAATTGTTACAGCTACTAACAGTCCTAAAGAACTTATAGAACCTGATTATATAAAGTTTGGAGCTATTATATGTGATATTTCTAGACCGCCTAATGTGAGCCCTTCGATAAAAGAGCTAAGACCAGATGTCTTGGTGATTGATGGAGGGGTTGTAGAGATACCTGGTAGGCCCTCACTAGGTTGGTATTTTGGATTTGAGAGAGGATTAGCCTATGCTTGTATGGCAGAGACAATGATGTTAGCGCTAGAGAAGAATTATTCGGATATGAGTCTAGGAAGCGACCTTAAAATAGAAGGACTCAACTATTTTAGAGAATTGGCTAAAAAACATGGATTTAAGATAAGTCAACTGAGGAGTTTTGATAGACCTATTTCTGAAGAAGAATGGGAAAGACTTATAGCATCTAGACGATAAGGTCTACTATAACGCCCTTTGTTAAAGCCTCTATCCTCAAGATATTTATCTTTCGCCGTATCTCATCTAATCTTTCATTTACAATGGGATTATCGAAATCTTCTGTACTCTTTAATAGTCTTTCTTCTTGTATTAGTTTTCTAATCTCTCTTTTTATCTCTTCTGTATTATCAGAAAAGATTTCTGTACTACCCTTATAGTTTCTATCTCTAAATTTTGCCCTAGATTCTCCACCTACAACTATTAGCCTTTTTGTTTCTGGATCTATAGTAAATTTAACCTTTATTTCAGCATCTACAATCTCTTTATTAGCATTTAAGGCATATCTTTTGAATACCCTAATGTTTAGCGCTTCATGGGCACAAACTCCAGTTAAGGAATCAAAACCTTGATAAAACCTATAAGTAGCACCCTCTCCAGTAAATGTAGTAACTTGCATATGAGATCTCCCAAAAGTATATTACTATAAAATTCTGAAAAAGTGAAGAGGTTTACTTAATCATTAGGTATCTTTTTGTGATATAATAAGAAAAATTAAAAATAACGGAGGTAAAGTATGGGAAAACATATTAAGATAATAGTAGAATCTTCTATAAACAAGAAAGAGGAAAAGAAGAATTGTCAAGAGTGTCAGACGCCGTGTAGGTCTGCCTGTAAGACTAGCATGACTGTTGGAAATTTGGTTTGTGAGGTAAAGAAGCCATTAGGAAAGTGGACTTGGTAAAGAGAGATTGGCATCTTTTCTCTATTGAAGGAGAGTATTTTTTGTTTAACAGTCTTGGTTCCCTTTATCAATTGGATGAAGAGGGAACTAAGGCTGTTGAGTCCCTTCTCAAAGGTAAAAAGGATTTTCGCATCTCTCAAGAGGTCTACAGAGAAATAGAAGAAGTACTATCTTCTTATGGAAACTTTGACATTCAAAGTTATGGTGACTTGACCTTAAAGTCTCTCTGTTTGAATGTTTCTCATTCCTGTAATATGTCTTGTGATTATTGCTTTACAAGCCATAATTTTATCTCTGATAAGGCTTTGATGGATTTAGAAACAGTATATAAGGCAATAGATTTTTTGATTTACGCTTCGAAGGATACAAAGAATATAGAGATAGACTTCTTTGGTGGAGAGCCATTATTAAACTTAGAAATTATTAGAGAAGCAAGCATATATGGTAAGAAGAAGGCTATTGAATCTGGTAAAAATCTGAGGATAACGCTTACTACAAATGGCGTCCTTTTGACAGAGAAGGTTTTAGACCTTTTAGATGAGCTAGATATAAGTATAGTTTTAAGTATTGATGGAGGGGAAAAGATACATAACAAGCATAGACATTTAATCGGTGGGGAAGATTCTTTTAAGTACATATTGCCTAATGCTTTAGAGCTAGCCAGAAGAAGAGAATATGGAGGATACTATATAAGGGGTACTTATACTGCGGAGACGATAAAATTTTCTGAGACATTTAAAGAGTTAGTTGACCTAGGATTTAGATATATATCTCTTGAACCTGTAGTGACAAATGATAAAAGTCTCTCAATAAAGAAGGAGCATATCCCTATTTTGAGGGAAGAATATAGAAAAATAGCTGAAGAATGTTTGAAGGGTGATATAAAATTCTTTCATTTTGAGTTGCCCTTAGAAGAAGGGGCTTGTATACCGAGATTAGCTAGAGGTTGTGGTGCTGGGGTAGAGTATATGGCAATAACTCCTACTGGTGAAATATATCCTTGTCATCAATTTGTTGGACATAAACAATTTAAGATGGGTAATATTTACGAAGGAAACCTTAGTGAAGAATTAAGAGATAGATTTAGAATTCTAAATATGATAGATAGTAAGCCTGCGTGTAGAGATTGCTGGGCTAGATATCTCTGTGGTGGAGGTTGTCTAGCCAACAATTTTAATATAAATAGTGATATTATGGAGCCTTATGAAGTTGGTTGTGAGATACAAAAGTTAAGAATAGAATATGCCCTATGGTTAAGGGCAAAAAGAATGGAGGTAAAGGTATGAGGATAAAGGTATTTTTAATTACACTTGTGATTTTGATGTCTTTTAGTAGTTTGGCAAATGCCAGTACTTTGTCTAACTGGGGACCAACTGGAATCTCAGAAGTACCAACGGCTTATGTGTTGAATTTTGGTGTGGCAGTAGGTCCTAATATTGGTTTTTATGGAGAGGATACCTTAATAAGAGTTCCCATTACTTTAGGCCTTGGTATTGGCATAGAGGTAGGAGTAACTGGACTTTCTCTTTCTTCTTCAACTGATTTAGTCCCTATGTTTCATGCAAAGTGGAACATTATAGAAGAAAAACCCCTTCTGCCTAGTGTATCTATAGGGGGTCTCTTTGATGTAAATGATTCTATGGGAGGAACATCCTTCTATGTTGCACTTTCCAAAGGATTAGGAAACTTGAAGGGCCATTTGGGTATAGGGAGCGGGATATATGAAGGTATGTTTGGAGCCTTAGAATTCAAGCTTACTGATAATATAGACTTGATAGGTTTTTATAAATCTGAGCAGGCTGGTCTTGCCCTCAATATAAATTTACTATCGCTTTTGAATATCACAGCAACTTACCACGGAGGAATCATATTCCAAGTTGGAATGAATGTTTCACTGTAGGATATGAAACAGATACTTGTTATAGATGGCTTAGGTGGAGGTTTAGGAGCCGAAATTATATCTAGGTTGAAAGGGATATCAAATATAGAAATAATAGCTGTGGGAACTAATTCTTTTGCTACTGGAAATATGTTAAAGGCAGGGGCTAATAAGGGTGCTACTGGTGAGAATGCTATAAAGATATGTTCTTTAGATGCGGATATTATTGTAGGACCTTGGGGAATAGTTGTACCTAACAGCATGATGGGTGAAATTACTGTTGGGATAGCAGAAGCTGTGGCTACAAGTAAGGCTATAAAGGTATTGATTCCTGTCTCTCATCCTAGATTTTTCTTGGTTGAGGAGACAGTTTCATCTTTGAATAGACTGATAAATCTAGCTATAGAGAAGATTTTGGAGATATTAGATGGAAGATTTAATGCTACTGAAAAGGGCTCCTAATAAAGCAGAAGCAGAGATAATAAAGAGTTATTTAGAAAGTAATGGTATATACGTCTTTTTAAAGTCTTCTACTGTTCCTTATGGCGATGGACCAGTTATGGGCATGGGTGGTCCTGTAGAGATATGGATCCCCAGAAATTCATTAGAGATAGCGATAGCCTTGTTGGTAAGGAGAGAAATTGAAGAGGGAGGTGGCATCGAAGATGATTCCAATAAGGGATAGTATACCCTCAAGGAGATTTCCTATAGTTAATGTGTTACTTATAATAGCTAACTTTATAGCCTTCTTCTATGAGCTTTCTCTTGGAGAAGGATTGGAGAGATTTATATTTCAGTACGGTATAATTCCAGCAAGATTTATTCAGGATATTGTTAATTTAGGTTCTGTACCTATTAAAGATGTTTTTATCCCTTTCTTTACAGCCATATTCTTACATGGTGGATGGTATCATATACTTAGTAATATGTTATATCTTTGGATATTTGGAGATAACGTGGAAGACAGAATGGGTCACTTTACATATCTAGTCTTTTATCTCTTCTGTGGTATTACTTCGAGTTTTGCGCATATTTTAACAAATTTATCTTCTCCTATCCCTACAATAGGAGCTAGCGGGGCAGTCTCAGGTGTATTAGGAGCTTATTTTATAATATTCCCTGAATCTAGAATTATGACTTTACTTCCATTTGGCTTTTTCCTCCATATAGCTGCTATTCCAGCGTTTCTCTTCTTGGGATTTTGGTTTATCTCTCAGACCCTAAATGGTATTGCTAGCTTAGCAGTAAGAACATATGCAACTACTGGTGGAGTTGCGTGGTGGGCACATATAGGTGGATTTGTGACTGGTTTTATAGTAGGTATTAGATATAGACGAAGATATCGGCCATATTACTATGGGTGGTAAAAGGAGGAGATAATGAAAGAGCATATTAAAAGAGCACTTTTATTAGCTTTTATATGTGCGTTGTCTGCTGGTACTTTGGGATATTTTTATCAGCTTACTACTCCGATTATAAAAGAGCAACAGATAAAAGCCCAAGTTTTATTACGAAAAGAAGTATTACCGCAGGCTATGGAGTTTAGAGAGGTCACTATTGATAGCTATACAGTATATCTAGGATTAAGTAATGGAGAAATAATTGGTGGAACCGCAAAGATTACTATGAAGGGTTATGGTGGGAATATAGATTTAATTTTAGGGATAGATAAGAACAAAAGAATAACAGGTGTAAGGGTATTGTCCCATAATGAAACTCCAGGATTAGGAGAAAAGGTTACTAAAGGTAATTATTTAGAGCAATACATAAATAAATCAATTGGTGATATAAATACGGTAAGATTTATAACTGGGGCTACAATATCTAGTAAGGCTGTACAAGAAGGGGTAAAAAGAGGTGTAACTTTAATATCCAAGGTTTTGGAGGAATATCATAAATGAGAAGGCTATTTTCTGCTTCTGAAGAAGAGATTATAAGTGGAAAGACTGCAGATATATATTTTGAGAGAACATATAAGGTTCTGAATTCCGTAGGGGCACTTAGTACTCCTGTGGTTGGAGAGATCTTTCCAAGGAAGAGTGGATATCTAGGTGGGGTTAAAGAGGTATTAAATCTTTTAGAAGGCAAAAAAGTTAGAATCTACTCTCTAGAAGAGGGAGAGCATATAGAAGAAAAAGAGGTAATAATGCGTATTGAGGGCCCCTATGGAGAATTTGGTATATATGAAACTGCCATACTTGGAATTTTGGCATCTTCGACAGGATGGGTAACTGCAGCTAGGGAGTGTAAAGAAGCTAGTAATGGGAAACCTATTCTATCTTTTGGTGCTAGACATGTGCATCCTGCAGTGGCTTCTGTAATGGATAGGTCCGCTATAATAGGTGGAGTTGACGGAGTGAGTTCTATACTTGGAGCGGAATTGGTAGGTATAATTCCATCTGGAACTATGCCTCATGCGTTGATATTAATTATTGGTGATACTGTCGAATCAGCTAGGGTTTTTCACAAGGTTCATCCAGATATCCCTTTAGTTGTTCTGGTTGATACCTTTAAGGATGAAGCAGAAGAAGCCATAAGAGTAGCAAGGGAATTTGGAAGGTCCTTATATGGAATAAGACTTGATACTCCAGGAGAAAGGGGAGGGGTAACCCCAGAACTAGTTAGAGAGGTAAGACTTAGACTTAACCAAGAAGGTTTTGATTATGTAAAGATATTTGTCTCTGGTGGTTTGAATCCTGCTAGAATAAGAATCCTTTCTGAAGCTGGGGCAGATGTATTTGGGGTTGGAAGTTATATCTCTGGGGCTTCACCCATAGATATGACTCTGGACTTAAAGGTAGTAAGAGGAAAACCTGTAGCTAAGAGGGGAAGAATTCCAGGAGTTACAGATAATCCTAGACTAAAACTAGTTTATGATAACTTGGTGCCGGAAGCCGGGGTCGAACCGGCATGAGCTAGAAAGCTCAGCGGATTTTAAGTCCGCAGCGTCTACCTATTCCGCCATTCCGGCAGCTTTCTGATATTTATTATACAAAGAAACTTCTCTTTGTCAAGAGTATGTTACTTTTGGAGGTGAAGGATTATGCATAATGTTAATAGACTTGAGGATATTAACGAGAATCTTTCTAGAGAATCTTTGAATAGGCCTATTCTTTTAAAAAGAGAAGAGATTAGGGAGGATATCCCTAGTGATGAAATTATCAAACTCTGCGAAAAACTTATTAATACCCCAATTCCTGAAGCTAAGTATTCATACTTTAGAGAATTCCATATTACAGGTAATAGAACTCATTATGAGACACCTCATAGACTAAAAAGGACAAATATGTATCTTTTGGCTATAGGAACCTTTTTAACTGATAGAGAAGAATTCCTTCTTAGACTCCAAGACTATATCTGGGATGTATGTAATGAGGTAACTTGGTGTTATCCTGCACACTTACCTGAAGAGTTAAACTATAATGAGCCTTACATAGACCTATTTGCTTCTATGACCGCAGAACAACTTGGCGAAATTCTTGATCTTTTAGGTGATAAACTTGATAGAAATATAGCAGAAAGGATAAGGTATGAACTAAAAAGAAGAATATTTGTTCCATTCTATGAAAATCCAGATAGATATTGGTGGGCAAATGCATACTGGTCTAATTGGTGTGCTGTGTGTTGTGGAGCAATAGGAGCCTCAGCTATAGCAGGTAGAGCAGAGGAACCTTATTTTAGTAAGATAATGTTTGATGTTATACAAAGACTTAATAGATATCTGGATTATTTCGACAGTGAGGGCGGATGGGTAGAGGGTATAGGTTATTGGAACTTTGGATTAACCCATCTATCTAGGTTTGCTGATAGTTTATATAGGATTACAGATGGAAAGATAAATATCTTTGAACATCCTAAACTCCAAATTACTGGATTATTCCCAATTTATTGTTATTTACCACCAGAAGGTTTTGTTAACTTTGGAGACTGTTCCTATGAAGCTAAGTTAAACAGAGATTTAGTTATTCTTTTAAGTAAGTATACCAAAGTTAGTAAGGAATTAAACTGGTTAGCTTCCCAGATAGAAATGAGAGAATTGGAGAATTTCAGATGCCTTAGAAAAGAAGAGAAGATAATAGAGCCTCCTAAGAGTACATTTATACATTTTCGTGGTATAGACTGGGTTATAACACGTAAAAATTGGGAGGATAAACTTGGGCCAGTTTTGGCTGTGAAGGCTGGTAATAATGGCGAACCTCATAATCAGTTAGATGTTGGTCATTTCATATTTCATGTCTATGGCCAATCATTTTTACATGACTTAGGTTCAGGGATTTATACGAAAGATTATTTTAGAGAGGGAAGATACAAGAATCCATTCTGTAATGCAGAGGGACATAGCTTAATCTTTATAGACGGTGAAAGTGAAGGGATAGGAAAAGATTTTGAAGGCAATATTGTTGCTTTTGAATCAGGTAATGATAGAGATATTGTAACTCTTGATCTAACTAAGGCGTATGCTTTAGAAAAGGTAGAAAAGATAACTAGGAGGTTGCAATTCTTAAAGGATAGAAGAGATGGGGGGCTCATTCTAGAGGATGAAATCTTACTTAAGACTGCTGGTAAGATAGAATCTAGAATACAGATTAATGGTTTACTAGAGAGATTAGGAGACAAGACTTTTATAGTTAAGGGTAAATATGGGAATCTATTTATAGATGTAAAAGAACCAACAGATGCCATAGTTGAAATAGGGGAGTTAAAGGGCTTGGAATTTCATGATGGCTCAATAAGAGATTTCAATTTCTTGAATATAGTTACCTCTAGTAGAGATGTTAAATTTTATATAATATTTATTCCTTTTAGAGAAAGGGATGAGATAAGATGAAGCTTTCTTTTAGCACTTTAGGCTGTCCCAATTGGGATATAAAAAAGATAGTAGAGTCTGCTAGGCGCTATGGCTACGAAGGAGTAGAGCTAAGAGGCGCTGGGAGACAACACATATCACTTGAAGTCTCTCCTAGAGAGAGGAGTGAGATAAGAAGAATCTTTGAGGATAATGGTATAGAGATATGTTGTATAAGTGCATATACTAGGTTTGCTTCTCCTTTAAAGGAAGAGAGAGAAATGAATATGGAGAATCTTGTAAGATATTGTGAATTGGCTAAAGAAATGAATGCATCAATAGTAAGAAGCTTCATAGGAGATGTCCCTAGAGAGATTGACAAGGCTGAGTATATGAATTATATTCCTGAGGTTCTACATAGAGTTGGAGAAAAGATAAGAGATCTTGGAGTAGATGTTGTATTAGAGACACACGACTATTTTTCAACAGGGAAAATGATATCTGATATCATAAGAAAAACAGATAGTAAAAATATAAAGGCTCTTTGGGATGTATGGCATCCGTATAAAAGTGGAGAAAGCCCAAGGGATACTTTAGAATACCTAAGAACTTATCTTAGACATACGCATATAAAAGATGCAAAGAGAGTAGGTGATGATTGGCAATTAGTTCTGCCAGGGGAGGGAGATATACCAATAAAGGATATTATAGATTTACTTAAGGGAATAGATTACCAGGGGTATCTTTCCTTTGAATGGGAGAAGATGTGGCATCCAGAGATACCAGAGCCTGAGGTGGCATTTCCAAGATATATCGAATATATGAAGTCTATAGGGGCTACATAAAGAACAGTTACTGATTTCTCTAGACTTTAAGCAGTTGAAGTGATATTATAGGCTTAGGGATTATTTTATTTTAGAAAGGGGTGATTTTATTTTTATGGTGGGGAGTCTACGGATAGGTAGAATCCTAGGAATCCCTATAGAGATTCATTATACTTGGATTATAGTATTTGGTCTCATAACTAACACATTAGCTACCACTTATTTATCCAATTATACATTATATACTTCCCCATACATAAACTGGATTATTGGTACTATAGCTTCTCTTATATTTTTCGTCTGCGTTGCTATGCATGAGATTATGCATTCTTATACCGCAATAAAGTTAGGGCTAAAGATAAGGCGGATTACTCTTTTTATGTTTGGAGGTATAGCAGAGATAGAGGGAGAGCCTAAGTCAGCTAGGGACGAATTACTCATATCCATTGTTGGTCCAGTTACTAGCGCTTTTTTGGCAGTAGTATTTTTACTATTTTCTAAATTTCCATTTAATCCTCTGTCTCCTATTGGTGGAGCCATTTTATATCTATATCGTGTAAATCTAATTTTAGCAGGATTTAATCTGATCCCTGCCTTCCCTCTAGATGGCGGGAGGGTTTTAAGAGCCATACTTTGGATGATCTTTAAGAACTATAGAAGAGCTACTAGGATATCGGCTGGGATTGGAATGACATTCGCCACTATGATAATGTTTTTAGGTTTCTATATACTTCTCTTTGGCCAATTTATAACTGGTCTTTGGTTCATCTTTATTGGTTGGTTCCTAAGTCAAGGTGCTATGTCAGGGGAAAGAGAGGTAGACATAAGAGAAGCCTTTACAGATGCTAGAGTGAAGGACCTTATGAGTAAAGAGATTCAGTCTGTCCCGCCAAATATTAATATAGAGGATCTTATGCTAAATTATTTCTTATCTTATAGATATGTGGCTTTTCCTGTTATGTGGGGAGACAGTATACTTGGAATAGTTACGTTAAATGATATAAGAAAAATTCCTAGGGAAGAATGGAAATACTATACGGTTAGAGATATAATGATTCCGATGTCTTCCGATCTTACTATAACCCCAGACGAATCTGCATTTGACGCTTTCTTGAAGATAAATAAAGGCTCAGTTGGAAGACTTCTAGTTATAGATGAAGACAGACTTGTTGGAATTATAAGTAAAACAGACCTTATTAGATTTTTGCAGATAAAGGCTATGATGTCTAGCTAGTTAAAGTTACTACCACTTTTTCTGTTTACCTTTCCATTTTTCTTCTAGGCTTTTCTTAAGGTCTCCTAGTCTCTCGTTACTCTCTTTGAGAAAATGTGATAGCTTAAATTCGAATTCCTCTAAAGATTTGAGTCTTTTTATAGAGACTTCTAAATCTCCTCTCTTATTATATCCTATTACTACTGCTTTTACTTTGTCTCCTTCATGAAGGAAATCAGCAACATCTTTTACATATGAAGAATCTATCTCTGAGATGTGTAAGAAAGCTTCTCTTCCATCATTAAGTGTTAAGAATGCTCCAAACTTTGTAATCTTTTTGACCTTTCCTTCAACTATCTCTTGATTATCTAATGGATTTGTGTTGGAATACATAGAGTCTCTCCAGGTTTTGTCCATCCTAACTCCTCTCTTATTAATATTTCTATATATTTATCATCATATTTAAGTCTATAGATTTCTTTCTCTAGATTTTTATTTTCCTCTCTTAGCCTACTTAGTTGTTCCCTAAGTTGAGAAATCTTTACTTTACTTTCATTTATACTATTTAGAACAATAAATGTAGATCTTGATAAGATTATCAGATAAATGATTATAAATGCTGATAATAATATTTTACATGCTTTATTCAAACTTGATGCACCTTAAGGAAGTTTGTTGTTCCTCCTATCCCTACTGGGATACCTCCAGTAAGGATAACAGTATCTCCTTTTCTTATAAAGCCTGCTTCTAAAGAGGCTTGAACAGATGCTTCTATCATTTCATCCGTAGTCTTATATATCCTTGTCGTCAGCGGATTAATCCCCCAAAATAGTAGTAGTCTTCTTTGAACTCTTTCATCAGGGGTGACTGCAATAATTGGCTGAGCAGGCCTATACTTAGCAACCATACGGGCAGTATATCCAGATTGAGTAGAGGTTATTATGGCTTTGGCGCCAAGCCTTTGTGCTATTTCACAGGTAGCGTAACCTATGGCATCTGTAGGAGAATTTGTTGAAAATTCAGACCTTTTCCTAAGCATATCGCTATATTTCAGTTTAGATTCAGTATATTCTGCTATTTTCGCCATAGTCAAAACAGCTTCTAGAGGATATTCTCCTATTGCAGTTTCTCCAGAAAGCATAATAGCGTCTGTCCCGTCAAAGATTGCATTAGCTACATCTGAAACTTCTGCCCTTGTTGGTCTAGGATTTCTTATCATAGAGTCTAACATCTGTGTAGCGGTAATTACTGGTTTACCTAATCTATTGCACTTTTCTATTATAACTTTCTGTAATATTGGAACCTCCTCCAAAGGAATTTCTACGCCTAGGTCTCCCCTTGCTACCATAACTCCATCCGAAGCAAGAACTATATCATCTATATTCTCTATTGCTTCATGCTTCTCTATCTTTGCTATGACTGGAATATTTACTCTTGATGCTTCTAGTATATTCTTTACGTGCAGTACATCAGCTGCCTTTCTTACAAAGGAAACAGCTATAAAATCTACTCCTAACTTTATACCAAACATTATATCATCAATGTCTTTTGATGTTACGGATGGAATATTAATAGTAATGTTAGGGACGTTTATCCCTTTTTTACTCTCTAATTTTCCACCATTTACTACTCTACAAAGTACTCCATCTTCCCTATTCTCAATAACCTTTAACTCTATAAGACCATCTGCCAACATAACAGAGGCGTTGGGACGAAGCGCGTCTATAAGCTCCTTCTCTTTTATAGGTATAACTTTAGGGTTATCACTTCTTTCAGTAAGTTTCAATAGCACTTCGTCCCCTCTTGAAAGTATTATGCTTTCTTCTGTTAACGTTCCAATCCTAAGTTTCGGTCCTTGTAGGTCTTGTAAAATGGCAACTGGCTTCTTTAGGGAATTTGATATTTCTCTTATAAGACTGAAGACATTAGCATGATACTCCTGAGTACCATGTGAAAAATTCAGCCTAAATACTTCTACACCTGCTTGTATAAAACTTTTAATAATCTCTGGAGAATCACTAGCTGGACCTATAGTTGCTATTATTTTAGTTTTTCTCATATCTTCCTAAGGAATGCCTTAATCCCTAAATAATTAGATATCGGTCCTAAGTCTTCTTCTATCCTTAAAAGTTGGTTGTATTTTGCTACTCTATCTGTTCTGGATGGGGCTCCAGTTTTTATTTGCCCACAGCCAACAGCTACAGCTAAGTCTGCTATAGTGGTATCTTCTGTTTCCCCAGAACGATGAGAGATTATACTAGTATAACCAGCTTTTTTAGCCATCTCTACCGTCTCTAAGGTTTCGCTTAGCGTTCCTATCTGATTAACTTTGATAAGGATAGAATTAGCTACTCCATTTTCTATACCTTTAGATAGGCGCTTTACATTTGTAACAAAGAGGTCATCTCCCACTAGCTGAACTTTATTACCCAATCTTTCTGTGAGAAGCTTCCATCCATCCCAGTCATCTTCAGATAAACCGTCTTCTATAGAGATAATAGGATATTTCTCTATAAGGTTCTCATAATAAGAGATAAGTTCTTCTACAGAATAATCTTTTCCACCAAAATGATATTTACCATCTTCATAGATATTACTTGCAGCAACGTCTAAAGCTACAAAGACATCTTTCCCTGCTTTATATCCAGCCTTTTCTATTGCTTCGAGTATAGCTTCTATTGCAGACTCATTGGTTGATAAATTTGGGGCAAATCCTCCTTCATCTCCAACATTAGTATTGAGTCCTCTACTCTGTAAGACTTTTCTTAGTGTATGAAAGGTCTCTGCACCCATTCTCAGCGCTTCTTTAAATGAAGAGGCTCCAGCAGGAACTATCATAAATTCCTGAAAGTCTAGAGGATTATCTGCATGTTTTCCACCATTTATTATATTCATTAGAGGAACTGGAAGTATAGATGCGTTTATTCCACCTATATATCTGTATAGAGGTAACTCTAGGAAATTAGCTGCTGATTTAGCTACCGCTAAAGATACTCCTAGTATAGCATTTGCCCCAAGCCTACTCTTATTAGGGGTCCCATCAAGTTCAATAAGAATTCTATCGATATTTTTCTGATTTAAGGCATCTCTACCTATTAGCTCAGGAGCTATGACTTCATTTATATTCTTTACCGCATTTCTTACCCCCCTACCTAGATATCTATTGGCATCTCCATCTCTTAATTCAAGTGCCTCATGAACCCCAGTAGAAGCTCCAGAAGGGACACTAGCTCTACCCATATGTCCGCTTTCTAGATAAACCTCAACTTCAACAGTTGGATTTCCTCTTGAGTCTAATATTTCTCTTCCTCTTACTTCTGTAATGATACTCATTATTTATCCTCCGTAGTATTCGTTTAATTCTTAGATGGTTAAATTTTAATTAATTACCTATCTATTGTCAAGGGTAGGCAAGAAGAGTAAAATTGAACTAGAAAAAATTATTTTAAGGAGGAAATTAACATAAGATTTATGGGGAGAAGGGCATTGTTTATAGATGGAAATAATCTGTATTTTGTACAGAGAAAATTAAAGTGGAATATAGATTTTGAGAAGCTTCTTAATTATTTTAAAGGGAATGAAAATTTTTATAATGCGTTCTATTACTCTGGTTATGATACTACCGATCAGAATCAAGAAAACTTTCTTAAAGCTTTAACTTTAATAGGTTATACGGTAAGGAAAAAACCTTTAAAGACTATATCTTCTTTAGATAGCGAGGAAAAGCAGAAGAGTAATATGGATGTAGAAATAACATTGGACCTTATAGTTACCTCTAATCATTATGATGAGGCTTATCTCTTTTCTGGGGATAGCGATTTTGAAAGTGTTGTAGAATATCTTAGGATGATAGGAAAGGAGGTAGTTGTAGTATCTACTTTGGGACATATAGCTATAGAATTAAGAAACGCAGCGGATAGATATGTAGATTTAGCAGAATTGAGAGAATATTTAGAAAAATCTCATGCCTAAATTAAAGGGGTGAAACCCACTTTAAGGCTTCACCCCTATCCATTTATTACCCATTCACGAGCCATTTTGAACCCATTTAACAGGTAATTATCCTTAACCATAAGAAATTATAGAGTATATTTTTGCCAATGTCAACTATTTGTTGGAGAGAAACAGTTTGAAACCAGCTCCTATGGGAATATATAATGTTACGTGAAAAGAGATGAGTCTATATGAGAGTAGCGGTTTTGGAAAAAGTAAAGAAGATTCCTATAGAAGAGAGATACCGAAGCCTAAGGAAGATGATGTTTTAGTAAGAATAAGATCTGTAGGAGTCTGTGGTTAAAGCTTACGGAGTAGAGCAAGTATTTATTGTTGATATAAATGACTTTAGGTTATCAGAGGCTAAAGAACTTGGGGTAGACTTAGTTATAAATAGCAAATTAGAGAAAATAGAAGACTATATTGAGGTGAAGTAGATATAGTTTTTGAGGCTTCTGGCAATTCTTCTGTTATAAATCAAACTACAAAATTTGCAAAAAGAGGCGGTAAAGTAGTTTTTATAGGCCTTGCCTCTGAGAATTACATTGGTATTAACATAAATGAGATAAGCTCTAAGGAATTAGACCTTTTAGGTATATTCAGATATGCTAATGTATATAAGAAAGCTATAGAACTAGTAGCTAAGGGAAAGATAGACTTAAAGACTCTTGTTACACATCATTTTCTTCTTGAAGAGGCACAAGATGCATTAGAATTTGCAGATAAGAATAAGGATAAATGCATAAAGGTTATAGTTAATCCGTGACCTATAGTCTCTTTTGACAGACATCCTTTTATATGTTACTCTATAGTTGTAATTATCTTAATTTTTAAGGGAGGTAATTTTTATGGCTAGTCTAGTTAATCTTAGCTTCACCGATTTTGGTCCTGCTAGAGTTATTGGTAAGGAGATAAGAACGAAGGTAGCTGGAGAATATAATCCGATCCCGCAATTTTGGATGAAGTGTTTTGAGGATAGAGTGTTTCAAATATTAGAGTCTATGCCTGATTGTATTTTAGACTCTTCTTATATTGGTTGGGAAGGAGAATACGATCCTAATACTAATGAATTTTCCTATATAGTTGGGATGTTTATGAAGCCGGATACCCCTGTGCCAGAAGGCTTTGACTTTCGAGACCTCCCTGCTTGTAAAATGGCAATTGGTTGGATTAAGGGAAAAGAGCCTGAGATATATATGGAAGGGACACCATTAATGGTTTCCGGAATGAAAGAGAAGGGATTTGAATATGATGACTCTGAAGGGTATATGGTAGAGGTTTATACCTATGAACGTTTCATTATGCCACAAGAGAAGGGTGAAGAGGAGGTGATTTTAGACCTTTATATTCCATGTAAAAGTATAGAACCTTAGATAATTTTTGTTTTGCCAGATTGCTATTGCTTTTTAGAGAATGTTATGCTAGTATAATTATAGTTAAAGGGGACGTAGCCAAGCGGATTAAGGCGGCAGATTGCAAATCTGCTATTCCTCGGTTCGAATCCGGGCGTCCCCTCCACAAGTGGGCGGTTAGTTCAGCGGAAGAACGCTTCGTTGACACCGAAGAGGCCAGTGGTTCAACTCCACTACCGCCCACCATTTTTATGTTATAATACCCTATATGAATGTAAGACTTTTATCCTATACACCTGAGCCTGATAGAGTAGTGGCCCTTTCTGCAAGGCTATGTTATAGTAGAATAGGTATTTCTGAACTTGCCGAGAAGCTTACCGATGAAAAGGTTAGGGAGTTATTGAATAGACTTAGGAAGTCTGGTCACTTATCTCCATTCGAACATGCAAATTTTACTTTCGGTATAGAAGGTATCTCAAGAGTTACATCTCACCAGCTGGTTAGACATAGAATAGCTAGCTATTCACAGCAAAGCCAAAGGTATGTAAATATGTCTAAGACTGACTTTGTGATTCCTCCTTCCATTATGAAAGATGAATCTGCTTTGGAGATGTTATCTAAAGCAAATAAATTAGCTAAGTCAACTTACGATAAGCTTATCGAGTTAGGTATACCTGAGGAAGATGCTAGATATGTTTTACCTCAAGGAATTACAACAAAGATTATTGTAACTATGAATGCTAGGGAATTGTTACACTTCTTTAATCTTAGATGCTGTCTTAGAGCACAGTGGGAGATAAGGATGATGGCTAATCATATGCTTGAAGAGGTTAAAAAGGTCGCTCCTATCATATTTGAAAAAGCCGGTCCTTTCTGTTTTAGCGGTCCTTGTCCAGAAGAAGGTCCCTGTCCTCTTAAAAAATGAGATTTGTTATAGATAGATTTGAAGGAGATATTGCTGTACTAGTTAATGATATAACTATTAATATTCCAAGGATTATTCTTCCAAAAGAGGCAAAAGAGGGAGATATCTTAATTATTGAACTAAGAATAGACAAGGAAGAAACAGAGAGACTCAAAAGAGAAATAAAGGACAAGATTAATAGACTCATAGAGAAAGAAGAAAAGGGTGATATTTGGCTTTGAGAAAGACTAAAGTCTCTTTAACTCTTATTATTTTATTACTTATCTCCTTAGTAGGTATTGGTATATCAGATCCTAACACTAGGTATTTACTCTTCAGTAAAAGTGTATTATTTAATGCGGATGTAAAAATTTTTGTTCTTGATGTGGGACAGGGGGATAGTATACTTATAAAAGCTTTTGATAAAAATATTCTGATAGATGCTGGCCCAGATAGAAATCTTTCTTCAAGTAAGATTAATTCTTTCGGAGTAAAGAAATTAAATCTAGTAATAGCTACTCATCCTCATAGTGACCATATAGATGGTATGGTTGAGGTAATTAGAAGATATAATCCAGAGTACTATCTAGACCCTGGTATCCATCATACTTCCAAGATATATAAGACTCTTTTAGATCTAGTTGAAGAAAAAGGTCTCAAGTATATGAGGCCTAGAGGTCAGACTATTCATCTGCAATCAGCAATACTTTATATCTTCCCTCTACCTAGCAATATCAAAAGTATAAATAACGGTTCTGTGGTCAGTAAGTTATCCTATAAAGATTTTGGAATGTTATTTTTAGGGGACGCAGAGTTAGAGGAGCAGTCCTTTCTTATAGACACCAGTAAAGATAATCTTAAAAGTAATGTAATAAAGATTTCTCATCATGGCTCTAATACAGGGACTAACCAAAGACTAATAGATATAGTATCGCCAGAAACAGCTGTTATATCAGTTGGGGAAAATAATCCTTATGGACATCCCCATAGAGAAGTTATAGAGCTTCTAAAGAAGAATAATATAAAAATTTATAGAACTGATAGAGATGGGACTGTTATAGTGCTTTCTGATGGTTCTAAATACAGCGTAATAAGGGAGAAAGGTTCTATAGGTGAAAGATTTTTATTCTTTATATTGCAACTCATAGAAACAGTACGAGGAGGTATTTGGTAAAATGAAATATACTACCCTCTATGAATCACATAAGACTTTGGGTGCAAAATTTGTAGATTTTTCTGGTTGGCAGATGCCGCTTTACTATACCAGCATAATAGAAGAAGCCAAAGCTACTAGGAGTAATGTGGGTGTATTTGATGTATCTCATATGGCTCGATTTTTGATAAATTCTCCTTCTTTGGATTTTTTAGATATACTTTTTACTAACGATCCTCGGAAACTTGGTGTTGGGAAGGCTCAATACACCCTTCTTTGTAATGAAAGAGGAGGAATAATAGATGATACCATTCTTATGAACCTGGATAATACTAGATTTTTACTTATAGCCAATGCGTGTAATCGTTATAAAGTCTTAAATTGGCTAAAGTTATACAGTAAAAATGAGACTATAGAAGATATTACAGAATCTACAAGTTCTATAGCCATCCAGGGTCCAAAAGCTGAGGGTTTGGCAGAGAGGATATTTGATGTCGAATTGAGTAAACTAAAGAGATTTTATATATTTGGGCTAGACAATCTTATCATTTCTAGAACAGGATATACTGGCGAGGATGGGTTCGAAATATTTACCTCATCTAATATGATCTTTTCTTTATGGGAGAAGGCTATATCTCTAGGTGGAGTTCCTTGTGGTTTAGGTGCTAGAGATATACTTAGACTTGAAGCGGGATATTGTTTATATGGTAATGAATTGAGTGAGGATATAGATCCGATAACTTCAGGGCTTGAGAGATTTGTAAAATTAGATAATAGAAATTTTATAGGTTCTGAAAGAATTAGAGAGCTTGTTATAAATGGAACCAAAGAGAGATTAGTTTGGTTTAGAATGCAGGACAAAGTGATTCCCAGAAAAGGAGATGACATTAGATATAATGGAATGAAGGCTGGTAGGGTTACCTCTGGTGGTTATTCCCCTAAATTTGATGTTGGAATTGGTATGGGATATGTAGAGTCAGAGATAGCTAAAGAGGGAAATATTGTAGAGGTTGTTATAAGAAATTCTCCTCGGATTGGTATTATATCGAAGAGGTAATCCCTCCGTGATATAATATTATTATGAGTATTTCTCAGAGGATAAAAGAAAGGATTGATATAGTAGATTTTATCTCTTCTTATGTCAGGCTAACGAGATCTGGGAAGAATTACATAGGGCTTTGTCCATTTCATAATGACCATAATCCTTCTTTTACGGTAAGTCCAGAGAAACAGTTATTTTACTGTTTTGGCTGTAAAGAAGGTGGGGATGTAATAAAGTTTCTGATGAAGATTGAACATCTCTCCTATAGAGAGGCACTTGCTCAACTCGGTAGGCGTGTTGGGATAGAGGTGGATGATACTAATGATGAAAGTTCTGGAGGAATTAGAGAACTATACAAGATAAATGATCTTGTCACAAAATATTTTAACTATATACTTACAGAAACACAGTATGGTAAAATTCCTAGAGAATATCTGGCTAAGAGAGGTATAAAGAAGGAAACTATCGATACCTTTAAGCTCGGTTACGCTATGGCTAGTTGGAATTCACTGCAAAAATTTTTGGAGAAAAAGGGTGTAAATTTAGAGACACAGGAAATATTAGGACTTATAATAAATGATAAAGAGACAGGTAAGTCCTACGATAGATTTAGAGATCGTATAATATTTCCTATCATTGATATAACAGGTCACACGGTAGGTTTTGGTGGTAGAGTTTTAGATGACTCATTACCTAAATATGTAAATACCCCAGAGACTCCTGTATTTAGAAAAGGACACATTCTTTATGGCCTTTATCAGACCAGAGATGAAATAATGAAAAAGGACCAGGCAATTGTAGTTGAAGGATATATGGATTGTATATCCTTATATCAGGCTGGTATAAAGAATGTGGTGGCTTCAATGGGAACTTCATTTACTCGTGAACAAGGCTTAGCCCTGAAGAGAATAGCAAAGGATATAGTTATTGCCTTTGATACAGATACTGCAGGCGATTTAGCTGTAATCAGGGGTGCCAATGTCTTAAGGGAAGTGGGTTGTAATGTCAGAATAGCGCGTTGGACTGTTTTTAAAGACCCTGATGAGTTTATACGTAACGAGGGTCCTATAGTCTTTTTAGATATTATAAATAGAGCCAAGTCATTTTTGGATTATATGCTAGAACTATTAATAAATAGGTATGATATTACATCTTTAGAGGGAAGGATTCAGTTCTTTCAGGAATTTTTTCCTCTTTTGAGAAGTGAACCTAGGGTATCTGTTCAGAGGGCATATTTGGATAAGGTAGCTACTCTTGGAAAGATTCCTCCAGAGTTATTGTACAGAGAATTTGACCTTTTCTATACTTCAAGAAAGAAAGAATTTGAGGTTACTTCTATCTCTGCTTTAAGCTGGATGCAGAGAGAAGATATGGATGTATTGAGAGAGAAATTAGAGAGACAGCTGTTGTTTTTTGCTCTTAATGATATTAAGTTTCTTAACATAATAAAGGAGATTTTTCAACCAGATATATTCACTATAAAGGAATACAGAGAGATATATGAACGTCTATTACAGTGGAATTTTGAAGAGGGGGGATTCGAAGTACAAGATGATAATCTTTCAAGCGTAATAGCTAAGATAAACATCTCTGAGCAGATAGAACTGTCTGAAAATAACTTAAATGAAACTATAAATAGGTTAAATGGTATAATATTGCAAAAGAAGAGGGAAGAACTAATAAGAGAGTTAGAGTTGGCAGAGAAAAGCGGTGAGGTTGAGAAGGCTAAGGAGCTTGCTACTAAAATTCAAAATTTGACTAGAGAGATTTTTAGTATAGGGGAAAGGAGAATGTCTGTAAATGGATGAGAAAATTAGAGAAAAAGAGGAACATATAGGAGAAGAGTTTGATTCTAATATAGAATATCTTGTAGATAAGGGTAGAAATCAGGGATTTGTTACCCATGAGGATATATTAAAAGCTATTCCTGGGGAAGAGTTAGATATTGACCATCTGGATTATCTTTATAAAATTCTCTTAAATCTAGGTATAGAGATAGAAGATGGTGAAGAACTAAAGAAACTACCCGTAGAAGTTGAGAAGTTAGAAGAGGAGTTAGAGGTAGAGGAAGCAGTACCACTAGATGATGCAGTAAGGCTCTATCTTAGAGAAATAGGTAAAATTCCGCTACTTACTCCTGAGGAAGAAGTAGAAC